>NZ_CANNGP010000017.1 GCF_947504105.1 uncultured Tateyamaria sp.
TCTTCATGGTACATATTTTGCGCAAGCACTGCACGAAGACGAGACATCGACATCGAATCAATGCGAGAGATGTTGATAACGACGCTAAACTTTTTCTCGTTTGCCATCTCAATGAGAAAGCGATCGTTATTAAAGTTGCGGTTTTGATCATAGAGGTCATACCGTGACGACGTAACAAGCGTATCGGGTGGAGACACTACTCCCTGACGGTCTCCGAATGTCTCTCTTGAAAGTTGTTCGGTAGACGCAGTAGCCTCTGACGGAGCCAGACTTCCTTGCTCGGCCGATCTTGTTCGACTTCGGATTTGCTGGTTTGCTTCTGCGAACAACTCAGCAGTCTGCGCGTTACTGCTTCTTGGAGTCGGCAAAGAAGCAGCCGATTGACGACCCACGCTAGTCGAGCTCCGCTGCGTGGGTTCATTGTTTTGTGGTGAAGTGCTGCTGTTTCCTGATATTCGCATTTTGAGCCCCAGTATGTTATGAGAGCCGACTACTCTGTTTTCAAATAAGCATATTTTATGCGTAAGTGCAGCATTATGAGCGCGCTTAATTCGTCGATCCTGAACATCGCCTTCAGGCGGCAATTTTTTTGACCTGATCTCTTCGGCCGTATGCCATTTCCGCATCAACGATGATGCACGCCTGATGGATCAACGAGATAGCCCGGCGCAAAGTGCCTCTCAGGTGCCTGAGGATCATACGGATGTTGTGACCGCAACCGCAGAGCACGGCGAAGATTGCGTCGCCTTCGGTTCCCTTGAGCGGGCATCGCGTCAGACGACCGTCGTTCTTCATGTGCCCGATCATCGCTTCGATGGCGCTTCGGCGGCGCAGAAGTTTCGCGATGGTTCGGGTGACGTCGCGCCGGGCGCTGGTCATGAAGACCCTTACATGCTTTACGCCGTGGCCGCAGTATCCCCGGTCCACGAAGGCAAGTTCCGGTCTGTGATCCGTCAGGATCTCGACCTGCTCCAACGCCTCGTGCAACGTGTGACCGTCATGGGGATTGCCGGGCAACGCCCGCATCCCGACCACGAAGCCGCCCCGGTTGGTCGTGGCCACGCTGACCTTGGTTCCGAATTCGTATCGCTTGTGCGCCTTGCCCTTGGAGATGCAGTCCACCGCCGGCTCGTGCAGGCCGTAGAGCTTGCCCTTGTCTTTCGGTTTCTGCGCCAGCAGCTGGCTCACCAGCGCGATCATCTCCACCAGGCGGGTCTTCACCGCGCCCTCCGGAACCTTGCCCAGTTGCCGCTCGATGTCGCGCAGCACGCGGCCGGTGTAGCCCTTGAGCCGACGCAGCGCCTTGCGCATCCGCCTAAACTGGCGGGCATGGGCGTAGCGCCCGACTTGGCCAGCCAAACGGGGTGCGAGGCGGTTGTAATTCTGGCGCAGGCCGATCCCGGCCTCGCGCGTCATCGACGACGCGTCAATCGGCAGACGGTGCTGAAAGAACGTCTCGCCGCAGAAATGCTGCCAGTACGGGTTCTCGGCCCACCGCGCCACCACCGCCTCGTCCGAGAGTGCATAGGCATGTTGAAGATACAGCAGCCCCGCAACCAAACGGGGCGGGGTCGCAGGTCGGCCCGTGTGCGAGGGAAAAAACTCCAGCCATTCACGATCGAAAACACCCCAGTCGATCAAGGCTTCCAGCTTCACCAACTCATGCCGCATGTCGACCATCTCAACCAATCGTGCGCGCAGGAGGTCGTTTTGGTCCGGGGGCGGCTTTCTGGGCTTCATAACACAGCTCGAAAGTGCAGGGCTTCTGCCCCAACACTATCAAACCCTGCACTTTCCGCTCAACAAAATCCGGCTGTTCATTAACAAAAACAAATGCCTACCCGTTATTCAGTATCGGCTAATTCATTCTGAGCCCGCTTTCAAGTAAAGTGCTCATCGACCGACTTGCTGTGGGGCTGGCTGCGTGATTCAAGATTCAAGAAACAAGCCAAGAGCATGCTTGCTCTTGGCTGGTCGAATGACGAGATTGTTTCAGTTGGTGACGCTAATCGAAAAACCCATGTGAAGTCGTTTACTGTAGAGGACCAACACTTCTGCAAGGGACGACTCAACCTGCTGGCCACCATCATCATCTATTGAAATGCAAAGCACCTCGGCCGCGCTGCTAACACCCGAAAACGGGCGAGTCTCGACTGCACATCAGAACTCCTGTCGCACAACTCTCCGCTTGGATGGGCCTATATCTGCTAACGGTCGAATACAGTTTAAAACACCAATGACATACGGCTTTATGGTGTCATTTTGCCCCCAGCCGGAATAAACTCCAACTATGCCGCACATGCCCGCGAGATGGGCAAGGATCCGGACCGCGAACTACCGTTCTTCTTCACCAAGCCCGCAGACGCAGTTATCGACAGCCCGTGCACCATTCCGTATCCGCCCCTGACAAAGGACCTGCATCACGAGATCGAACTGGTCATCGCCATCGGCACGCGCGGCGCAGATATTGCGCCGGATGCCGTCATCGATCACGTCTGGGGCGCAGGTGTCGGGATCGACCTGACGCGCCGTGATCTGCAAGCCGAAGCCAAGAAGACGGGCCGCCCCTGGGACTGGGCCAAGGCGTTTGATTTCTCTGCCCCCATGTCTCCGCTTGTGCCATTGGCAGGCGTGGAAAGTATTGAAAGGGGCCGCGTCTGGCTTGCTGTGAATGGAGAGGTGCGGCAGGACGCTGATATTGCCGACCTGATCTGGCCAGTGCGTGATCACGTAGCCTACCTATCGCAAGCGGTTGCTTTGGCTCCCGGCGACTTGATCATGACGGGCACGCCCGCCGGTGTTGGTGCGGTGGAACCGGGCGACGTCATGACCGGTGGGGTCACGGGCATCGGCGAGATCAAAGTGACAGTCGGCGCGCGCGCCTAAACCGCTTGTGTCGCTGCAATCGCGCGCTGCCACCTGGCATAGCCCGCGTTGCGGTCGGCCCCGGACATTTGCGGATCAAAACGCGCTTCGCGCGCCCACGTCGCGGCAAAGCCCTCGGTATCCGGGTAGAGACCAGCACGCATGCCAGCCAGCCATGCAGCCCCCAGTGCCGTTGTCTCGAGCCCGGCAGGCCGATCCACGGGCGCCCCCAGCATGTCCGACAGGAACTGCATGGCCCAATCATTGGCGCTCAGACCGCCATCGACGCGCAGCACTGCGTCGCCCGCATCGGGCCAATCCGCCCGCATCGCTTCCCAAAGATCGCGGGTTTGGAAGCCGATGCTTTCCAACGCAGCGCGCGCCATATCGGCAGGCCCCGTATCGCGGGTCAGGCCAAAGGTGGCCCCACGGCAATCCGGGTTCCAGTACGGCGCACCCAGGCCAGTGAAGGCGGGCACAAGTGTGACATTGCCACTGCCCTTCTCGGCCATCGCTTGCGTTTCGGCCGCACTGGCAATGATGCCCAACCCGTCACGCAGCCATTGCACAACGGCACCAGCGATAAAGATCGACCCTTCCAGCGCATAGGTCGGCTTGCCATCCAGCTGATACGCCACCGTGGTCAGCAAACGGTTGTTCGATGTCACCGGCGCGTCGCCTGTGTTCAGCAGCGCAAAGCAGCCCGTGCCATAGGTCGATTTCAGCATGCCTGGCTCGAAACAAGCCTGCCCAATGGTCGCCGCCTGCTGGTCACCGGCCACGCCATAAATCGGAGTCTCACCGCCCAGCAAATCCGTCACTCCAAAGTCAGACGCGCAATCGCGCACCTCGGGCAGCATCTCCATCGGAATGTCGAGCATGCCGCACATCTCGGGGCTCCAAGCGCCCTTATGGATATCATAGAGCATCGTACGTGCGGCATTGGTCGCATCGGTGACATGGGCCGTGCGCCCCGTCATATGCCAGATCAGGAAGCTGTCGACCGTGCCGAACAGCAGTTTGCCCGCCTTGGCCCGATCCCGCGATCCCTCATGCTGATCAAGGATCCACTTCACCTTGGTTGCACTGAAGTACGGGTCTAGCAGCAAACCGGTGATCGCCGTCACCTGATCTCCATGTCCTTCGGCCCGCAACCCTTCGCACATCTGCGCCGTGCGCCGGTCCTGCCAGACAATGGCATTGTGCAGCGGCTCACCTGTTTCAGCGTCCCAGATCACGGTCGTTTCGCGCTGGTTGGTGATGCCGATGGCGGCAATGTCCGCTGCCCCGAGACCCGCCTTATCCATAGCCGCCTTGCAAGTCGATTGCACAGTGGCCCACAGATCGGCGGGTTCGTGTTCAACCCAGCCACTGTTCGGGAAATGCTGTGTGAATTCTTCCTGAGCCGAGGCAACAGGCTGCATGTCCCCGTCAAACACAATCGCACGCGAGGACGTG
This sequence comes from uncultured Tateyamaria sp., assembly GCF_947504105.1. Lineage (GTDB taxonomy): Bacteria > Pseudomonadota > Alphaproteobacteria > Rhodobacterales > Rhodobacteraceae > Tateyamaria. The sequence goes on from NZ_CANNGP010000017.1 coordinate 4,324, forward strand.
GTGCCCTGATCAATGGCAAGAATATGGGTCATGCAGCGTTTTCCTTCATCCAATCGTCCACGGCGGCGCGCTCTTCTGCGCTCAGGCGCAATCCAAGTTTGGTCCGGCGCCACAGCGCGTCATCACCTGCCACCGCGTATTCGCGGGTCATCATCCATGTCAGCTCTGCACCGGTCAATGTCGCGCCAAAGTCGGGCCCAAGATCATCCGCTGTCTTGGCATCACCCAAAACGTCCCACGCTTCGGTCCCGTATGCCCGGATCAAACGCGCGGCCCATTTCTGGTCGAGGAACGAGTAGTCGGACGCCAGTTTCGACGTCAGCGATCCCACATCCGCCACCTTGAAATCCCCACCGGGCAGCGCGACACCGGCGGTCCATGGCGCGCCCAGCCCAATCTTGGCCAGCGACTGTTCAGCGAGCTTGCGATAGGTGGTGATCTTGCCGCCAAAGACGCTCAGCACGGGGGGGCCATTGTCATCCAGCGCAAGCACGTAGTCCCGCGTCGCAGCCGTGGCCGAGGATGCGCCATCGTCATAAAGAGGACGCACGCCGGAATAGGTCCAGACCACATCGTCCGGAGTCACCGGCTTCTCGAAATACTCGGTGGCAAAGGCGCACAGGTAATCGCGTTCTTCATCGGTGATCGCGGGTTTGGTATCCGCATCCGTATGTTCGGCATCGGTGGTGCCAATCAGGGTGAAATCCTGCTCATACGGAATGGCAAAGATGATCCGGCCATCGGTGCCTTGGAAGAAATACGCCTTGTCGTGGCCATAAAGCCGCTTGGTCACGATGTGTGAGCCGCGCACCAGCCGGATGTTGTGCTGTGAATTCTGCCGCATCACGCCAGCCAAAATGTCGGCTACCCATGGCCCACCTGCGTTGACCAGGGCCTTCGCGCGATAGGTCCCCTTCTCGGTCTCGATCCGCCAAGTATCACCATCCCGCGTGGCCTCATTGACGGCGCAGCGGGTCAGGATGGTCGCGCCGCGCGCTTCGGCATCGCGGGCATTCAGCATGACCAGCCGTGAATCCTCGACCCAGCAGTCACTATATTCATAGGCCATCTTGAAACGTGACTTCAGGCCCTTACCCTCAGGCGCGGTGGTCAGGTCCAGCGTCTTGGTCCCCGGCAGGATCTCCCGCCCGCCCAGATTGTCATACAGAAACAGGCCCAAACGGACGAGCCATGCAGGCCGCCGCCCTTTCTCGATCCACGGCATCACGACGCGCAACAGACGCGAGGTCGGGGTGTCACTGTCGAACCGCATGTCGGGGGCGTAAGGCAGGACAAAGCGCATGGGCCAACTGATATGCGGCATCGCCTTCAGCAGCACCTCGCGCTCTTTCAGTGCGGATTTCACCAATCCGAATTCGAAGAACTCCAGATAACGCAGCCCACCATGAAACAGCTTTGTTGATGCACTCGACGTTGCACCCCCAAGATCACCGGCTTCAGCCAGGGCAACACTCAGGCCACGGCCAGATGCATCACGGGCAATCCCGGCCCCGTTGATGCCGCCACCAATCACAAACAGATCATAGATTTTGTCGTCTGACACGCCCGCGTCCTCCGGATGGGTACGGAGTCCTCTTAAAACCATAGTAGGCAGTGATCAATCGTTAGCGTTAACGTTGCGGCGTGATGTCCTTGAGACCCAACAGAACGGCTGCGCCGATCATTAGGCCGCCACAGACGCGATTGATGGCCGGCATCGACCGCTGTGCAAAACGGGTAGCCACCCGGTCCCCGGCCCAGCCCCACAACAGCAGCGTGGCACCGTCCACGACAAGATACGTGGCCCCAAGGATCAACAGCTGCGGCAGGATTGGCGCATTGACCGTGATAAATTGCGGGAACAGGGCCGCAAAGAAAACAACGGCAAACGGGTTGGTCATCGAGGTTATGAATCCAAGGCGAAACAGCCGAACCGGATGGGCAGCGCCATCCGCACGCCCGCGCCCACTCTCCCCTCGGGACATCATCATCCGCAGCCCGATCCAGACCAGATATGCCACACCCAACCACTTGATGACAGTAAAGGCCGCCGCAGAGGTGGCAATCACCGCAGCAAGACCAAAAGCGGCAGCCGTCATCTGGATCACGTTGGCGCTCAGATCGCCGGCAATCACCCAGACTGAGCGGCGCAGCCCATGCTTCATGGCATTTGCAATGATCAGAAGTTGGCTCGTGTCGGGTGGCGTTGCAAAGAACACCGCAACCGCCGCGAGGTACAAAATATAGATTTCGGCACTCACACGCGGGCGGCCTGTACCAGATCGGCGCCAAAGATCGTGTCGGCGTGGTCAGCCAGATAAATACGCAGCCATGGCGTAAAGCGATCGGGATGACGGGCCACCGTGGCCATCAGATCGTGGTAGTCGACCCACTCGTAGGCCATGACTTCATCCGGGTTTGGCGCCACGCGCAGATCACCCCGGGCGTGGCCCAGATAGACCTCGACCACCTCATGCTCAATCAATCCGTCGCCCACATCGGCGCGGTACTCCAGATGGTGGCGATGCTCCAACGGAACGCCGGTCACGCCCAACTCTTCGTTCAGGCGACGGGCTGCGCACACCGAAGGCGCTTCGTCCCATTCGGGATGCGTGCAACAGGTGTTCGCCCACAGGCCCGGCGTGTGATACTTGCCCATCGCACGTTGCTGCAACAACACCTCGGTGCCACGCACAACAAAGACCGACACGGCCTTGTGCTTCAGACCGCGCTGATGCGCCTCCAGTTTTTCAACCGGGGTCAACGCGCCGTCGACCCAGGCCGGGATCATGATCGTCATACGTGGTTCGCCTTCACCAGCCCGGTCAGGTGGGCCATGTTCTTGATACCGATCTTCAGATGCGCCATGGGCCGCGCCTTGACCAGCTTCTTGTTCATATACGCCTCGAAGGTCAGACGCTGCACATCTATGTCGTGACAAAGTGACACAAAGCGTTCGCGCCGGTCGTCACTGCGATAATAGGCATTCTGCATCGACGCCAGAACCCGGAACACAGTCTTGTGCTCGCGCATGAACAGCTTGCGCGCCAGTTTCAGGTCCTTGACCCGGCCCGACGCCAGCATGGCCGCACAGGCCGTCGCGGCCACTCGGCCCCCAACCATGGCATAGTAGATGCCTTCGCCCGAGGACGGGGCCACGACACCAGCCGCATCCCCAGCGAGCACAACATCCTTGCCGTTGTCCCAACGATCCATCGGTTTCAGGGGTATGGGTGCGCCTTCCTTGCGCAAGGTCTCGCACTCGTCCAGACCGGATGCAACGCGCAGCGCCGCCGTCGCTTCCTTGAGGTTCACAGACGATTGCTCGGACCCCATCCCAACGCTTGTCGTGCCACCATGCGGAAACACCCAGCCATAGAAGTCGGGCGAGATTGACCCGTCATAGATCACGTCACAGCGCATCGGGTCATAGGTGTCGGTGGCCTCCGGAGCCTTGATGATCTCGTGATAGGCAAAGACAAGCGGCACCTTGTCCGCACCTTCGACCTCGGCCTGCCCCACGCGGGACTTGGCGCCATCGGCTCCGATCACCAGCTTGCACGGCAGTTCGCGGTGTTCCTGCGTTTCCTTGTCACGGTAGATCACCACCGGGTGCCCATCGGGGCGGTCGATGCGCACAAAGGTACCCGTGAAGTACTTCGCCCCTGCCTCCACAGCCCGCTGGCGCAGGAACGGATCGAAATCCTTCCGATCGACCATCCCGACATAGCCGTTCTCGATCGGGATATCGACGCGACGACCCGTGGGGGAAATCATGCGGGCGGTCGTGACCTTGGTCAGCAACTGCTCTTCCCCGATGTGGAAATCCTGCATCAGCCGGGGCGGAATGGCACCACCACAGGGTTTGATCCGCCCCTCACGGTCCAGCAGGGCAACGGAATGGCCCGACCGCACCAGATCCTCGGCTGCGGTGGCCCCGGACGGTCCTCCGCCCACAACAACGACATCATACATCATACTACTCCCCCGGAACCAAGGTTACATCATGGGTCTCGACCGCTCGCATCACGCGAGAGGCGACCAGAGCGGCACATAGGAACAGCGCCGCTTCGAATGTGAAAACCGTGCCGTAAGCCGCAGCATCGGGCAGGATCAAACGGGTCAGGTCCAGCATGCCCGTGGCGACCAACCCAGCCAGACCCGCGGCAATGGCCTGCGCCGCACCAAAGACACCCATGCGGGTGCCGGTGTTGCGCGCATGGGCGGCGGCCAACTGCATCATTGAACCGACCGCGCCAACGACAAACAACCCGTTGCCCAAGCCCAGCACAACCGTCGACGGCACCAGCGGCAGACCGGCGCCCAAACCCAACAAGCCAAGCGCCGACAGCACACAGCCCGTCACAGCCCAAAACCGCAGGCTGCCAATCCGCAGATGCGACAAAGCCCCAGCCGCAATCATCCCCACCAGGGCGGCCCCATCCTTGCCCCCGGACAGCTTGGTGCTGTCCTCGGGGCTCAGCCCGTGGACGTGCCCGGCAAAGGGCTCAAAAATCAGTTCGGACAGATAGAACGCGAGTATTGATAGAAAGACAAAGCCGGTAAACTGGCGCGCCGCGGGGTCAGCCCATGTGCGACGCAGGGCTGCAATCAATGGCGTATCATCCGCCTGATGCTCGAATGCGGCATGGCTCTCAACACCGATAGTTGCGATCACAGACAGAAGGAAAGCCACCGCACAAACCGCCGCGACAACCCATACCAGACGATCCGGGCTGTAAGGCTCCAGCGCGATGCCGGTCCCGACAGAGGCAAAGATCGCGCCGGCAATCAGCAATAGCCACGCCAACGTCGCCCCTGCCCCTTTGCGCGGCCCGGTCACGCAGGCCAGAAGCGCAAGGAACGATGTGCCCGCCGCTCCGATCCCAAGTCCAATCGCGGCATAGGACAGAAGCCAAACGGCCAGTGCCAAAGGCACCGAAGTCTCGGCAAGCAATATGCCCCACGCCGCGCCAATCACACCCAGAGCAACAACAGCAATGCCACCAAGAATAAAAGGCGTTCGCCCACCCTTCACATCCGACCGATGGCCCCAAACAGGCCGGGTCAACTGCACACCATAATGCAGAGCGACCAGCAGACCGGGCAGCAAAGCGGGCAAGGCCAGCTCGACCGTCATCAGCCGATTGAACAGGTTCACGGGCAGCGCGGCCAGCCCTCCGATGGCGGCATTCACCAGACACAGACGCACCAACATGCCCCAGCCAGCAATCATGCCAGCCCCCGCAACGCAAAGGCGGCGACCATCATGCCGGAGACATAGAGCAGCACACCCGTGCCGTTGTACCAAGGCGCCTTCGCCTTTGGATCACGGAACATGATTGTCATGGCCCAGAATTGCAGCAAGAGGACCAAGACAACCCCCGCTGCATGGGCGGGCCGATCCCACATGCCCAACAGCGCAATCACCACAGCCTGCGGCACCGCCATCACGGCACAGGCCACCTGTGCCGCGCGACGCGGACCAAGCGTGACAGGCAGGGAATTGACCCCCATCTGCCGGTCGCCTTCCAGCGCTTTGAAATCATTCAGGGTCATGATGCCATGCGCGCCCAGTCCATAGAGGAGCGCGACCAGCAACACCTCGCCGCGCGGTGCGCCCGCACTCAGCACGGCAGCACCTGTGATCCACGGCAAAGTCTCATAACTCAGACCGACAAGGCCCGGACCCCACCAGCCAGATCGCTTCAAGCGGACCGGTTCAGCCGAATAGGCCCACGCGGCCACCACGCCCGCGATCGTCGCGGCAAAACCCCAAGGGCCCAGCTGCCAGCCCACAAACAAGGACAGGCCAGACATGGCCAACGCAATCCACAGCCCCCACCGACCCGGGATACGACCCGACGGGATCGGGCGGTCTGGTTCATTGATGGCATCCACATGGCGGTCGCACCAATCGTTTGCAGCCTGTGACATTCCACACACGATGGGACCAGCCAAAAGCACACCCAGCAAAACCAGATACCACTGCCCTACAGGCGATGCGCCAGACGAGATCACGCCGCACAGATAAGCCCACATCGGCGGAAACCACGTGATCGGTTTGATCAGGCGCAGGGCCGCCGCAGGCTCGGGAAATCGGCGCGCAGGTAAAGAAGGGCTGACATCCATGTGTCAACTATGACTGACACTTTGAGTCGGCGCAAGGTTGCCAGCAGGCTAGCCGTTCTTGTTGAGCAACCCATACTTGCGCAGCTTCACATAGAGCGACTGACGAGACAGACCCAACATCTCGGCCGCGGCCACGCGATTGTTGCGGGTCAGGTTCACGGCCGTCTCGATGCACATCTTCTCGACCACATCGGTGGTCTCGGCCACAATCTCTTTCAACGAGGCGGAGCCAATCAAGTCCATCACGTTGCGACCTGGCTCGGGCATATGCGTGCTGCCGCTGCCTTCGACCTTACGGACACCTTCCAGACGGCTAACATCGCGGAGGATCAGCGCAACAGCCGGGTTTTGGTCGTCTTCGAGCGCAGTGGCCGATACCTCGACCGGAATTCGAGCGCCCAGATCATTCACAAGGCGCGTGGCATAGACACGCATCTGACCGGTACGCGCCGCATTCTCCAGCAGCACACCCAGATCAATCTGACCGCGGGCCAGATACTCGGCCAAGGATTGGCCCACCACATCCGACAGATGCGTGGCCCCGATCAGATCCAGAAAGGCATCGTTGACCGACAGGGTCGTACCGCGCGGATCCATAAAGACGATGGCATCCGTCGTGCCCCTGAACAGCGAAATCGCATGGCTGGACGCCGTGTCCGTGTTCGACGCGATCGCTTCACTGCCCACAAGACGGCACATCAGAACCCGCTGTCCGGCCGCACGGAACAGGGCCGGATACAGATCAACGGTCTGCCGAGTCCGCGACGTACGCACCGAAACAGGTGCGCCATCATCGGTCAGGGTGGCATTCATCAGGCTTTCTGTCAGCTCGGCCCCGGATCGATCCGCAAACAGGCTGGCAAAGGCAGCACCAACCAGCGCATCAGGCTTCAGGCCCAGCAGTGCCGCCCCCCAACCGTTCGCATCCTCGATCCGCCCGGTCTGCACCGACACGAACACAATCGAATCGTCAACATTCGACATAACAACACGATAACGCGCGTCGAACTCGCGGCTGGCTTCATATCCCTGTTCAAGCGCAATCTGGGCCTGCACCAGCTGCTGCTGCGTCTCGGCAATGGGGCGCAGATCACGACCCAGCAGCAAAACGGCATTCTCCTGCCCGAAGCGGTGGAAAGTATAGCGTACCGGATACTGCCAGACGGCATTGTCTGAATGGTTCAACTCAAGCGGCTTTTTCGGCGGACGCCCTGACATATACGCGTCGTGGGCATGCTGGAACTTTTCAATGCTTTCCTCGGTCAGGAACTCGACAACCGGGCGGCCTTCCCAATGGTTTAGATTGCCAAAGCTGTCATCCTGATCATTGAGCAACACCGACAGGATTGTACCTTCGGCAGACACCACCAGGGCAATGTCCGAAGCTGCGGCAATAATGCTACTCAGAAATTCCGGCGCGATAAGCGGGACAGAGCCACTTGTCCAGAAACTGCTTCCATCAGTTGTCATATACGGCCCAATGCCTTTTTGCGCTTCGTCGTGAAGCCAACAACATCTTTTGCCGTATTCGTCACAAGATCGACGCCTGTTTGCTCTGTTATGCTCTTGGTGACCCCGGAATATGCACCGCCTATGGCAAGCACCGGAGTCACGTCACTCTTCTGCCTTATCTTTTTAACGGTTCCGCATATGGTTTCAAGACCCGCCGCGCGTGCGCACGAGAACAAGGCCATATCGGGCCGGTCATACTCAACCCGTGCAAGAAGCTGCTCAGACCCTTCATTGATCGCCAAGCTGACGTCACAGCCCAACCTGCGCAGTTGCGCGGCAACAACGCTTGCTCCCAGAAAATGCTGCTCGGCCTCGGGCACAATGACAAGCGCATGCAACACGTTGCTCTGATCCACAGGCTCCCGCGTCAACCCATGCGCTGCAATACCCAAGAGTGACTGCAAACGCAGCGAGCCCACGGTAACCGTGGCAAAATCCAGATCCGAGGTCATCCACAGCGCGCCCAGTTGCTCGGCAGCTTTAGGGATATGGAGATCGATCAACGCATCATGCGTCAGACGGTACGTGCTCAATTCCTCCAGCACCAATGCCGCATCGAAATCGAGACGTTTGATGACGGCACGCACCAGGTAATCAACAGCGACCTGACGCGCGCCGGAGGGGCAGACAGCCTGACGATCTTTCAGGATGGAAATGACTTCCCCGGCCAACGACTCATGGTCGCAGCTGCGCCCGTAAGGACGACGGGTCGTGCCAAATGGGTCGTCCTGCGTCATGGATTACCTCGATCCGTGCAAACGCATTGAACGGTTCTGGCGCGTCAGAGCCGTGAAAACATCAAAAGTGTCTGCCCGAACACCCACAATGTCAACTCAATTTGACATGAGGGCAGCACCTCACCTCCTCCAATTCCGTCTCTTTACGCGTTTAAACGCCACAAAGTGCGGATTTTACGTAATTATAGGGGCATCACCCACCCAAGCAGGCGCACCAGGATGACAGTCATAGTGTAAGTTATAATTGACACTTTTCCCTCTCACCCGATACGCTGAACCCGTGACGCAAAGGGAGAGGCGCAACACGATGTCCATCCGGACACCCCCAAATGCAGCGCCGGTCGGGCTCTATACGGCCGAGGAACGTGCGCGTCGGGATGCCACCATCTGGACACCGGTTCAGGGTATCCTCGCACCCCTGCAATTCGTGGTGTTTCTAGTCTCTCTAGCACTGGTCATCCGCTACTTGTCGACGGGCGAGGGATACGTCGCCGCCACATGGTCCATCGTGATCAAGACAGGCGTGCTTTACCTAATCATGATCACGGGTGCGATCTGGGAAAAAGTCGTTTTTGGTCAATATCTTCTGGCCCCTGCCTTTTTCTGGGAAGACGTGTTTTCCTGCCTCGTGATCGCCCTGCACACCGCCTATATCTGGGCGCTTTTTTCCGGGGCACTTTCCCCGGTCCCGCTGATGTGGCTGGCTCTGGCCGCCTATGGCGCCTACGTCATCAACGCAGCACAGTTCGTGCTCAAGCTGCGCGCTGCCCGATTGCAGGCCGCTTCTACGCACAGCGAGGTCCCAGTATGACCGAGCTTCCCCGACTCCCCACCGCCGGTGGGTGTCGCGAGACACCGATTCTCAAACAGCGCGGCCAACGCGAGGTGTTTTGCGGCCTGACGGGAATCATCTGGTTGCACCGCAAGATGCAGGATGCGTTCTTTCTGGTAATCGGCAGCCGCACCTGCGCCCATCTGCTGCAATCGGCGGCCGGCGTGATGATCTTCGCCGAACCGCGCTTCGGCACCGCGATCCTCGAAGAAACCGACCTCGCCGGGCTGGCAGATGCGCAGGACGAGTTGGACAAGGTGGTGGACGAACTGCTCATCCGCCGCCCCGACATCAAGCAACTGTTCCTCGTCGGCTCCTGCCCCTCCGAGGTGATCAAGCTGGACCTCGCCAAGGCGGCGGAACGCATGACCCAACGCCACGCACCATCGGTGCGGGTGCTGAATTTCTCCGGCTCCGGTATCGAAACGACCTTCACCCAAGGCGAAGACGCCTGCCTCGCCTCCATGGTGCCCGTCCTTCCCAAAACAGACGAGCGGCAACTGCTGCTGGTCGGCGCCCTGCCCGACGTGGTTGAGGAACAGGCCATCGGCCTTCTCGAAGCCATGGGCATCGGCCCGATCAAGGTCTTGCCAGCCCCGCGCGCAAACAGCGACCTCGCCGTCGGGCCCAACACAGTCTATGCCCTCACCCAACCCTTCCTCGGCGACACGCACGACGCACTCACACGCCGCGGCGCCCGCCACATCCCCGCCCCCTTCCCCTTTGGTGAAGAAGGTACAACCCAATGGCTCGCCGCCATCGCCACCGAATTCGGTGTCGCACCCGAGCTTTTCGAACAGGTCACCACCGCCCCCCGCGCCCGCGCCCGCAAGGCTATCGCTCAAGCAGCAGAGGCGCTGAACGGCATGTCCATCTTCTTCTTCCCCGACAGCCAGCTTGAAATCCCGCTGGCCCGCTTCCTGACCCGCGAATGCGGGATGGAGGCCATCGAAGTCGGCGCGCCCTTTATCCACAAAGGCATCGTCGGCCCCGACCTCGACCTTCTGGCCGAAGGGCCAACCATCTCCGAAGGACAGGATGTCGACCTGCAACTGGATCGCGCCAAGGCAGCCAAACCTGATCTCACCGTATGCGGCCTCGGCCTCGCCAACCCATTGGAGGCTGAAGGTCTCGCCACCAAATGGGCCATCGAACTCGTCTTCACTCCGGTCCATTTCTACGAACAGGCGGGCGACCTCGCTGGCCTCTTCTCCCGCCCAATCCGCCGCGCCGACCTTCTCAAACTCGACCCAGTTTCTTCTGACGGCAAATACGACGGGGGTGTGGGGGCTGGCCCCCACGCACAGCAGCCATGAAGCTCACCGTCTGGACATATGAAGGCCCGCCCCATGTCGGCGCCATGCGCGTCGCCACCGGCATGACGGACTTGCATTATGTGCTCCATGCGCCCCAAGGCGACACCTATGCCGACCTGCTGTTCACCATGATCGAGCGGCGCGACCACCGCCCGCCCGTCACCTACACGACTTTCCAGGCGCGCGACCTTGGCGCCGACACAGCGAACCTGTTCAAACAGGCCGCACAAGATGCTTATGACCGGTTCAAGCCGCAGGCGATCATCGTGGGTGCCTCCTGCACCGCCGAACTGATCCAGGACGATCCCGGCGGCATGGCCGAAACCATGGGCCTGCCCGTCCCCACGATCCCGCTGGAACTGCCAAGCTACCAGCGCAAGGAAAACTTTGGCGCGGACGAGACATTCTTCCAGATCGTCAAGACGCTGGCGAAACCCATGGAGCGAACCAAACAGGTCACCGCCAACCTGATCGGCCCCACGGCCCTCGGCTTCCGCCATCGTGATGACATTCAAGAGGTGACTGCACTTCTCTCGGACATGGGGATCAGCGTGAATGTCGTAGCCCCGATGACCTCCTCACCCGCCGATATCGCCCGCATGGGCGCGGCGCATTTCAACGTTCTGATGTACCCAGAAACGGCAGAGTCCGCCGCCCGCTGGATGGAACGGGACCTAGACCAGCCCTATACTAAAACCGTGCCCATCGGCGTCGGCGCCACCCGTGATTTCGTCAACGAAGTCGCGACGATCACGGGCAAGGATGCTTATCTCGACACCTCCCGCTTGCGCCTGCCCTGGTACTCAAAATCCGTCGACAGCACGTATCTGACCGGCAAGCGTGTCTTCCTCTTTGGCGACGGCACCCATGTGCTGGCCGCCGCGCGCATCGCCCAAGACGAGATGGGGTTCGAGGTCGTGGGCATGGGTTGCTACAACCGCGAAATGGCCCGCCCCGTCCGCACCAAGGCCAAGGACATGGGGATCGAGGCAACGATCACTGACGACTATCTCGAGGTTGAGCGCGTGATCGAAGCGCTGCAGCCCGAAATGATCCTCGGCACACAGATGGAACGCCATATCGGCAAACGGCTCGGCATCCCATGCGCCGTTATCTCGGCCCCCGTCCATGTACAGGATTTCCCCGCCCGCTACTCCCCCCAGATGGGGATCGAGGGGGCCAACGTGATCTTTGACACATGGGTCCACCCGCTGGTCATGGGGCTGGAAGAACACCTTCTGCATATGTTCCGCGAGGATTTCGAATTCCACGATGCGGCGGGTCCCTCGCACCATGGCGGCCACGCACCTGCGGCGAGCGGGTCAGGGGGGCCAGCCCCCCGTCCTGCGGACTCCCCCCGGAGTTTTTCCAGCAAGATGAATGAAGGATCCGTGGTCTGGCTCGCCGATGCCGAGCAGGAGTTGAAAAAGATTCCGTTCTTTGTCCGCGGCAAGGCCCGGCGCAACACCGAGATTTTTGCCACCGAACGCGGCGTAGACGAGATTTCCGTCGACACCCTTTACGAAGCAAAGGCCCATTTTGCGCGATGACACTGGCATAAATGGGCGCATGCCCGGCTACCGCGTGGTGATCATCACGTTGGATAGCCATGCCGCCGGTCCCGCGCGACGTGCAATGGACGCGCTGGCTGTCGACTACCCCGGCCTAGACCTGCAAATCCATGCCGCCGCCGAATGGGGCGAGTCCCCGGACGCCTTCGCAGCGGCGGAAGAAGCGGTGATGAATGGCGACATCATCATCTCGAACCTTCTGTTCCTCGAAGAACATGTGGCCCGCATCCTGCCTGCCCTCAAAGCGCGCCGGAACAATTGCGACGCCATGATCGGCGTCATTGCCGATGCCGAAGTGGTCAAGCTGACCCGCATGGGTACGCTCGACATGCAGGCCCCGCCCTCGACCATGGGCAAGTTGATGAAGCGCCTGCGCGGCTCCTCCAAACCCTCGACCGAGGACGGCGCCAAGAAGATGCAGATGCTGCGCCGCCTGCCCAAGATCCTCAAATTCATCCCCGGCAAGGCGCAGGACCTGCGCGCCTGGTTCCTTGTCATGCAATACTGGCTCGGTGGCTCTGACGACAATGTACGGGGCATGATCCAGTTCCTGCTGAACCGCTACGCGACCTCTGCCGACTGGGCCGAACGGCCCGAAGCGGCGCTGCCCATCGACTACCCCGACACAGGCCTTTATCACCCCGATCTGCCGCAGCGCATCACCACTGATGCCGCTGATATCCCCGGTCCCAAAGGGGCGGAGATGACCGTGGGCATCGTCATGCTCCGCTCCTACGTACTGGCGGGCGACACGGCACATTACGACGGCGTCATTCGCGCGTTGGAGGCCCGAGGCATGCGCGTTCTGCCCGCCTTTGCCGGAGGGCTGGATGCCCGCCCTGCCATCGACATCTATTTCAAAGGTCAGGTGGACGCGCTTGTCTCCCTGACCGGTTTTTCGCTGGTGGGCGGCCCTGCCTACAATGATAACCAAGCAGCCATCGACGTGCTGGCAGACCTCGACGTGCCCTATCTCGCCGCACACGCGCTGGAATTCCAGACGCTCGGCCAGTGGGCGGGCAGCACGGGCGGCCTTGGCCCCATCGAAACAACGATGCTCGTGGCCCTCCCCGAGTTGGACGGGGCCACTTGCCCCACCGTCTTTGGCGGGCGGCTTGGCCCCGAAGGGTGCAATGGCTGCACCCATACCTGTCAGGCAGGCGAACCGAAGGCGATGGTGCCTTGCGTCGAACGCATCGACAGCCTGGCCGAAAAAACCCTGCGCCTTGGTCGCCTGCGTCGAAAAAAGAATGCCGAGAAGAAGGTTGCTGTCGTCCTCTTTGGTTTCCCACCCAATGCGGGTGCCGTGGGAACAGCTGCGTATCTTTCTGTTTTCGAAAGCCTTTTCAACACGTTGAAAGCCATGCAAGCGCGCGGCTACACGGTCGATCTGCCAAAAAGCGTAGACGCCTTGCGCGCCCAAGTCTTGCAAGGCAACGCCGCGCAGTACGGTCAGGAGGCGAATGTCGCCGCCCATGTGGATGCCGACACCATCGTTCGCACCACGCCGCCGCTTCACGCCATAGAAGCCGTCTGGGGCCCTGCGCCGGGCCGCATCCAATCCGACGGGCGCGGTGTGTTCGTGCTGGGCAAGGAACTAGGCAACGTCTTTGTCGGGGTCCAACCCGCCTTTGGCTACGAAGGCGACCCAATGCGGTTGCTGTTCGAGAAAGGCTTTGCCCCGACCCACGCCTTCACCACCTTCTATCTCTGGCTCCGCAACACCTATCAGGCTGATGCGGTGGTGCATTTCGGCATGCACGGCGCGCTCGAATTCATGCCTGGCAAGCAGGCCGGCCTTGGGGCACAGGACTGGCCGGACCGGCTGATTGGCGAGATGCCGAACATCTACCTTTATGCGGCCAACAACCCGTCCGAGGCGTCGCTGGCCAAGCGCCGGTCCAACGCCGTGACAATCACGCACCTGACGCCACCACTCGCGCAATCCGGTCTCTATAAAGGGCTGGCGGAGTTGAAAGACTCCCTCTGCCGCTGGCGCGAGATGGACGGTACTGACCCTGCGCGGGTTGAGCTGGAAGAGTTGATCGCCGAACAGGCCGAAGCCGTGGACATGGGCAGCACGCCTGCCGAAGCGCTCTGGCTGAAACTGCTCGAAACCGAAGACGCGCTGATCCCCGAAGGTCTGCACGTGGTAGGTCAGCCGCTCAGCGATGCCGCGCGCACGGAATACCTCAACCTCATGTCCCACGCGGATGAAGATGCCCGCGCACGTGTGGACGCCCTGCTGCAGAACGAAACTGAACTCAGCGCCCTGATGGCTGCGCTTGATGCGCGTTACATCAAACCGGTGCCCGGCGGTGACCTCATCCGCTCGACCGACATTCTGCCCACGGGCCGCAACATCCACGCCTTTGATCCGTTCCGCATGCCCACGGCTTTCGCCTGCCGCGACGGGATGAAACAAGCGCAACTGCTGCTCGATACGCACCCCACTCTACCGCGCTCGATCGCGCTGGTGCTCTGGGGATCCGACAACATCAAATCCGACGGCGGCCCCATCGCGCAGGCCCTCGCCCTTATGGGCTGCGCCCCGCGCTTCGACAGCTTTGGCCGTCTTGCCGGGGCCGACCTGATCACACTCACGGACCTCGGCCGTCCCCGCATCGACGTGATCATGACGCTGTCGGGCATTTTCCGCGACCTTCTACCCCTGCAAACTCGTATGCTGGCCGAGGCCGCGCTGAAATGCGCCGAAGCGGACGAACCGCTGGACCAAAACTATATCCGCGCCCACGCGCTGGCCTATGCAGAGGCGCAGGGCGTGGATCTCGCCACCGCTGCGCTGCGCGTGTTCTCGAATGCCGAAGGGGCCTATGGCTCGAACGTGAACCAACTGGTCGACAGCTCCGCCTTCGGGGACGAGGACGAGTTGGCCGACGCCTATGAGACCCGCAAAAGCTTTGCCTATGGTGTCGATGGCAAATCCGCCGCCAACCCCGCGCTCCTGCAAAAGGCGCTCGCAGATGTGGAGGTAGCTTACCAAAACCTCGAATCCGTCGAGCTGGGTGTCACCACGGTGGACCACTATTTCGACACGCTGGGCGGCATCGCCCGCGCGGTGAAACGGGCCCGCGGGTCCGAGGCATCGGTCTATATCGGCGACCAGACCCGCGGCAACGCGACCGTGCGCACGCTCAAGGATCAAGTGGCGCTCGAAACCCGGTCCCGCGCACTGAACCCCAAGTTTTTCGAAGGGCTGCTGAAACACGGCGCCGAAGGTGTGCGGCAGATCGAGGCGCATATCACAAACACCGTCGGCTGGTCCGCCACCACCGGACAAGTGGACGACTGGGTGTACCAGCGCATATCGGAAACCTTTGTGCTGGACGAAGAGATGCGGCAGCGCATGGCCGATCTGAACCCAACCGCGTCGTCCCGCATGGCCAACCGCCTGCTGGAAGCGTCCGATCGCGAATACTGGGCGCCCGACGCCGAAACGCTCGCCGCGCTCCAGGATGCCGCCGATGCGCTTGAGGACAAGCTTGAAGGGATCGCAGCCGAATGACCCGTTACACGGACACATACCGCGGGAGCCTCCGGCGGAAGTTTATTTCGCAAGATGAAGCAGGGGATCTTTCCCCATTCGAAAGGAGGGGCGCATGAGCCCACTCGACAGAAACCCACCCGTCCTGCGCGGGCAAGACGGCGAAGGATCGGTACAGGTGCACCAGGACGCCGATGCGCAGATCACTGGCGCCAAGGTCTTTTCCGTCTATGGCAAGGGCGGGATCGGCAAGTCGACCACATCGTCCAACCTGTCGGCCGCCTTTTCCAATCTGGGCAAGCGTGTGCTGCAGATCGGGTGCGACCCCAAGCATGACAGCACCTTTACCCTGACCGGACACCTGCAACCAACTGTGATCGATATCCTCAAAGAGGTCGACTTCCACCCTGAAGAGCTACGGCCTGAGGACTTTGTGACCGAAGGCTACAATGGCGTGAAATGCGTCGAGGCCGGTGGGCCCCCTGCTGGCACGGGCTGCGGCGGTTATGTCGTGGGCCAGACCGTCAAGCTGCTCAAGCAACACCACCTGCTGGAAGAAACTGACGTCGTGATCTTTGACGTGCTGGGCGACGTGGTCTGTGGGGGCTTTGCCGCCCCGCTGCAACATGCCGACCGGGCGTTGATCGTGACAGCCAACGATTTCGACAGCATCTATGCCATGAATCGCATCATCGCCGCGGTTCAGGCGAAGTCCAAGAACTACAAGGTGCGCCTTGCAGGATGCATCGCCAACCGCTCACGCGAGACAAACGAGGTGGACCGCTACTGCGACACCGTCGGCTTCAACCGCATCGCGCATATGCCCGATGTGGACGCCATTCGGCGCAGCCGCCTGAAGAAAAAGACCCTGTTCGAGATGGACGACGAGGAAGACATCGTGCGCTGCCGCGCCGAGTACATCCGCCTGGCCGAAACCCTCTGGAACGGGACCGAGGGGCTGGCCCCCGCCCCCATGGAAGACCGCGATATCTTTGAACTGCTTGGCTTTGATTGATGCCCGCATATGACCAAACCCGCGCCCGTGTCGAAGACTATTTCGACCGCACGGCGACCAAGACATGGGAGCGTCTGACCTCTGACGCGCCCGTGTCCCGCATTCGGGAAACCGTGCGCGCGGGGCGGGACCGGATGCGCGACCGGATGTTGAGCCGCTTGCCGGATGACCTGCGCGGTGCGCGTATCCTTGATGCGGGCTGCGGGCCTGGCGTGGCGACCATCGAATTGGCGAAACGGGGTGCCACCGTGGTCGCCGCCGATATCTCGCCCCAACTGATCGATATCGCCCAACTGCGCCTGCCCCATGATCTGCAAAGCCAGGTGACCTTCCATACCGGCGATATGCTGGACCCGAAACTGGGCCAGTTTGATGCGGTCATCGCGATGGACAGCCTGATTTACTACACGGCCTCCGACATCGGCGCGGCACTTGCCGCACTCGAGCCGCGCGTGAGCGGCCCCATCGTCTTCACGGTCGCGCCGCGTACACCTGCGCTGATGGCGATGTGGTACGCAGGAAAAGCCTTCCCTCGCTCAGACCGCTCGCCCGTGATGATCCCGCACGCGCATCCGAAACTCATGAGCGCTGCCAAATCCGCGGGCGTCCGCCGTATGCTGCGCCCGGTCGACCGGATCACCAGCGGCTTCTACATCTCCGAAGCGATGGAGCTGCGCCCATGAGTGCGCTCAAGCATCTCTCGCTCAAGGCGCTGCCTTTTGCCGATGCGGCGTCAGATGACCTGCCGATGGGCCAGCTTCTGCGCCTGTCGCTGTTTCAGGTGTCGGTCGGCATGGCCTCGGTCATGCTGCTCGGTACACTCAACCGCGTGATGATCGTGGAATTGTCGGTGCCCGCCATGATCGTAGCCGTGATGATCGCGCTGCCCGTGCTCTCGGCCCCCTTCCGGGCGCTGCTGGGCTTCCGCTCCGACACATACAGCTCCGCCATCGGGTGGAAACGCATCCCCTATATCTGGTTCGGCGCGCTCTGGCAGTTCGGCGGCCTCGCCATCATGCCCTTTGCCCTGCTTGTCCTGTCGGGCGACACGGTGCACGACATCCCCTTCGCGGGCGAAGTGCTGGCGGGCCTCGCCTTCCTGATGACGGGCCTTGGTATCCACATGACCCAGACCGCCGGACTGGCCCTCGCCAGCGACCGGGCGACAGACGAAACCCGCCCCCGTGTCGTGGCGATGCTTTATGTCATGTTCCTTGTGGGCATGGGCATCTCCGCCCTCATCATTGGTGGTTTGCTGAACAATTACAGTAGCTTGACCCTGATCCGCGTAGTGCAGGGCTCCGCCGTTGTCGGCGCCGTCCTCACCTTCATCGCACTTTGGAAACAGGAAAGCGTGAACCCGATGACCCGGGCACAGCGCGAAGCCCCACGCCCGCTGTTCCGCGAGGCGTGGACAGATTACGCCGCCGGCGGCAAAGCCGGACGGCTTCTGGCCTGCGTCTTTGTCGGCACCATGGCGTTCAACATGCAGGACGTGCTGCTCGAACCCTATGGCGGCGAAATCCTCGGGCTGTCGGTGTCGGCCACGACAATCCTGACAGCGCTCTGGGCGGCAGGCGCGCTGACGGGCTTCATCTGGGCGGGTCGTCGGCTTGCAAAAGGGTCAAACTCCTACCGTTTGGCCGGGGCAGGCATCCTCGCGGGCATCTGGGCCTTCAGCCTCGTTATCTTCGCCGCCCCCATGCAAGCGAACCTCCTGTTTTACGCAGGCGCCACGCTGATCGGCTTCGGTGGCGGGCTCTTTGCCGTCTCAACCCTCACAGCCGCCATGGCCATGCCCGCCAAGGGGGTCGCTGGGCGCGGCCTGGCCCTCGGCGCATGGGGCGCAGCCCAAGCTACTGCGGCAGGCGTTGCCATCGCACTTGGCGGCACGCTGCGCGACTGGATCGGCGCCATCGCAATGTCCGGGGCCTGGGGCGAAGGCCTCGCCACACCCACCACCGGATACTCTTTCGTCTATCACCTAGAGATTGGCCTTCTCTTCGTCACTCTCGTCATCCTGGGACCGCTTGTGCGCACTTCGGGTCCCCTCACCGAACGGAAGGACGCGGGCCGCCTGGGCCTCGCGGATTTCCCCACATGACCTTCTCCAGGAAAGGACATCTGTCATGACCGCAACATTCTTTGGCGAATTCGACCTCGCGTCGCTGGCGCTCTGGTTGTTCTACATCTTCTTTGCCGGGCTGATCATCTGGATCCAACGCGAGAACATGCGCGAGGGTTATCCACTGGAAGACGACGAAGGCAACGCCTCATCCAATTCCGGCCTATTCCCCCTGCCCGAAGACAAAAGCTTTGACCTGCCCCACGGGCGTGGCACCGTGACTGTCCCGTCGGGCCAGACGCCTGAACGCGCCGATATTCCCATGAAGCGCACCGGGCCCGGCAACGGTTACCCGCTTGAGCCCACGGGCGATCCGATGCTCGATGGCGTTGGTCCGGCCAGCTGGGCGCCCCGCCGCGATGTGCCGGAGCTTGATGGTCACGGCCACCCCAAGATCATCCCGATGTCGGCCAATGACAGCTTCCGCTTTGCCACGGGCCGCGACCCGCGTGGGCTACCACTGATGTCCGGGGACGGCGAGGTTGTGGGCAAGGTGGTCGACATGTGGATCGACGAGCCCGAGCAGCTTGTCCGCTATCTAGAATACACGCTGGACGCCAAATGGGGCACGGGCAATCGACTGGTGCCGCTGACTCTGGCGCGGATCAAATCCAACCGGGTCGTCGTGCGCACGCTCTATGGCAAGCATTTTGCCACCGTGCCACAGCACGCAAGCGCCACGCAGGTGACCATGCTCGAAGAGGAAAAGATCTGCGGCTACTACGGCGGCGGTGTCCTCTATGCCGACAGCAGCCGGCAAGAGCCCAAGCTCTGATGCAACAGGCGCGCGCCATATCCTGGCAAGGCCCCCGGGCACCCCGGCGGCTGGCGCGTGCGTGTGCAGAACGACGGGCAGTGCGGTCCAGCCGTTACGCCAACCTCACTTCGCAACCAAAAGGGAACGTGCGCCATGTCCCATGATGATTTCGCCGTCGAGCCTATCGAAGGGCTCCCCGAACGCCCGCCCGAGGGCGAACAGATCCTGTGGCAAGGCAAGCCCAGCACCCTCGCGCTCGCCCGCGAGGCACTGAACCTGAACTGGATCATCGGCTACTTCGCCATCCTCGCCGCATGGCGGTTAATATCGGTCGTCGACCTGTTGCCGATCGGACAAGCGATCGGGGCAACCTTACCTGTAGCAATCCTCGGGCTGGTGGTTTGCGGCCTGCTCTATGCCATCGCGCTGATCCAGGCGCGGGCGACGATGTACACGATCACCACGTCGCGGATCGCGATGCGGATCGGGGCGGCCCTTACACTCACGATCAACCTGCCCTATCGCGAACTGGGCAACGCGGCACTTGATCTGCGCAAGAACGGCACGGGCACCATCGCGCTCGACACCACAGGTCAGACCAAAATCAGCTACCTCGTCCTCTGGCCCCATGCGCGGCCTTGGCGGTTCGGCAGCACGCAGCCCGCCCTGCGCTGCATTCCGGATGCCGAAAACGTGGCCCGCATCCTCGCCGACGCGGCCGAAGCGCGGATCACAACACCCCAAATCACCCGCGTTGCCCCCGGCGGCGCCGTCGCGGCGGAGTAAGCGCCATGTCACACGCCGACAGCCCCCGCATCCACGCCAAGCAGGACGAGCTTGTCCCGCGCATCCTGATCCGCGCGGTCCTCGCCCTGCTGCTCATTGTCCTTTCACTGGTCACAATTGCCACCCTCACGGATCGACCTCTCGAAAGCACACCGCCGCAAACAGAAATCATCGCGGAACGCGCGATCTTCCTGTCCGGCGACGCGTCGGGGGCCGCTCGCGTGCTTGATGCACACGGCACGGTTCTGGCGGATTTCCCATCGGACAAGGGCGGCTTTGTCGCTGGCATCGAACGCGTGATCGCGCGCGAACGGGGCAAGATCGGTGCAGACCCCGCCGCCCCGGTGCTGCTGCGCCTGCGCGACGGCAACCGCCTCTCCCTCTACGACCCCGAAACCAACTGGAGCGCCGAGCTGATGGGCTTTGGCGCCGACAACCTCCGCACCTTCGCCAGGTTGCTGAGCAAACCCTGACCCAGAAAGGAAGCCACCTCATGGGACTACTGACAAAGGACATTGAACGTGCCCCGTGCACGGTCGAAATCAGCCACAAGTTCGAAAGCCTGCACGCGCATGTGCGGTTCAACAACGGCGCCGTGATCTATCCGGGCGACGAGGTGCAGGTGCAGGGCCCCGAAATCATGGCCCCCTTCGGTGAAATCGTCACCGAAGACCGCGAGGCCGTGATTGTCCGCGCCTCGGGCCTTGAACGGCTCTGGACCCGCCTGACGGGCGATCTCGAAGTCATGGAACTCTGCGAATTCTCCTTCTCCGAAGAGGTGACGCTATGAATGTCCAGAACGCTGACAAACACACCGCCGACGCCACGTCGGTCGAAGAAGGGCTGGCCATCGCCCAGGCCCAGGACGAACAATTCACGTCCGAATTTGCGACAGAGACGGCCATGCAGAACACCCTGCTAACGCCGCGCTTCTACACCACCGACTTTGACGAAATGGACGCAATCGACGTGTCCCCGGTGCGCGAAGATTGGGACAAGCTGATCGCGCAAATGGAATCCGACCCGAACAAGGGCCACTTCAAGAAAAACGAAGACTGGGACACCGTCGATTGGGACGGGATGGAGCCAGAGCTGAAAAAGGAATTCATCGACTTCTTGATCAGCTCCTGCACAGCCGAGTTTTCGGGCTGCGTGCTCTACAAAGAGATGAAGCGGCGCGGCAACAACGAGGACATTACCCAGCTGTTCCAACTCATGGCACGGGACGAGGCGCGGCACGCGGGCTTCATCAATGATGCCCTGCGTGAGGCTGGCTTGCGCGTGAACCTCGGGTTCCTCACACAGAAGAAGAAATACACCTACTTCCGACCCAAGTTCATCTACTACGCCACTTATCTATCGGAAAAGATCGGCTACGCCCGTTACATCACCATCTTCCGGCACCTGCAGGCCAACCCCGAACACCGCTTCCACCCGATCTTCAAATGGTTCGAAGAGTGGTGCAATGACGAGTTCTCTCATGGCGAAGCCTTTGCCCTGCTGATGAAGACGGACCCGAAACTGACACGCGGACTGAATGTCTACTGGATCAAGTTCTTCCTCACAGCGGTCTACGGCACGATGTACGTGCGCGATCACCAGCGCCCGGCCTTCCACAAGGCCCTCGGCGTCGATCCCGACTGGTACGCACACGAGGTGTTCACCAAGACCTCGAAACTCAGCGAACAGATCTTCCCCATCACGCTCGACATCGACCACCCCCGCTGGCAGCGCCAGTTGGAGAAGCTGCAAAAGGCCAATGTCGACATGGCCGAGGCGAAAGGGCTGAAAAAGATCGGCGCACAGTTGCGGGCCGCAGCGGCCTTCGTGGCGCTCTACACGATCCCGGCGAAAAAGCACGTTGTGCCTGCGTCAACCCGCTTGGAGCCAGCGTATTGAACCACGTCGGTCGACATAAGACGGCGTTCCGGTGGAACTGTTGCGCCCGGCTTCAAGCCGGGCCGCGCCCGACCCTCCCCCCGGGAGGGCGCATGGGCAATGTCATGCAGCGAACCCAGGTTCTACGGAAATCCGACGCCTCACACCGCACTATTACCGGGTGCGCCCACCCAGGCTCGGGCGCAGCCCTCAGCATGTCGGGGGCACGTGAATGACCCCCTGGATCGCCGCCCTCATCGCCCTGTTCATCTGGTGGTTCTCCACCGGCACCATCCTGATGGCGGTCAAATACGCCGACCGTTCCGGCGAAAGGGCGCGGCGCGCCACGACATTCGCCGCCCTGCCCCTCATGATCTTGGGCGCTTACGGCACCTATTGGTCCATGACGCAGACGGACATCCTCGGCACCTATGTCGCGTTCCTCTCGGCCCTCGCTCTCTGGGGCTGGATCGAACTGGCCTTCCTCACGGGCGTCATCACCGGCCCTAACCGCATGCCCCTGCCCCCGCACAAGGCCGAATGGGAACGGTTCATCCGCGCCTGGGGCACCATTGCTTATCACGAGATGCTGCTGACAGCCGCCCTGATCCTTCTGGGCCTCACCCTCTGGCACGCGCCCAATCCGTTCGCCTTCTACACCTTCGCGGTGCTCTTCTTCGCCCGCGTCTCGGCCAAGCTGAACCTGTTTCTCGGCGTGCCCCGCATCCACGTGGACTTTCTGCCCGAAGCTCTCAGCCATCTGCCCAGCCACTTCCGCACGGCAGGCATGAACTGGCTTTTCCCGATCTCGGTCACGGCCCTGACATTCGCCGCCGCCTGCTGGCTCGAACGGCTCTATGCAGCCGAAACCACCGGCGCAGTCACGGGCTTTGCCCTGCTGACAGCACTCACGGCCCTCGCGGCCCTCGAACACTGGGTGATGGTCCTACCCATCCCCGACGAACGGCTCTGGCGCTGGATGCTGCCTGCGCCCAAACCAACCAAGAACTCGACACCACAAGGGGGACATCATGGACTTTGATGTATTGTTCCAAAGCCAAATCGACGCGCTGA
This sequence comes from uncultured Tateyamaria sp., assembly GCF_947504105.1. GTDB lineage: Bacteria > Pseudomonadota > Alphaproteobacteria > Rhodobacterales > Rhodobacteraceae > Tateyamaria. Next base: position 27,564 of record NZ_CANNGP010000017.1, read on the forward strand.
AGGACGAGGGCAACTACCGCATATTCGCGGAACTGGAACGACAGGCCGGGGCCTTCCCCAAGGCCAAGTGCCACGACCCCGAAGCCCCCGATGAAGTGACGGTGTGGTGTTCGAACGACTACCTCGGCATGGGTCAGCACGAAAGCGTCACCAAGGCGATGAAAGACGCGGTGGACCTCTACGGCGCAGGCGCAGGGGGCACGCGCAACATCTCGGGCACGAACCACGCCCACAAGCTGCTCGAAGCGGAACTGGCTGACCTGCACGGCAAGGAAAGCGCACTCCTGTTCACCTCGGGCTACGTGTCAAATTGGGCCGCCCTCTCGACACTGGGCAGCCGCCTGCCCGACGCCGTGATCCTGTCGGACGAACTCAACCACGCCTCCATGATCGAAGGCATCCGCCACTCACGGGCCAACAAGTTGATCTGGAAGCACAACGACCCCGAAGACCTCGACCGCAAACTGGCCTCCCTCCCCGCCAACGCGCCCAAGATCGTGGCCTTCGAATCCGTCTACTCGATGGATGGCGACATCTGCCCCATGCAGGAAATCGTCGAAGTGGCCGAAAAACATGGCGCAATGACCTATCTCGACGAAGTGCACGCCGTGGGCCTCTACGGCCCGCGCGGCGGCGGCATCTCGGAACAGGAAGGGCTGGCCGACCGCATCACCCTGATCGAAGGGACACTCGGCAAAGCCTACGGCGTGGTGGGCGGCTACATCACCGGCTCAGATGCGATGTGCGACTTCATCCGCTCGTTCTCAAGCGGGTTCATCTTCACAACCGCCCTGCCCCCGGCCGTTGCAGCAGCGGCCCGCACGTCCATCCGGCACCTCAAGCAATCGGATCAGGAACGGATCGCCCAACGCCAGCGCGTCGCCTACCTGCGCAAGCGGCTGGACCAGGAGGGGATCCCCCATATGGACAACCCCAGCCACATCATCCCGGTGATGATCAAGGATCCGGTGAAATGCCGGATGCTGTCGGACTACCTGATGCAGCGCTACGGGATCTACGTACAGCCGATCAATTACCCCACCGTGCCCAAGGGCACAGAACGGCTGCGATTCACACCCTCCCCCCTGCACAGCACGGATGATATCGAACACCTCGTCATGGCGCTAAAAGACCTATGGAAACAGTGCGCTATTGCCCACGCCGTCGCGTGATAGGGGAAAAGCCGCCTACATTTCCCGCCGATCCGCGGATCAAGTCAAAGTTACTGTTGACTTGATCACGAAGCCGCTACGTTCTTGCGAAGAACTTTGGAAGGAGATTCACATGTTCCGCACACTTGCCATCGCAGCCACAACCGCCACGCTGGCCGTGCCCGCATTTGCAGACGGCCACGCAGCCTCCGGCGACGCCGCCGAAGGGGAAAAGGCATTCCGCCAATGCATCTCGTGCCACGTCGTCCAGAACGAGGCCGGCGATACACTCGCAGGCCGCAACGCCAAAACCGGCCCGAACCTCTACGGGATCGCAGGCGGCCAGTTCGGTATGGTCGAAGGCTTCCGCTACTCCGACATCAACCAGCTCGCCGCCAGCATGGAAGACCTCGTGATCACCGAGGAAGTGTTCGTGGCCTACGCCCAGGACCCTACGGCCTACTTGCGTGAGGTCACCGGCGACAAGGGTCGCAGCAAGATGACCTACAAGGTCCGCAAGGAAGAGGACGCCGTGAACCTCTACGCCTACCTGGTATCGCTGCAAGCCGACGGCGGCAGCTAAGCCCGACCACGATACAACCAACAAAGGCCGTCGGATCCCCCGGCGGCCTTTCGCATGTGTGGCGCATTCCCGCCGACACAGCGTGCAATGTCGCCGATGTGAAACGCTTGCAGGCAAAAGTGACCGCAAAAGGCTGGACGCCACCGCACGGTCTTTGCATCTGTCGCTGCATGGCATCACCGCACCGAAGGACAACCATGGCCCTCACAGCCCCCATGACGCGCCGCAGCGCCCTTGCCATGCTTCTGGCCAGTGCGGCCCTGCCCAAAAACGTGCTGGCACGCGACCTCGGGCAACCATTCTCGTTCGAGTGGCTCAAGGCCCGGATGGAATCCCGCTCCTGGGCACCTGACACGCCCCCGCAGCCGCTCGATACGTTCCTTCAGGATCTGACCTACGACGACTACCGCAACATCTACTTCCGGCCGAACGCCGCGAAGTGGTCGGACACCCCCCTGCCCTTCCACGTGTCGCCGTTCCACCCCGGCTGGCTGTTCCAGGACCCGGTGCAGATCCACGAGGTACACACCGGCAAATCCTACCCCATCACCTTCTCGACAGACGATTTCGAATACCGCAACGACGTTGGCGCCCGCGTACCGGAAAACGCCGAACTGCCGGGCATCGCAGGCCTCAAACTGACGCATCCGCTGAACATGCCGGACAAGTTTGACGAAGTGGTCACCTTCCTCGGCGCCAGCTATTTCCGCGCCCTGGGCCGCGGCAACAGCTACGGCCTCTCGGCCCGCGGCCTCGCCATCAACACATGGCTGAACGGTCCCGAAGAATTCCCCCGCTTCTCCGAATTCTGGCTGGAAAAGCCCAAGGCGACGGACATGGCGCTGACAGTCTACGCAGCCCTCGACAGCGCCTCGGTCACCGGGGCCTACAAGTTCACGATCACACCCGGCGACGACACCACCATGGACGTCGAAGCAACGCTGTTCTTCCGCGAAGCGGTCCCGCAACTCGGCCTTGGCCCGCTCACCTCGATGTTCTACTTCGCCGAACACTCTGAACGGGATTTCGACGACTTCCGCCGACAGGTGCACGACAGCGAAGCGCTCAAGATCATCCGCAAGGACGGCAACGTGATCATGCGCCCGCTCAACAACCCGCCCCGCGTGTCCAGCTCCTATTTCAACGAACCGAACATGGCCCAGTTCGGCCTGATCCAGCGCGACCGCACCTATGAGGACTACCAGGACGCAGGCGCGCGCTACCACGACCGCCCCTCCGTGATGATCGAGCCCCAGAACGATTGGGGACCGGGCACCGTGCGCCTGGTGGAAATCCCGGCTGAGCTTGAGATCGACGACAACATCGTTGCCTTCTGGGTGCCCCAAACCGCCCCGCAAGCGGGCGAGAGCCGCACGTACAGCTACCGTATGCACTGGGGCGACCTGCCCCCCTCAGGTGACCTTGCATGGGTGCAGGGCACGCTCGCAGGCATCGGCGGCCCGTCGGGCGTTCCGCTGGACAACCCGAACCTGCGAAAATTCGTGGTGGATTTTCAGGGAGGCGCACTCGGGTCCATGCCCGAAGACGCTGACGTGACCCCGATCATCACTCACTCCGCCGGAGAGATCGAAGGCATGGTCCTGCACAAGGTCACAGACGCCGCCGTGCCAACATGGCGCCTGTTCATCGACATCGACGGGCAGGATCACGACCTGATCGAACTCACCGCCCATGTCGCCGATGACACCCAACGGCTCTCGGAAACATGGGTCTTCCAATGGCTGCGGGACGACGCACCCACCTGACGCGCGTATTGGGTTTAAGTCGCGGTTATGGAGAATACCTTTGCAAGAGCCTGTAATTCTTTGAATGGAGCCGGATGTCGGGTGTGAGCCCGAAGCGATCGATGCTGCGCTGCGGATGAACGTCTGTTTTCACGACGTGTCAGCCACGCTACATGGAACCCTGACACCGAAAGATTTGGAACTTAGCTAATGCCCACTACTCACACACCCGTAACCAAGGCCATACCTCTTTTCCTGACCTCTGCGGCAAAGGAAGGTAGCAAGCTGCCATCCTATCTATTCAATTGGCAAATGCGTATACTACTAGACGCTGGTGTATCATGGGACAACTTGAACCCCGATCTGCGGGCGGCATTCCTGCTGGGCTACTATCTCGGAAACGTTCGCAACGGTGGCCACAGCCAGTTCATTGGCAATGCCCGGCACTACCATGGCGGTGATCCAGAACGATTTCTTGGTTGGGCTATGAAGGTAGCAGAGAAGTATAAGATGCCGGAAACTTTAGAAATCATGCGCGATGTACGAACTTGGATAGCCAACAATCCAAAGAAAGCGGTAGGGCTGACGGGCGCTTCACCAAATGTTTCCCCGGAACTTAAGCCCTATGACGCGGCTTTAATGACTGCCGATACAATCGACGAAAATGCGTGGATTGATCGACTAAACACACTGCCAGGCGTCCATGCCAAAACCTTCTTGCATGAAAGTGGCTACAAGAATGGATACATACGTTTTCCGGCTATTTTTTCCGAGATCGAAGAAGTTCGATTTCTCGCTACTTTTGACGCAACGGCGATTGTTCCACACGAAACCTTCGAAGAAGAAGTGAAGTCGGCTGCGGCAGCCTGTCTCTAATCTTCAACTGGCGATCAACGACATGCCTCTAAAGCAGACGTTCATTCGTCAACAGGTTATGGCCGCTTCGTCCCGCATACCCGACCTTTGAGCACCCTATTTAACCAGGACAAAGCCTAAGCCTTGAAGCGCATCACGATGCGCCCCACCCTACCCCAACATCGGCAAATCCGTCGGCTCAGGCCACGCGCCTGCCGCCGTCAACATCCCGTGTATCTGTCCACGGTGATGCGTCTGGTGATTGAACAGATGCGCAAAACACACCGCCGCCGGTTTCTCAACACGCGTGTCCCCTCCCCCAGGATACCACGCGACCACACCTTCCAAATCGGATGATGCAAGACCTTCGGCCCAAGCCGTCACTTCCGCATCCCGCTCCACGCGCAATCCTTTGAACGCGTCCCAATCTCGCGGCGCCTCCAAAGACACAGGTACGCTCAGCTCAGGCCGCACATCCCCGGCAAAGCGGGCCAACCACAGCGCATCATCCCACAGCAAATGATTGAAAGTGGCCGCAATAGAGCCAAAAAAAGCCCCCCCAATCCTGCCACCGCTCCGCATCACTCAACGTGTTCGCTGCCGCCACAAGCGACCCGTTCTGCCACGCATTGTACCGCGCCATCAGCCGCAGATGCTCCAACATTTCAATCATGCACCAATACACTTGTTAGTCAGAAGAACCCAAAGTGCAGCAGCCAAAAATGCAGACGTCATGCTTACCCACAATTCCAGAGTAGGCTTTGCGGATTGTTCGGGTGAGAACCCCAGAAACACGCGAAGCATTTCGAAGGCACTCAAGTGTTTACCGCGCAAGACCAGAAACGATCTAACCAATACCCCAAACAGGAAAATCACGAAGGGCCAAGCAGCCGTTTCACGGATACATTCTAAAAACGTCATACGATCACCCGCACCTCGCTCACATCGCCATCCACTTCGCGACACGCCGCCAGCACGCGCCGCTCCAGATGCGTCTGCACATAGGCCCCGTGAAAGCGCGACGGCGCCCGCAGGGTCAACCGCCCCCCTGCCCGCTCAACCCGCTCCAGCCCCGCAATCCACGACGCGTACACGCCAGCATCCTCAGCATGCAGAACCGCCTGGGCCAAGGACCACTCCGTCCCCTTCGACACATCCGGGGCAACCACGGCCCCTTTCACGGGCAAAGGCACCACTTTCGGCGCCTCCTCCTCCGCAGCCCCCATACGCAACTCAAAATCTGGCCCCACGGCCACCCAATACGCTTCCGTATCAACCAGCACACGCTCCAGATCCAACCCATGCTCGGACACACGGCCCCGCGCACCCTGCCGCTTCACGACCAACCAGCCCCGCGCCCGCAGCAACGCCATCTCGCGCTTCACCGTCCGCTCATCCACGGACCACAGTCGCGCAATCTCGCGCTGGCCCACGGCCAGCTCGTCCCGCGCCCAGTTGTAGCGCGCCGTGATCAGTGTCATCAGCCGCAGAACGCGCCGCTGCTCATGCTTGCCCTGCGCCAACGCGAACGCACCCAAGGCTGTCAGAATATCGTATTTGCGCGCAGACGCGCCCCGGCCCACTGGCCTCAGCGTTTGCATCACTGCCCTCATTTTCTTTGAATGGTCCGGGCTGCCCCGAACAACACCTGCCAACGGTGGGTTTCCCCGCGGTTCTGGCCGCTTTTCCGTCTCTGCCCCTGATTTGCGTCCGAAGCTGCGATTCTGTCAAGGGTGGATGTGGATAACCTCTCAGACCGAAACCAATTTCAAAAGAAAAGCAGGTTTATATGGTATTGGGGGACATACAGTTTGTCCCCTATTCCAGCCCTTTTGTCACCCAATAGATGGCGGAAGGCAAAAACTGTCCCCCCAAATCTGGTCGGTCAACACGAGGGGCGGGTCCATCACAGAATCACAACGATTGCCCCGGCTTCCATGACGCAACGCCCGATCTGTCCCCGCGGGGACAACCATATTCCCCTTTTGCTTTTTCCGCAAAATCAGCGTAAATCTGGAAATGAGCAGAATTAGCGTCCCCACGGGGCCAAAAAACCACCTGTCCCCGCGGGGACAAACGTACAGGCAGCGCATGTTCACGCACACAGACCTCGCCCAACTCCAGGCGCAATCCCTCAAAATGCAGGGCTTCATCCGCCAGCAAACCTACTCTCCCGAGAACGAAAAAACGCTTCGCCGCTTCTCAAGCTGGGAGGTGGCGGAACTCATTTTCAAAGCCAACCAGAGTACCCTGCGCGGCCGCCTCGGCGCCGACCCCTCCCTGCCCCAAGGCATCGTCGAAGAAGACGGTCGCCAGCGCTGGTACACGCTCGACGAAATCAACGAGTTGCGCCGTCGCATCAAGGTGAACCGCAAATCGCTCATGCCCCACCGTCCTGCGAACAAGCGCGCCATCCGGGCCGCCATCGCCAATTTCAAAGGGGGCGCGGGCAAGTCCACAACAGCCCTCCACTTCGCCCACGCCGCCGCTCTCGACGGCTACCGCGTGCTCTGCGTCGACTTCGACCCACAAGCCACGCTCAGCCACTCCATGGGCCTCAGCGACGTGGCCGAGGAATACACCGTCTGGGGCATCATGGCCCGCGATCTGGGGCACGAAACCGATCGCATGAACTCGGCCCTGCGTGGCGCGGAATCCGGCACCGCCCTGCCCCAGCGCAAACTGCCCGCCGCCATCACCGACATGGGGCTGAACGACCTGCGCGCGTCGGACTTCATCAAGCCCACGAACTGGCCCACAATCGATATCGTGCCAAGTTGCGCCAACGCCGCCTTTGTCGAATTTGCCTCCGCCCAATATCGCCACATCAACCCCGAATGGTCCTTCTTCGCCGCCGTCTCGCGCTTCCTCGACCAGATCGCGCCCGACACCTATGACCTCATCCTCTTCGACTGTCCGCCCGCCATCGGCTACCAGTCCATGAACGCGGTCTTCGCGGCTGACGTGCTCTATATCCCCTCCGGCCCCGGCTACTGGGAATACGACTCAACCACGTCTTTCATCGGCCAGCTTTCTGAAGCGCTCGAAGATCTCAGCCGCTTCAACGGCCTTGTCCCCGCGGGGACAATGACCCTGCCCAAGACCTTCCTCGACCTGCGCTTCCTGCTCACCCGCTATGAACCGGGCAACGAACTCCATCGCGCCATGCAGGGCGCGTTCCAGAAAGTCTTCGGCGATCGCGTCTGCGAACACCCGATCGAAATGACCCGCGCTGTCGAACAATCCGGGCGGTTCCTGAGCAGTATCTACGAAATGGACTACCGCGACATGACCCGCGAAACTTGGCGGCGCGCCCGCGCCTCGTTTGACCGGGCCTATGAAGAATTCAAAACGAACCTGGGAACAGCCTGGGACCAATTGGAGGATGAGGCATGAGCAAACGCCGCGTATTCGACATCGACTTCGAGCCCGAAGAGGCGGCAGAGGTCCCTGCCCCAGCCGAGGAACCGACGCGCCGTGGACCTATGGCTGCGGCCATTTCTGAGAACGCTACGGCGCTCAGTGAACGCCACACGGCAGAGGCTGAAATCCGTGCCGAGAATGACCGTCTCGCCCACGAATATGTGTCTCTAAAAAGGGATGGAGCGATTGTGGCGCGCGTTCCCCTCGGGGACGTGGCGATGCAAAAGCTGACCCGCGACCGCAGCACGAACCGCGACCCGGACCTAGAAGAACTCAAAACCTCCATCCGCGATCTCGGCCTGTCGAACCCAATCCAGGTCGAAGACACCGGCGACGGTTACGAACTGATCCAGGGCTTCCGCCGTCTCAGCGCCTATAGATCTCTCTACGAGGAAACAGGAGACGACAAATATGCCTCCATCCCCGCCGTCCTCGTGGCCAAGGGCGAGGCGCTCGAAAAACTCTACCGCCGCATGGTCGATGAAAACATGGTGCGACGTGACATCTCGTTCGCCGAAATGGGCCAGCTTGCCGCCAGCTATGCCCGCCAGATGGATCTGGAATTGAACGATGCTATCGCCGTTCTTTTTGCCTCTGCCGGACGACAAAAGCGTCACTACATAGGCAGTTTCAGTCTCTTGATGGACAAACTGGGATCCCGCCTTCAGTTCCCCGAAGCGATCCCCCGCGCCCTTGGTCTGAAGCTGATCAAGGCGCTGGAAGAACAACCGCGCACCGCACAGCAACTCAACGTCCTGTTGGAGCATCAAAAGCCCAATGATGCGGTGGCTGAGTTGGCAGTGTTGAACAAGGTTGTGGCCCCCAAACCGGTCAGTGAGCAAGCTGCCCCCTCGACCTCCTCCAAGACCACGATCAAGCTGAACCGCAAGGCTGGTGCGGTGAAGGTCATTGGGGCCAAGGGCAAGATTGAATTGCAGATGAACCGCGACTTCGGTTCAGTGGATCCGCGCAAGCTTGAGGCGGCGGTTCGGGCATTGCTTGACCAACTCGATCTGTAATCTGTCCCCGCGGGGACAGATGCCGCTAATCCAGTTCTTTTGTGATGATATCGGTGATCAATCTCACAAAGCTTTCGGGGTCTTCCTCGTGCGCCAGATGACCCAGTTCCGCAAAGTGATGCAGTGTGGCATTGCGCATCCGAGATGCGGCTTTCTCCGACACGTCTGGCGGCACGGTTGTATCTTTTTCACCGACGATGAAATGGACGGTAGATGGATGGTCCGGCAGTCGGGAAAGAAGCGGGTCCAACGCCCATTGCGCCATCATCAAAAGCGTGCCGTCGACATGGTTTCTATCACCGACCAAGCGGCGATAGAGATCCAGCCCCTCAGCATCCAGATCAGAGCCTGTTGAGCCAATGAGAGTCTTGATCCGTTCGGGATTAGACGACGCGCCAGAGAACAGAGACGCGGTGAACGGCAGTACCGCCAATGCCTTGGCCATCACTGGAAATAGAAATCCGGCCAGCCCCTTGAACTGCGCCAAGGCGGCGTTGATCCCGATCACCAGTGGTGCGTGTCCCCGCGGGGACAGATCGTTTTCAGCCAGTCGCAGGGCAATGGCTGCCCCTGCTGAATGGCCGATGATTGCGTCCGGAGTCCATCCCTCTTGGGCGCACAGCTTGCCAATGTCTTTGGCCATCCGATCAAGCCCGCAACGATGCCGCGCGCCAAGCTGTGTGAACCCTTGTCCCGGCAGGTCCAATGCGACCACGTGGTGGTTCTGTGCGAGCGCTGGAATGAGGGCTCGGTAGGAGTGCGTCGACCCGCCAGCGCCATGCAGCATCAACACCGTTTTGCCGACGCCGCTTTCCTGAATATGCCAACGATGCACGGGTCCTTGTCCCCGCCGGGACAGATCGGAGTTGGGCCATGTAAGGATGTGCGCCCAGTCCATGTTCTAGCCATCCAAGGCGGCGTTTACCGCATTGTTTAAACGCTGCGCATCTGCGCGGGGCAAGGCAACGTAAGATGCGTCCAGCGAGCGGCTCAAGTCCTGCAAGGCAGGTTGGGGACGGTTGGACATATCAATGACCAGCGCGGCCGTTCCCGAGCTGCGCAATGCCGACGCCATCGCGGTGGCGTCTTGCGCGGCCTGCGCCCGGTTTGCTTGGCCGTCGAGCGTGATATTTGCGCGTCCGTCGGTGATCAGAATGATGGTCGGTGTCAGTCCCCTGGCAACGCTTTGCTGCGCGAGCAGGAGGGCGTGTTGCAGCCCGGACGCGAGAGGTGTGCCGCCTCCGCCGGGCAGGGCAGAGAGCCGCCGTTTGGTCTGGACCAGGAAACGGGTGGGGGGCAGCAGGGTTTCAGCCTCGGTACCCCTGAATGAGATGAGCGCGACATGGTCGCGGCTGGCATAGGCATCTGCGAGCAGGAGTTCGATGGCGCCCTTGGCCTCGCCCAGTCTGGACACGGCGGCCGAGCCGGAAGCGTCGACGGTGAAGATCAGGAGGCGGTCGGATTGTTCGGCGTAGCGTTTGAGGCGGATGTCGGACGGGCGGATGAGGAGGCCGGAGCGGTTCGGCTGCTGTTGGCGGCGGAGGGGTTGCCACGGGGCGGCGGCGCGCAGCGTGGCGATCAGGTCGATACGAGAGGTGCCGTCGAGCCGTCCGGGACGCGAGGGTAGGGGGCGGCCGCGGCGGTTGCTGGTGCGCTTTTGACCCGCGCCTGCACCGCCGGATGTGCGGGTTGTCCCCGCGGGGACAAGCCCGTTTAGGAGGTCTGCTGGGAGCAGGGATTTGACGGTTTCGACCAGCATATCTGTGTCCGGGAATGCGTCGTTTTCCTGGTTGTCCCCGCGGGGACAGTCATCATTTGAAGGTGGGGGAGGGGGGCTTTCCCGGTCCTCTATGTCCTCTGGGATCATGGTTGCGCGGTGCGGATAAACGAGGGTTGCGGCAACCTCGACGTCGATGTCTGTGAGGTGCTCTCGGCCCATGTAGTGCGCATGGGCGCGCGCGGTGCGGAGGGCGAGGGTGGGAGCCCTGAGGGATGCGATGCCGAAGCGGGTGGCGAGCAGGGTGAGCTGTAAGATCGCGTCGGCTGTTTTTACCGCTGTCCCCGCGGGGACAGATTGGGTTGCCCCCGCGGGGACAGATGGTTTTCGCCCTTCTGGTGACAGGTGGAAGGCGCAACGATCGGCGAGGGGATCGGGGGTGCGTTCGTCGGGTTTGATCCCTTCGTCCAGGAGCAAAAAGCCCTGTGTTAGAGACTGATCCGTGAGTTGAGAGAGTTTGGCTGCGAGGGCTGGCGGGCAGCGTTCGGCCATAGGGAGTTGAGCTATGCAAGGGATGCTGAAAAAATATTTATTTTCAATGACTTGTGTAGATGAAAGCGTGGCGCTTAAGTCAATGCCGCCAAAGAGTTGTTCGTCTGAGATGGTGACGGGCATTTTGCGGATGGGCAGGGAAGGGGTGAAGCCTGCCAGTAGCGCGTCGCGGTCGGGGCTGGCGCGCATGCGGATGACTGCGCCGCCAAGGCCTGCGGGGTCGAGGGCCAGGAGGCGCAGGGCGAGGGCCGCGTTGTGCCAGCTTTCGGCTGTCATTGCGTGCTGCCTTTGGCGGACGACACGTCCGCCTTACATGTGGGTGGTGATGCGGTTAAGCGGTGCACGCTGTGGGATAAGTGGTTTGGCGGGGTGAACCCCGCCCTACGGTATGATGCAAGGGCAGTGCGCAATCGTAAGGCGGACGTGCCGTCCGCCGCGCCCGTCATGCCAGCACAGCGTCGACCGTGCGGGTGACGCGGGTGGTGCTGCCGGCTTCGTCCAGCGGATCGCGGCGCAACCGGTGGGACAGGGAAATGGGCGCGATGCGCTTGAGATGGTCGCGGGTGAGCACTTTCTTCTTGTCGAAGGCTGCCAAGGCACGGGCGGCGCGCAGGAGGGTCAACTCGCCGCGCAACCCGTCGCTGCCGAGTGCGATGCACAGTTCGGCGCAATCGTGCAGGATGGCGTCAGGCGTTTCGATCTGCGGCAGGAGCTTGCGGGCGGCGAGGATCTTGCGGCGGATCTTGGCGTCTTCGCGTGCGTAGGTCGCCATGAAGGTGTCGAAATCGCTCTCGAACGCGTCGCGGCGTTTGATGACTTCGATCCTTTGGGCCACATCATTGGGGCTGCGCACTTCGACCGACAGACCGAAACGGTCGAGCAGTTGGGGCCGCAATTCGCCTTCCTCGGGGTTGCCGGAACCCACCAGCACAAAGCGGGCAGGGTGGCGGATGCTGAGCCCCTCACGCTCGACCACGTTTTCGCCGGACTGGGCGACGTCGAGCAGGAGGTCAACGATGTGGTCTTCGAGCAGGTTGACCTCGTCAATGTAGAGGAAACCGCGGTTGGCGCGGGCCAGCAGGCCGGGTTCAAAGGCTTTTTCGCCCCGTGTGAGGGCACGTTCGATGTCGAGTGCGCCTACCACGCGGTCCTCGGTTGCGCCGAGGGGCAGGTCGATGACCGGAGTAGGGACCTTACGGGTTCTTTTTGTCTCTACATTGGCCCAATCGGGGCAGTCTGCGTGCGTTTCAGCGTTGATCGGGCACCCCTGCACCGCGGTGATCGGGGGCAAGAGGGCGGCGAGGGCGCGCACGGCGGTGGATTTGCCCGTGCCCCGATCGCCAAACACCAGAACGCCGCCGATACCGGGGTCGATGGCCGTGAGGATCATGGCCAGTTTCATGTCGTCCTGGCCGACAATGGCGGAGAAGGGAAAGGGCGTTTTCGTCATGCTGCGGTCAGGTCCAGTTGGGCGAGTGGGCTGGTGCCGTCCCATGTGCCGCTGTCGCCAAGGATGGCGAAACGGGCGTAAAGCTCTTCGCGAAACCATGCGCCATCGCGGACGGCCCGGATTGCTTCGGCGTGGGGGCCGTTTGTGCGTGCGAATTGGGCCATTTCCTGCGGCCCGGGCCAGATCGAGAACGTGACCTGGTGGAGCATGGGGACTTCGCCGATCCCGATCTTGAAGACTACGTTGGGGTCGCTGCCGATCATGGCGGAGATGTCAGGGACGCGGCCCCAGAATTTGGTAAGGATACCGGGTTTGATCGTGGCGCGTGTGAGGGCGGCCAGTGGCCCGGTTTTAGGCTCTGATACAGGGGAAAACGGCATTCGGCCGCTCCAGGCGCCGCGGGCGGAGGTGGGGGCCAGAAAGACGGTCCAATCTTCGGAGGCACGGGCGCGGTAGCGTTGGAAAATGCGGGTATGTGCCACGCGTTGCCGCGCCGTGTCTTCGTCCGGCCAGGTGCAGAGGATGGCATAGACGGCAGTGTTGGGCACAGGCGTGAACCCTTCGCCCGTGCCGGAGCCGCAGAGTTTCCAGAACCCGAGATCGGGGACGCGCGACATGGCCAGACGGGCGCCGCCCATCATGGTCAGCGCCCATGCCCGGTCGCGCCACCGCGGAAAACGGAAGAAGGATATGGTTGTTGTCTGGTCCATCAATTCGCACTGGCAGCGTGCCCATTGGCACATGATTTAGCCTATCGGTGGAAAAGAAATTGTCAACTAAACTAGACACTCGTATTGTTTTGAAGAGATGACACGCCTTGATCCCATCGAATCGAAGACCCGTGCGGGCAACCGCGCCATCGTCATTGGTGCGGGCTTGGGTGGGTTGGCTGCTGCCATGCGCCTTGGAGCCAAGGGCTATGCCGTCACTGTCGTTGACAAGCTGGATGTGCCGGGGGGCCGTGGATCGGCGATTTGGCAGGACGGGCATCGCTTTGATCTGGGCCCCACCATTGTGACCGTGCCGCAGCTTTATCGTGAGTTGTGGGCCGCGTGTGGTCGGCGGTTCGACGACGATGTGGATCTGCGGTCTTTGGACCCATTCTATGAAATCCGCTGGCCGGATGGCACCAAGTTCGTGGCCCAGCACGACACCGATGCCATGCGGGAAGAGGTGGCCAAGATAGAGCCGCGCGATGTGGCTGGTTTTGACGCCTTTTTGCGCGACAGTGCCAAGCGGTACTGGTTTGGCTTCGAGGATCTGGGCCGGCGGTCCATGCACCAGCTTTGGGATTTGGTGAAGGTGCTGCCCACCTTCGGGATGCTGCGGGCTGATCGCTCTGTCTATGCCCATGCGGCGCACCGGTTCCGCAATGAAAAGCTGCGCATGGCGTTTTCGTTTCACCCGCTCTTTATCGGCGGCGATCCGACCCATGTGACCAGCATGTATATTCTGGTGAGCTATCTCGAGAAGGAATTTGGCGTGCATTACGCCATGGGTGGGTTGGCCGGGATGGCCCGGAAGATGGCCGATGTGATCGAGGATCAGGGCGGTACGCTGCTGATGGACACTGTGGTTGACGAAATTGTTGTCGACAACGGTCGTGTGCGTGGGGTGCGGTTGGAGTCGGGGCTGGAGCTGGGCGCTGATGTGGTCGTATCCAACGCCGATGCCGGTCACACCTATGATCGGTTGATGCGGCAGGTGCCCAAGAAGCGTTGGACGCCCGCTAAGTTGAAGCGCACGCGCTATTCGATGAGCCTGTTTGTCTGGTATTTCGGGACCAAGGGCACGCGGGGGCAGTGGGGTGATGTGGGTCATCACACGATCCTGAATGGGCCGCGTTATACTGGCTTGCTGAGAGATATTTTTATCAAGGGCACGTTGTCGGAGGACATGAGCCTGTATGTGCATCGTCCGTCTGTCACCGATCCGTCCGTCGCGCCGGAGGGGGATGATACGTTCTATGTACTGTCGCCGGTTCCGCATCTGGGTCATGGCGGTGTAGATTGGGCGACGGAGGCGGAGGCCTACAAGGCCAAGGTTTTGGCTGTGCTCGAAGATCAGCTTTTGCCCGGGTTAGGATCGAAAATCATCACCGAACAGGTTTTCACGCCCGAGACCTTCCGCGATCGGTATCTGTCGCCGCATGGGGCGGGTTTCTCGATCGAACCGCGGATTTTACAGTCAGCCTGGTTCCGGCCTCACAATGTGAGTGAAGAGGCCGAGGGGCTGTACCTGGTGGGTGCGGGGACCCACCCCGGCGCGGGTGTGCCGGGGGTGATTTCAACGGCGGAGGTTCTGGCGCAGTTGGTGCCGGATGCGGTGACATGATCGATCCACGTGACCTTGAGGCTTGTACCGAGGCGATCCGCCATGGGTCGCTGTCGTTTCACGCGGCATCGAAGCTGTTGCCCACGCGGGTGCGCGACCCGGCGCTGGCGCTTTATGCGTTCTGCCGGTTGGCGGATGACGAGGTGGACCTGAAGGCCGAGAAGGTGGAGGCCGTGCTGCGCCTGCGGGATCGGCTGGATCTGGTTTATGCCGGAAGACCGAAAGACGCGGCGCCGGACCGGGCCTTTGCCGCTGTTGTGGAGCAGTTCGAGATGCCGCGTGCCTTGCCGGATGCGCTGCTTGAGGGACTGGCATGGGATGCGGATGCGCGGACCTACGCGTCGCTGTCCGGCGTGAAAGACTATTCGGCGCGGGTGGCGTCTGCGGTGGGCGCGATGATGTGCGTGCTGATGGGTGCGCGCGATGCGGATGCGCTGGCGCGGGCTTGTGATCTGGGCGTGGCCATGCAGCTGACGAATATTGCCCGCGACGTGGGCGAAGACGCGCTGGAGCGCCGTTTGTACCTGCCGACAGAGTGGCTGGAAGAGGCGGGGATGACGCCCGAGGGCTTCTTTGCCGACCCGCGCCCGACCAAGGCGGTGCGGGCGATGGTCAAGCGGTTGGTGATGGAGGCGAACAGGCTCTATTACAGGTCAGAAGCGGGGATTGCCGCGCTGCCGCGCGGGTGCCGTCCGGGGATTTATGCGGCGCGGTTCATCTATGCGGGCATCGGTGGGCGGCTGACGGGGATGGGGTATGACAGCATCTCCGCTCGGGCGCGGACATCGAAGGCACAGAAGCTGGGGTGGCTGGCGCAATCGGTGGCGCTGAGCGGGACCAGCATGGTCATGCCGCAATCGGCCGTCCTTTATGCCAAGCCGCTGCCCGAGGTGCAGTTTCTGGTCGATGCTGCCGCCACCGGGGCGCGGCCTAGCCGCAGTGACAGTCTGTTCGAAGCGCTGGCCTCGCTGGAAGCCAAGCGACAGGCGGATCGGGCAAGCTTGATCGGGACCCGCGCACGGGTTACGTGACCCTCATGTTCTGGCTTTTGTTCTGCATCTTCTTCGCCGCCTGTCTTGGCGCGGGCGTAACCGGTGGGTTGTTCCCGCCGGGCCCATGGTACCGCGCGCTGAACAAGCCAAGCTGGACCCCGCCCGACTGGGTGTTCCCGGTGACGTGGATTGTGCTGTACGTCTGCATGGCGGTGGCCGGTGCCCGGGCCGCGATGGCAGAGGGCAACGGGGTCGCCATGGCGTTCTGGGCGATGCAGATCGCGTTCAACGGGCTGTGGACGCCGGTGTTCTTTGGTTTGCGAAATATCCGGTTGGGCATGGCGATTATCGGGGTGCTGTGGGTGACGGTGCTGAGTGCGATGCTGGCGCTGTGGCAGGTCGATACGCTCGCGGGGGTGCTGTTCGTGCCGTATCTGGCTTGGGTCACGATTGCGGGGGGATTGAACGCCGAGGTGTGGCGGTTGAACCGGGATGAGGCGGCTAAGGGGTCTGTGCAGGCGGGGTGAGGGGGCTTTCGCCAGACCAGCTGCCCGTATTTTCGACGCGCTGACAGGACCGGAACAAGCCGAAGGCGCCGGTCCAACACAAGCCCGTTCCGGCGGGCTGGTGTTTTGGTGTCTGTGCCGGACAGAATTTTTGTGGGATGTGTTTGGCGGCTATTAAGCGCTGCCGAATGTATGGTGCGACACCGGCCCACGGGCTTGCGTTGGACCGGCTTGAGAGCGAGATGCGGGACTTTGCTGCCGTTCGCGCACGGAGGGCGCAGGTCCGGTTAGCTAGTTTAAATCTCGTTCGACCGTCATGGTAACAGGCAGAAAGCCATGACGTTCGAGAAGCCTTGCTGATGCTTGATTGAAAACTGCATGAGATGCCCGCACTGCCGACGCCCCTTTTTCGAGTGCACGCCTGATCATCTCTTCCATGAGTTTGTCAGCGATACCTTGTCTTCTATGCTGCTCATGTACGGCTATTTCGTTAAGCATAGCAATGCGACGTGGTACGAGGATGCCGCCGGAGGAAACGTCTGAAATGACGGCCAAGAGATAACCTGAAACCGTGCCATCCTGCACATGACAAAGGGCGATTGCGCCGGGATGAGACATCTGCGTTTCGATGATACCCAATAGGTCTGAATCCTCATCAACACTGCGGTAAATACACGGATATTGAGAGGCATGAGCGTCTTGTGTTGACCTAAGTAAATCGCAGACAGGCCGCAAATCCTCACAACTAAGATCTCTTATCACTCTGCATCCTCGGTATATTCACAACTTTGGTGAACCAGACATTCATGCAAGACGCAGCATCGGTCAACATGGACTCATTTGCGACCTCGAAACGCGCGCGGCATCAGCGGTAGCCCTGGCTTGAATTCACGATCCGGCAGAAATCGACCGATACGCGTCTAAGTTGTTGAGTGAGACATGTCTGGCTGTTAACCAGCGAAACTGGAAACCCTGATTCAGGAGAGATTCAGATATGATCAATTGTCAGACCCCAATGCTTCGCGCGCCAGGCGCAGTAGCCCGTTAACGCGGTCTGACAGGTTTCCGATCTGAAGGCCGCCTCATGAGCGGCCTTTTTAGTGTTTTTACTCATGTGGCGGCTTTCCATCATCAATGGAGAGAACAATGCCAAGCTTATCCCTTTACATCCCACTCAGCCGGTCGCGCGGCCTATTGCTGCGCCTTGCGGCCGTTTTGGCCCGCCGCCCCCACAAAGCGCGTTCTGTTCCGCGCGGGCCCGTGGAGTTGCCGGATTATCTAAAGAATGACGTCGGCCTCCCTGCAGAGATTGAACGCCCGCCGCCTCTTCACCATAGGCCGCCTTTTTAACCAGCCCCAGGCAAGCGGGTCGGGCGCCATCCTACGAAATAGTGTTCCTTCTATTTCGGGTGGACAGTGACTTGCCCACCCGAAATTCTCAAACTGGGACCGGTCGCCAAGGCCAGGTTGATGTATCGAAGGCGACATTCGTGCTGGGTGCTGCATTGGTCATACAGGGCTCAAAGCTGCCGTTCACCTAACTATCCGGCACGGAATAGAGGAGGCCCCTGGCCGCCGCCGTGCCATCGTCTGACCGCCCCCGGTCAGGCGATTGGGCTGGCCTTTGTGGTTGTAGGCCTGTCGCGCCATGGTTGCTTCCATAAAGTGCCCGGAAACGTGTGGTGGGTTGCCTCCCCGCGGTCAGGCGATGGCACTGCGGGGTGTTTTTCGGGGTCCGTAGGGTGAGCGTTTGTCGCGCACCGTGCCTCAGGTGAAGGTCCATTTGCTGCGCCTTGGCACGCGGACGGCGAGCATGGGTTTGATCAGGGGCGAGCGGAAGCGGGTGAGGTCGAGCGCTTCGTGCACGCCTGTGGTCCGTTCGCCGTTCAGTGTCGTTTCCACGGCCGAGCGGGAGTAGAACGGCGCGTCGAGCATGTTTTGCACTTGGCGGGCTTTGGCGCCTGCGTCTCCGCGCGTTTCGCGTTTGACCGCCCAGAGCGAGCGGCGGATGGGGGCTTTGGGCGGGAGTGGGATGCTGGTGGCTTTGCCCGTTTCGTCGAAATGGAAGCCTGCGGCGAGTTCTGAGCCGTCGAGCCGTGTGGCGTCGTAAAAGCAGGTGGCGCCGTCCCCGGTCGGGTAGCGACCCCAGGTCCAGTACGAAAAGTCTTCTTCCAGTGCGCGTGTGCCGAAATTGGCGTCGAAGTAGCCTTCGCCCGACCACTGCCAGCCGGGGCGGTCGATGTCGACTTCGATGCGGCTGCGTGGGGCGAAGGGGCGCCAGACGTGGCTGCTGTCGTCCGTGAGGGCGAGCTCGACATTGGTGAGCGCCGAGGGGATGACTCGGATTTGTCCCTTGATCCGCGAGATCAGCGGGGGAGATGAGATTTCGTCGATGTCGATCACGAGCGTGTCGTTTTCCCATCGCATCATTGAGGGGCCGACTTCGAACCTTGAGGCCGTTTGCCGGAGCGCGGAGGTGCCCCGGTCTGTCATCGTGAATCGGCCGCCTTTGCCATAGGTGGCGACGTTGATGCAGACGTGGTTTTGCGGGTTCTTGCGCCCGGACCAGCGGTACCAGGGTGAGAACACCGAGCCTATGAAGCCGATGACCGAGACGGCGCGGGTGCCGCAATCGCTTAAGCCGTCGACATACCACCACGCATAGCCGTTTGGCCCAACCTCGACGTTGAAATTTGGTCGCTCAAGATCGCATCGACCGCGTGCCGAGCGGAGAGGGTGGCCATGGGCACACCCGCCCCCGGGTGTGTCCCGCCCCCCGCGAGGTAGAGGTTCGGGATCTGCGTTCGGGCCGTGGGGCGTTGCAGGGCGGCTGTCAGCCCGTGCGGCGTCTGACCGTAAAGTGCGCCGCGCGTGGCCGGGAACATCTGCCCGAACGCTTGGGGCGTCGTTATCGTTGTCGTATCCGGGGTCGGGCTGAAGCTGATCCCGTGCTGCACCATCTGGTGCGTGATCTGATGAAGCCATGGCGAGAGGTCCTCGGGCTGGGTGTCCGCTGTTGCGGGGGCGTTTGTAATGATCTCGAACCGTTCGAGCTGGGGCGCGTTGGTTCCCTGGCCGCGGTCGAGAGCGCAGATGTAGAAGCTGGGGTTTTGGGGCACGCGCCCGGCCATGAGGTCGCGGAATTCGGCCTGCGCGTCTTCGGCGAAGAAGACGTTGTGGTGGGCGAGGTCTGGTCCGTGCGGTGTGGCGGCGAAGCTGAGCACGCGGGCGGAGAAGCTGCGTTTGGCCCTGGCCGTTTGTGGGGCGATCTGCGCGGTGTCGGGTCCGAGTGCGCCCGTGGCTAGCGCCCTTGGGTCGCCCGCATGTACCAGCACGTCGCAGGGCAGGCGGGTTCCGTCCAGCAACTGGACGGCAATCGCCCGCCCGTTCCGGACTTCGATCCGGTCCACATGCGCGTTTGTCACGGTGTCGACGCCGTTGGTGTCCAGCACATGGAGCAGTGCCTGCGTCAGCCTATGCATCCCGCCCTTGACCACCCAGACCCCGTTGGCCTCGGCCTGCCAGATCAGCGACAGGATGGCAGGGGCATGGGTGGGGCTGCCGCCGACATAGGTGGCGTAGCGGCCAAAGAGTTGCCGCAGCCTTGGGTCGCGGAAGCTGCGTTTGAGCAGAGTTTTGAGTGTCGACAGTGGGGCCATGGCCGGGATGAGGTAGGGCTGTTTCAGCACGTGTTTGGTGAGGGCGCCGAGTTTGGGCTCGGGGGCCTGCATCATGGGCGCGTCGAAGGCCGTGAAGAGCTGGCGCGTGCGTTTGGTGAATTTGAGGAAGTCTGCAACTGCATCGTTGCCGCCAAAGCTGCGGAGCGCGCCGATGTTGCGCTCTTCGTCCGCATAGAGACTGAGTGTGCTGCCGTCCGGCCAGAAGTGGCGGGCCAGTTCGTTCTGTTTGATCAGCTTCACATGGTCTTCGAGCGTTGTGCCCAGTTGCGCAAAGAGGTCGTCGAAGACGTGCCGCATCGTCAGCACGGTGGGGCCTGCGTCGATGGGGCCTGCCTTGGAAGGGACCGCGCGGATTTTGCCACCGACGGCCGCGTGCCGTTCCAGCAGTGTCACCGCAAAGCCCGCCGCCCGCAGCCGGGCCGCGCAGGCAAGGCCGGCGATGCCCGCGCCGATGATCACGGCGCGTTGCGGGGCGGGGGCTATGACATGGGTCATCGGGTGGAATGTTGACTCGTGACAGGCAATGTGTCCAGTATGATTTACACTTTAGTGTACGCTTAAAGTGACATTTATACCGAAAGGGAGCGACGCGCATGGGCCTGAGCACGCGGATCGAGACGGCGATTGCCGAGGCTGTGGGTGTAGGGCAGGGGGCTGGACGGGCGACCCCGCCGAAGCTTGCGAGCGCTTTGTATTACGCGACGGCCCCCGGTGGTGCCCGCATCCGCCCGACCATTCTCATGTCTGTTGCGATGGCCTGCGGTGATGATCGTCCGGCAGTCTCTAACGCGGCGGCATCGGCGCTGGAGATGGTCCATTGCGCGTCCCTCGTCCATGATGATCTGCCGTGTTTTGACGATGCGGATATGCGCCGCGGCAAGGCGTCGGTGCATCGTGCCTATTCCGAGCCGCTGGCCGTGCTGGCGGGCGACAGCCTGATCGTGCTGGCCTTTGAAACCTTGGCCCGCCAGTCGGGGCATGCGCCCGAGCGGGTGGCGCAGTTGATCATGACCCTGGCCCAACGCACCGGCATGCCCGGTGGCATTTGCGCAGGGCAGGGATGGGAGAGCGAGGATCAGGTGGATCTGAAGGCCTACCATCAGGCCAAGACCGGGGCGCTGTTCATTGCGGCCACGCAGATGGGCGCCATCGCGGCAGGGCAGGATGCCGAGCCGTGGTTTGAGCTGGGCGACCGGATTGGCGAGGCTTTCCAGGTGGCCGATGACTTGCGCGATGCGCTGTATGACGAGGCAACCCTTGGCAAGCCTGCGGGTCAAGACGATCTGCATGGGCGCCCGAATGCGGTGGCCTCATTTGGCGTGCAGGGGGCGATCAGCCGCCTCAAGGATATTCTGGGTGGGGCGATTGCCTCGATCCCGAGTTGCCCGGGCGAGGCGCAGCTCGCCGAGATGGTGCGGATGTATGCGGAGCGGCTGACGCCTGTTGTGTCTCCATCCCGCGTGCCGGGCGAATGACAAGTGAGGCGCATGACCTGCCCGGTTGGCCCAAGTATAGGGTCAGCGGCTGGTTGAACCGGCTGGTCGCGCGGCCCGGATTTCAAAGTTGGGCCAGCAAGTTTCCACTGACCCGATCGCGGGCGCGGGCCGATGGGGCCGCGCTGTTCGATGTGGTGCAGGGGTTTGTGCAAAGCCAGGTTTTGATGGCTTTGGTGGAGCTGGACCTGTTCCGGCGGTTGCGAGCGGGGCCACAGACAGCCGAGACATTGGGGCGCGCCTGTGATGTGCCTGAGGATCGGATGCGGGTCCTGTTGCAAGCGGCGGCCGCGCTGGGGCTGCTCAAACGCAAGAGGGATCGTTTTGCGCTGGCGCGCAAGGGGGCGGCCCTGATGGGCGTGCCGGGGCTGGAGGCGATGATCCGGCATCACAAGGCATTCTATGATGATCTGCGCGATCCGGTGGCGTTGCTGCGCAAGCCGGACGAAACGAAGCTGAGCCAGTTCTGGCCTTATGTCTTTGGTGGCGATGTGGATGCGGGTGATGCAGCGGTCTATTCCGACCTGATGGCGCAGTCTCAGCGCTTGGTGGCTGAGGACACGTTGCGGACCGTATCGCTGAAAGATGTGCAGCACCTTCTGGATATCGGCGGCGGCACGGGGGCGTTTCTGGAAGCGGCGGGTCAGGCCAACCGGACGATGCAGATGACGCTGTTCGATCTAGCGCCCGTGGTGCCGGATGCACAGGCGCGGTTTGATGCGGCGGGGATGGCCGACCGGGTGACCATCGCGCCCGGGTCGTTCCGCGAGGATGCCTTGCCCGAGGGCGCGGATGCGATTTCACTGGTCCGCGTTCTTTATGATCATTCCGATGACACAGTGCGCGCCTTGCTGGCATCGGTGCATGATGCCTTGCCTCCTGGCGGGCGGTTGATCGTGTCCGAGCCGATGGGCGGCGGTGCCCGGCCCGAGCGGGCAGGGGACGTGTATTTCGCATTTTACACGATGGCGATGCAGACGGGACGCGCCCGATCTGCGGAGGAGATCAGTGCGCTTTTGATCGAGGCGGGCTTTGACCAGGTGCGCTGTCCGACGCCTGCACGCACCTATGTCACGCGCGTTGTGACAGCGGTGCGTCCGATCTGATTTACAGGAAAGTGTCCAATCTAATTGACACAATGATATGTCCAACTAGAATGACACATAACGACAAAGCGTCGCCCTGAGTCTCTTTCAAAGGAAACCGGGCAATTGCGGCGCCCGAACATGGAGATGACCTTGGACACTTCTGCCGTCCTACTGAAAGGTCCCAAAGACCTTGATGTCGACACGCTGGCGCTGACGGCGCCGGGGGCAGGTGATCTGGTTGTCGAAGTCACACATTCCGGAATTTCCACGGGAACAGAGAAACTGTTCTGGTCGGGCGACATGCCCCCGTTTCCGGGCATGGGCTATCCACTGGTGCCGGGCTACGAGGCTACTGGTGAAGTGGTAGAGGCCGGTGTGCTGACCGGGTTCAAGCCCGGCGACCGTGTGTTCGTGCCGGGGTCGAATTGCTTTGAAGGTGCCTTTGGCCTGTTTGGTGGGGCGGCGAAAACGCTGGTCACCGACAGCGAGCGTGTGACCCGTATTGATCCCAAGTTGGGGGCGGAGGGCGCATTGCTGGCCTTGGCCGCTACAGCCCGTCACGCAATGGCAGGTATGAACAAGGCCGTGCCGGACCTGATCGTGGGCCACGGTGTGCTTGGCCGGTTGCTGGCCCGGTTGACCATCGCCTCGGGCGCGCCTGCGCCGAAGGTGTGGGAGATTGACCCTGCCCGTCGTAAGGGCGCGCAGGGGTACGAGGTGCTGCATCCTGACGATGACAAGCGCCGTGACTACCGGTCGATCTATGACGCGTCGGGGCAGGAGAGCCTGTTGAACGATCTGGTCGGTCGCATCGCCAAGGGTGGTGAGATTGTCTTGGCCGGGTTCTATTCCGCGCCTTTGTCTTTCGCCTTTCCGCCCGCTTTCATGAAAGAGGCGCGGTTCCGTGTGGCGGCCGAGTGGACCCGCGAGGATCTGGCCGCAACCCGCGCGCTGGTCGAGTGCGGAGCGCTGCGGCTGGACGGATTGATCACACACACCCGGCTCGCTGCTGATGCGCACGCGGCCTATGAGCAGGCATTCACGGATGGGGCCTGCCTGAAGATGATTTTGGATTGGGAGCACTGAAGCATGAAAGACGAGGTTCCTAATCTTAAGGATTTCGATCAGCGCCTGCGCGATGAGGCCAATGAAGATTTGGCCGACGTGCTGCCCGCTGAGGCGACGAAGGACACGCAGATCATCGCGATCTATGGCAAGGGGGGGATTGGCAAATCCTTCACCCTCGCCAACCTGAGCCACATGATGGCGGAGCAGGGCAAGCGTGTGCTGCTGATCGGGTGTGACCCGAAGTCTGACACCACCAGCCTGTTGTTTGGTGGCAAGGCCTGCCCGACCATCATCGAGACTTCGACCAAGAAGAAGCTGGCGGGTGAAGAGGTTGCCATTGGCGACGTCTGCTTCAAGCGCGGCGGTGTGTTTGCCATGGAGCTTGGTGGCCCGGAAGTGGGTCGTGGCTGCGGTGGGCGCGGCATCATCCACGGCTTTGAGCTGCTGGAGAAGCTGGGCTTTCACGATTGGGATTTTGACTACGTCCTGCTGGATTTCCTTGGTGACGTGGTCTGTGGCGGCTTTGGTCTGCCCATTGCGCGGGACATGGCGCAGAAAGTGATCCTGGTCGCGTCGAATGATCTGCAGTCGCTTTATGTGGCCAACAACGTCTGTTCGGCGGTGGAGTATTTCCGTAAGCTGGGCGGCAATGTCGGTGTGGCCGGGTTGGTCGTCAACAAGGATGACGGGTCGGGCGAGGCGCAGGCCTTTGCCGAGGCCGTGGATATTCCGGTGCTTGCCTCGATCCCGCAGGATGATGACCTGCGCAAGAAATCCGCGAATTATCAGATTGTCGGCACGGACACGTCACAATGGGGTGCCCTGTTTGCTGCCCTGGGAGAGAACGTGGCCGTCGCACCGCCGGTGCGTCCCGCACCCTTGTCGCAGGATGGGCTGCTTGATCTTTTTGACGGGTCCGAGACGGGGGCGGGCATTGAATTGATCCCGGCCACTGACATGGACATGCGCGGCAAGAATGCAGCGCCGAAAGAGTCCCTTGAAGTGGTGTATGACGACGCATGAGCACCAAGGTCACATATGACGCCGCCGATACGGTGGAGGTGACCAAGGGCCACCCGCGCGAGGCAGAGATGCCTGCGGTGGAGGCCCCTGTTGACGGTCTGGGCTGTCATTCAGGCTCCGAGATGGAAAAGGCTGCGCGGATGGCGGGCAACTCCGAGATGTTGGACAAGTTTGCTGCCGACTATCCGCAAGGTCCCCATGACAAGCCGCAGAGCATGTGCCCGGCCTTCGGGTCGTTGCGTGTGGGCTTGCGGATGCGCCGGGTAGCGACTGTTTTGTCCGGCTCTGCCTGCTGTGTGTATGGCCTGACCTTTGTGTCCCATTTCTACGGGGCGCGGCGGTCTGTTGGCTATGTGCCTTTCAATTCTGAGACTTTGGTGACCGGAAAGCTGTTCGAGGACATTCGCGAGTCTGTTCATGATCTGGCGGACCCAGACAAATATGACGCCATTGTCGTGACGAACCTGTGTGTGCCGACGGCCTCTGGCGTGCCGCTGCGGCTGTTGCCGGATGAGATCAATGGGGTTCGGATCGTCGGAATCGACGTGCCCGGGTTTGGTATTCCCACCCATGCCGAGGCCAAGGATGTTCTGGCCGGGGCCATGCTGAACTATGCCCGCGCCGAAGTGGAGGCAGGGCCGGTGGCTGCGCCCGTGGGTGGGAAATCTGATCGCCCGACCGTAGCGTTGCTGGGAGAGATGTTCCCGGCGGACCCGATGATGATCGGGCAAATGCTGGCGCCTTTGGGGCTGGCTGCAGGGCCGGTGGTGCCGTGTCGTGAGTGGCGGGAGCTTTATGCAGCTCTGGATGCGTCCGTCGTGGCGGCGGTGCATCCGTTTTACACCAGCGCCGTGCGTGAGTTCGAGGCTGCTGGTCGGCCTATTGTTGGCTCGGCCCCTGTGGGCCGGGATGGGACGGCGGCGTGGCTCAAGGCCATTGGCGATGCGCATGGCTGTTCGGCTGAGCAGATTGCCGAGGCACAGAATGCCGTTCTGCCTGCGATTTCCGGCGCGTTGGCCGCGACCCCGATCAAGGGGACCATCACCCTTTCGGGCTATGAAGGGTCCGAATTGCTGGTCGCCCGCCTGTTGATCGAGAGCGGGGCGGAGGTGCCTTATGTGGGTACGGCCTGTCCGCGGACGCGGTGGAACGCGGACGATCAGGCGTGGCTTGAGACCAAGGGCGTGAAGGTGACATTCCGCGCGTCGCTGGAAGATGATTGTGCGGCGATGGAAGCGGTACAGCCCGATCTCGCCATTGGCACGACGCCGGTTGTGCAGAAGGCGAAGGAGCTGGGTATTCCGGGTCTCTATTTCACCAACCTGATTTCAGCGCGACCGCTGATGGGTGTGGCCGGGGCAGGATCGCTGGCCGAGGTCATCAATGCTGCCATCGCCAACAAAGGGCGCATGGATCACATGAAAGCCTTCTTCGAAGGTGTGGGTGAAGGTGACACGGCTGGTGTCTGGGAAGGTGCGCCGAATACGCGGCCCGATTTCCGGGCGCAGAACCTGAAGAAGCTGGAACGTCAGCAGAAGGCCGCGAAGGCGGCGGAGATGATTTAGTGCGCGGCGCGTGGAACATATCCCGCGCCCGGTCGATAGGCCGGGCATGCCCGCACCGCCCCCCCGGGGCGGGCATACTGCCCACCCCGCGGCGCTGCCATGCCCTTGCGCTTCATGTCCGGGAGGGTTGGACATGCTGATCATGGATCACGATCGGGCCGGGGGATATTGGGGCGCGGTTTACGCCTTTTGCGCTGTGAAGGGTCTGCAATGTGTGATCGACGGCCCTGTCGGCTGTGAGAACCTGCCGGTGACCTCTGTCCTGCACTACACCGATGCCTTGCCGCCCCATGAGTTGCCCATCGTGACCACGGGTCTGGGCGAGGAAGAGTTGGGCCGTGACGGGACCGAAGGCGCGATGAAGCGGGCTTGGGGCACGTTGGACCCGGCGCTGCCTGCAGTGGTCGTGACCGGTTCCATTGCCGAGATGATCGGCGGGGGCGTGACCCCCCAAGGCACGAATATTCAGAGATTCCTGCCGCGCACCATTGATGAGGATCAGTGGGAAGCGGCGGATCGGGCGATGACCTGGATCTTTACCGAGTTCGGTATGACCAAGGGTCGGATGCCGCCCGAGAAGAAACGCGAGGAAGGTGCGCGTCCTCGCGTTAATATCCTTGGTCCGATGTATGGCACGTTCAACATGCCATCCGATCTGGCCGAGATCCGCAGGCTGGTCGAAGGGATCGGCTGCGAGGTCAACATGGTGATGCCCTTGGGCGCCCATGTGGCCGACATGCGAAATCTGGTGAATGCGGATGTGAACATCTGCATGTACCGCGAGTTCGGGCGCGGGTTGAGCGAGCTTCTTGCCAAGCCGTATCTACAAGCCCCGATAGGGGTCGAGAGTACCACCAAGTTCCTGCGCGCACTGGGGAATTTGGTGGACCTCGACCCCGAACCTTTTATCGAGTGCGAAAAGCATTCGACGCTCAAGCCTGTGTGGGACCTTTGGCGGTCTGTCACGCAGGATTTCTTTGCCACCGCATCCTTTGCGGTCGTGGCGAACGAGACCTATGCCCGAGGCCTGCGTCTGTTCCTAGAGGACGACATGGGTCTGCCGTGCGCTTTCGCGACGGCGCGCGTTGCGGGCAAGAAGACCAACAACGAGGAAGTGCGCGCCTGGATGGGCCAGAAGCGCCCCCTTGTCGTTTTCGGGTCCATCAATGAAAAGATGTATCTGGCGGAGCTGAAGGGTGGGCATGGGCCAAGCCCTGCGTTCATTCCTGCGTCTTTTCCCGGCGCTGCCATTCGCCGGGCCACGGGTACCCCATTTATGGGATATGCGGGCGCAACCTACGTCATTCAAGAAGTCTGCAATGGCCTCTTTGACGCACTCTTTCACATTCTGCCTTTGGCCACCGATATGGATGCGGCCGAGGCGACCCCGACGACACTGCGCCGCGATTTCCCATGGGATGAAGACGCGCAGGCCATGCTGGACCGGATCGTGGCCCAGCATCCCATCCTGACCCGGATTTCCGCGGCAAAGACTTTGCGCGATGCGGCTGAGCAAGCAGCCCTCGCGCAAGGTGCGGACCGGGTTGTGATTGAAACTGTGCGCGCTCTCGATCCCGCTTTGGCGGGGTCGTCCGATATGAAGGATCCGGCCTTGGCCGGGTCGTCAGACAACGTTTCCGAGGGAGGAACAGCATGACTGACATGACATCGAACATGGCGACCGAGGCACCCGCCAGAAAGCGCAACGGCGAGAAGACCGAGTTCATGGTCTATTTCGCGATCATCTTTGTGGCGACCTTGCCGCTGGCCTACCTGACCTGGGCGCTGGCCGCGATCAAGTCGCGCAGCTTTACTGACAAGGGCCCGATGGCCCGGGCCTGGACCCAGGCGCGGATCATCACGCCGATGATCTTCAACGCGTGAGATCAGTCCCGACATATTTTCTAACGGGCCCGCTTTCGCGCGAGCTTATGAGTTCTCTCGGCCTGTGTGCGCCTGCCGAGACACGAGACTGGACGCCTGCCTGCAGGTGGACAGAGCCCGGAGGGGGTGACCCCAAAGGACCCGGCCGCGGGGTGCGCGGCGTCAGCATTGATTTCCGGAGGAATGACTATGGCTGAAAACCTGTCTTTTACAGGTCTTACAGACGAGCAGGCGCAAGAATTGCACGCTGTCTACATGAGCGGGCTCTGGCTTTTCACAGCCGTGGCCGTTGTCGCTCACTTGGCAACGTACATCTGGCGTCCCTGGTTCGCGAACGGTTGGTAAGGACAAGACATGGCAAAGTTCTACAAGATCTGGCTCATTTTTGATCCTCGCCGCGTGTTCGTTGCGCAAGGCGTCTTTCTGTTCCTGCTGGCAGCGATGATTCACCTCGTCCTGCTGAGCACGGAGCACTTCAACTGGTTCGAGCTGGCTGCCCAAGGCGCCCAGTAAGAGCTGGTCCGAAGGGATCATCAAGATCGCTGCGGGCGGGGCAACAGTGCGCCCCCGCCTGCCCGCAGCAAACCCATTCTGACACTACCAAGACGGCTGACGACCCGACCCGGGCCGCGCCGCCAAACGCGGAGATAGAGAGATGGCCTTGCTGTCCTTCGAACGAAAGTATCGCGTCCGCGGAGGGACGCTGATCGGCGGCGATCTGTTCGACTTCTGGGTTGGCCCTTTCTACGTGGGCTTTTTCGGGGTCACGACCGCCTTTTTCGCCCTTCTGGGCACTATCCTGATTTTCTGGGGCGCATCCCAACAGGGTACCTTCAATCCATGGCTGATCAACATCGCCCCGCCGGACCTGAGTTACGGTCTGGGCATGGCGCCCCTGCTGGAAGGCGGGTTGTGGCAGATCATCACGATCTGTGCCACCGGCGCGTTCATCAGCTGGGCCCTGCGCGAGGTTGAGATTTGCCGCAAGCTGGGGATGGGATATCACGTCCCCATCGGTTTCAGCTTTGCCATTCTGGCCTACATGACGCTGGTCATCTTCCGCCCCTTCCTGATGGGCGCGTGGGGGCATGGGTTTCCGTATGGGATCTTCAGCCACCTCGATTGGGTGAGCAACACCGGCTACGCCTATCTGCACTTCCACTATAACCCCGCGCATATGCTGGCCGTCACGTTGTTCTTCACGACCACGCTGGCGCTGGCGCTGCACGGGGCGCTGATCCTGTCGGCGGCCAACCCCGAAGAGGGCGAGCTGGCCAAGACACCTGATCACGAGGACACGTTCTTTCGCGACTTCATCGGTTATTCGATCGGCACCTTGGGCATTCACCGGCTTGGCTGGCTTCTGGCCATCAACGCGGTGTTCTTCAGTGCGGTCTGCATCATCATCTCTGGCCCGGTCTGGACGTCCGGCTGGCCCGAGTGGTGGAACTGGTGGCTGAACCTGCCGATCTGGGGCGCTGATCCGCTGCCTGTCTATCAATCCGGCTTTGGAGGGTAAGGATATGTTCAATATCGAATATCAAAACATCTTCACCCAGGTCCAAGTTCAGGGGAACCCGGAATGGGGTATGGACGACAGCGGCGAGATGATGGCCGAGCGGGGCGGAAAGCCTTGGTTCTCGACCCTCGCTGGCTGGATCGGCAATGCGCAGATCGGACCTATTTACCTCGGCTGGACCGGCATGGTGTCGCTGGCGACGGGCCTGATCTGGTTCGTAATGGTCGGCATCAACATGCTGAGCCAGGTTGGATTCAGCATCCCCGAGTTCATCCGCCAACTGTTCTGGCTGGCGCTTGAGCCGCCATCGCCGGAATATGGGCTTAGTATGCCGCCACTGGACGAAGGGGGCTGGTACATCATCGCCTCATTCTTCCTGCTGGTGTCGGTGATGACGTGGCTCTTGCGCAGCTACCTGCTGGCGGCTGAGCACAAGATGGGCAAGCATGTGTTCTGGGCCTTTGCGGCTGCTGTGTGGTTGTTCCTGGTGCTGGGTCTGTTCCGTCCGGTCCTGATGGGATCGTGGAGTGAGGCCGTGCCTTACGGCATCTTCCCGCATCTCGACTGGACCACGGCGTTCTCGATCCGCTACGGCAACCTCTATTACAACCCGTTCCACGCGCTGAGCATCGTGTTCCTCTATGGCTCTGTCCTGCTGTTCTGTATGCATGGCGGCACCATTCTGGCTGTGACCCGCTATGGCGGCGACCGCGAGTTGGAGCAGATCTATGACCGTGGTACGGCGACCGAGCGGGCGGCCCTGTTCTGGCGCTGGACCATGGGGTTCAACGCCACGATGGAGGGCATTCACCGCTGGGCCTGGTGGTTTGCGGTGCTGACCCCGATCACGGGCGGCATTGGCATCCTGCTGACCGGCACGGTGGTCGACAACTGGTTCATCTGGGCGCAGGAGCACAACTTTGCCCCCGCCTATGACGGTGCATATGGCTACGAAGACTACGGGTCGTACGAAGCCTTCATCGGGAAGGAGGACTGATCATGCTGCCCAAGTGGTTCAATGAATGGAACAAGGCCAATCCGACCAATGTGTTCGGGCCGGCCATCGCCATCGGCATTGTTGGCAGTGCTGTCTTTGTCGCCGCGCTCTTGGTGACATGGGGCAACCCGGTCCAGACCGAGAGCATGCAGACGGGTCCACGCGGCACGGGCATGTCGGTGCCGGAATACAACGTTGCCCGCACTGCCGAGGATCCGACGGTGGCGGACTACAGCTCGGCCCCGCCGGTTGTCCCCGGGGCGGGTGCTGCCCGTGCCGGTGATGTCATCGACAATGCCGAACCGTTGCTAGCCGATCTGACACCTGAAAACTACGAACGCATCGTGAATGCGATGCGGACGTGGACGGGCATCAGCGTGCTGTTTGATGGCGAGGAAAACTACCAGACCGTCGTGGCGCGGCGCATGATCCAGATGACCCAGAACCTGAACGAGAACTGGGCGGGCCATGTCAACGTGAATGGGGATGCAGGTGTGAACTGCTATACCTGTCACAGGGGCGAGGCTGTTCCAAGCGACGTCTGGTTCAATGTCACGCCGGTCAATGAAAATGTCGGTGGTTGGGCTGCGGATCAGAACCGCGCCACGTCGATGAGTTCATCGACCTCGCTACCCTCAACGGCGTTGGAGGTTTACCTGACCGACTATGACAGCCAGGTGAATGTGCATGATCTGGAAAGCCGGGTGGCCGGTGTGCCGGGTCTGGATGACGATGTTCACACGATCCAGAAGACCGAGATGACGTTCAGCCTGATGAACTATTTCTCGAACTCGTTGGGTGTGAACTGTGTCTTCTGCCACAATAGCCGGGCGTTCTATGACGGGGCGCAGGTGACGCCGCAGTGGTCGACGGCCCAACAGGGCCGCCAGATGGTGATCGAGCTGAACCAGGAATACCTGATCCCGCTCAAGGACATTTACCCTGCCGAGCGCCTTGGCCCGATCTATGCCGATGCGCCCAAGGTGGGCTGCCGGACCTGCCACAAGGGGTATCAGAAACCTTTGCAAGGTATGAACATGGTGGCGGATTGGCCTGAACTCGCGTCGACCGAGGCGCCTGTTTACGAGTGATGTGGCGGGGGCGGCGCAGCCTGCCCCCGTGACGCCAGGCGCGGGTCGGTGGCTTCCTTGACCCACGCACGGGATCGATGATCCCGGTTCCCTTCCTGTTGGCTACAGGAACCTGGCGTCGTGCTTGAACCCTCAGGCGCGACGCCTTTTTGCCCCAAGGGTCTGCTTGGCAAGGTGGGTGGGGCGAGTTGAAAGGACGTGCGCCCATGACCGAGAACATTGCAAAGACACCTCTGTTGGATACCGTGGCTGGCCCCGCTGATTTGAAGCGGCTGAGCGACGATGAGCTGTCCCGTTTGGCCGTTGAGTTGCGTGGCGATGTGATCGATGCCGTCAGCCGGACAGGTGGGCATTTGGGGTCCTCGTTGGGCGTGGTTGAATTGACCGTTGGCATTCATGCCGTGTTCGACACCCCGCGTGACAAGCTGATCTGGGATGTCGGCCACCAGTGTTATCCGCACAAGATCCTGACCGGGCGCCGTCATCGTATGGGCAGCTTGCGTCAGAAGGACGGTATCAGCGGGTTTACGAAGCGGGCCGAGAGCGATTTTGATCCCTTTGGGGCCGCGCATTCCTCGACGTCGATTTCTGCTGCGTTGGGCTTCACCGTGGGCCGCGACATGGGCATGCCGACGGGCGATGCAGTGGCTGTCATCGGGGACGGATCGATTTCGGCGGGCATGGCCTATGAGGCGTTGAACAATGCCGGGCACGAGGGGCGGCGGTTGTTCGTGATTCTGAATGACAACGAGATGTCGATTGCTCCACCTACGGGTGCGATGAGCACGTATTTGTCGAACCTGTCCCGCAATTCTCCCTTTGCGCCGCTGCATGCCATTGCCGAGGGGATGGAGGCGGCGCTGCCCAAGCCGATGCGCGACGGGGCGCGGCGGGCGCGCGAGATGGTGACAGGCGTTGAAAGTCGCGGCACGTTCTTTGAAGAGCTGGGATTTGACTATATCGGCCCGATTGATGGGCATGACATGGGCCAGGTGTTGTCAGTGCTGCGTGCTGCGCGGACGCGGGCCACCGGGCCGGTACTGATCCATGCTTGCACGGTCAAAGGCAAGGGCTACGCCCCGGCCGAGGGATCGGCGGACAAGTATCATGGTGTGTCCAAGTTCGACGTGGAGACCGGTGAGCAATCCAAGGGCAAGAGCAATGCGCCGTCTTACACGTCTGTCTTTGGCGAGACGTTAGCCGATCTGGCGGCGAAGGACCCGTCGATCGTGGCCGTGACCGCCGCCATGCCCTCGGGCACCGGTGTCAACAAGATGGCCGACCGCTTTCCGGGTCGCGTGTTTGACGTGGGAATTGCTGAGCAGCATGGCGTGACCTTTGCCGCCGGGATGGCGGCGTCGGGGTTGAAGCCGTTTTGTGCGATCTATTCGACCTTCCTGCAACGCGGTTATGACCAGGTGGTGCATGACGTGGTCTTGCAGCGCCTGCCAGTACGGTTCGCCATCGACCGCGCGGGGCTGGTCGGGGCCGATGGGGCCACCCATGCAGGGTCATTTGACATTGGGTATCTGGCGTCCTTGCCGGGGATCGTGGTGATGGCAGCTGCGGATGAAGCGGAGTTGGTGCATATGGTGACCACTGCCGCGGCCCATGACAGCGGGCCAATTGCTTTCCGTTATCCACGCGGCAATGGGCGTGGGGTGGAGATGCCGGAACAGGGAGAGGTGCTGGAGATCGGCAAGGGCCGGATGATCCAGGAAGGATCGGACGTGGCGCTGTTGTCGCTGGGCACGCATCTGGATGCCTGCGAACGTGCCGCCGCCCGGTTGGAGGCAGAGGGGCTGTCGGTGTCCATCGCGGATGCGCGCTTTGCCAAGCCGTTGGATGTGGAGATGATCCGTGATCTTGCCGCGCGACATGAGCTGCTGGTGACGGTGGAGCAGGGGGCCATGGGTGGATTTGGGGCGATGGTGCTGCAGGCCATGGCGGCCGAAGGGCTGCTGGATCAGGGCCTGAAGGTGCGCACGATGCATCTGCCTGACCGGTTCATTGATCAAGCCAGCCCGGATGAGATGTACGAGGATGCCGGTCTGACGGCGGCGGATATTGTGAACACCGTGCGCGATGCCGTGAGGCGGGCCGAGAGCAATGTGGTTGATCTGATCGCGGGAGAGTAAGGCCTCGCTCATTCGACCTTCAAGTGCCGCTCGACGTCTTTGCCGGAGAGTCCGAATTCCCTGTTTCAAAAAAATCCCCGCCGGAGGCTCCGACGTTAGCTGTTGGAGCCTCCGGCGGTCGTATTTTCAGTCAGAAGAAACACGCGCCCGGGCTGCGGCCGCCTGCTCAGGCAGTCCGGACTTTTCGTAAACCCCTGCCAGTATGGTGTTGAGCGGAATGCCATCGGGATCGAAGGTGCGGCGCATTTCAAGGACTTGTTGCGCCTGTGATGTGCGGTCCGCGCGGATCAGCGCATCGAGGTGTATTTGTTCGAAGAGGTCACGTTGGGCGTGGCTGCCGCCACATTCGGCGAGGCGGGGCAGAGCCTTGCCCAGAAAGCGGATGCAATCGTCGTAATCCTCAGCCGCATGCGCGGCGATGCCATGGGCGGCCCAAAGGGCGACGTCGCGCCAGACGTGCCAGTCGTGTTTGCTTTCATCCTCCGCGCGCGCTTCGATGGCTTTCAGCAGCGTTTCACCTTCGGGGCGGTGGGTGCGGCCAAGCGCGTAGAGGTATTGCAGCGTAAGGAACGGGCTGACTGTGTCGGCGCCCCGCTTTGCGACATGGTCAGCCACGTCCTGCCAGCGGTTGCCGACTTCGATCCCGGCAAATTCGATCCGGGCGAGCAGTGAGACTGCACCAGCCTGATCCTGCGAGTAGTCCTTGTTCACGCCCCAGACATGGGTGTCGTAGGCGGCCAGCAAATCGTCGGTGCGCCCTGCGGAGATGTAGAACAGCGCCAGATGCCACCAGTTGTGCGTGTGCATGAAGCTGTTGAGGTCGGCCCAATGGTGGGCGACGGATTCCAGAAATGCGGTGCCCTCGGCCACTTGGCCACGAGTGAGGTAGATATGGGCGAGTGCGTGGTGGGCCCAGGGTTCGCTTTTGTCCAATGACAGCGCGTGGCGTGCGGCGGCTTCGGCATCATCCAGCAGGTGGCATTCCTCGAACCCGAAGGCCCGCATGCCGTGGGCATAGGCGATGTCATCGGCCCCGGGCTGGGCCTTTTGTGCAACCCGTAACATGGCGGGGAAGTCGCCGATGTTGAACGTGTGGTATTGGCCCAGTTTCAGCATGACCATATCGCGGGGATAGGCGCTGACCGTGGCCTCGCACAGCTGGATCAGCTTTGGGATGTCGCCAGCTATGAAGAGGCGGGCCGCCTCGACCGCGGCCTGTTCACGGGGTGTGAGATCGTTGGCGTTGAGCGCATTGTCGAGGAAGGGTTGGGCCAGTTTCGGCGCTGCGGGCGCTTCGAGCAGCATGTAGAGGATCGCGGCATAGGCGTTGGCGAGGCCGTTGCCTGGGTCGGCCTTGGCAGCTTTCAGCACATTCACGGCCTTGGTCTGAAAGCTGATGAAGCCATGTACGAAATCGTCGATCCCTTGGCGGGTTGCGTCATTGGTGCAAGTGATGGGCAGGCCGTAGAGGTCTTGCATGATGTCCCCCTCAGATCGGGTGTTTGGCCGCGTAGGCGCGCAGCAGCTCTGCCACTTGATCGGGGGCGTCCCAGTGGATGGAGTGTCCGGCCCCCTCGAGGATGTGGTGCGGCAGGTGGCTGAGCACGGCAAGGATGTGATCGGGTGGCACGATAAGGTCCAGCGCGCCTATCAGCACTTGTGTGGGGCATGTGGGGCTGGCGAGTGCCGTGCCATCGAATCCGCGTAGGGCTGTGAGCTGGTGCTCCATCGCGTCAGCAGATTGCGCATGGGGGTAGGCGAGGCTGTCGGCCACGGCCTGATCGACGGCCGCGGGGTCGTGGTAGACGCGCGGATTGAACAACCATGGAAAGAGGGCGCGCAGCCATATGTCTTTGGGTGCTGTGCTGCGCCGGATGGCGATGAGTGTTGCGAAGAGTTCGGTGTTGCGGGGCAGGCGCACGGGGGCGGAGGCCGCGATATGGGTGGATGCCATGCGGTCCGGCACCTCTTGGGCCATGTGCAATGCGATGATGCCACCCATGGAGTGGCCGATGGTGTGATAACGGTCGTGCCCCAGATGGGTCATCAGGGCGAGCGCGTCCTTGCACATCAGGTCGATGGAGACCGGCGCATCCCAGGGGTTCGTTCGCCCTGTCGTGCGGTTGTCCGGCGTGACGCAGGTGAAGTGATCCCGCAGCAGCGGTATCAGCGGTGCCCAGCTGGCATGGTCTGACATGAACCCCGCCACCATCAGCAGCGGTGGGCCGTTTCCGGTGACCTCGTAGTGCAGGGCGATGTCGTCGCGCTCAAGTATCGGCATTGAGCTGGCTCCAGGTGGGAAGAAGATCGTTTGGCGCAGGTGTGGCCGCATACACCCCGCGTGCAATGGCACGGCTAAGGCAAAGGGCAGCGGCGTGTCCGATCAGGGCGAGGTCCACCGGGGTGGTCATTGGTCTGGTGCTGGTTGAGATGCTGAAGACGAGGTCCCCGTCGCTTGGACTGTGGGCGGGTACGCAGGCGCGCGCGATCCCGTCATGGGCCGCGATGGCGACCCGCTGGCATTGTGCCTTGTCGAGCGTCGCATCCGTTGCGACGATTGCGATAGTCGTATTGGCGCGCTCCAGCATCGCCGTAACCTTGCGGCTGTCATAGCTGCGCCCCAGTCCCGCGTTCCGGTCGGTCCCGAGCCCGCCGAACTCTCTATCAATCTCGAACGGGGCGGCCCAGAAGTGTTTGTCCCCCGGTGTGGTGACGCTGCCCATCGGGTTGGCAGCCACCAGCGCCCCCACGGTGATCCCACTGTCGAGGGTGAGCGACGCTGTGCCGAGCCCGCCTTTCATCATTGCCGTCATGGCGCCTGTGCCTGCGCCGATCGTGCCGATGTCGGTGCGCGTATCTGCAGCCTCGAATGCAGCCCGCCCCAGAGCCGGGTAAGGTGTGTCGGTCCAGTCTTGATCGCCACCGGACAGTAGGTCGAAGATGATCGCGCCCGGCACCAGCGGGATGATAGCATTGCCCACCCGGTAGCCGCGTCCCTTGTCCCGCAGCCCTTCGACCACGCCGGAACAGGCGTCGAGGCCGTAGGCGCTGCCGCCTGCCAGCACCAGAGCGTCCACTTGCGCCACGGATTTGTCTGGCGCCAACAGGTCTGTTTCGCGTGTGCCCGGTGCGCCGCCCTGGACTGAGACCGAGGCCGTGAAAGGTGTGTCTGCCGTCAGCACTGTGACGCCGGATTTAAGCCTGTCGTCTTGCGCGTGGCCGACCTTGAGCCCTTCGATGTCCGTGATCGCGTTTTGCGGCCCTGGGGTCATTTTGATTTCGTGCCTCCGGCGGGGATTTTTTGAAACAGGGAAGGAGTGACCCGTTCGCTCTAGATGCGGGGCTTTGGTGCCGCTGTGGCTGGATCGCCGGTGTTGGGCACACCTTTGGGTTCGATCAGGAGGACCTTGCATTCCCGCTCCGCACGGGGGCGATGTATGATGCCCTTCGGCACAACGAAAAGCTCGCCCGCTTTGACCGGGTGGCTTTTGTCTTCGATATCCATCGTCATCTCGCCGCTCAGGACGAGAAAGAAGTCATCGGTGTCTTCGTGCAGGTGGAAGGGGAACTCACCCTCGAATTTGACCACCATGACATCGTTGTCGTTGTAGTCGGCGATGACATGCGGGTCCCAATGAGTGTTAAACTGGGCCAGCTTGGCGTTGAGGTCGATGGGTTTCATTCCGGTCTCCTGTCCGGGGTCTATCATGCCGGAATGCGAGCTATCTACAATAGTTGGAATGGATGTGCGCGCAGTGCTGTCCGGATCAAATATGCTGGAAGAAGCTGGCATTTGCGACAGAGCAGTATTCTTGTGCAGGACGCTCCCCATTTAGTTGAGCGCGTGCATCCCTGCGCCATACTCCAGCCACGCCCGCTCCTCGGGTGCTAGGTATGTGTCCATCATTGCGTCGTATGCGCTCAACTCTTTGTCCTTTAGTTTGCCAACCCATTTCCCACTTGATCCGCTGTGGAAAAACGCGGTGTCCGACTTCATGAACCCTTTGCCGCCGGAGGGAGCGAAACGTTCGGCATTTGCCTTCATATTGCTGAACGTCGCTGCCTGCACCAATTGATCTAAGACGTGAGGCGCATGCGTGATATCCAGCAATTCGGCCACTTTGGCAAAAATGCCCGGCAAGTCACGGGACATATCCGCGTAGTGAAACATCGACACATTAGGCCGATCCGCCAAGGCTGCGGCGGCTTTGTAATGCTGTATGATATGCGCAAGCGGCATGGCATCACCATCAAACCCTTCGGCTCCACCATCCAGAAAGCGGCGAAACGTAATGCCATCGGCATCCTCCTCCGGGTACCAGTGATCAAACCATGACATCGGGACGTTGCGCACATGTTTGCGATACGAAAAATGCGCATCAAGTGGATGGCGAAACACGCAAAGGTACTGCGCATGATCGTCCAATGGCAGCCCGTCCATAGGCGTGTGGCTTTTCATACTGCGTCTGTGGCTCATTGCTTCGAGCCTCTCGGCGACTTCCGGCATCTCACGGATGCGAATGTCGACCCAAGGCATTCTGATGGAGAGTTCTGTTTCGACCTCGGGATCACCAGAGAACAGCAGGGCCACGATGGTCTGCATCCACGTGGTTCCACATTTTGGAGGCGTGACAACAAAGACGTCATCGGGGCGAGTGTCGACCATATCCCAACGTCTGTTGTCGGTTAATGGGCCAAGGTAGAGCTTGCGATTGGTCATATCGGTCAGATACACCGCCCGCCGTCCACTTCGAGCGCCACACCCGTAATCATTGACGCTGCGTTGGAGCACAGGAACGTGGCTGCCGCGCCCATGTCCTGCGGGGTGGAGAAGCGGCCAAGGGGGATGGTCGAGAGGAACTTGGCGCGGGTTTCTGGCGTGTCTTCGCCCATGAAACTTTTTAGCAGGGGCGTTTCGCCTGCCACCGGGTTGATCGCGTTCACGCGCACGCCGTGGGGGGCAAGTTCGACCGCCATCGCCTTGGTTGCGGTGATCATCCAGCCCTTGGACGCGTTGTACCAGTTGAGCCGGGGCCGCGGGCTGACGCCCGCGGTGGAGGCGACGTTGAGAATGGCACCCGCCCCGCGGTCTTTGAAGTGAGGTACAAGGCTGCGGGCGGTAAGGTAGACCGACTTGGCGTTGACCGCCAGCACGCGGTCGAAGTCGTCTTCGCTGACGTCTTCCATGGCTTGGGGCAGGTGGGTGATGCCCGCGTTGTTCACTAGAATGTCGAGATGGCCAAACGTGCCAAGCGCTGTGTCCGCGAGCGCGTGGACCGACGTGCCGTTCGCGACGTCGACCTGTGCTGCATGACCGCCGATGTCCTTTGCAATCACTTTCGCCCCGTTGCCGTTGATGTCGGCGACCATCACCGAGGCCCCTTCGGCAGCAAAGGCGCGCGCGATCCCCTCGCCAAAGCCGCTGGCCCCGCCCGTGACGATCGCCGTTTTGCCTTCAAGCTGCATCTGACACCCCCCAGATGAAATTCCGCATGAGCGTATAGAACGCCTCTGCCGCGTCAAAGTCGACGGTGTGGCCCGCGTTGTCCAGCAGGTGGTAGAGGGCGTCAGGCAGGTGTTGTGCGATTTCAGCGCCGAAAGGATGGGGCATGATGGGGTCTTGTTTGCCCGAGATGACGAGGGCGGGGCAGGTGATCTTTGCAAGCCCGGGGCGGAAGTCGAACCGCCCATGTTCGTTTTTTGGCCCATTGAAGTGCGTGGCGACCGGGTTCTTGACGATCATGCGCGCGACCATGTCCTGGTTCAGACCCTTGATCGAATAGAGCGGGAAACAGGTGTCGAAATAGGCTTGCCTGCGCTCTGGCGTGGGGTCGGACCAGTAGGTGCGCGCGACCTTACCGGCCTTCGCTCCGCCGATGCGCGTGAAAGCGTCGAACACCGCTTCGAAATCCACGTGGGCTGCCGTGACTGACAGAATAAGCCCCGGCAGCCGACCGGGGTG
The DNA here is from genome assembly GCF_947504105.1 of uncultured Tateyamaria sp. Lineage (GTDB taxonomy): Bacteria > Pseudomonadota > Alphaproteobacteria > Rhodobacterales > Rhodobacteraceae > Tateyamaria. The sequence continues at coordinate 67,399 of NZ_CANNGP010000017.1, forward strand.
CCGCGTCGCAAAGGATTGCGCGACATAGCCGCCGAAGGACGCGCCGTAGATGATGGGTTTCTCGACCCCCAAAACGTCGCACAGTCCGGCGACGTCATCGCCCCATTGCGCTAGGGTCCATGTTTCGGGATCGCCATCGTCCGACCGCCCGTTTCCGCGATGATCGACATAGACGATCTGGCACAGGTCTGAGAGTTGGCCCAGATGCGGTTTGTAGATCGAATGATCCGCCCCCGGACCGCCATGCAGGGCGATGAGCGTGGGCTTTTCGCGCATGGTCGGTCCGTCTGGGACAAGGCCTGCGCCCTCTATGTCAACATAGAGCCGAACGCCGTTTACCTCGATCCGCATTACGCCGTCGCCCTCCCGCCCGATTGGTCGAAACAGAACCCAGTGGTGAAACTGGCCTCGTCCGAGGCGAGCCAGCAGGTCATGGACGCAATCTCTTCCACTGTGCCGAAGCGGCCCATGGGAATCTTGGACTGCATAAAGTCGATATGCTCTTGCGTCATCTGGTCGAAGATGGCCGTGCGCACCGCCGCCGGAGCGATGGCGTTGCAGGTCACGCCGCTGGTCGCTAACTCCTTGCCCAGTGATTTGGTCAGGCCGATGACGCCTGCCTTCGAGGCCGAGTACGCAGGGGCGTTGGGGTTTCCCTCTTTCCCGGCGATCGAGGCGATGTTGATGATCCGCCCCCACCCTTTGGCCCGCATCATGGGGGCGGCTGCGCGGTTGCAGTAGAAGACGGCGTTCAGGTTCAGGTCATGCACTTTTAGCCATTCTTCGACGGGATAGTTCCATGTGGTTGTGTTTGGCCCGGTGATCCCGGCAGAGCAGACGAGGATATCCGGGTAGGCCTCTTGCATGGCATGGTCCACCGCCCCAGCGTTTGTGACGTCAATCTGGCGGGTGTCCATTTCCAACGCGGCAAGGGCGTCGGCATTGATGTCCCAGACCTCGACCGTGCCGCCTTCGGCCTTGATCCGTTCCGCGATGCCATGACCCAAACCCGCAGCTCCGCCAGTGATGACTGCTTTGCGACCTTGAAAGCGTTTTTCGAAGATCATGGGGTGTCCTTTCTATACTGCACGACCTCAGTCATGATGGGCTGCCACGGTTTTCAGAGTGGAGAAACCATAGAGCGCTTCGAAGCCCTTTTCGCGGCCATGACCGGATTTTCCGATACCGCCAAAGGGCAGTTCGACCCCACCTCCCGCGCCGTAGTTGTTGATGAAGACCTGGCCCGAGCGCAACGCCTTGGCCAGCCGCATCTGCCGTCCGCCGTCGCGCGTCCAAACGCTGGCGACAAGGCCGTAATCGGTGTTGTTGGCGATGCGCAGCGCCTCCTCCTCCGTATTGAATGGGATCAGCACCTGCACTGGACCAAAGATTTCGTCGCGCGCAAGGGTGTGGTCCGGTGGGACGTTTTCGAACAGTGTGGGGAGGACATAGGCGCCGCTATCGGGTGCATCTTGCAAGCGTCCCTGTGCGGCAATGGTCAGGTCCGCGCCCCGTGCAAGGAACCCTTCGACAATTTGTTTCTGTCGGGTCGAGATCAGCGGGCCGATGCGCAGGTCATCAAGTGCGGGGCCAACCGTGAGGTTGGCGTAGGCATCGGACATAAGGCGGCGGACTTCGTCATAAACTCCGCGCTGCACAAGGATGCGGGATGAGGCGGAACAGGTCTGTCCGGCGTTCTGGATCCCTGCATTCACGAGGAAGGGCAGGGCGGCATCCAGATCGGCATCGTCAAACACCAGCTGCGGGGATTTGCCGCCAAGTTCCAGCGTCACTGGCACCACGTTGGCCCCTGCGGCCTGCTGGACCAGCGCGCCAGTGCACACCGAACCGGTGAAGCTGATATGCCGGACTCCCGGATGCGCAGCCAGCGCTGCACCTGCTTCGGCCCCCAGACCGGGGACGACGTTCAGTGCGCCGTCGGGCAGGCCAGCCTCGGCTGCGATATAGGCAAAGGCGAGGGCGGTCAGGCAGGCTTCTTCTGCTGGTTTCAGGACACAGGCGTTGCCCATCGCAAGGGCTGCGCCAACTGACCGCCCGATGATCTGCATTGGGTAGTTCCATGGCACGATGTGGCCCGTGACCCCATGCGGTTCGCGCAGGGTATAGACGGTGTAACCATCCAGATAGGGGATAGTTTCGCCGGTGATCTTGTCCGCGGCACCCCCGTAAAATTCCATGTACCGGGCAAGTGCCACGGCGTCGGCGCGGGCTTGGGTGAGCGGTTTGCCGACATCCAGCGCCTCGAGTGTGGCGAGGTCGTCGACCCGGTCCAGCACGCAACGCCCGATCTCGGTCAGGATACGCCCCCGTTCGGTGGCCGTCATGCGTCCCCAATCGCTTTCACGCGCTGCGTGAGCGGCTGCCACGGCGCCATCGATGTCCTGCGCTTGCCCGCGCGCGATCCGGGCCAGATCGCTACCATCCGACGGGTTGATGAGGGGGAGCGTGTCACTGGCCGCGCGCCATGTGCCACCGATCAGCATCAGCGAGGGGTCGAACCAGAGGGCGTCGATCATGGAAGGCTCCTTGCGCGTGTTGTTTCATGGGGTGGCAATTGCGGCGCGGCGTCAATCAATTGCCTTGTGTAGGGGTGTTGCGGATCGCTAAAGACAGCTTCGGTCTGGCCTGCCTCCACGATCCTTCCTTTCTGCATGACCATCACCCGGTCGGTGATCGTGCGCACTACGCTCAGGTCGTGGCTGATGAACAGGTAAGTCAGATCGTACTGGCGACAGAGATCCGCAATCAGGTCGAGGATTTGCGCCCGTACCGAGACATCGAGGGCGCTGACCGCCTCGTCAAAGATCACCAGTTCAGGGCGGATGATCAGAGCGCGTGCAATGGCAAGGCGTTGCCGTTGCCCGCCCGAGAATTGGTGGGGGTACTTCTGGGCATCGTCCGGGGAAAGGCCCACATCTGTCAGGGCGTAGGCGATCCGTTCCTCGCGGTCAGTCGGAGGCGTGTCCAGCAAATGGAACGGTTCAGTGATCAGGCGGGCGACGCGGTGACGGGGGTTGAAGCTGCCGTAAGGGTCCTGAAAGACCACCTGCATCTTGCGCCTGACAGACGGGTCAGTGACGGGCGTACCATCCAGCGTGATCGACCCGCCCTGCACCGGCTCAAGCCCGAGGATGGCGCGCGTGAGGGTGGACTTGCCACATCCGCTTTCTCCGACCAGCCCGATCCGTTCGCCGCGCTTTACATCAAAGCTGACCTCGTCCACCGCACGATGTGTCCCCGCGGGGACAAACAGTTTCGTGCGGGGCAGAGTGTAGTCGCGCACGACATCCTGAACACGTAACAGCGGAGCTTGCTCCGCCCCGCCCGGCAGATCGACGCGGTGGTTGGAGGCGGCCAGCAAGGCTTGGGTATAAGGGTGCTGCGGGTCGGCCAGTAAGGCGGGCGTGTCGCCCGCCTCGACCACTTCACCATGACGCATGACGACGATCCGGTCGGCCATCTCGGCCACGACAGCAAGGTCGTGGGTGATCATCAGCAGACCCATCCCATCCTCAGCGGCAAGGCGTTTGAGCAAGGTCAGGATTTGGGCCTGCGTGGTGACGTCAAGCGCCGTGGTGGGTTCGTCTGCAATCAACAGCTTGGGTCCGCACGCGATGGCAATGGCGATTACAACGCGCTGACGCTGTCCGCCGGACAGCTCATGCGGGTAGCGGGACAAGGGGATACTCTCTAGTCCCACACGGTCCAGAACCTCCCGCGCGCGGCGTTGCGGGTTGAGTTCGGGCCGGTGCAGGCGCACCGTTTCGGAGACTTGGTCGCCGATGGTCTGCACCGGATTAAGCGCTGTCATCGGCTCTTGAAAAACCATGCCCGCGAGGTCGCCGCGCAAGGTGCAGAGCGTGGTTTCATCCAACTCCAACATCTCGTGGCCGTCGAGGCTGATGGTCCCCGTTGCTTCGGACTGAGGGGGCAGCAATTGCATCACGGCCAGCGCTGTCATGGACTTGCCCGACCCGCTTTCTCCGGTGACGGCGACAACCTCCCCCGGTGTCAACGACAGCGACACGTCGCGCAGGATCGGTGCGCCCGCGATGGACAGTGACAGGCCGGTGATGGACAGAAGGCTCATACCCGCGCCACCCGCAGTTTCGGATCAAGCGCATCCCGCAACCCGTCGCCCAAAAGGTTCAGACCAAGCACTGTCAGGATGATCGCCATCCCCGGCCCCAGCGCCATATGGGGCGCGATGCTGACCAGTGTTTGCGCATCTGCCAACATCCGGCCCCAGCTGGGAGTGGGTGGTTGTGCGCCGAGACCGACATAGGACAAGGCCGCTTCGGCCAGTATCCCCAAAGAGAACTGGATCGTGGCCTGCACAATCAGCAGGTTCGCGATGTTGGGCAGGATGTGTTCGACACTGATGCGCGCGGCCCCCTTACCTGCCACACGCGCGGCAAGGATGAATTCGCGTGCCCAGAGGGGCAGGGCACCGCCACGTGTGACGCGCGCGAAGACGGGGATGTTAAAGATGCCGATGGCGATGATGGCGTTGATTGCGCCTGCACCGAAGACGGCGGTGATCAGGATGGCGATGACCAGTGATGGAAAGGCAAAGATCATGTCATTGCCGCGCATGATGACCTCGTCCACCCAACCGCCTTGCCGCGCGGCGGCCCACAGGCCCAAGGGAACACCCAACCCGATGCCGATGCCCACCGCGACGCAGGCCACGGCGATGGATGTGCGCGCACCCACCATGATCATCGAAAACATATCACGCCCGAAATGGTCCGTGCCGAACCAGTGTGTGCTGTTCGGGGTTTGCAGCTTGTCGGGGATGTTCATCGCGCCATGATCAAACGGAGTCCAGACAAAGGACAAAAGCGCTGCGATGACCATGAGCGCCGACAGCGCCCCGCCAAGGATCAAGGCCCGGTTCATGTGCGCGCCCTCAGCCGTGGATCGACGGCGGCATAGGCCAGATCGACGAGGAAGTTCACCATGATCACCGCAAAGACGAGCAGCATTGTCACGCTCTCCACCACGATCAGATCGCGGGCCGAGATACTTTGAAAGATCAGGCGTCCGAGGCCCGGCAGGTAAAACACCTGTTCGATGATGATCCCACCCGCGAGCAGGAACGAGAATTGCAGCCCAAGGATCGTCAGTACCGGGATCATTGCATTGCGCAAGCCGTGACGGCGCAGGGCGGCACCACGGCTCAGCCCCTTGGCGCGGGCGGTGCGCATGAAATCCTCATCCAGCACATCCAGCAGGGACGAGCGCATGACGCGCGCAAGGATCGCTGCTTGCGGCAGTGCAAGCGCGATGGCGGGCAGGGTGAGCGATTTCATCGCCGCCCAGCCCCCTTTATCCCAACCCGCGAACCCTCCGGCGCTGAACCAGCGCAGGTTGATTGCAAAGATCAGCACCAACATCATCGCAAACCAGAAATTCGGGATGGCGATGCCCACTTGGGTCGCGCCCATCACACCCACATCACCCGCCTTGCCCCGGCGGGAAGCTGCATAGATACCAGCGGGAAAGGCGATGATCGTGGACAGTGTCAGCGCATAGAGCGCAAGGGGCAAGGACACCCAGAGCCGGTCTGCAATCATCTGTGTCACGGGGGTGCGGTACTGGTAGGACGTGCCGAAATCGCCCTGCAGCATGCCCCCGACCCAAGAGAGATATCGTTGCCATTTCGGCTGATCGAGGCCTAGCTCTGCCCGCAATGCGGCCAGCGTATCTTCTTGCGCATTGATCCCCAGCATGAACGAGGCCGGATCACCGGGCGCCACTTCGATCACTGCAAAGATCAGCAGCGACGCAATGGCGAGGCTGATGGCGAGTGAAACGAGCCGTTTGAGAGTGTAGCGCAGCATATGGCTGCGACGTTAGGCGGGCGGATCAGTGCAGGCAAGCACGTCCGTGAGCGCACCCAGATCGCGCGCGAGCGTGGCCATGGCCATCCCTCGGATCGTGGCGATGTAGCAGTCCTGCGACCAGCCGCAGGTTTGTGTCAGGTTTTCCCAATTCCGGACGGACAGTATGGTCCACAACAGGTCGGTGGCCTGCTCTATATCCGTGCCCGGGGGTAGGGTGCCGTCCTCGGCCAGTGCCGAGATGGCGGCTGAACAGCCTTCACGCATGTCCTGCATACGGGTGTTCCAGGCAGCGGCCGCTTCGGCATCGGTGTCCGTGACGGCCATGATGGCACGGGCCACGCCATAGATCTTGGGGATGTAGTTGCCCCATGCCGTGACAAAGGCGTCCAGCCGCTCAGCGCCAGACCGTGCGCCCCGGCTGGGGGCAAGGCCGGTATCAATATCGTTCAGCCGGTCCTGATAGCGCGTTGCCGCCACCAGCAGGTCGGTCCGGCTGGGAAAGTGCAGATACACCGCTTGCCGGCTGATCCCCGTCGCCCGCGCGATGTCGGACATCGTCGGCAGTTTTGCATCGGGCGCTTCCAGCAGCTTCAGGGTCGCCTGCAGAATTTTGGTCGGGGTATCGATTGGCTCACTTGACATGCTGTCAAGAAGCACATAGTTGACACGATGTCAATTTACACAGTGTCAAGCAAACGACGGAGACATCACATGACCAAAAAGGTTTTCATCTGGGTGGCGCATCCCAAGGCCGGATCGCTGAACGCAGCCTTGGCGGAACGCTATGCGCAAGGAGCCCGGGCCAAGGGGGCCGAGGTCCGGATCATGCACCTGTCGGACATGGACACAGAACACGGCTATGACGCAGATGCGCCCGTTTCGCCTGATGTGCAGGCGTGGCAAGACAATGTCCGCTGGGCCGATCATGTGATGATCGTGCACCCCTACTGGTGGGGCGCGATGCCCGCGCAAGCCAAAGCGGTGATGGATGCGGGGCTGCAATCTGGATTTGCTTACAAGTATCATGGGCGCGGTCTGGGCTGGGACAAGCTGCTTGAGGGCCGGACGGGTGACGCGATCATCACGGCCGATACACCGCCATGGGTCGACACGGTGCTCTACCGCAGTCCGGGCCGCCGCGTGATGCGCAACCAGGTCATGAAGTTCGTTGGCGTGAAGCCTCGCAACGTTGTGATGCTGGGATCGGTCAAACTGGCCAAGCCCGAAAAGATCGCAAATTGGCTGAAGCGGGCCGAGGCAATGGGCGCTGCGGCGGCCTGACCCCTCGCCGCAGTGGACAGGACCGTTATGTATGGGTCATGAAACGCCCCTTGTTCATTGGCTCCGAGATTTATCGCGGATCGTCCTACGGGTCGTGGCACCCCTTGCGGGTGCCGCGGGTGTCCACGGTCATTGACCTGAGCCGCGCGATGGGGTGGTTGCCAAACGAAGCCTATGTTCCCAGCCCACGTGCCAAGCCAAACGCACTGACCATCTGGCACACACAGGCGTACCTGTCGGCCTTGCACGCGGCCGAAACAGCGCAGCATGTGAGTGATGACGTAAGAATCCGGCACGGTTTGGGTACGTCCAACAACCCGGTCTTTCCCGAGATGTACCGCCGTCCTGCCACGGCAGCGGGGGGATCGCTGTTGGCAGGTGAACTGCTTCGTGATGGAGGAATTGTCTATCACCCAGCGGGCGGCACACATCACGCGATGCCGGATCGGGCCGGGGGGTTCTGCTATCTCAATGATCCGGTGCTTGCGATCCTTGCCCTGCAGCGGAACGGGGCTGCGCGTATCGCCTATGTGGATATTGACGCACACCACCCGGATGGGGTCGAGGTCGCCTTTGGCGATGACCCGGATGTGCTGATGATCTCGGTGCATGAGGATGGGTTGTGGCCGCGTACAGGCGCGCTTGGAGCGATGGATAGCTTGGTCAACGTACCTGTTCCACGAGATCTCAACGATGACGAAATGGCCTTGATCCGGGATCAGGTCATCTTGCCCCGTGTTGAGGCATTTCGACCGGACGCCATCGTCATTCAATGTGGCGCCGACGGGGTCGAGGAAGACCCCCAAGCGCATTTGTCCCTGTCCAACAACGCACATTGGGCCATTGTGCGCGATCTCATGGACCTCGCCCCGCGGCTGTTGGTGCTGGGCGGCGGTGGCTACAACCCTTGGTCCGTGGGACGTCTGTGGACTGGCGTTTGGGCCACGTTGAACGGGTACGACATTCCCGACCGCGTCACCCCCGACGGCGAGGACGTGCTGCGTGGATTACGCTTTGATGGCAACCGGCGCGGCAAAAACCCACCAGAGCAATGGTTTACGTCGCTACAAGACACCCCCCGCAACGGCCCGATCCGGGAAGAGGTGCGACACCGTCTCGCGCAACTCTGATCCCCATTCACTTTGCCAGATAAACTTCGGGGGGAGGCCGCAGGCCGGGGGGCTGGCCCCCCTTCGACCTATCCGCCGTAATCCGCGTCGCTTACCTGTTCCAGCCATGTGGCGGCCGACCCGTCCAGCGCCTCTTGCATAGCGATATGGGTCATCGCGGTGTCCGGCGCTGCACCATGCCAATGCTCGGCATCTGCAGGAATCCAAACCGTGTCACCCGGGCGGATTTCTTGCGGTGTCTCGCCCCGCATACAGATCAACCCGGCCCCTTGGGTCACATGAAGCGTCTGGCCCAGCGGATGCGTGTGCCATGCCGTCCGGGCTCCCGGTGCGAAATGTACGGTAAGCGCACGTAGCCGCGCCGGCGCTTCGGCCGAGATGATCGGATCCTGCCACACGTCGCCGGTGAAGTAGTCCGGGTTCGCCCGCTGGCTTGGGCGGCTGCCCGCCTTGTGCAGAATCATTCCGTCCAACTCACACCGGTGAGGTCCGTGGCCTGCGTGGGCAGATTTGCCCAAAGGCCCTGTACCTCCGCCTTGGCGATCGACAGCTGTGCCAGTTGGAACAGGTAGCCGTTGACCGCATCATTCGCGATCATCTCTTGCGCCTTGGCCATCAGATTGGTCCGCTTATCGGGGTCCGTGGTGCTGTTCAGCGTACTGATCAACTCCTGAAACGCCGGATTATCGTACTGGAAGTAATAGTCGGGATTGGCATAGATGCCGATGTCCATCGGCTCGGTATGGCTGACGATGGTCAGGCCAAAACTCTTGCCCCTGAATACTGTTTCCAGCCATTGCGCCCATTCGACATTGATGATTTCGGCCTTGATCCCAACCTCGGCCAGTTGCGCGGCGATAATCTCCCCCCCGCGACGCGCATAAGAGGGCGGCGGCAGATGCAACGTGGTTTCAAACCCGCCTTCCATCCCGGCCTCGGCCAGAAGGGCGCGAGCTTTTTCGGGGTCAAAGGCAGACCCACTGGTCAGATCGACGTAAGCGGGATTGTGCGGCGCAAAGTGTGTCCCGATCGGGGTGCCATAGCCGAACATTGCCCCGTCGATAATGGCTTGGCGGTCGATAGCGTGTGCCACGGCCTGCCGCACGCGAAGATCGTCAAAGGGGGCCTGCGCATTGTTGGTGGACAGGATCGTCTCGCCTTCGGTCGAACCGACAAGCACCTGAAAGCGCGGGTCGGCTTCGAATTGCGGCAGATTTTCTGGCGCCGGGAAGCCGGTGAACACATCCACATCCTCGGCCATCACGGCAGCAAAGGCGGCCGTTGGGTCAGAGATGAATTTGAATGTGGCCTCGGTCAGCGCGGGTGCGTCGCCCCAATACCCGTCATATTGGCTGATGCGGATGCTGTCGCCTTGCGTCCAACTGTCGAACTTGAACGGGCCAGTGCCCACGGGCTGTTGTTTGATGTTCTCGATGCTTTCCGGGGCCACGATTACCGCATCGCCCCAGGCGAGGTTGAAAAGCAGGTTGCCGTTCGGCTCGCTCAGGGTCATGCGCACGGTTTGCGGGTCGACCACTTCGACCGAGGCAATTGCCGCATAAAGCGCTTTTTGCGCATTGGCACTGTCTTCGGCAAGGATACGATCAAAGGTGAATTTCACATCTTCGGCGTCCATGCCGGTACCGTCGTGAAAGATGACACCGTCGCGCAGCGTAAAGGTGTATGTCAGCCCGTCATCCGAGATTTCCCAGCTTGCCGCCAGACCCGGCACAACCGACCCGTCTCCCATGAAGCGGGTCAGCCCCTCGAACACGTTGGAATACAGCACCTGGTCGATGGCCCCCGCTGCGGCTGAGGTAGGATCAAGGTGCGGGGGTTCCAATTGCATGGCCACGGTGATGTCAGTTTTTGCCCAGGCCCCCGTCGCAGCAAGGGCGATGGCAGCGGTGGTCATCATCAGTCGGTTGAACATGGCGGTCTCCCCATCGGTGCGTTTCCCACAGCTTTCCCGCAAACCGGGCACCGTGCAAGCCTTCTGTGCCTTTGACCCGTTTCTTGCGGGTTACGCAGCAGCGCCGACGCGTGCGCAGGAAACGGGTCGGCGCAGGGCGTAGAGCGGGCGCATGAAAACAGATCTCCGAAAGGCAAAAACATGCGACTGAAAGACAAAACGATCATAGTCACCGGCGCGAGCAGCGGGATCGGTGCGGCGGCGGCCCGGCTGTTTGCGCAAGAAGGCGCAAACGTGGTTCTGGGTGCCCGACGGGTCGACAAGTTGCAGGAAATCGCAGGCGAGATCGAAGCCGCAGGCGGGCACGCTGCCTATGCTGCCGGAGACGTGGGTGATCCATCTGTTGCCAAGGCACTTGTCGATACGGCGATAGCGCAATTTGGCGGTCTGGATGGTGCCTTCAACAACGCCGGTATGGTGGGTGACATGGGTCCGGTCACCGACATGACGGATCAGACATGGTCCGATGTCATCCAGACCAATCTGACAAGTGCATTCCTGTCGGCCCGCGCCCAGATTCCCGCGCTGATCAAGCGGGGCGGGGGTGCCTTGGTGTTCACGGGATCATTTGTCGGTGTCAGCAACGGCGGAATGCCCGGCATGGGGGCCTATGCCGCGTCCAAGGCCGGGTTGATGGGCCTTGTCCAATCACTGGCCATTGACTGGGCCGGGCATGGCATTCGGGTAAACGCCGTATTGCCCGGTGGTACGCGCACAGCCATGGCAGGTGACGACCCTGACACCATCGACTTCGTAGCGGGATTGCACCCGATGAAACGGCTGGCGGACCCCGAGGAAATTGCGCGCGCTGCCCTGTTCCTGCTGTCGGATGACGCATCCTTTGTCACTGGCGCACCCCTGATTGCAGACGGGGGCATGTCCGTGCGTATGCTGTGACGTCACGGCCCGGGGTGGTGACATTGCGGCCCCGGGCCTGCTATGGGCGCGCAACGACATTATGCGAAGGACATGGACATGAGCGCCACAGCCCGCAAATCCGCCCCCTTGCCCGACGATATCCGGGCCATGAAAGGGGGCACGCCGATTGTCAGCCTCACGGCCTACACCACCCCCATGGCACAGATGATGGACACCCATTGCGACTTTGTCCTTGTGGGTGACAGCGTGGGCATGGTGCTGCATGGGCTGCCCTCGACCCTTGGCGTGACGATGGACATGATGGTGATGCACGGGAAGGCAGTCGCCCGCGGGCTAACATCCGCCATGATGGTGATCGACATGCCCTTCGGCAGCTACGAGGAAGGGCCCGAGCAAGCGTTCCGCAACGCGGCGCGGTTGATGTCAGAGACGAACGCAGGCGCGGTGAAGCTGGAAGGCGGCGTGGCGATGGCGGATACCATTGCGTTCCTTGTGGCACGCGGCATTCCGGTCATGGCCCATATCGGCCTGACGCCCCAATCGATCAACACGCTGGGCGGCTACAAGGTGCAGGGCCGGGGCGATGCGGCTGCAACCCTGATTGCCGATGCCAAGGCCGTGGCAGACGCGGGGGCATTTGCCGTCGTGCTTGAGAAGGTGCCGGAAACCCTCGCCAATCAGATCACCGAAGCCGTTGATATCCCCACAATCGGGATCGGCGCGTCGGCCGGATGCGATGGGCAAATCCTGGTTGTCGATGACATGCTGGGCCTCTTCACCGCCTTCAAAGCCAAGTTCGTGAAACGCTATGCCGAATTGGGTGTGGACGGTGAAACAGCCATCGCAGCCTACGCCGAGGATGTGCGTGCGCGCCGCTTCCCCGGACCCGAACACGTGTTTGGTGACGCAGTGCCCGGAGCCAAGACATGACCGCACCAATCGTGCGCACCCTGGCCGAGCTGCGCGAGATGACACGGAGTTGGCAACGCGCTGGCGAAACCATCGGCGTTGTGCCGACAATGGGCGCGCTGCATGACGGCCACCTGAGCCTCGTGGCGCGGTCCAAAGAGATGTCGGATCGGGTGATCGTGACGATCTTTGTGAACCCCAAGCAGTTCAACAACCCAGAAGACCTTGAGAACTATCCGCGCACCGAACACGAGGATGCGCGCAAGCTGGAACGCTTTGCCGTCGACGCGATTTATGTCCCTGACGGGCCGCAAATGTACCCGGACGGGTTTGCCACGAATATCAGCGTGGATGGTCTGACCAACGTGCTGTGCGGCGCGCACCGACCCGGGCACTTTGACGGGGTCGCAACGGTGGTGACCAAGCTGTTCACCCAGACATCTGCCGATCTGGCGTTCTTTGGCGAAAAGGACTTCCAGCAATTGCAGGTGGTGCGGCGGTTGGCGCGCGATCTGGATCTGGGGGTCGAGGTGGTAGGTTGCCCGACCATTCGCGAGATCGACGGGCTGGCCATGTCATCCCGCAACCTGCTCTTGTCCGATCAGGCCCGCAGCCGGGCCGCGGCGCTGAACGACGTCATGGAAGAGATGGCCGAGACATTGGGACAGGGCGCACGGATTGCTGATCTGTTGCCCGACGCGAAGGCGCGGCTGGCAGCGGCCGGGTTCGGTGAGATCGACTATCTTGAGATGCGCACCAATGACACGCTCACCATGATCGAGCAGGCCAGCCAACCCGCGCGGCTGTTTGCTGCTGCGTGGATGGCCGGTGTCCGTTTGATCGACAACATAGATGTGCCGGTGATCGCCAAACTCTAACTAGTCATCGAGCTTGGACAGCCGCGCGCGAAACCAGGTTTCGAGCGCGGTTTGCGACATGGCCCCTGTCACCACGTCGACCACCACGTCATCGATCCTGTCTCCGGCGTGGATGGCAAGGTCGTAGCCGCTGTTGAGGCACAGCACCTCCGTCGTCAGCCAAGCTGTTCGCTTGTTCGCATCATTGAAGCCATGGGACGTTGCCAAGCCATGCAGCAGGGCAGCGGCCTTCTTGTGAATAGGCAGGTGATAGCCGTGATAGGGGCGGCCAATCGCACCAAGGATGCTGTCGAGATTGCAGATACCCTGCAACCCGCCGAACGCCTCAAGCGATTGCTCATGGGCCTCAAGAACGTCGCCAAGCTTGACGCGATAGTGCCGCTTACCGATTGGCGAGCCGCTGCAGGGCGTCCCTGTTCTTGCTGATTGAACTGCGCACAACCTTGGGGGTCTTCTTGCCCGAGGCATGCTCGGATGTGTCGCCACCTTCCTTGCGGACGGTGAACTTTCCGGCGTTTGCACTGCGGGCAACGGTTGCGCTGTTTGTCTTGGTCATATCTGCCAGTGTCCTTCTGCATCAGAAAATGCACATCCGCCGACAACATATCAAGGGATCATGAACCGGACGTAACCCGCAGCCACGGCTTGGCTTACGGCAAGAGCAGGGTTTCGAGCGCGTGACCCATCACTTTGGCACTGTCGAGCATATCGGTGATCCCGACCCATTCATCGGGCTTGTGGGCCAGTTCCAATTCGCCCGGACCATAGGCGATGCAATTGCGCAGCTTGCCGATCCGGTCGATATGCTTTTGGTCGTAAGACCCGGGGGAGGCGACATATGTGGGTTCAACCCCCAGTACGCTTTCAATGGCGGCATGGACTGTTTCGACCACCGGTGCCGACTTGTCCGTCATGGATGGCAAGACCACGTTCAACTCGCGCATTTCGTATTCAAACCGGTCTCGTGAGGCTTTCAGTCCTTCAAGCAGCTCAACCACTTCACCGCGCACCTGTTCCACGTTTTCTTCGACCAGAAAGCGACGGTCGATCACGATGCGGCAGCTGTCCGGCACACAGTGGGCGGGAAGGCCATCATAGTCTTCGGCCTGTTCGGGCTGGCCGCCATGGATGGAATTGATGTTCATCGTGGATTGCCGCGCACCATCCGGCACGACAGGCATTTCGGTGTGGCGCGCCGCCATGGCCGGGTAAAGATCAGTTTCGAACTTGTCCAGCACGGCCCCCATGTGCCGCACCGCGCAATCACCAAGAAATGGCATGGAGCCATGGGCAATCTCGCCCTTCGTCTCGATCTCGGCCCACCAGCCGCCGCGATGACCCAGGCAGATGCGGTCCTTGTTCAGAGGTTCGGGGATGATGACATGCTGGACGCGTTCCGGCGCAAAAAGGCCCTTTTCAGCAAGGTAGGCGACACCACCATACCCACCCGACTCCTCGTCCGCCGTGGCGCTGATTTCAATCGCACCGGCGTAGTCGGGGTGTTCTTCGATAAACGCCTCCGCCGCGATGATCGAGGCGGCCAACCCGCCCTTCATGTCACAGGCACCTCGACCATAAATCTTGTCGCCCTCAACTTCTGCCCCGAACGGATCGCGGGTCCATCCGTGGCCCACCTCGACCACATCGTGGTGGCTGTTGAAATGCACACATTCCCCGGCACGTGTCCCTTCGCACCGCGCCACCACGTTCCAGCGCGGATAGGTGTCGCTGTCGCCCGGTGTGCCGTGGGCGCGGATCATCTGCACCTCGAACCCGTGCCCCTTCAGCCGATCCCCGACCAATGCGCAGATGTCGTGATAACGCCGCCCCGGCGGGTTCAGCGTGGGAATGCGGATCAAATCCTGTGTCAGCGCGATCAAAGCGTCGCGGTGACCGTCGATGCGAGCGGAAAGGGTCATGGCCCGAGTGTTGAGCCGCAGACATCAAATGGCAAGGGACGTCCCAGCTCAACCCGGCCCTTCGGGGAGGATTTTTTGAAACAGGGAAGTGTCAGAGTTTGCCCAATGGGACCTTGAGCGCCATGTCCCCTTCGTTATCACGCGGAATTTCACCGGCACGCATGTTCACCTGCAGCGCGGGAATGATCAGGCTTGGCATCGCGAGCTGTTTGTCCCGTTCCGTGCGGAACTTGATGAAATCCTCGCGCGTTTTGCCACCGCCCACATGGATGTTCTTTTCGCGCTCTTCCGCGACGGTCGTCTCCCACGCGACCGCACGCCCGCCGGGGCCGTAATCGTGGCAGATGAACAAGCGCATGGCATCGGGCAGGGCCAGAACGCGCATGATACTGTCGTAGAGCTGCCCGGCATCTCCACCCGGAAAATCCGCGCGGGCCGAGCCACCGTCAGGCATGAACAGCGTATCGCCGACAAAGGCAGCATCCCCCATCACATGCACCATGCAGGCCGGGGTATGGCCGGGTGTATGGATGGCAAAACAGGTCATCGCGCCGACAATGTAAGTATCAGCATCTTCGAACAGCGCATCGAATTGCGATCCATCGCGTTGGAATTCCGTACCTTCGTTGAACACCTTGCCAAAGGTGTCCTGCACATCGGTGATCTTGGCACCGATGCCGATCTTGCCGCCCAATGCCTGCTGGATGTAAGGCGCGCCCGACAGGTGGTCGGCATGGACATGGGTTTCGATGATCCAATCGAGCCGCAAACCCTGCGCCCTAATGTACGCTATAATCTTGTCCGCACCGTCAAAATTCAGCGCACCGGCCGCATAGTCGATGTCCATCACCGCATCAATCACAGCACAGGCCGGACCGTTCGGTTCCTGAACAATGTAGGATATGGTGTTGGACCGCTCGTCAAAGAACGGAGTCACGGTCGGATGGCACGTCATGTCAGGGGTCATCGGATGTCCTCCTTCATTTTGCGCAAACTGTGCCAGTTAGGCCGCCGCCCGGCAAGGCTATCTATAATCTGGTAATGATGGTTATGTTAAATTATCTCGCGAAGGTGGACGTGCAACACCGGTTCGGGTCATGTGACCGCATCACGGAAAGGATCACCCATGGGCTTTGTCATACCGCCTCCGCCACAAGCCTCTGTCGTCGTCGCGGGATCAGACGACAGGTTCCCGGTGCGCCGCATCTTTTGCGTCGGCCGCAACTAGGGGTCTGTTCCGGCTGGGGGCAGAATGACACCGTAAGGCCTGATGGTTGCGGTTATCCCTTTTCCTTAACCAGTCT
>NZ_CANNGP010000018.1 GCF_947504105.1 uncultured Tateyamaria sp.
GCGTTTCATAGTCCATCCTTTCTTGGGACGGATTACTAGCACCTCAGTGGCCTGATTTCAGGGGGCTGGGTCAGTCCCTTCCGCTCCTACTCTTTTCTTGAAATCCAAAACCTTCTTGTACTGCTCAAGGTCAAGAGAAGATGGATCGACTTTTGAAGTTGAAAAGTAGAACTGAATTTTTAACTCTTGTTGCTCCTTCCAGATAGCTAGTGCATCGTTGTACTCTTCCTCCGTACCGGATGATGCTACACCCGTATCAGAGCCAAAATAGAACCCCATTAAACCTAGATATATTTCGTACTCGCCTATCTGTTTTGTGATCACCTCTTGCGATCGGCCTGAAATACCCGATGAAGTATGCGTTTCCCAGAAAATCGGATCCAAATAGAATCCAAGCAAGTTGCCTGTATCGACGTTGATCTCTTCACAAACTCGTTTTACAAGGGCGCGTTCTTCTTTCAAATCGCCGGGCGACGAAACAAAAACCCGGATACCTAAAACACTCTTTACCATTCCTCAACCAATTACCCCCATAAACTCCCGCCATTCCCCCTTGGACATGCCGGAATTCTCCTGCGTTACCTCTTCACCTTTCAACATTCTCTGAATACACGCAAGAGCTGTAGCGCTTAATGTTGCACCACCCATACGGTAGTCCTCGAACGCCTTATACGCCGCAGGCACCCAATCCTTGACCATTTCGCAAATCGCATCTGCATAAACGCGGATTTCGTATTGCGCGTGGGCGTCCGCGCGCAGGCGGAGGAAGTGGAAGAGGTTGTGCAGGTCCACTTTCCAATACCATTGGGTGTAGATATTGGCGGGCAGGTTCATGCGCGCCAGCTCTCGCGCGAGGCCCTGTTGGCCGTCCTGGGAAATCATCTCTTCGTAATGGTCATAGGACCGCATGGCGTCGTCGCGCAGGTAGTTGAGGACGCGTTGGGCTTCTTCGCCTGTCAGCGCTTCGCCCCGGCCCTGGTTGTTGACCACCGATTGGGCGGCAAGCGCGTCGGGTTCGGGGATGTAGAATTCGCGATCGAGGATCGAGTAGCGGGCGGAGTATTCGTTCACGTTGGCCGTGCGGTGGCGGATCCACTGCCGGGCGACGAAGACGGGCAGTTTGACGTGCAGCTTGATCTCGCACATCTCGAACGGGGTCGAGTGCCAGTGGCGCATGAGGTAGCGGATCAGCCCTTCGTCGTTCTGGACGGATTTGGTGCCCTTGCCATAGCTGACGCGCGCGGCCTGGCAGATGGCGCTGTCGTCGCCCATGTAGTCGATGACGCGGACAAAGCCGTGGTCGAGCACGGGTTGGGCTTTGTAGAGATGCGCTTCCATGCCGGGGACGGTGGCACGCAGCGTGGGCTGCGTGTGGCTGCGCAGCTCTTCGATTTCGGCAAGCTGTTCGGGGCTGAGCGGCATGGGGCGCGTCCTTTATCCACAGAATCTATCAGGCCTACACCTTATATTGTGGATTGGCTGATGAGAACCGCTAGATCGGGGTCGTTTTTTGGCAACGGTTCACGGGCGGTGCGAATCAGTACGATCACGAAACCGTTGACTTTGGGGGGGTTACGGCGCTTTCTTGCCACAAAAGAGGCAGTACATAGACCGCAAAGGTTTTCAGGCATGAAACGGATAGTAGCAGTGTGCGCACTGACCGCGCTGGTCGCGGCGTGTGGCAATGGCCCTCGCACGGATGAAGACGAGACGGATGCTGGCGGAACGCCGACGGATCCCGGCGACTCTACAATTACAGTTCCAGCAACAATTGCGAACGATCTTTCGGGTTTTACTTTCGTTCCGGATCCGTCTGATCCGAGTGGCGGTACGTTGACCGTGGAGGGTGTGTTTCTTGACGACGACCTTCCCGCGTCCACTTACCAACGTCGACCCGGCCTTGATGTTCCGGGATACGTTGCTTTCACGGCGCAGGATGACGCAATTGACCAACACACTATAGCGTTGGTGCAATCGCTCAACGGCACGCGAGCCGGGGTCATTGTAACCGGCGGTCAGTTCGGGACCTACAATGGCGGCGCTGCCTTTGCACGGAACGGGGATTTCGACAGACCGCCTCTAACCGAAGAAACTGGACAGGTCAGCTATGCTGGCACCTATGTCGGCGTCACAAACCTTGAAGGCGACGATACCGATCTGTTGCCATTTCCGGCAGATCGCGATCCCAGCACCCGACCGGGTCAGGCGGCCGTCGTGACAGGCGAGGTCTTTCTGAACGTCGACTTTTCCGACAATGCTGTAAATGGTGTAATCTTCAACCGTGTACTCGACTTGAATGACGACGATGTGTTCGACGTGATGGCGCCTGGCGAGACAACGTCGGACGTGGGCAACCTGCAATTAGACCCCTCGACCATCGACGAAAACGGAGCGTTTGATGGTAACATTATCGCCGAAGGTGACACCAGCCGTAGCGACATCGGGGACTATGCCGGAATTTTCGGCGGCGTGGACAGCGAAGCGGTTGCCGGTGCAATCTTTGTCGCAGACCACTTGCTAGACGGCACAAGTGCCGAGGAAGAATATGGCGTCTTCGTCCTTGGACGCTGCGGTGGTCCCTTAGAGAGTGCAGCGATCTGCGCCGACGTGGATGGTTAGGTCGTTCAAGCGTAGAACGTTGCCAAGCGCCAAAGAAGCCAATTCCCCCGCGTCGGGCACTTGCGCCAAGCAGAAATGGCGCACTCTTTTGATTGCGTGTCTCACATGGCATCTGAACTCTCCGCCTTCCGGTGCAGCCGCCGACACCCAGCCGACTGAGCAGGAGCAACCTTCGTTACAACTGTCATTGGACCATGCACGCGCTCTAGCCCACCAAGCGCTGGAGCGCGGGCGTCCAACCATTGCCATCAAGATTGCACGTGGCCTGCTGCAAGCAAATCCAAACGATACCAGTGCGCACTTTATACTCGCCTCTGCCATGGCCAGATCAGGTGACATTGCGGCGGCTCGAAAGTCGGCGGCACGCGCCTATCGCATTAGCGACAATCGGGTTGATCGAGTCGCAGCGGCACAATTTGCGGCCCGCGCATCCCTCGTTGAAAACCGGCCGACCCTTACGCAACTTTGGTTGAGGCGGGCTGCCGTTCACGCGAAAGATGAGGCAAGCCTGACGCGTATCGCGGCAGACTACAAACGTGTCCGTCAGATCAACCCCTTTTCCTTTCGGGCTAACATAGGCTTCCGTCCATCCGACAATGTAAACAACGGCGCTGACGGTGCTTTGCAAGTAATTGACGGCGTCCCCGCGGTTGGACTTCTGTCTGGAAGTGCCCAGGCTCTGGCGGGCAACATTGGAACACTCAGCGTCGACTTGAACTATAAACTGCGACGCACGGCCCAATCGGAACTAAGCCTCGGCTCCCAAATCTACGTGCGCCGTGTATGGTTGTCGTCGAGTGCCCAACGGCAGGCGCCAGACTTGGAAAACGAGGACCTAGGTAGCACATATTTCGATACTTCATTGACCCACAAATTTGCACTGGGTGCCGAGGGCAATTCCGCCTCAATTGGTTTTGGCATCGGGCGGGCGTGGTCAGGAGGTGAAGAACGGTTCGATTTTCTGGCTTTGCGAGGATCCCGCTCAGTGCGTCTTGGCACACACACGCGGCTGAACCTGACCGCTGCAGTCGAAGATCGTACATCGGCACGCCACACAATACTCGATGAAACGCTCTACAAGCTTGGTACATCCTTGCACCACAAACGGAGCAACGGGGACTCAATCGGCCTTTCCTTGAGCCTTATTGATACAGAGTCCGACTTCAGTAACATCGATTCAGTTTCTCAAACAATTCGCGCGAGCTACGGCTTTGCAAAGGCACTGGGACCGGCCAGCATATCGACATCATTGACAATCGCGAACTCAGATTTCGATGATTACCGGGTGGGTTTCATCGCTGTACCCGATGGCCGTCAAGATGAATCGATCTATGGCGACGTGACCTTTTTCTTTGCGGATTGGCACTATGCAGGTTTTGCGCCGTCCGTCAGACTGCGCGCCGGTCGGCGCGACAGCAATGTCAGTCGTTTCCAGAGCCGGGAATTTTCGGTGGATTTCCAGATCCGTTCATCCTTCTGACATCAGACTCTCAGCGATCGTGCGTCTCGACACTACAAATACGCGTGCTACGGTTTGCGCATAGCTAACAAACGGAGGCCACCGGCATGGCACTGACCTATCTGCACACAATGGTTCGCGTAAAGGACCTGGACGCATCGATGGCATTCTACAAACTGTTGGGCCTTGAGGAGACGCGGCGGCATGACAGCGAAGGCGGACGGTTCTCGCTGATCTTTATGGCTCCGCCCGATCAGCCGGACTGCCCGATTGAGCTGACCTATAACTGGGATGGGGATGATGCGCTGCCGGATGACAGTCGCCACTTCGGGCACCTCGCCTACCGCGTGGATAACATCTACGAGATGTGCCAGCACCTGATGGACAATGGTGTGACGATCAACCGGCCGCCCCGCGACGGACACATGGCCTTTGTACGCTCACCCGACATTGTGTCGGTCGAGCTGTTGCAAGCCGGTGACGCCCTGCCCCCGGCCGAACCGTGGGCGAGCATGGAAAACACGGGCCATTGGTAAGGACTGCGGCCTGCCTGGTCGCTTGCGTCGCCGCCTCTCCCGCAGCGGCATGTCGGCTGGCCTTGCTTTTGGCTCTTGATGTTTCGTCGTCCGTTGACGCGACCGAGGATCAATTGCAGCGGGGCGGTCTGGTGGCCGCCCTGACAGCGCCCGAAGTGCGCGCCGCTTTCTTTGCCAATGAGGCGCCCGTCGCGCTGGCCGTCTATGAGTGGTCGGGTCGATACAACCAGGAGGTTGTGCTGGATTGGACGCTGATCAACAGCCCCGCAGCATTGCTGGACGCCGCCGAGACTGTGGCGGCAAGCACGCGGTCGCACAACGAGTTCCCGACCGCGATGGGGTATGCATTGGGGTTCGGGGCCGAGATGTTGGGCCGTGCGCCGTCATGTCTTTATCGGACGATCGATATGGCTGGCGATGGGCAAAACAACGAAGGGTTTGGCCCGCGACTTGCTTATCGTGAGTTTGCCTTTGATGATGTCACGGTGAACGGTTTGGTTGTGAATGCAGCCGAGTTTACATCGGAGACCATGTTGATCGATTTCTACAAGCGCGAGGTGCTGCGCGGTCCCGGCGCCTTTCTGGAGGTGGCGCAGGGGTTTGAAGACTATGAGCGCGCGATGCGTCGCAAGTTGGAGCGGGAGTTGACCCCGCCTGTCATTGGCGCGCTGGACCAGCGCCATCGCGGCGGATGAGCCGCGCGGCGCTGATCGGGGCGGCGTTGCTGGCCATGGTGAGTGCAGCGGCTGACGCGGCTTGCCGACAGGCGTTGGCCCTGGGACTGGATGTATCGGGGTCCGTCGATGTTCGTGAATACCGCCTGCAGATGGACGGGCTGGCCGCCGCGCTGGACAATGGCAAGGTACGACAGGCCTTGTTGCAGACGCCATCCGCACCGGTGCACCTGCTGGTTTATGAATGGAGCGGGCCGGAAGACCCCGCCGTAATCTTGCCCTGGACAGCCATAGAGAGTGCGGCCGTGCTGAATGGCGTGATTGGGCAGTTGCGGGCGACTGAGCGGCGTCAGGCCAGCCCTGGCACCGCGCTGGGTCTGGCCATGCGTGAAGGCGCTGCACATCTGGCGCAACGCCCGGACTGTTGGAAGCGCACTCTGGACCTGTCCGGGGATGGCAAGTCGAACCTGGGCATCCGCCCGGTCGACGTGAAAGCTGAGCTTCAGGACACGGGGATTACAATCAACGCGTTGGTGATCGGGACCGATGCACCCAACATGGGTGATCTGCAACAAACCGAGATGTCCGGGCTTTCAGCGTATTTCCAGAACAATGTCATCGTTGGGTCAGACAGTTTCGTGGAAACGGCGCTGGGTTTTGAGGACTATGCTGCCGCCATGGCCCGGAAGCTGGAACGCGAGTTGGAAACACTGATCTTGGGGAGTGCTCCGACGTCGTCGTCAATCGGCGTCCCAAGCGCTGGTGATCAGTAGATATAGCGTATCTGGTCTGTCCAATAGCGTTCCATGCGCTTGAGCGAGGCGGTGATGTCAATGATCCCTTCAGGGCCCAATACGCCTTTGGATTGCAAGCCATCTGCGTGGCGCAGGAACAGCTCATTCACGACATCGCGGATCTTGCGCCCTTTTTCCGTCAGGCGAACTCGGACCGAACGGCGATCGATTTCGCAGCGTTGATGGTGCATGTAGCCCATTTCGACCAGCTTCTTGAGGTTGTAGCTGACATTCGAGCCCTGGTAGTAGCCGCGGCTTTTCAGCTCTCCGGCCGTCACCTCATTGTCGCCGATGTTGAACAGCAACAGCGCTTGAACTGCATTGATTTCCAGCACGCCCACGCGCTCAAATTCATCCTTGATCACGTCAAGCAACAAGCGGTGCAGCCGTTCGACCAGTGACAAGGCCTCAAGGTAACCGACCATGAAACTGGCGTTGGCGGTTGTTTTATCGGCCATGCCTGGGACCTGGCCGATAGGGTCCTGAATGCTCATCCGTTTTCTCCGACATGATCTGCTCTGGCCAGAAGATGCGGCTGATTCGGAAATATTCAGTTAAATGCGCGGGGGACCTTATTTTTCTGGCTGAAACGTGCGCGAGACCGCCCCGATCAGATCGGCAATATGTGCTGGCGGCGCCTCTTGCCCCGTGACCCATCGATAGAGGTCCTGATCGTTTTCGTTGAGGAGGGCATCATATACGTCCAACTCTGCATCCGTCATGGTAGACAGATGTCGGTCGGCATAGGTCGACAGGATCAAATCCATTTCCTTGATCCCGCGGCGCATGGATCGCATGTGCAGCCGCTTCAACCGATGTTCGCGCGGCTCGTCAGACATCTGTCGGGGTCTGCATCGCGATGCGCAGCTTTTTCTCAAGCCGACCCAGCTGTTCGGCGCGCGCCAGCATGTCCGAGCGCATATCACGCACCTCGGTCAGCAGATCACGCATATCCGGGGTCAGCGGCTCTTCGACCACGGGCGCGTCAAGCCCCTCGCCCTCTCCGTTGATCAACCACATCATCGACACGTTCAGCAGCCCGGCCATCATCGACAGCCGGTTGGCGCGCGGTTCGCTCAGATCGTCTTCCCACCCGCGCAATGTCGCCAGGCGCACGCCCAAGCGCTTCGCAAGCTGCTTTTGAGTCATACCGGCCTGTTCGCGCGCACCTGCCACACGATCGCCGAATGTTGCCGCTTCCGCGCTGTACCAGTCCTGCAGATCGTCCATAGGGTCGTTCTCCTTCTCTGTGCTAGCGCTTGATCGCGCACGGCGCGCCGCCTATGAGGGTCTCGATAACGCTCTAACGCCCCGAGGCCAACATGACATTCCTTTCCGCGACACTCGACCGCGTCAAACCGTCTCCGACTGTCGCCCTGACGGGGCACGTGGCGGCATTGAAGGCGCAGGGCAAGGACATCATCGGCCTTGGCGCGGGCGAGCCCGACTTTGATACACCGCAGAACATCAAGGATGCCGCCGTGGTGGCCATTGCCCTTGGTAAAACGAAGTATACCCCGGTCGATGGAATTCCAGAGCTGAAGCAGGCAATCGTGGAAAAATTCAAGCGGGACAATGGCTTGGACTACACACCGGCCCAAGTCACCGTGGGCACGGGCGGCAAGCAGATCCTGTACAACGCGCTGATGGCGACGCTGAACGAAGGCGATGAGGTGGTGATCCCTGCCCCCTATTGGGTCAGTTACCCCGACATGGTGCTGCTGGCGGGTGGGACACCCGTCATCGCCGAGGCATCGTTGCAGACCGGTTTCAAGCTGACCGCCGATCAGCTGGAATCCGCCATCACCGACAAGACCAAGTGGCTGATCTTCAACTCTCCGTCGAACCCGACCGGCGCGGGCTATACCCGCGCAGAGTTGAAAGAGATCACCGATGTGCTGATGCGCCACCCGCATGTCTACGTGATGTCGGATGATATGTACGAGCATCTTGTCTATGACGATTTCGAGTTCACGACCCCGGCCCAGATCGAGCCGCGCCTCTATGACCGCACGCTGACCGTCAACGGTGTCAGCAAGGCCTATGCCATGACCGGCTGGCGCATCGGCTATGCTGCGGGCCCCGAGGACCTGATCAAGGCGATGCGCAAGGTGCAGTCGCAATCGACCTCGAACCCCTGTTCGATCAGCCAGTTTGCCGCCCTGGAGGCGCTGAACGGCACGCAGGAGTTCATCGCCCCCAACAACGAAATCTTCAAGCGCCGTCGGGATCTGGTGGTCGAGATGCTGAACGCTGCCGAAGGCATTGCCTGCCCGGTGCCGGACGGGGCATTCTATGTCTATCCGTCCATTGCGGGATACATCGGCAAGACATCGGCGGGGGGCGTGAACATCGTCGATGACGAAGCGTTTTCCACGGCGTTGCTGGAAGAGACCGGCGTTGCCGTCGTCTTTGGTGCCGCCTTTGGGCTATCTCCGAACTTTCGCGTCAGCTACGCTACGTCCGACGAGGCCCTAAAAGAGGCTTGCACCCGCATCCAGACCTTTTGTGCGGGGCTGACATAACGAGGGATGGGGAATGGGCGCGGAGCTTCCTGACTATTATTTCCGTGTACGCGAGAACGGCGCTGCCGTGTTTCGCGTCGATACCGAGAACCGGCAGCGCCGGATCGAGATGGACCAGATCGCGGTCGTCAACATTCGGAACGGCGAGATCAAGCCGCATGGGGACCGAACGTTGTCCGCTGATGATCTGGCCCGGATCGAAGCATGGATGGAGGAGCGGGCCGAGATCCTGGCCCGGCGAGACATTGACGACATTCACCGTGCCGTGGACTACCTGAACCTGACAACCCAATGGGCGCAAAGCCGGGCAACCGAAGATCAGCTCGAAGACGTCACGGACGCGCTGTTGCTGGCCATGCACGACTTGCGGTCTGTATTGGTCAGAAAAAAGGCTGACAGGCTGCTGAGCGGCTCCGGCAAGGACTGAATCCATCCGCACCCGTCTGGTTTCGGCAAAACCAGACCGAAGTTATGTGCATTCTGGTGCCCGTTTTTACCGTTTCTTGCTGATGTGACAGCGATGTTATGTACGTCGTTTCACGGAGGTACACACTGTGGAAGACCGAATTGCATAAGACATGCAACAGGGACATCACCATGCCAGCGACGCAGCAAGCCAACAGCCTTGAGACCATTGCCGAGATCGTCGAGACCGAACCCGGTCTGATCGCCAACGTTTATCCCGAAGACATTGCGGGCGGCGCTGCAGCCGCCCGGCAAATGAACGATGTGATCGAGACAGCGATCAATGCCACAGGCGTAAATGACGACGGTCAATTGTCGCCCGGAGACATGTACACCCTGTCTGCCTATATCCGCGCCAATGCCACGCTCTATGCCACGTTTTTGGAAGGGCATGGGGATGACGAGGGAGATATCGAAACCGGGTTTCACCTTGTGCAAGGCAATGGGGGTGCTCTCATCTTCCAGGGACGCGATTTCATCGACACCGTTGCGGACGCAATCTATCACGTGGGCTTTGCCATCGTGGATGGCCGTTTCGAGAACGAAGATGGCGATGCCAACGAGACGGTCGAAGATATCGCCGGGAGGATGAATTACTACGTCAACGGCCAGAACCGTGTTTACGGGACGGACGATGGCGAGACCTTGAATTCCGGGCATTACAGCTTTGCTCTGGCCGAAGCGCATCACGAGATCTTCGAAGCAGGAGACGGGGATGATCGCATATGGGCCGGCATCGGCAATGATTGGGTCTATGGCGGCTCGGGCGATGATCGCTCCGGCGGCGATGAAGGCAATGACCGCCTGTTCGGAGAGGCGGGCAACGATCATCTCAACGGCGAGGAAGGCAATGACACGCTGAACGGTGGCACCGGTGACGACACGCTGGTGGGTGACGTGGGCGCAGATCGCCTGTTCGGGGGGCTGGGTGCGGACAAGCTTTATGCCGAGGAAGGCAATGACCGGCTTTGGGGCGGCGGCGATGGTGACACGCTGGGCGGCGGCGAAGGGCAGGACACCATCTGGGGAGAGAAAGGCGACGACCGGATCTGGGGCGATGAAGGCAACGACACGATCTTTGCCGGACAGGGTGAGGATTCGGCAGATGGTGGTGAGGGGGACGACCTTATCCGGCTCAACCAGGGTGACGACTACGCCTATGGCGACTTGGGCGCAGACACGATTGACGGTGGCATAGGCAATGACGAGGTCTATGGCGGCGAAGGTGCGGACAGCCTGTCCGGTCGCGCCGGTGACGACTCGCTGTCCGGACAGGATGGCGCAGACCGCCTGCGTGGCGGCAATGGCAATGACACGCTGCGTGGCGGTGACGGCAATGACACGCTGTCTGACTCGCAGGGAAATGACAGTTTGCGCGGGGACGACGGCGCCGATCTGATACTTGCCGGGGCCGGCAATGATGATGTCCATGGCGGCGATGGACGCGATACGCTCTGGGCCGGTGCGGGTGCCGATACCGTGCTTGGCGGCGATGGTGAAGACCGGGTGTCCGGTGGGCGCGGAGCCGACGAGATCAATGACTGGGAAGAGATCGAAGCACGCGATGTGTTTGTCTTCCGGCCTGGTGACAGTGGTCTGACGGCACAGAGCATGGATGTCATCCTTGGTTTCACATCCATCATCGACAAGATCGACCTGACCGGATTTGGCGGGCTGACCTTTGTCGAGGGGGATGCTTTCTCGGGCAATGGGGCCGAAGTGCTGTTTGATGGCGACTTCGTCCAGATCGACAGCGATGGCGATGGCGATGCGGATGAGATGATTGAACTGCGCCATGTCAACGCGGTCGAGGCGGAGGACTTCATACTGTAAGCGCCCGCTCAATGGGCCCGCGGGCCAATAGCACGCCTGCCCCTTTCAGGGGGCGGGCACGGCGCCCACGCCTACAGCCCGACCCAACCGCGGCACCGAGACGGTCCAGAATCGCAGCATCAACGCCACCCCTGCACAGGCCAGTCCCAGAACCAGTCCAAGCCAGATACCTGGCCCACCCCAGCCCAAAACAAAGCCCAGTATGTAGGACGCAGGCATCCCCACCAACCAGTAGGACACCCCCGCAAGTACCATGGGGATTGTCGTGTCCTGCACGCCGCGCAACAGACCCAGCGCGATCACCTGTGCCCCGTCCACGAGTTGGAACAGCGCGGCAAGGGCCAAAAGCAGCACACCGATCCCAAGGATCTGATCCCGGGCTGGTTCGTTCCGATCCATGAACAGCGAAATCAGCGGTTCGGGCAATGCGATGAACAGCACAATTGTGGCAAGGGCCATCCCAAGGCTCATCACGGTCACTGTGCGGGCACCGCGCAGCATATGATCCAGATCGCCCCGACCATAGGCGTTCCCAGCCCGGATCGTCGCGACATTGCTGAGCCCGAGGTGCACCATAAAGGTGATAGACGCCAGTTGCAGGGCGATGTTGTGGGCCGCCAGCGGGATTGTACCCAGCCAGCCCATCATGAACGCCGAGGCTGCGAACAAACCGACTTCGCTCAGGTTCGTGAGGCCAATGGGCAGTCCCAGGCGGAATACTTTGCCAAGCATCTCCCAATCCGGGCGCCAAAGCCGTTTAAGCAGTTGGTGTTCCGGCAGGACGAGCAGCGCGTAGCCTATGACCCCAATCACCATAACCAGTTGGGTCACGAGCGATGCGACCGCCGCACCTGCAATCCCCCATGCCGGAGCGCCCCAATTCCCGAAAATGAACGCGTAATTTGCCAATGCATTGGTCAGTGCCGCGGCCAGGGTGATCCAAAGCACGATTTGCGTGCGCTCCAGTGCCGCCAGATAGCTCTTGAATGTCATGACCAGCAGCGCCGGAATGATCCCCCAGCCTGCAATGCGCAGATACTCGGACCCAAGTGCCGCCACCTGTTCGGTTTGCCCCAGTGCCAGCAGTACGCTTTCGGCCATGACCATGACCGGTAATGTCAGCACGGCAAAGCCCATGCTGAGCCACAACCCCATGCGCGTGGCGCGGCGCAGGTTGGTTTCATCCCGCTCGGCATGGAACGACGCAACCATGGGCATGACTGCCCAGGCAAAACCCGACCCCATGAGGAACAACACGAAGAACAGGCTGCTCGCGACCCCTTGGGCAGCAAGTTCCTCGACCCCATACCAGCCCAACATGACCGTATCAGTCACGCCGATTGCAATCTGACCAAGGTGCCCACCGATCAGCGGCAGGCCGAGAACGAGGATTGCACGCGCGTGCGCGCCATATGACATCTGTTGGGTGGACATATCCCACCCTTACGCCTGCTTTTTGTGCAAGAAAAGCCCCAGCGTCACACGGGTGACGGGATGCCGCCCTTGCCCGCTAGAGCAGCGGCCAAACGAGCGTTGTCGCAACAAGTGCGATCAATGCACCGGCCATGATCTCTATCACCGCCATTGCGCGCAGGCTGCCCGCGCCGGACCACCCCGCAAAGGCCGATTGCCGCGCGCTCACGGCCACAAGGGCCACAAGCACCGTCACGCTTGCCGTGCCAAGCCCCATTACAAAAGCCCCGGCGACGCCGGCCCACGGGATGCCCAGTCCGAAACAAAGGATCAACAGGAACACGGCACCGGTGCAGGGGCGTATCGCGATGGACCCAATGATCGCCACGGCATCCTGCAACGAAGAAACCGAAGCCGCCTGATCAACGCTGGGTGCATGTGCATGCCCACAACTGCTGCAATGCCCGTGTTCGTCGATCACATGCACCGCCATACTGCGCGTCCGGCGCACCCCTCGCGCCATCAGCCATAGCCCAACGAGAGCAATGGCAATGTAATTGGCCGGGGCCAGCACCTTTTCTGCGGCGTCCGTCAGTTCAGTGCGTCCCCACCCCAGAACCCAGGCCCCCAGCGTCACCAGCAAGACCGCTGCCAGCGCCTGAGCCAGGGAAGAGGCCACGGCCAGACCAGACAAGCGCCACGCCGTCACGCGCGCTGCCGCACCGTAGCCCCCGATTACCAGCTTGCCATGTCCCGGCCCGGCGGCATGAAAAAATCCATAGGCGGCACAAACCCCCATAAGGGCAAACCACGCACCCGGCTCCCCTGCCCGCACGGCCCGCAGACCACCGGCAAGTGCGGTCTGAGCCTCGCGTTGTTGGGCAGCAGCCCATTGTCCGATATCGGTTACGCCGCCAAAACCAAAGAGCCAGAGCAGTGCCAGACCGAAGGCCAGAAGGACGCCAATCCTTAGCCCGCGCATGACAGGCTGACAGTGTCGGCGAAGGCCTCTCCCACTTCGGGGTAAGCGGCTTCGGCCTGAGCGGCGGGTGTGGCGTACAACATCTCTTCGACCAGCGTGTACGCAGCATCGAGGTCGGCAGGCTGGATCGCGGCTGTGCACGGGCCATCTACCGCCACCGGGCCGATCAGATCATACGCCGTATAGAATGTCGGGTCATAGGCTTTCAGTACAACCCCTGCCGCCGGCCCCCCCGCAGGTCGAAAATGCGCTGATGTAATCCGCCCCTCTTCAACCGAGACGCCCCGCCCATCGGGTTTTCCAAGAGCAACCGGCGTACCATCACGAGTGGCGTAGCTGTCGCCCTCAAACCCTTCGATCCACTGCAGGTCAAATCCATCAAGCCGGGCCAACTCCGCGTCGGTCAGGTCGCCGTCACCATCCGGGTCCAGGCCAAGGTCGGCCATCAGAAGAAGGGAATAAAACTCATCATATGTCCAATGCACTTCAACACCCTTGAACGCGCCATCGTCACCAACAACGACAATCATCTTGGTGTCCACGAACACATGCGGATGAGCGAACGCCGTCTGAGCACACAAGACCAGCGCCACAGCGGCGCCAAGAGGACGAAAAAAGGACATGCCCCAGATTTAGGCAAGAGGCGCCAAAGCCTCAACCCCGATTAGTGCATTGCGCGATACCCTGCCCGGATAGAAACGCGACCTGACACGGATCATCACTTGCGCCTGCGAATTGCTCTGGCACATTGGGTCAATAAGTGGTTGACATGTTACCATAGGTTGAATCTTGCCAAAGGATGCCCTGATGAATGTTTCATGTACGACCGGGCTGGCCCTCGCCGCGACGTTGACCGCCGCGGGCACATGGGCGAACCCGATTGACCAGATCCGCCCCGACGCGCCCGCATTGGCGCGATACGGGACTTTTCCAATTGGTGTGCAAACGCTTGAAGTTACAATTCCCGACAGCATCGATGTGCTTAACGTGAAGGGAAAGGACATACCCAGCTATGACCGCCCGCTGACACTGGAAGTCTGGTATCCGGCGGCTGAGGGGACCGAAGCAGGTGGCACTTACACAGCCATCCTGCGCGACGGCACGACCGAGGTATCGCTGACGGGTCGCGCGGCGCGCGATGCCGCACCGGCCAGTGGCGCGCGTTTTCCCCTGGTGATCATCAGCCACGGATACCCCGGCAACCGGTATCTCATGAGCCATCTGGGCGAAAACCTTGCTTCCAAGGGCTATGTGACCGTGTCGATCGATCACACCGACAGCACCTATTCCGATCAAGCCGCCTTTGGTTCGACCTTGTACAACCGTCCTTTGGACCAGGCCTTTGTTCTGGATCACGTGGCGGGTTTGCAAGGACCGCTGGGTGACATCATTGATGCGGACCAAACCGGTGTTATTGGCTATTCCATGGGCGGCTATGGCGCACTGATCTTTGGCGGTGCAGGCGTCACACAGGCCTCAACCGAGTTCAGTTGGGGTGCGCCGAATGATCTGCTCGAGGCACATCTGGCCATGTCCGACAGTCACGAGGCCCTGATGGATGACCGCGTCAAAGCAGTCATCGCAATAGGCCCTTGGGGCAACAATGCGGGATTCTGGGATGCAAGCGGGGTAGCTGGCTTGCGCGTGCCCACGATGTTCATGGCAGGCGGGGATGACGATGTTTCGGTCTATGACGCCATGCGTGAGCTGTTTACCGGCGCGGTGGGCACGGATCGACACTTGCTGACGTTTGATTATGCCAATCACAACGCCGCAGCCCCGATCCCAGCCCCCAAGGAAAGCTGGGAGCCTGTTGAGGGTCTCGATTTCCTTCCCTTCGAGCACTATGCCGATGCGGTGTGGGACACGACGCGGATGAACAACATCGCCCAGCACTTCGCCACTGCGTTCTTTGATTTACATCTCAAGGATGACGCGGCCAAGGCCGAGTATCTGGAGCTTGTGCCGGATTCCCGCAACGGGTTGGTTGACCTTGATGATGCAGGCAACCCGACCGAGGATCATACCTATTGGCAAGGATTTGCACCGCGCACGGCCAAGGGTTTGCGGTTCGAAACACTGCCGAAGGGTCAGTGATGGACGTCGCCACCCGCGCATTGGGCGGGCATGCATTCACGGTTCGGACGTGGGGGGACCCCAAGCACCCCATGATCCTGATGCTGCACGGTTTTCCCGAGTATGGTGGCGCATGGGACGAGATCGCCACGCGCCTGTCCGATCGCTATTATTGCGTCGCCCCCGACCAGCGCGGGTACGGTGCGAGCTATGCGCCCGATGAGGTTGGCGAATATGCGACGTCGAAACTGGTTGGGGACATGGTGCACCTTATCGCCGATCAAGGCCCCGTGATTGTTATGGGCCATGATTGGGGCGCTTCTGTCGCCTATGGTCTGGCCATGTTCCGACCCGATTTGGTGTCGCATCTGATCATTGCCAACGGCGTGCACCCGGTCCCCTTTCAGCGCGAGATGGCGGCGGGTGGAGCACAATCCGAGGCATCCCAGTACATCAACTTCCTGCGCAGCGAGGGGTCCGAAGATACGCTTGCCGCAGATGATTTCGGCAAGCTTCTCAAGCTGTTCTCGGCCAAGATGGACATGAGCTGGCTCGCCGGTGACAGGTTGGACGCCTACAAGGCCGCGTGGCGGCAATCGGGGCTGCGCGGCATGATCAACTGGTACCGCGCCTCGCCCCTGATCGTGGCGGACCCCGGCGTGCCCGTAGAAATGCCCGACCTGCCCCTGGATCGGCTGAAGGTACATTGTCCGCATCTGCTGGTCTGGGCCGACGGCGACACGGCGCTGTTGCCGGTGTCGACGGAAGGTCTGGAAGACTTCGCACCGTCGCTGACCCGCGCGCATATTTCCGGTGCAGACCATTGGGTACTGCACCAACAACCCGACTCTGTCGCGGATATCGTCTCCAACTGGCTCGGCTGATCTCTTCCCAAGTGGCTTTGATCGCGTCATAGTTGTCGCATTTCAAAGCGCGGAGATATTTTCATGAGCCATAGTTACGATATCAAGCTGGCCGCGCAGATGGCCGAAGCGTCCTACAAAGGCAGAAGCAATGCTTCATTGGCAACAGCCTGGCGGGACGGTCTGGACGAAAACGATGTTCAGGCGATCTTCCTCAAGGGAGACATCCTGCTGATCCCCGGATCGAATTCTGTGATGGATTACCTCAAGTACAACCTGCGGGTTCTGAACATCGGCGGCAAACGGTACCGGCTGGCGGATGATGACACGGAACGGGGCGCGTCCGGCACCGTGTGGCACCAGGGGTTTCTGGCCCATGCCAAAGGGATCTTTGACTGGCTGCAAAAGAAGAACCACCGCCCGAAATACATCATCGGTCATTCGCTTGGGGCGGCTGCGACGCAAATCCTTGTGCGTACCTATGGCGTGCCCGGTATCGGGTTCGCCGCCCCGCGCCCGCGCCGCAGCGCCGGCGCCATCAGGCATTCGAACCTGTGCCTGTGCATCAACCGCGACGATGACGCCGTGTGCGATCTGCCGGGGTCGTTTCACCATATGGGGCACGTGCACAAGGCCCGCGCCCGCCGGTCCGTCTTTGGCCCGGACCACAGTATGAAGCACTACCGCAAGGTTATCGACGAACAGCAGACGTCGGGACATCTACGGGCACACTGGCCGGGTTGATACGCTCTTCCCCCGTCTGACCGGCTCTGGCATAGTGCGTTCCAACCAACAAAGAGCAGCAACCATGTCCGATCTTCTTGCCGGGGCCAGTGGGCCTTCTGACTACGATGCCTCCTCTATCCAGGTATTGGAGGATATGGAGCACGTGCGCCTGCGCCCGGGCATGTATATCGGGGGCAAGGACGACCGCGCACTGCACCACATGGTGGCCGAGATCATCGACAACTCCATGGACGAGGCGGTCGCCGGGCACGCCACGTGGATCGAGGTGGAGCTGCACGAGAACGGCCATGTGTCGGTGCGCGACAACGGACGTGGCATTCCGACCGATCCGCATCCCAAGGACCCGTCCAAAAGCGCGTTGGAGATCATCTTTTGCACGCTGAACGCGGGCGGCAAATTCTCGGGCGACAGTTACGAGACTTCGGGTGGTCTGCATGGGGTTGGATCCTCCGTCGTCAACGCCCTGTCCGACCATTTGCGCGTTGAAGTGGCGCGCAATCGCGAGCTGTTTGCCATGGAGTTTTCCAGGGGCACCCCACAAGCGCCATTGGCAAAAATCGGTGCCGCCCCCAACCGGCGCGGCACGTCCGTTACCTTCCATCCCGATCCGGAAATCTTTGGGTCGCTGAAACTGAAACCCGCCCGCCTGTTCAAGATGGCGCGGTCCAAAGCCTACCTGTTCTCGGGCGTGGAAATCCGCTGGAAGTCGGCCATCGCCGATGGCGACACGCCACAAGAGGCGACATTCCACTTTCCCGGCGGTCTGTCGGACTATTTGACCGAAGCGTTGGGTGGGGCCACCACCTATTCCGACGCCCCGTTTGCCGGATCGGTGTCCTTCGAGAAGTTCAAGGTGCCGGGCAAGGTCGAATGGGCGATAAATTGGACGCCCAGCCGCGATGGGTTCATCCAAAGCTACTGTAACACCGTGCCCACGCCCGAGGGCGGCACGCACGAAGCCGGGTTCTGGGCTGCGATCCTGAAAGGGATCAAGGCCTATGGCGAGCTGGTGAACAACAAGAAAGCCAGCACAATCACGCGCGAGGACCTGATCACAGGCGCTGGCGCACTGGTGTCCTGCTTTATCCGCGAGCCTGAGTTCGTGGGCCAGACCAAGGACCGCCTTGCCACGGTCGAGGCACAGCGGATGGTCGAAAACTCGGTCCGCGACCACTTTGACAACTGGCTGGCGGCCGACACGAAATCCGCCGGCGCCATCCTTGATTTTCTGGTCCTGCGCGCCGAGGAACGGCTGCGCAGGAGGGCCGAGAAAGAAACACAACGCAAATCCGCCACTAAGAAACTTCGGCTTCCCGGCAAATTGGTGGACTGCTCTTCATCAACACGCGATGGCACGGAATTATTCATTGTTGAGGGCGACAGCGCGGGTGGGTCGGCCAAGATGGCGCGCGACCGCAAGACCCAGGCCCTTCTGCCCCTGCGCGGCAAGATCCTGAACGTACTGGGCGCGGCCTCGTCCAAGCTGGGCTCGAATGCCGAGATTTCGGACCTGACGCAGGCGCTTGGTGTGAGCCTTGGGGCCAAGTTCAACATCGATGATCTGCGGTACGACAAGGTCATCATCATGACCGACGCGGATGTCGATGGCGCGCATATCGCGGCGCTGCTGATGACGTTCTTTTATACCCAGATGCGGCCCATGATCGATGCGGGGCACCTGTACCTGGCTTGCCCGCCCCTGTTCCGTCTGACCCAAGGCGCCAAGCGGGTCTATTGCCTGGACGAGGTCGAGAAGACCACGCTGATGGAGAGCGGTTTGGGCGGCAAGGGCAAGATCGACGTGTCCCGCTTCAAAGGGCTGGGCGAGATGGACGCGAAGGACTTGAAGGACACCACCATGAACCCTGCGACACGGAAACTGATCCGTGTGAGCATTGACGAGGATGAGCCGGGTGAGACCGGGGACCTTGTGGAGCGCCTGATGGGCAAGAAGCCAGAGATGCGGTTTCAGTATATTCAGGAGAACGCGCGGTTTGTGGAGGAGTTGGATGTTTGATTGATGATTGATGATTGATGATTGATGATTGATGATTGATGATTGATGATTGATGATTGATGATTGATGATTGATGATTGTAAAATAGCGCAACAATGATATTTTCTCGAAAACTGCGAGAAAAAAATTGCTTTCTAATCCATTTGGCAGACTAGTCGACATACTGAAGAGTAAACGCTGCAACTACCCAAAGATATCAACCTACGTATCTTGTGTACTTCTTTCATTCCTTTGGACATTCAGCTGGATAACTGTTTTCTTCCTTTCAACATGGTTGTTCGACTTAACAACTCAAGCTGCAGATTTCGTTGTGATTTTCTGGTTGAGTATAGCTGCGGAATCCATAATCAGGTGGGCTGAAAACACAAATTTTATCGCTTCTTTATCAAAGCCGTTTGATGATAGCCCAAGAGGCGACAACCAAGACTTCAGGCTAAAAAATGCTTCTAGTTTATTGATTTTAGTACTTTGTTTAATGTTTTTCCTTAATGCGTACCTTGAGCGTTATGGCGTTCGTGCATCTGGATTGCAGTTTATGGGCCAAAATGGAGACCATTCACCCGCAGCGTTTGAAAAAATGGTGCAAGGTTGGCTTGAGGTAGCCGCTAACTCCAATGTGTATTTTCCAATGTTGTTCGGCACGCTACTTCGTGCTAAAATATACAAGAGGTCTCATAGTGCGCTTGAGGATTTGGGAGGAGACGCAAGTGATTGAGTTCTTGGATAGCATATCTGCAATTATTTTCCTGGTAATGGCAGGTGTACTAGTCTTTCTTACGGCGCTTTACGCGTTGGACTTGGCATGGAACGCTATCCGTGCATCGCTCGATGATAAACACGGTTGGTCTTACTACTTCAGTGATGAAGGCCCTGAGAACTAACTACAAGCTAGATTTTTTATTCGAGAGATGAGCGGTAACTTTTTACCGCGTAAAAGTAGGCTCGCTTCTGCAACGACATGGGCCAAGGCTCGAAAGCCGCGCGGGGAACCTGTATCAGAGGACCGCGCCCTCTACCAACCTTATTGCCATGCAACACGCTGCCGGATGGGGCGGCGGCCTTTGGCCTTGAGACCGCCCTTGTAAGTGGAATGGACGCTGACCCTCTCGGGCGACGCGCCCGCTGCGCGGGCGCTGGGAAAAAGCGGAGGCTTTCGCCTCCGCTGCTACTCGATACGCGAAGCGGGGTGCGTCGCCACCCGCTTCGTCCTCGATATGCCCCAGATCAGGTTAACGAGCGCTTACCCAAGCAAGGCACTTTCTGGGCGTTGTAACGGCGACGGAGGGCCGACTTGTTAAAAGGGGGAACCAAAGGGACCCTCCGCCGCGCTGATCCACCCCCGGGACGTCCAGATCACCGGGGGCAGGAACGTCTCAGACCGTGGCGCCGACGATGACCCACAGGCTCATCATGGCAGCAAAGCCAAACACGGTCGGAATGATAACCTTTTCCATCACTACTCTCCTTTCCAGGCAGGCCGGGAACACGTGAGTGGTGGCCTGCGGTGCAATCCGCGGAGAGGATCCCCGCGATGATAGGAAAGAGGTGGGCGTAGAGGCTTGACACAAAAACCCCCTGCCCCATCACCTCTGATCACGGAGATGCGACGACCAACGTTATCAAGACGACGCAGGCCCTTGGATGTGGCAGGTGTGTTTGCGACGCCTAATCGGAATACATCGGCCTTACGTCACGACCTTTGGTGCAGGGTCGCGATGTAGGCAGAGGTCGAAAATAGGTGGCCATCATCATGAGGGCCACCGATACATTCGAACTGTCAGCTTAGAATTTACAGCGCTTCTTCTTGGCAAGGGCCACAAGCACGTCATTGCGCTTGTTGGCAGCTTCCAACGCCTGTTTGGCGTTCTGATAGTTGCCAATCACTGCAGGCCAAAACAGGATCGCTGCGGCCACATTTTCACCCGATGCACGTTATCCCTTGGAGGCTTCTTCCCGAATTTGTTCCAACTGAACCAACTGTACCTTGATCTCTTCACAGGTGAGGTCACCGTCTTCGACTGATCGGGTCTGCACAACCTCTGGCGAGACGCAGGCTGACAAAAGGAGGGCAGTGGCGGCGATACACCCCGTGACACGCAATGACTTCATCGAAATGGTCTTTCTTGTTCTTCGCATGCGCGCGACGCGCGCTTTCAACTGGGGCGACGTATCAAGCGACGCTACTCGGCGTCAACCCGATATTGACGACATATTTTCTTGAACTTCATGGCGTTTACGCACCTACTACGGCCATGATCCTGCGCCTGTTTCTGATCCTGAGCCTGCTGGCCGCCTGTGGCCGTCCGCTGACCGATGCGGAGCGTGCTTTCGCAGACACCATCCACGGCGATCAGCTGAACCATCAGCGGGTGCGCTTGATTGACGGGGCGCCGACCCGCGCCGTCACCTTCAAGCGCAAAGCCCGGCCACGCACCACCTGCCGTGAGCGCATCCTGCCGCCCCCGACCAGCGACACGATCACCGCCAAACCGGCGGCAGTTGCCCTGTGGCAGAACGTTCTGTTCGACAAGGACTGGTATCTGGACGATTACGTCCCCGCCTATCCGCAAGAGATCAACCTGATCGCCGCCATGTTGCTGGCCCATGAGTTGACCCACGTATGGCAATGGCAGAACCGGGAGGTCACCGGATACTCCCCTCTCAAGGCGGCCCGCGAGCATCGGTTCAGTGACGACCCCTACCTCTTTGACGTGTCGGCGGAACGGAAGTTCCTCGACTTTGGTTTTGAGCAGCAAGGGTCCATTGTCGAGGAATTCGTATGCTGCCGGGCGCTGGACCCTCAGGGCGGGCGGACACAGCGCCTGCACACCCTGATCTCGCAGGCAATGCCCGTCTCACCCCTGCCGCAATCCCGGCAACATGACGTGCGCTTGCCATGGGATGGCGTGCAGGTGAACGGGATCTGTGCGTAATCCAAATCAGAAAGATGGAGGTGCCGGAATGGCCCAATATGCCGTGATCATGCTGCTGGCCGGTATCGGCATCCCGATCCTGGCCGCGCTGAATGCCGCGCTTGGCACGCGGCTGGGCAGTCCTGCTGCTGCTGCGACCGTGCTGTTTGTCATCGCCTTCGGGACGGCAGCCGTTATCTTTTTGCTAACGGGCGCGCAGGGGCTGTCGAAATTATCCGCTGCGCCAAAACACCTTTTGCTGGCTGGCGTTCTGGTCGCGTTTTACGTGCTGAGCATCACCTATATCGCCCCACATTTCGGCGTCGGGAACGCGGTGTTCTTTGTGCTGCTGGGCCAGTTGATCTCGGCTGCCGCAATTGATCATTTTGGATTGTTCGGGGCGCAGGCCACGTCGCTGGGTCTGACCCGGATCGGTGGCATCGCGCTGATGGCAATGGGCGTGTGGTTGACCCAACTCGCCTGAGTTATTCCGCGATGCCAGCCAAGTCCTGCGCTTGCGCCCACGCAGCCGGGTCCACATCAACAGGATCAGCCAGAAGACGGTTTTGTCCCGGCATGCGGCCTGCACTGTCTTCGGCAAGAAACGTCTCGAACTGCGCCAGGCGATCCGAGAAGACACCAGATGTGCTGGGATCGATGAGGATATAGAACTGCCCCAGGTCATGTGGCGGCCCTTCGGCTGCTTTCAGGGGCTTCACGTCCCGGCTGAGCACGCCCCCCGTGAGACCGGCAGTCAAAAGCTCGACCATCACGCCAAAGCCCCATCCCTTGTACCCACCCGTTGACACAAGTGACCCCGCAAGTGCCGCTTCCGGGTCGGTCGTGGGAGCGCCATCAGCATCCAAGGCCCAGCCTTCCGGAATTGCCTCACCTGCTGCCTTGGCCATCGTGATTTTGCCCAAGGCCACCGTTGTTGTCGATTGATCGAACTGCATGGCAAGATCGCCCTGCCCGTCCGGAACGGAAAAAGCGATCGGATTGGTGCCAATCATACGTGTCTTGCCCCCGGGTGGCGCGACAATAGGAGAGGCATTTGTCATACCCAAACCGATCAGGCCCGCGCGGGCAATCTGTTCTGTGAAATATCCCAGCGCGGTGCAGGTATGCGCATGGCCGATGGCAAGGCTCGCAATGCCAAACTGCCGTGCCGCATCCAGCGCAGGTGCCAATCCGTAGGCAAAGGCCGGCTGGGCAAACCCCATCAAAGCATCCACCTGGATAGCCGCAGGGCGCTGTGCCGTGACCACCGGCACCACGTCACCCTTGACCCGGCCGGTACGCAATTGCTGGCAATAGCTTTCCAGGTAGTACAGCCCGCAGATCCGGTTCCCTGCCGCCTCGGCTTGCGCAACGGCGCGTGCAACCTCTGCCGCCGGAAAGGCGGCGGCCCCGTGCGCCATCAGTGCAGCCTGCACGGTGCGCTCAATCTCTGCCCTGGAAATGTCAGGCATCGTTCTTCTATCCCCCACGGTCTTTGCCGCGAGGTCAAGAAAAAGCAAACCGGAAGGCAGCCGTCAAGCTGCCGATTGCTTGCGGGGCTCTTTCAACGATAGCGGGAGAAGGCGACTAAGGACCACACCGCAATCATGAAGGACCGGTCAAATGCCCTTCATCAAGTCGAACCGTGCGGTCCATACGCGCCGCGAGGTCCAGATTATGTGTTGCGATCAGCGCGGACAGGCCCGTATCCCGCACCAGCGCCATCAGCGCATCAAAAACCTGGTCCGATGTTGCCGGATCCAGATTGCCCGTCGGTTCATCCGCCAGCAGCAAGGCCGGACCATTGGCAAGTGCCCGGCAAAACGCCACGCGCTGTTGCTCGCCTCCGGACAGTTCCGCCGGGCGGTGCGCAGCGCGATGGGCCACCCCCACCTTGTCCAATAGCGACAGTGCGCGCGCCTCTGCATCTGCCCGGGCTAGC
Organism: uncultured Tateyamaria sp.; assembly: GCF_947504105.1. Taxonomy (GTDB): domain Bacteria; phylum Pseudomonadota; class Alphaproteobacteria; order Rhodobacterales; family Rhodobacteraceae; genus Tateyamaria. Next base: position 23,858 of record NZ_CANNGP010000018.1, read on the forward strand.
CCTGACGCCAGCTGCGGCAACGCAATGTTTTCGATGGCTGAAAACTCGGGCAGCAGATGGTGAAACTGGTAGATGAACCCGACCTCTGCCCGGCGGGCCAGCGTTCTGCGCCGATCCGATTGCCCGGTCATGTTCTGGCCATTCAGCGTCACCGTGCCTGCATCGGGTGTATCCAGCAGCCCGGCGATATGCAGCAGCGTCGATTTGCCTGCACCAGAGGGTGCGACCAGCGCCACAACCTCGCCCCGCTGCACCTCCAGATCGACGCCACGCAACACATCCACCTGATTGGGCAGGCCCGCATTGTAAGACTTGGCGATCCCCGCCAAGGACAGGACGACGTCACTCATAGCGCAGCGCCTCCACCGGGTTCATGCGGGCCGCACGTCGGGCCGGGAAAATGGTCACGATGAAGGACAGGCCCAGCGACAGCGTGACGGCGCTGAGTACATCGCGCAGATGCAGCTCGGCTGGCAGTGCGTATATGCCCCGGATCGAGGGATCCCATACGCCACCTCCCATCACGTAGTTCACGAATGAAAAGAGCGGATCGATATAGATGGCAAAGAGGCAGCCCAGGATCACGCCCATGGCTGTGCCGATGATCCCCGTGAATGCGCCGCAGATGAAAAACACGCGCAGCACCGATCCTTCGGTCAGGCCCATCGTGCGCAGGATCCCGATGTCGCGCCCCTTGTTCTTGACCAGCATGATCAGGCCCGAGACGATGTTCATCGCCGCAATCAGCACAAGGATCGAAAGGATGATAAACATTACATTATCCTCGACCTCGAGCGCACGCAGGAACCCGCCCGACGCGTCCTTCCATGTCCAGACCTGTCCCCGTTCACCGGCTGTTTGCAAAATGGCCGCCGTGTATCGGTCGACGGCTTCCGGTTCATCCACCATCACCTCGATCTCGTCGACGACACCCTCGCGGTTGAAGTAGCTTTGCGCTTCGGCAAGTGGCATGTAGATGCGCACGCGGTCGATATCGTAGCGCCCCGCGGAAAAGATGTAAGTCACCTCGTAGGCATTGATGCGCGGGCTGGTGCCAAAGGCGGTGCGTACCCCGTTCGGTGAAATCAGCTTGATGCGATCCCCCACCTGCGCGCCCAGCTCCTGAGCTACACCCGCCCCGATGGCGACGCCCTGATCGTACCGGGCAATGTCGCCTTGGGACGTTGCGGGGTCTGCGATACGCGGCAGACCGGCGAGATCTTCGGCACTCATGCCCAAGACCTGTACACCCGCATTGCGGCTCCGCAGATTTGCCATGACCTGCCCCCGCACAAGCGGCGCGGTGCGTACAACACCCGGTAGCTCGGCAAGGGCGGCGGCCCTGGCCTCGTAATCTGCAATGGTCCGGTCGATCCCGCCCGTATCCGTCACTTCGCCGATCTGGTAGACGGTGACATGCGCGTTGGCACCGAGAATGGTATCCACGAACTCGGCCCGAAATCCTGACCGCACCGCCAATGTTGCGATCAGCGCAAAGACGGCGAGCGTGATGCCGATCAGGCTGATCCAGGTCATGGTGCTCACCCCACCTTCGGCGCGGCGGGCACGCAGGTAGCGCCAGGCGATCATCCACTCGAATGGGGCAAAGGGGGCGGTTGGTTTGGCCATTTACGGCTCCTGCTCGGGTTGGGACGAGATGTGGCGGGGTCCGCCCCCAAGGTCAAGTCCCGCGCGCAGGTTGCCGCCGTCCGAAGGGCCACAGCAAGAGCTTGAGCGCGGCCCAGACGGTCACGAGTCCGGTGAGAAGGCCGGTTGCGGCAAAGATCCCCCCGGCCGCCGTCAACGGCACCGCAGGTTCGAAACTGGACAGGGCCGCCGCGGCCACTTCGGTATCTCTTGATCGAGCCACGTAATATGTGCGCAGGAGGGGACCCGCGTCATTCAGCGCAATCAGGTCCATGCGCAGTTGGTCATAGCGACCAAATGTGCGGGTCATGTCCGCCCTCCGGCGATCCAGAAACGCCGTGCCATGCATCTGAGCGAGGGCTGCGGTCCGGGTCAGTCCCTCGGCTAGGGCAGACGCATCGAAATCTGCCACCACCTCGGCCAGAGCATCAACCGCGCCGCCAAGACGTTGCCGGTATTGCTGGGAAAACTCGGGCAATTGCGACGCGAGCGTACCGCCCACTACGCCGCCCGCCAGTACAAGCACGCGCAGGATCATGGACGCTTGCCATAGACAGCGGCACTGAGCGCCATGTCCAAGCTCCCCATAGCATCCCCGTCCAAACAGGCGTCGTAGAGAGCGATCACGCTGACCTTGCCCTCCCAGATGACCGCAAAGCTGCCGATGTTGAGACGTCCGGGAAAGCACAATGCCCCAAAGTGCCAGAAGTTGTGACCATCCTGGAAGGGTCGAAACACCATGCCCATACCGTAATAGGCACCGCCGCCCAGCGCGACATGTGGCAGGGCAAAGGGATCGTTGGCAACGCGGCTGCCCGGTCCGAAATGCGTCTGGAGGAATGTCAGGTATCCGTTGGGGTCCGACGCCAGACCGCCCCAAGGCTGGAACACGCCGGCACGGTCTCCGGGGTGAATGCTTGCGGGCAAGTCCAGCAGGTCGCGACACGCGTCGAAATAGGACATGCCCGTGACGTCTTCGATCACCAGCCCCAGCAGCGCGTAGTTCTCATTGTTGTATTCGTATGCGCCACGGGTTCCGGTCTGCGTGGGCCGGGCATTCACCAGATCCAAAACTTGCGCGCTGAAATGGCCATTCCGGGCCGTGGTCTGGCCAAGCCACCCGAGCATGGCCAATTGGGTAACATCCGGAGCAAGGCCCGACGTGTGCGTGACCAGCTCTGCCACCGTCACATCCGGCGCGGGACTGACGAAATCCCGCAGGGAGTCGGACCATTCAAGACGGCCCTCATCCACCAGATGCATAACGCATATGGCAGTTATGGACTTGGATACGCTTGCCAAGTCGCCCGAACGGATCACGCCGTCAGCAGTGTCGTTGTACAGATCGACGTTCCAGGTGCCGTCCGCCCCGAACACGCCAGATGCCATAATGCCGGACGTACCCTGCGCGGTCAGCCAGTCTGCAAAGGCGGACTCAAGTTTGCGGTGAACGGAAGCGGGTGTGGCGTCATCGCTGCTGGCAAGCGTGGGCAGTGCCAGCAGCGCCGCACATAAGACCAACCTGAAAAGAGCCTGCATTTGCATCAGGTTATCACAACCCCGCGTAAATCTCCGCCACTTTCTTCACTGCCTCTTCGGGCGGCAACTCTTCGCTTTCGCCGGTCCGGCGCGAGGTCAATTCAACCACGCCGTTCTTGAGGCCGCGCGGCCCGACAGTGATCCGCCAAGGCAGACCGATCAGGTCCATGGTGGCAAACTTGCCGCCCGCCCGCTCATTCCGGTCGTCATAGAGCGGCTCAAGCCCCAGTGCCGTCAGGCTGGCATATAGCGCATCACAGGCGGCGTCCGCTTCGGCGTCGCCCTGTTTCAGGTTCACAATCCCGCAATGATAGGGCGTCACGCCTTCGGGCCAGATGATGCCGTTGTCATCATGGCTGGCTTCTATGATGGCGCCCATCAAGCGACTGACCCCGATACCGTGGCTGCCCATATGCACCGGCACTTGTTTGCCGTCCGGGCCCTGCACAACCGCGTTCATTGCTTCCGAGTACTTGGTTCCGAAGTAGAATATCTGCCCAACCTCGATCCCCCGGGCCATGCGTCGGCGCTCTTCTGGAATTTCGTTAAACAACGCCTCCTCATGGGTTTCATCCGTACGGGCGTATTTCGAGGTGAACTCCTCAAGTACAGCCTGGCATTGTTCGACGCTGTCATAGTCGATTTCGCGATCCCCGAATGTTAGGTCGGTGACTGCGCTATCATAGAAAACTTCACTTTCGCCGGTATCTGCCAGCACAAGGAATTCGTGCGTGTAGTCACCGCCAATCGGGCCACCGTCAGCCCGCATCGGAATCGCTTGCAGCCCCATGCGTTCATAGGTTCGCAAATAGCTGACCAAATGGCGATTGTAGGCGTGAAGCGCGTCTTCCTTGGTCAGGTCGAAGTTGTAACCGTCTTTCATGAAGAACTCACGCCCGCGCATCACGCCGAAACGTGGGCGGATCTCATCCCGGAATTTCCACTGGATGTGGTAGAGCGTCAGCGGCAGGTCCTTGTAGCTGCCGATATGGCTGCGGAAGATATCCGTGATCAGCTCTTCGTTCGTGGGACCATAGAGCATGTCGCGGTCATGCCGGTCCTTGATGCGCAGCATTTCCTGACCGTAATCATCATACCGTCCGCTTTCGCGCCACAGATCCGCCGATTGCAGCGTGGGCATCAGCATGGGGATGTGACCCGCGCGCACCTGTTCCTCGTGCACGATGTTTTCAAGCTTGCGCAGCACCTTGAAGCCTAGAGGCAGCCAGGAATAGATACCTGCGCTTGATTGCTTGATCATGCCCGCACGCAGCATCAGGCGGTGACTGACAATCTGCGCCTCGCTGGGGTTTTCTTTTAGCACAGGCAGAAAATAACGGCTCAAACGCATATGCGCGCTCCCTCACAAGATTTCGACCTGATTAGGACAAAGGCGGCACACCCGCAACGGCCCCTTCGGCGTTTCGGAAAAAACCCACGGAGTGACGTCAAGGCTCACTCGGGATCCCAGCACATCACCACCCCCCTTGAAGAAACAGGCAAAACGCCGCATCTGTTAGCACGACACTAACTACGGAACACACATGGCACTGCCCGTCCGCGAACAGTTCAAGTATTGGGGGATCGCGGCGGCGATATTCTTTCTGCTGCTCTATGCACTGGGGGATCAGTTGCTGCCGTTCTTTTTGGGTGCAGCCATCGCATATTTCCTGGACCCCGTTGCCGACTGGCTAGAGGCACATGGCTTCAGCCGGGCCGTCGCGACTGGCATTATCACAATCAGTGCCATCGTCATCTTCGTGATTTTGGCATTGCTGGTGATCCCGCAGCTGATCGAACAGGCCATCCAACTGTTCAATGCCGTACCACAACTGGCGCGCGATCTGGGCACATTCCTGACCGAGCGCTTCCCAAGCCTGTTGGACGAAAGCTCGACCGTGCGGCAGAGCCTCAATTCTCTGGGTCAAACGATCTCGGAGCGAGGGGGGCAACTGCTTGAAACCGCCCTGACGTCGGCAGCCAGCCTGATCAATATCATCGTCCTGTTTGTCATCGTGCCGGTTGTTGCGGTGTATCTGCTGCTGGACTGGGATCGGATGATTGCCCGCGTGGACGAGTTGCTGCCGCGCGATCACGCGCCGGTCATCCGCCGCCTTGCTGGTAACGTGGACAAGACCCTTGCCGGGTTTATCCGGGGAATGGGAACCGTCTGTCTGATCCTTGGCGCCTATTATGCAATAGCGCTCATGCTGATCGGATTGCAATTCGGGCTGGTGGTTGGGTTCGTCGCTGGTTTGCTGACCTTCATTCCTTATGTCGGCGCCATTGTTGGGGGCTGTCTTGCCGTGGGCCTTGCCCTGTTCCAGTTCTGGGGCGAATGGTGGTGGATTGTCGCCGTCGCAGTTGTCTTTCAGATTGGCCAAATTGCCGAAGGAAACTTTCTGACCCCGAAACTCGTGGGTAACAGCGTGGGCCTGCATCCCGTCTGGTTAATACTTTCCCTATCTGTTTTCGGGGCACTGTTTGGCTTTGTTGGCATGCTGGTGGCGGTCCCTATGGCAGCAGCACTTGGGGTGCTCGTCCGCTTCCTGATCGAGCAGTACCGGTACAGCCGCCTCTATACCGGCATCAGCGGTGCCGCCGAGCCGGAAGCCGAGGACTAGTCCCATGGCCCAACAGCTTGGGTTTGATCTGCCGGTGCGTGTCGCGCTGGGGCGCGACGATTTCCTGGTTGCGCCATCCAATGCCGTGGCCCTTTCAATGGTCGATGCCTGGCGCCAATGGCCGCTGAACAAGCTTGTTCTGACCGGCCCGGAAGGCGCGGGCAAAACCCACCTGACCCACGTGTGGGCCACCGACAGCGGTGCACAGATCGTCGCGGCCACCGCGCTCGACAATACAACGATCGACACTTTGTTTGACGGCCCCATAGCCGTCGAGGATGTCGACCAGATCGCGCAAGACGACAATCGGCAAACCGCCTTGTTTCATCTGCACAACGCGCTCCAAGCGGCTGGCCACCCATTGTTGATGACTGGGCAGACTGCGCCCAATCTGTGGCGATTGTCCCTGCCCGACCTGCAAAGCCGTGTAGATGCGGCAGGGCACGCAGCACTCGATGCCCCGGATGACAGCCTTCTTGCTGCTGTTCTTGCAAAGCTCTTTTCCGATCGTCAGCTCACACCGCGTCCCGACGTGATCCCGTATCTCGTGACGCATATGGAGCGCAGTTTTGCCGCCGCGCGGAGGATTGCAGCCGACCTTGACGCTGCCAGTCTTGCCCAAAAAAAGCCCATTACGCGGAACCTTGCCGCTGCCTGTCTGGACAATCAGGGGGGATCCGGCGGATAAGTGTCATTCAACGTTTACACCCCGTCGACATAAGCCGCGCATGACCAACGCTGATTTCCTCGGCTCGGATTTTCCCGAGCCAATTTCGCTGCCAGATCTTGATACAACCGGCCCAGGCCGGTTCTTTAACCGTGAACTCAGCTGGCTTGGGTTTAACTGGCGCGTGTTGGAAGAAGCCGAGAACCCACGCGTGCCGCTTCTGGAACGCTTGCGTTTCGTATCAATCAGTGCCGGTAACCTAGACGAATTCTATACCGTGAGGGTGGCCGGTCTGCGAGAATTGGCCATTGCGGGCAATTCCACGCCGGCGGCCGACGGGCTGACACCGGCAGAGCAATTGGTGCTCATCAACGAAAACGCCCGCCAACTCATCCTGCGGCAAACCAAGGTTCTGGCCAGCCTCAAGGCCGAAATGGAAGAGCGCGGTATTTCAATTCTCACGCGCGATGATCTGACCGAAGATGACACTGAATACCTGTCAGAGGTTTTTCTGAACCGGGTCTTTGCTGTTCTGTCCCCGCTGGCGATTGACCCTGCGCACCCGTTTCCGTTCATTCCCAATACCGGATACGCGCTGGCGCTGCAGCTTGAGCGCGCCAAGGACAAGCGCGCCTTGCAGGCTCTGCTTCCAATCCCTGGGCAAATCGACCGTTTTATTGCCCTGCCCGGTTCAGGCCATCGGTTTCTGCCGCTTGAAGAACTGCTTGTCCTTAACATCCCAAGCCTGTTCCCCGGCTACAAATTGAAATCCCATTTCGGGTTCCGGGTGCTGCGCGACAGCGATCTAGAGGTCGAGGAGGAAGCCGAAGACCTTGTCCGTGAATTCGAAGTCGCGCTCAAACGCCGCCGCCGGGGCGAGGTTGTCCGCCTGACCCATTCCGCAGGCGCACCCAAAGCCCTCAAGGCGGTCATCATGGGAGAACTGGGCGTCAGCGATGCCGAGGTGATTGAGGTCGAGGGTATGCTGGGCATGTCCGACCTCAGCGAACTGGTACTTGATGATCGCCCCGATCTGCTTTGGCCGTCGTTTACCCCTCGGGTGCCTGAACGGGTCACGGACTTCGAAGGTGATATGCTGACGGCGATCCGGCAAAAGGACATGCTGCTGCATCACCCATACGAAACCTTCGACATGGTGGTGCGTTTCCTGCAGCAAGCAGCGCGTGACCCGAATGTGGTGGCGATCAAGCAGACGCTCTACCGTACATCCAAGAATTCGCCCATCGTCGAAGCACTTTGCGAGGCGGCCGAAGACGGTAAATCCGTTACCGCACTGGTGGAACTGAAAGCCCGGTTCGACGAAGCCGCCAATATCCGTCAATCCCGCCGCTTGGAGCGCGCAGGCGCCCACGTGGTTTACGGATTTCTCGACCTCAAAACCCATGCCAAGATCAGCACAGTCGTCCGGCGCGAAGGCAAGGAACTGGTTACCTATACCCACTACGGCACCGGCAACTATCACCCGATCACGGCGCGTATCTACACTGACCTGTCACTGTTTACGTGCGATGCCAAGCTGGGGCGCGATGCGACAAAGGTATTCAACTATCTCAGCGGTTATGCCCCGCCAGAAGGCCTGGACAACCTCGCCATTTCGCCCACTACCTTGAAGCCGCGCCTACTGGACATGATCGCCGCCGAAGCCGATTACGCACGGGCGGGCAAACCTGCAGAAATCTGGGCCAAGATGAATTCGTTGATCGACAGCGAGGTGATCGACGCGCTTTACGCCGCCAGCCAGGCCGGTGTGAAGATCAGCCTCGTCATCCGCGGTATCTGCGGACTGCGGCCCGGCATCCAGGGGTTCTCCGAAAACATCCGGGTCAAGTCGATCGTGGGTCGCTTCCTCGAACACAGTCGCATCGTCTGTTTTGGCAACGGTCACGGCCTGCCGTCAAAAAAGGCACGGGTTTTCATCTCGTCTGCGGACTGGATGGGGCGCAACCTGAACCGGCGCGTCGAAACCCTCGTCGAGATCGAAAACAATACGGTCAAGGCACAGATCGTGAGCCAGGTCATGGCGGCGAACCTTGCGGACGTGGCGCAAAGCTGGGTCATGGCACCCGATGGTACATGTACACGACCGGAATTGCCCGCAGGCACGTTCGCGTTCAACTGCCACAGGTTCTTTATGGAAAACCCGTCCCTTTCGGGTCGTGGATCAGCAGGTGCTGCAGACGTGCCCAAACTGACCCACACCGAAGACTGAAGCAGCGTAGGGGTCGGTGGGTGGGCGCCTTTCGGCATATGCCGAAACAGAGCCACCCAGCCGACCACATCATTGACCCACGCGACAGGCTGGTCCATCAACAAGCATAAACAGGTACCACGGGGGGGGCCATGAACGTTTCTGTATCGCCAGAGTCAGGCGACGGCGGCCTGTTTGGGCGCCCTCTGTTTGATGACCCGTCAGCGCGCGCGCTGTCGCGCGTGGGTGTGGTCGATGTGGGATCAAACTCTGTCCGACTTGTGGTTTTTGATGGGGCTGCCCGCTCGCCCGCTTACTTCTACAATGAAAAAATCATGTGCGCCTTGGGCGCTGGCATGTCCGACACCGGGCACCTGAATCCGCAAGGCAGGGTGCGCGCGCTCGAAGCTCTCAGACGCTTCCAACGCCTTGCCGAAGGCATGGGGCTGTCCGATCTGTCCGTCGTCGCAACAGCGGCAGTTCGGGACGCCACCGACGGACCCGATTTCTGCGCGGACGTTCTGCGCGAAACCGGGCTTTATGTAAGCGTCATTGACGGGCGCGAGGAAGCGCGGCTCTCGGCGCAGGGTGTGCTGCTGGGATGGCCGGGTTCCTATGGTCTTGTCTGTGACATTGGCGGCTCTTCCATGGAATTGGCCGAAATCTCGGACGGTATCGTGGGCAGGCGCGTCACCTCTGACCTTGGACCATTGAAACTGCAAACGGTCAAAGGCGGCAAGAAAGGGCGGCGTAACCATATCAAGGCCGTCATTGAACGCCTGCAATCAGAAATGGGTCCGCAACGGGATCGCCTGTTTCTGGTGGGAGGCTCATGGCGCGCGATTGCGCGGGTGGATATGCATCGGCGCGGCTATCCGTTGAACGTCCTTCACGAATACCGGATGTCACCGCAATCGGTGCAGCGCACCGCGAAGTACATCAAGGAACACGACGACCACGACGCGTTGCGGGGTGAATGTGGCATCTCTTCCGCACGGATGACGCTTGTGCCGCTGGCCGTCGAGGTCCTTGCCCGGTTGGTCAAGACTTTCCGCCCGAAGGATATCGCCGTTTCTAGCTACGGCATCCGCGAGGGGATGCTGTATGAACAGATGCCTCAACGCCTGCGCGACCGTGACCCTTTGATCGAAGCGTGCCGCTTTGCCGAGGCCAAGGACGCGCGCATGCCCGGTTTTGGCAAGCTGCTCAACCAGTTCATCGAACCCATTTTCAAATCCGCGCCGCTGGCCCGCAAGCGGCTGATCAAGGCGGCCTGCCTTTTGCACGACGTCAGTTGGCGGGCGCACCCGGACTACCGAGCCGAGGTTTGCTTTGACAATGCCACACGCGCCAATCTTGGCGGGCTCAAACATTCCGAACGCATCTTTCTAGGTCTCGCCCTGCTCCACCGCTACACCAACAAACGCGAAGGCACCCATTTCGAAGAGCTTTATGATCTGATCGACGAAAAGATGCAGCGTGACGCAGAAATTCTGGGCAAGGCGATGCGCTTCGGCGCGATGCTGTGGATGGAAAAAGACGCCGAGCGGGGCGAGTTTCGGTGGTTTCCCAAGAAACGCGAGTTGGAACTGCACCTGTCTCCTGACGCCATGCCCCTGTTTGGTGAGGTAGCCGAGGCGCGGTTGAATTCACTTGCCTCGTCTTTGAATGCCAGTGTTACCGTAAAGAAGCGGCGGCACTAGATATCGATCTGGGCATCGGGGTCCGTTTCAATCTCTGGTCCCTGCGGCGCTTTACGACGGATGATAATATCCCCGTTTTCAAGCATCTCGGGCGGGTGATAAACGCTCCAATCCTCGACCTCTTCAAGAAGATCGCGCAAAGCGGGTCCCATCTGGGCCGTGAAGTCACGCAAGGCAGGACCAAACTCCTCCGCCATATCCTGCAGCCCGTCCATCGCAGGCTCCATCTCGCGCATCAGCCCTTCCATCAGCATCTGTGCGCCGCGTTCCATCAAGGATAGACTGCGATCTTCATCTGTTTGCTGTGCAGCGACGGGGGCCGCCAACGCAATCAGGCAAAGGGCAACAGCAATCTGTTTCATGAGCCTCATATGGGGATTATAGCACGATATCCAAGCTGACGGGGAAATGGTCAGACGCGATGACAAGGGCATCGCGCAGCGCAGGCTGCGCCCAACAGGCCGGGTCGTCAAGTGGGTGCCAGATGCGCCAAACCGGTGTCCGCGCGGCAAGATCAGGCGATACCATGATATAGTCCAGCAGCGCCTGCAAAAATCGCTTTTCGGGCCTGATCCAGAAGCGCGCCGTTGTTGGCGTGGCGCCTAAACGACGCTGCAAAGCCTGGCGAGCATGCGGATCAAATAGAGCTGTTTCGCCCTCGCCCATGATGATTTCGACCGATGAGCGGCCAAACAGGTTCTCGTACTCATCCAAGCCCGGACCGTCGTTCAGATCACCCATCAAGACCACCTGATGTCCGTCCTCCAACAACCCATCAATTCGCGCGCGCAACCAGATTGCTTGCGCCAGCTGTTTGCGCCTGTTGGCAATCGAGATGCGCATGACCTCATCCCGGTTGTTTGCACCGTGCGGGGCTTTGGATTTCAGGTGCGCACCGATCATGCGCAGCGACAAACCTTGCGCCGTTTCGACCTCAAGTTCGAGCGGGGGTTTGGAGAACACCACCTCATCCTGTGTCGCATCGATATCCAGATCGATCTTGAAACGCCCGTCGAACCGCGGCGCATCCTGATGGATCAAGGGGTCATGAAGAACTGTGAGTTTGTCAGGGTCATACAGCAACGCAATCTCTTGCTGCGTGTCGTTCGAAAAGCCGATGACAGCGCGGCGCGCGCGCAAGTCGGCAAAGCGGGCAAATGCTTCGAGTGCTTTGACCGTGTCCCTGTTTCGGCTGTTGTCCGGCGCCTCAATGACCATGACCGCATCCGCATCAAGGGTCTGGAACACAGTGCGTAGAGCGTTCGTCTGGGCCGCCCGGGTCACGTCATAGCGCGACGACCAACCGTTGTCGTTCAGAAGCTCGCCATCCTCGTCGAACAGGCTGTTCATCCACTCGATATTGTAAGTAACAAAGCGCATCAATCGCGGCTGCCCAGGATCTCTTCCCACGCGCGGTTGATGTCCATCATGCGCTTTTCGGCCAGACGCACCGCCTCTTCGGGGACCCCGCGGGCCATCATGGCGTCTGGGTGGTTTTCGCGGACCAACTTGCGCCATGCCTTGCGGATATCATCAATTGACCAAGCAGGATCGACCCCAAGGACAGAATAGGGATCAGGCGTTGCATCCGGTACAAACCGCGCCCGCAGCGCGCGAAAGTCAGAGTCCGAAATGTTAAAGATGTGCGCCACTTCTTCCAGAAACGCATCTTCGTTCGGATGATAGAACCCGTCGGCCATGGCGATGTGAAACAGACCTTCGATCAGGTCAGTCAGCGTTTCCGGCTGGCTTGAGAACATCGCATGGATGCGCGTGGCATAGTCTTCGAACCCGGCCACGTCCTGCCGGGCAAGGTTGAACACCTTGGCAGCCCCCGCTTCGTCCTTGTCAGCGATGTGGAACACTTCGCGAAAGGCAGTGACCTCGTCCCGCGTCACCTGACCGTCCGCCTTGGCCATCTTTGCACCAAGCGCAATCACGGCAATGGCAAAGGCCACGCTGCGTTCGGGTGGCGCGCGCAGCTTGTCAAAAACCTCCGCCAGACCTTCGCCTGCGGTCAGCGCTGCCAGCGCGTCTGATATGCGAGCCCATAGAGACATTGGGCGAGCCTATACCCTATCCTGCGGCTTGGCGCTGGCACTCACGGTCGCACCCAGTTGCTTTTGCATCAGGATCAAATCCAGCCAGATACCGCCCTTGCGGCCGACCTCGGGCATTCTGGCAACCGTGTCGTATCCCATGGCTTTGTGGAATGCGACGGCCGCCGGGTTTACGCTGCTGATCGCAGCCACCGTCACATGATGACCAGCATCGCGCGCGCGGCCTTCCAAGGCCGACAGCAATGCCCTGCCCCATCCCTTGCCACGTGTGTGCTTTGCCAAAAAGACGGTATGTTCAACCGTTGCTGCGTATCCGGGACCACCGCGAAACTCACCATAGGTGGCAAATCCGTCCTTCTCCGGCAGCACCAGCACCACGCGATCTCGGATCATGGCTTCGATCTCGGCCACGGTTTTCAGTGTGGTGGTGAACGTGATGTGCGTGTGCGCAATCACGTCATTCCAGATGTCCGTGATCCAGCGTGCATCGTCTGGTGTTGCATCTCGGATCACAGCGAACGTGGCCCATTCGGCGTATCAAAGGCTGCATGCAAAGCAACCGGTCCAACCTCTACCGCAACCCGATCATCGCTCAGGTGCCGGGCAAGCGCAGCTGCCAAAGCTTCACCATTAGGATGCACCAATGTGAACCGGCGCAGACGCACACCCGTTGGTTTCAGGTTGGCGGCGGGATGTACGCCCTCGGGCCATTCGATCAGGGCAGGCCACAGATTGTCGAATGGGGTTGTGCCATCCGCCGACACCGCCATGCGCCACGAGAGTGCGTCGCGGCTGACCGACACCGGCGCCCCTGCCCCGTCCGGCATGTCGGCAAGGGCCGCGTCCATATCCGGAACGGCGCAGGCCCAATTGGACAGGCCGGCATCACCCGCATACCGGTCCAGATCATACCACCGTGGACGGGTGGGTGCAGGCACCGCCGGGTTCGGCGCGATGGCTTCAAGATAGAGCCCATCTTCCAGCCCCATCAGCGCGTTGTGCGTCTGAAACACCGCATGCGCACCGCCGGGCTGCATGAAAACACCCAGCGCATCCTGCACATGGGCGCGCGCGGCGCACAGATCGGTTGATCCGACAACAAGATGGTCAAACAGCATCCGGGCCTCCTGCTCCGCATTGGCGGACCGCATATCGGGTTCCAAGAGTCGATGTATCGCAGCCCTGGAAACGGAAATGAAGAGGCTTCGCTGTTCGGTGGTGGACGGCATACATATGCCTCGAACAATCCGCCCGGTGCCGAGGTTATCAGCGCCCGCTCAGAAAACAGAAGCAATGGCCGCCTCGTGCGAGGCGGCCCTCATAGATCAAGCGGCAGCCTCACCACCCTGCAGGATGTTCAGGATATGTTGCGCGGCATCCGGGATGTTGGTGCCCGGACCAAAGATCGCCTTGACGCCTGCGTCATAGAGATACTGGTAGTCCTGCTGTGGGATCACACCGCCGCAGATCACGATGATATCCTCGGCGCCCGCGTCCTTCAGCGCCTGCACCAGTTGCGGGGCCAGCGTTTTGTGCCCGGCGGCCTGCGAGGAAATCCCAACAACGTGCACGTCGTTGTCGACGGCGTCCTGCGCCGCTTCGGCCGGGGTCTGGAACAGCGGGCCGACATCCACGTCAAAGCCGATATCGGCAAAGGCCGTCGCGATCACCTTGGCGCCACGGTCATGCCCGTCCTGCCCCATCTTGACTACCAGCATGCGTGGGCGGCGGCCCTCAACCTCGGCAAAGTCTTCCACCGATTTCTGAATGGCAGCGAACCCTTCGTCGCCCTCGTAGGCGGCACCATATACACCAGCGAGTGTTTTCACCTCGGCCCGGTGGCGCCCGAATTCCTTCTCCATCGCCATGCTGATCTCTCCCACCGTTGCACGTGCCCGCGCCGCTTCAACCGCGGCCTCCAAAAGGTTGCCGTCCGCTGCGGCAACGGCGCTCAGCGCATCAAGCGCGGCTTGGCACGCCTCTTCGTCCCGTTCCGCCCGGATACGCGTCAGACGCGCGATTTGACTGTCGCGCACGGCTGCATTGTCGATATCGAGGATGTCGATTTCGTCCTCTTTCTCGAGGCGGAACTTATTGACGCCCACAATCACCTCGTCACCGCGATCGATCATTGCCTGACGCTTGGCCGCGGCTTCTTCGATCCGCAGCTTGGGCATGCCGGAGCCCACGGCCTTGGTCATGCCGCCCATCTCCTCGACCTCTTCGATCAGCTTCCAGGCTTCTTCGGCCAGGTCGTGGGTCAGCTTTTCGACATAGTAGGATCCGGCCAGCGGATCGACCACGTTGGTTACGCCCGTCTCGTTCTGAAGGATCAGCTGCGTGTTCCGGGCGACCCGGCTGGAAAACTGTGTGGGCAACGCGATGGCTTCGTCAAAGCTGTTGGTGTGCAGCGACTGTGTGCCGCCCAACACCGCGCTCATCGCCTCGAACGCGGTACGAACCAAGTTGTTGTATGGGTCCTGTTCCTGCAGGCTGACACCGCTGGTCTGACAATGGGTGCGCAGCATGGAGGACTTGGGGTTTTTCGGTTCAAACTCGGACATGATGCGGTGCCACAGCAGTCGCGCAGCGCGCAGCTTGGCCGCTTCCATGAAGAAGTTCATGCCGATGGCAAAAAAGAACGACAGACGGCCTGCGAACTTGTCAACGTCCATGCCACGAGCGATGGCGGCGCGCACGTATTCACGCCCGTCCGCAAGGGTAAAGGCAAGCTCCTGCACAAGGTTCGCGCCAGCCTCTTGCATGTGGTAGCCCGAGATGCTGATCGAGTTGAACTTGGGCATGTCGTTCGAGGTGTATTCGATGATATCCGCGATGATCCGCATGCTTGGTTCGGGCGGATAGATATAGGTGTTGCGAACCATGAACTCTTTCAGAATATCGTTCTGGATGGTCCCGGACAGGGCCGCGCGGTCCACGCCCTGCTCTTCTCCCGCGACGATGAAGTTGGCGAGGATCGGGATAACCGCGCCGTTCATGGTCATCGACACCGACACCTTGTCGAGCGGGATACCGTCAAACAGAATCTTCATATCCTCGACACTGTCGATGGCCACGCCTGCCTTGCCGACATCGCCGACAACCCGTTCGTGGTCGCTGTCATAGCCGCGGTGCGTTGCCAGATCGAAGGCGACCGACACCCCCTGCTGCCCCGCATCCAAGGCTCGGCGGTAAAAGGCATTTGATTCTTCAGCCGTGGAAAAACCGGCATATTGCCGGATGGTCCATGGACGGCCTGCATACATCGTCGCCTTCACCCCACGGGTGAAAGGGGCCTGACCGGGAATGGTGCCAAGGTGATCAACATCAGCCAGATCATCTTGGGTATAGATCGGGGCGACATTGATGCCTTCGAGCGTCTCCCACGTCAGATCATCGACCGGACGGCCGCGCAGCTCGCCCTCAGCCAGGTTCTGCCATTCGTCTTTCTTGGTCGTCATGTCCTTGTCCTCTTGTCAGCGGACCATGCGGCAGGGTTTGCGCCGCTCCTCTGTGGCCCAAATCCTCTGTCAGTGTTGCTAGTCCGTCGGCACCGGCGGTGAGCCAGTGGATGTCGTCCATATACGCCTCGCGCATGGCGGCAGTCGCCGCTGGGTCGAACGGGGCCCATCGCGAAGCGAGCCCACTGATCAGCCCTGGATTGTCGCCCCGATCGGCGAGCACATTACGCAATTCAGACGCTGTCGGCGATCGGTTCAACCAAGTCTCGGCCGCGTTGCGTGGGCCATGCAAGCCCGTCACGCCTTGGAACATTGCATCAGGCCGACCTGCGGTGCGTTCAAAGGGGACGATGACGATCTTTGCCCCCGGTACGGCGCAGGCGACATCGGCAATAACATCACGCCAGCTGCGTGGACCAAAGGCCACACGCAGCAGTTGATCCGGCTCGAGTATCGTATGCCCGCGCGCCACGCAATATGACGTGGCCGAGCTCCAGTAGTGGTTCAGCGCCCGTACCGACATCACGACCGTGTCGATATGCCCATCGAAGGCAGTAGCATAGCGCGCCATCCGTTCGCCGACGTCACCGTACAACGACCGGCTGCGCATATTGCGGCGCATCGTGCCCAGCATGTTTTCATCCGATACAAGGAGGGTCTTGATTCCGTTGCGTTCGGCCTTGTTCAATTGCAGCAGGACCCGCCCGCGCGCTCGACGTGCTGACCGATGCCCGCCCCCCACGCCTGGCTGGATGCCGGCAAACAGCCCTTTTCGGGTGCGCAGCGGCCCCCAAAACCCGATGCGACGTGTGCGCATGAAATCAGAATCCCGGCGGATGTAAGCCTGGAAAGAAGTCGTTCCGGTGCGATGTGCACCAATATGCAAGATGACCTTCATGCCGTTTGTGTCCTTTACCATGGCCGCACGTCGCCCGGCAAAACCCCGGCGATCATGGTTAAGGCGTCGCACGCAAAGGCTTGCCGAGCGATTAAAGCTAAAATTGACGCGAGCAGCCGTCGTAATTGCCGAAAAAGCCGCTACATTGGAGAAGGCAGGAGGGCAGATGAAACACGTATTACCCATTGTTCTGGTTGGTCTTTTCGGCGGCTCGGCTGTCATTGCGGAAAGCGGAGATACGGCCGCATCTTCCATCTTCATCACAACCGATGTGCAGGATTTGAACGAATTCGTCTGGGAAAACCGGCCTATCGTCGTGTTCGCTGACAGTCCGAATGACCCGAACTTCCGACAACAGATAGAGTTTCTGGAAGAGCGCGCCGACGAGTTGGCTGAGCGCGATGTGGTTGTACTCACGGACACCGATCCGTTGAAAGATAGCGCCTTGCGCCAGAAATTGCGCCCGCGTGGTTTCATGATGGTGCTTGTCAGCAAGGATGGCAGCGTATTGCTACGCAAACCTTTCCCCTGGAGTGTACGCGAACTGATGCGCAGCATTGATCGACTACCGAGTCGGCAACGCGAAATCCGCGAAAGACGGGAGTCTGACGGTTGAGCGATTGGGGCCGCTGCTGTGAGGTTTTGAATGTCACAATCAACGGGCCTGCGGAAAGCACATGCACCCCACGGCTTGGCTGAAGACCAGCCAGTTATGTGGGACGCAAAACTCACTCGAATTCCATGATCACATCATCAACGGCCAGACTGTCGCCAGCGCCCGCATTGATCTTGGACACGATGCCCTTCTTCTCGGCGCGCAGGATATTCTCCATCTTCATCGCCTCGATCGTGCATAGGGCCTGACCCTCTTGCACTTCGTCGCCTTCGGCCACATCGACCTTCACAACAAGGCCGGGCATGGGGCATAGCAGCATCTTCGATGTGTCTGGCGGCGTCTTTTCCGGCATCAGGCGGGCAAGCTCTGCCTGACGTGGCGAACGGACATGCACCTTGAGATCCGCGCCACGGGTGCGGATGCGGAAACCGCCCGACACCTTGCCGACTTTCAAAACCAAAGGCGCGCCATCTACCGTCATCTCGGCCAATTGATCGCCTGGTGTCCAATCACCGGACACGCGCAGGGCCGACCCACCATCGAAGGCCACGGTGGCGCCCTCGTGGTCTGCGTCGATTACGACGTCATAGGACAGACCTTGGAGGCTGACATTCCAGTCCGTGCCAACCTTACGCTCGTGATTGTCCATGCGGCCCGACACGCGTGCGCGCCGGATTTCGGCCACGCGGTGCATGGCAGCACAGGCCGCCGCGATACGGCGCAAGTCTGTTTCCGACAGTTCGACCCCTTCGAAACCATCGGGATATTCTTCGGCAATGAAGGCGGTTGTCATATCGCCCGAAACAAACTTCGGATGGTCCATGACAGCGCTCAGGAATGGTAGGTTGTGACCAATGCCCTCAACCTCGAAGCTATCAAGCGCAACGCGCATTGCTTCAATCGCTGTGGCCCGGTCAGGACCCCAAGTGCACAGCTTGGCGATCATCGGATCGTAATACATGCTGATCTCGCCACCCTCATAAACACCGGTGTCGTTGCGCACCACGATGCTGTCCGGCGTCACACCGGGGGTGTAGCTTTCGGTCTCGGCGGGCGGACGATAGCGCGTTAAACGGCCAATCGAGGGCAGGAACCCGCGATAGGGATCCTCTGCATACAGCCGGTTTTCGATGGCCCAACCATGCAGCTTGACGTCATCCTGCGTGATCGACAGCTTTTCGCCAGCCGCGACGCGGATCATCTGTTCCACAAGGTCAACGCCGGTGATCAACTCGGTCACCGGATGTTCCACCTGAAGGCGCGTGTTCATCTCGAGGAAATAGAAGTTCTTGCTGCCGTCCACGATGAACTCGACAGTGCCCGCGCTGGCATAGCCCACGGCCTTGGCCAGTGCCACGGACTGTTCGCCCATGGCCTTGCGTGTGGCTTCATCCAGGAAGGGCGACGGGGCCTCTTCGACCACCTTCTGGTTCCGGCGTTGGATCGAACATTCGCGCTCTCCCAGGTAGATGCCGTTCCCATGGCTGTCGCACAGCACCTGGATTTCAATGTGACGTGGCTGGGTCACGAACTTTTCGATAAAGATACGGTCGTCACCAAAACTGTTGGCCGCCTCGTTCTTGGACGACTGGAACCCTTCGCGGGCTTCCTCATCATTCCATGCGATCCGCATCCCCTTGCCGCCGCCGCCAGCCGAGGCCTTGAGCATCACGGGATAGCCAATCTCGTTCGAGATTTTCACAGCTTCGTCTGCGTCCTCGATCAGGCCCATGTAGCCCGGCACCGTGCTGACGTCTGCCTCCTGAGCGATCTTTTTCGAGGTGATCTTGTCGCCCATGCTCTCAATCGCACCTTTGGGCGGGCCGACAAAGGCGACACCAGCAGCATCCAAGGCCTCGGCGAACTTGGCATTCTCGGACAGGAAGCCATAGCCAGGGTGCACCGCCTCGGCCCCTGATTGTCTGATCGCATCCATCACCTTGTCGATGACGATGTAGGACTGGTTCGCTGGGGGCGGTCCGATATGGATCGTCTCGTCCGCCATCTTGACGTGCAACGCCTGCGCATCCGCGTCAGAATAGATCGCAACAGTGGGAATCCCCATCTTGCGCGCTGTCTTGATCACACGACAGGCAATCTCGCCCCGGTTGGCAATCAGTAGTTTCTTGAACATGGGGCCTCACTTCTTTGGGTCCTGGAACGCAAAACACCGCCCTGCCCGAAGACAGGACGGCGTTCCGCGTGTGATCTGAAATTGCGCGCGTGGCGCGGGAGTGCCTTAGCAGCGGCTTGGGTATTGGTCGCAGTAAAGCACGTTGGCGCCGGCACCAACGGCTGCGCCTGCAACCGCGTTACCTCCGAGCACCGCGCTTCCGACACCACCGGCGGCACCGCCGAAAACAGCCTGCTCACCGACAGTGTCACCACATGCCGCCAGTCCGAAGGCTGCGGTCGTGACAAGAACAAGGGATTTAATACGCATGTGGGTCTTCCTTTATTTGACACCTTTGTGATGTGACAAACGCGATCCCGGATCAACGACCCACGATTAGAAGGAGAAGAATGCGCATCCCGCCGCCGAAACAGGCGTCCATTGGCACGTGACTGCCGATAATCAGTTGCAGCGCGCCGTGTCGTAGATCTGACAATAGGCAATTCCGCCGACGGCGCCGACAACAGCACCCGTGCCAACGTCACCGTTAAAGAGGGCTGTACCTGCGGCGCCGACGACAGCACCCGATAGCGCCTGTTCACCAATGGTATCGCCGCAAGCGGCCAACCCAAGCGTTGCGACAAGGGCAACAGAGGCAAATTTAAATGACATGGTATCGGTTCCTTCTCAATCTCTGGATTGGAGTTAGGAACTGATCGATCCAGAATAAAGCGATCGGGTCTGACACAATCAAACGCTATTGCGTGACACGCTGTAACATCATCCCGCATCTTTTTGCGCTGACACAAAAAAAAGGTGGGCAGCATAACATCTTGCGATATTCGCTGCCCACCAGGGGAAGGGGTACGGAAATGGTACACGGCGCCGCAGATAACCTGGGGAAGCGGCTCCGTAAGATCACGCTCGCATGCTTTTTCCCTGCACACAAAGGGCATACCTCCAGCTAGGCGGGAATGAGCCGGGATTCGCCAATAACGGGAATTCGGTGGCGGAAAAGCGCCGAGAATTACACGGTTACTCATCCCAAATCCTCATCGAACGCATCGGGAAAGGAGGTACGGGCCAAGCTCTCATCAATTCGCAAAAGTGCTTCGTAATCAGCGGGATCGAACGGATCGGTGGCCGGAATCACTTCCCGGCCAAACAGCCAGGACAGGCGGCCCGCATCCAAATTTCCACGTTCAAAGGGCTCAGACCCGAAATGCACCCAAAGCGCAGCCAAAAAGGCTGCATCGGCGCGCCTGTCAGCCGACTTACGATCACCAAAACGTTCGCGCCGCTGAAGCGGTGTCACCCCTTTGGGATTTGGACGACGAATGGTGAATTGGAAATCTGTACCGGTCAAACGACCGGGAAAACCGCGATGTTTCAGCATGTGCTACCCCCCACGGCAAAGGGGGATGTCAGGGCGGGCTGAAACGCCCGCCCTGTAGAATTATTTGAACTTGCCGGTGTGGACAGGCTCTTGGCTGATGGGCTCAGGCTCGACAACCACGAAATCGTCGTCGTTGTTGTTGCGGCCGCAGGCTGCAACCAGAACCATGAGGCTAACCATGCCCAAAACTTTGATGCTCTTCGACATCCGTCTCTCCTGTAGTCAACTTCCGAACATGCAAAATCGCATGCCCTATGCGAGGTAACGCGGTCTTGGGGACCGCTCTTTCGGGCTATACGTGATTTTCCGGGGGAATGATATGGGGCCACACAGGCTTGCGCGGGTTGTGGCCTCAATGCCGCATATGCAAAAATCCGCTTGCGCATCAAAACGCCTCCCAAACACAACCGTCCGTCTCTGGACGGAAGGCTTCAAAAAACTGGGTTGCCTCTGGATCAGACGTGCCAAACGGCACCGGGCGGTCCATCAGCGAAATGACCACCACATCCGCCGTCAACTCAAAGTCGGTCAGATAGGTCATCGCAAAGTCGTCACACAGCGCTTGGAAATCACCTTCGGCTTGACCGTAACTTACCGTGCCAGTGTCCTTGGCAATCTCGGGCGCAATGAACCGGAACCGCACCCAATTTTCCGCCCCAACCGCATCAAGCAGAACCTCGGACAACGATACGGGCTGGCCCGACGGGACCTCTTGCGCAAGTGCAGTTGAGGCAGCGAGGCAAAGTGCGGATACGCAGCCCCGGACCCAAGACCGTTTCCGGCTTCGGGCTCCTCCCTCCGGGGCTGCTGTGCGTGCGGTGATAACCCGTCGCACTATTCCATTCGGCTCTGTATGTTGCCGATCACCACTCATCGTGCATCTTCTTCTTGCGTTGTAAAGTCTGCAGGCGCAGTGATTTCGATCAATTCGAGATCATCAGAATGCTTGACTTCGCGGTGTATGATCCCGGGGGGCTGCAAAACGCACGAGCCTGCACGCAGCACATGCTCGCCCTGCCCCTCATATTCAAAGACGACCCACCCGTGCGTGACATAGACCATCTGGAAATCCAGATCATGGCTGTGCCACGTGCCCGGGCTTTCCATGCCAGGCACGGCACGGATGACATGTGCGCCGTACGCACCGTTTGTCGCCTCGACGATGCCGAGTTGACGGTACTCAAAGAACGGGCGCAGCCCAGCACCTTCGAACGCACTGTTATCTGCATGACTGATAGCAAACGCCTGATTCTTCCAAAGGCTCATGGCGCGCCCCCTGCAGATCGCACCCAACGCGCACGGTTCTTCGGGTCATCCAGAACCGCCTGCGCCCGCGATGTTACGGCTGCCGGTACCGGACCGGTAACACGCCCGCCCGCCAGCACCCGCCAACCATTCGCAACCCGCTCCAAACGTACGACGGGTGAAAACCCCCGCAACCTTTGCAGCGCCCGCCACAGATCTTGGCGTATCTGATGCGCCAGACGCACGGCCCTGCCATCAGGCAAGTCCGTGCGCACCACGAAATCAAAGCGCGGCGGCAGATGGCGGCACAGTGTGACGCTGGCACCGTCGCGTTGGATATGCCAGCGCTTACCCATGGACACAGCACCACGCGGTTTTGCCGGCGCTGAGCGGCGATGTTTTGCAGGGCCTTATAATCACCGTCCAAAGAACCTGATGCCGCGGCAGTTGGCATTCGTGAATGCGGGCTGGACCTCGATCTCGGATCGCGATTTCGGCACGAAATCTCCGGAATTGGCAACACGCGGCCAGAACAGACGAATGACAATCCGATTGTAACGTTGCCCCGCAAGCTCTTGCTTGATCGTTGGCAAGAAGGTCTGGCAGATGCCACGCATCCGCTTACCGACGACCTGCCGTGACCCTGAAAACGTCCCGAACATTGCCACGTCGATCTGACCTGCTGCATTCCTCGAAGACTTCGAACTTGCCCCATCATCACGGGTGAGTGTGGTCGTGATGGACGTTGAACCGATATCCAGCAAGCAACCGTAGGCCCCGTCACCCAAATCAAACGCTTGCTTACCACGACAATCCCGTTCCTGTTGCGCCAGGGCAGGAACCGCAAAACATACGAACACAACTGTTAAAATGAACCGCACATACTTCTCCATATTTGTTTTCGAGGACCGCCCTTTGCGATTCCCCTATAGCGGGATGTTATCGTGCTTTTTCCAAGGCATAGGCGTTTTCTTGTTCCGTAGCGATGCAAAGGCGCGGCTCACCCGCTTGCGGGTCGAGCGTGGCTGGATCACTTCATCAATGAACCCGCGTTCGGCGGCCACAAACGGATTGGCGAAACGATCTTCGTAATCCGCTGTATGCTGCGCAGTCTTCTCTGCATCCCCCAGATCGGCGCGGTGAATAATCTCGGTCGCACCCCTGGCACCCATCACCGCGATCTCGGCCGTGGGCCAGGCGTAGTTGAAATCCGCCTGCAAATGCTTGGACGCCATCACCACATAGGCGCCACCATAGGCCTTGCGCGTGATGACCGTGACCTTGGGCACCGTCGCCTCGCCATAGGCAAAGAGCAGTTTGGCGCCGTGCTTGATCACACCGCCATATTCCTGCGTGGTGCCGGGCAGGAAGCCGGGCACGTCGATCAGCGTCAGGATCGGAATGTCAAAGCAATCACAGAACCGGACAAAGCGGGCTGCCTTGCGAGCGCTGTCGATGTCCAGAACGCCCGCCAGCACCATCGGCTGGTTTGCCACCACACCCACGGTCCGCCCCTCAAGACGGATGAAGCCTGTGATGATGTTCTTGGCGAACTCTTCCTGCAACTCGTAGAAATCGCCCTCATCGGCCATCTTCACGATCAGCTCTTTCATGTCATAGGGCATGTTCGGATTGTCCGGCACCAGCGTGTCGAGACTGCTTTCGATCCGGTCGGGTTCATCAAAGAACGGGCGGACGGGCGGTTTTTCGCGGTTGTTCAGCGGCAGGAAGTCCACCAAACGGCGCACTTCGGCCAGCGCCTCGACATCATTGTCGAACGCGGCATCAGCCACCGACGACTTCTTGGTGTGGGTGGACGCACCACCCAACTCTTCCGCCGTGACCTGTTCGTTGGTCACGGTCTTGACCACGTCAGGGCCGGTCACGAACATATACGAGCTGTCCTTGACCATGAAGATGAAGTCGGTCATCGCCGGAGAATACACGGCACCACCGGCGCATGGCCCCATGATCACGCTGATCTGCGGCACGACACCCGAGGCCATGATGTTGCGCTGGAAGACCTCGCCGTACCCTGCAAGGCTGTCCACACCTTCCTGAATGCGCGCACCACCCGAGTCGTTGATGCCGATGACAGGCGCGCCATTCTCAACTGCCTTGTCCATGATCTTGCAGATCTTGGCCGCATGAGTGGCAGACACAGACCCGCCCAGAACAGTGAAGTCCTGCGAAAACACATAGACCTGCCGCCCGTTGATCGTGCCCCAGCCGGTCACAACTCCGTCGCCTGCAGGCTTTTGATTTTCCATACCGAAATCGGTGCAGCGGTGGCTGACAAACATGTCGAACTCTTCGAACGATCCTTCGTCCAGCAGCAGATCAATCCGCTCGCGCGCTGTCAGCTTGCCACGCCCGTGCTGGGCATCGATGCGCTTTTGTCCGCCGCCAAGACGCGCGTCCGCGCGCCGTGCTTCCAATTCGGTCAGAATATCTTTCATGCTGTCCCCGCTGGTGGTTTCGGGCCTTATACAAGTGCAATAGCCGTCGGTTGAAGTGTCAATCAGAATATTTGCAAACTTTTCGCAATAGTCTTGCTGCAAATTGCAAACCAGCAAATCACACCACCCTGTGCGCAACTGCACTGGACAGTTCACTTTCCCACGCATACCTCAACCAACATGCAAGCGCCGCACAAGGTCCGCTTTCTGGACCGCACAACCCCGCCTCATATCGCAACGCTGATCCTGCTGGCCGGGGTCTCGGCCATGGTCATGAACATGTTCCTGCCCAGCTTGCCAAATATGACAGCGTATTTCGATACCGAATATCGGCTGATGCAACTGTCTGTCGCGCTGTATCTTGCCGTGTCTGCCATCATGCAAACCATCATCGGGCCCATCTCGGACAACCTTGGGCGACGCAAGGTGCTGATGTGGGGCATCGGACTGTTCATGTTGGCGACATTGGGCTGCATCTTTGCCCCCAGCGCGGAGGTTTTCCTGTTCTTCCGCATGTGTCAGGCGGTTATTGCCGTCGCCATGGTGCTCAGCCGCGCCATCATTCGCGATCTCTATGACCAGGACCACTCCGCCTCGATGATCGGATATGTCACCATGGGTATGGCAGTTGTGCCAATGATTTCGCCGGGAATAGGTGGCGTTCTGGACGAGGTGTTCGGTTGGAAATCCGTCTTCTGGTTCTTCTTCCTGACCGGTGGCCTGCTGTTATGGCTGGTGCACTCTGATGTGGGCGAAACGGCTCAACCCTCGTCCAAGTCCCTTGTCGGGCAGTTCAAAGAATACCCCGAGCTTCTACGCTCACCCCGCTTCTGGGGCTACTCGCTCGCGGCCGCTTTCTGCTCGGGATCGTTCTTTGCATATCTGGGCGGCGCTCCCTTTGTCGGAACCGAAGTGTTCGGGATGTCCCCTGCACAGCTTGGCTTCTTCTTTGGCGCACCTGCCATCGGTTACTTCATCGGCAACGGGCTGAGCGGTCGCTTCGCCACACAGTTCGGTGTGAATCGCCTCGTTCTTTGGGGAACGCTGGCCAATGCCATTGGTACATTCCTTTCGCTAGCTATTTTTCTCGCGGGTGTCGGCACGCCCGTATCCTTTTTCGGAATGATGACCTTTGTGGGTCTCGGCAACGGCTTGGTGATCCCGAATGCGACGGCAGGCATGCTGTCGGTCCGCCCGCATCTTGCCGGGACAGCATCGGGTCTCGGCGGGGCGATCATGATCGGCGGCGGGGCCGCGCTCTCCACGCTCGCCGGCTTCCTTCTGACACCTGAAACCGGCGCATACCCATTGCTTTACATCATGTGCATCACCGGCATCTGCGCCCTGCTCGCCATCGGCGCGGTCTATCGTCGCGAACGGCGGCTCGCTACCGCGTAAAGCTTGCACCAACGGCTTTGCAAACCTAGCATACGTTAACTGCAAAGCTGCAAAAACGGACGCATCATGGCCGCCCCCAAACTCTATGCCGGAGCAAAACTGCGCGAGGTACGCACGCGCGTTGGCCTCACGCAAAAGGACTTTGCAGCCAAGCTGGGCGTGTCCCTGCCCTATCTCAACCAGATGGAAAACAACAACCGGCCCGTCAGCACAACGGTTCTGCTGAACCTCGCGCAGGAATTCGGGCTTGATGTGACGGAACTCAGCTCGGGCGACGGCGAACGTCTGGTGTCGGACATGCGTGAGGCATTGGCGGATCCTGTATTCTCCGGCGACATGCCGCCCCTGGCCGACCTGCGGCTTGCGGCGTCCAACGCCCCGGCCCTGGCCCACGCCTTCCTCGATCTGCACCGCGCCTACCGACAAACCCACGAACGGCTTGCGTCACTGGACGAAGCACTTGGCCGCGAGGACGCCCGCGCCCGCCCATCGCCATGGGAAGAGGTGCGCGACTTCTTCCACTATTGCGACAACTACATCGACGCTGTGGACCGGGCCGCGGAACACTTCGCCAATGCCGAGGGCACGGATCACAGCATTCGACAAGTTGCCGTGACCGCACTGGCCCATATCGGGGCCGACGTCACCTTTGACGACACGGACACCCTGCGCCACTACGACACCGACAGCAAAACGCTGACCATCTCGAACCGCGCCAACCAGGAAAGCCAGACCTTCCAGATGCTGCTGCAGGTCGCCCTGCTGCAACAGGACAAGCTGCTCGAAGCAACGCTCGACTTCGCCCGCTTCCAAACGGACGAGGCGCGCTCCATCGCCAAGATCGGCCTTGCCAACTACTTCGCGGGGGCCGCGCTCATGCCATACACCCGCTTCCTGCAAGCGGCACAGGACACGCGGCATGACCTGGAACAACTTGCAACCCGGTTCGGAGCCTCCATCGAACAAGTCTGCCACCGGCTGTCGACCCTGCAACGGCCCGGAGCCAAGGGCGTGCCCTTCTTCTTCGTACGGGTCGATCAGGCAGGTACGATCACGAAACGCCACTCCGCCACGCGCCTGCAATTTGCACGTTTTGGCGGCGCCTGCCCGCTCTGGAACGTGCACCGCGCCTTTGAACAGCCGGGTCACTTCCTGCGCCAATTGGCCGAAACACCGGATGGGGTGCGCTACATTAGCCTCGCGCGCGACGTATCCAAGACCGGAGGACGGTTTGGAGCGCCCACACGCCGTTATGCGATTGCACTTGGCTGCGAGGTCAAGCACGCAGGGCAACTGGTCTATGCGGACGGGATGGACATCACCCGCACCGAGGCCTTCGAACCCATCGGCATCTCGTGCCGGATCTGCGAACGCAAGACCTGCCACCAGCGCTCCGTCCCCCCTCTGGAACGGCAATTGTCCGTCGATCCCGATACCCGCGGTCTGCTGCCCTATACAGTGAACTAGGGGCGATGGGCGTCAGCCGTCAGTACGACGCTGCGCGCCACCCGGCCCGCAATGCCGCCGCCTCGGAACAGAACCACCGCTCCCCGCTGGCTTCGTGGATCTCTGTCTGCTGATAAAACCTCTGGCCCGGCATATGGAAAACACGCCCATTGTCGGAAATGTTGCCCTTGATCGCACAGGACGGGTGCGGCGGCACACGCCCTTTCGCCTGTGCCTGCCGAAACTGCGTGGGCGATTGCAACTGGAACGCATGCAATCCCCGGCCCGCGACATACGCGACCTTTTCGTCCAAATCGTAGTCCAGACCGTAGGCACGCGCGGCAAAGGCCCATCCCTCGCGTACGATATGCCGGCCCATATCGATGCCCAGCATCGAACACCTGGCCACCACCCGTCCGTAGCGATCCCTGTCCACATGATCACACGTGGCGCGCCGCCCTTCAAAGGCTTCCACAACCCGCGCCGTGGCCCAAGCACCGCAGGCAAAATCGGCACCTTGATCGGTCTGGCAAAGCTGGTCCTGCTCAGGCGCATCAATGGCGTGCAACCGCACCCGCGTCTCACCCACATCCACGGTGTCTGCATCAATGACGCGGATCACACCGTGTAGATCAGCCCACGCCATCGCGGGCAACACCAATAGAACAAGCACCGAACAAAGTCTTAACATTCTCTTTACTTGGAGACGTCGCGACCGGACTTCAAACGGTTTGTTCTGCAATACTTAACGCTGCGCAGTCTCCCACTCGGGATGCACCCACGGCACGTCATTGCTGCGCGGCAAATGACGCCCCAGAATGTGATCGCTCATCTTCTCGCCAGTCACGATGGACGGCCCATTTAGATTGCCATTGGTGATGCGCGGAAAGACAGAGCTGTCGACAACTCTCAGCGCATCAACACCTATGACACGCCCCTCTGGATCAACCACGCTCATCGGATCATCGGCGCGCCCCATCCGGCATGTCCCGCAAGGGTGATAGGCGCTCTCGGCATGTTCCCGGATCGCGTCGTCCAGCTCGTCATCACTCTGATACGCAGCACCCGGCTGGATCTCGTGTTTCACGAACGGCGCAAAAGCGTCCTGGGCAAAGATTTCGCGCGTCAGACGGATGCAGGTGCGGAAGTCGTCCCAATCCTGCTCCGTGCTCATGTAATTGAACCGGATCACCGGATCGTCGGCAGGGTTGGCTGACCGCAAGGTCACAGCCCCGCGCGATGGCGACCGCATCGGGCCAACATGGGCCTGAAACCCGTGCCCCTCAGCAGCTGTTTGTCCATCATAGCGCACTGCAATGGGCAGGAAGTGGTACTGGATGTCCGGATATGGCACACCGGCCTTGCTGCGAATAAAGGCGGCACTTTCAAACTGGTTCGACGCGCCCAGCCCCGTGCCGGTGAATAGCCACTGCGCGCCAATGAACGCTTTGGAAAACAGGTTCCAGTGCTTGTAGAGCGTGATCGGCTGTTTGGAGGCGTACTGGATATACATCTCCAGATGGTCCTGCAGGTTGGCCCCCACACCGGGGCGGTCCGCCACCACATCAATCCCATGCTCGGCCAGATGTGCAGCCGGACCAATCCCCGACAGCATCAGGATCTTGGGAGAGTTGATGGATGACGCAGCCAGGATCACCTCGCGCCGGGCCCGTACCACCTTGCCACCGGCAAGGGCAACGCCCACAGCCCGCCCGTCTTCCATGACCACACGTTCGACCAGCCCACGCACCAGATCGCAGTTGGGCCGCTTCAGCGCGGGCTTCAGATACGCATTCGCCGCCGACCAGCGACGCCCCTTGTGCACCGTCTGCTCCATCGGGCCAAAGCCTTCCTGCTTCTGCCCGTTATAGTCGTTGGTGACTTCGTACCCGGCTTGGCGCCCGGCTTCGACAAAGGCGTGAAACAGCGGGTTCTTGCGTGGCCCCCGCGTGACATGCATCGGCCCGTCGGTGCCGCGCCATCCCGGATCACCGCCATGACCGTTGCCATCCCAGCTTTCCATGCGCTTGAAATACGGCAGCACGTCGGCATAGCCCCAGCCATCGGCCCCGCTGTCAGCCCAATGATCGTAGTCCATGGCGTGACCCCGCACATAGACCATGCCGTTGATGGACGACGATCCACCCACAACCTTACCCCGCGGACAGACCAACTGGCGTCCCCCCAAATGCGGCTCCGGTTCGGATTTGTAGCCCCAATCGTACCGCTTCATGTTCATCGGATAAGACAGCGCCGCAGGCATCTGGATAAACGGCCCGGCATCTGTACCACCATGCTCGATCACAAGCACCGATTTTCCGGCCTCCGCCAGCCGATAGGCCACAGCGCAGCCGGCCGACCCCGCACCTACAATGACATAATCTGCTTCCATATCTCACCTTCCGTGATTCCGCGGTGGGTCAAGGATGCGCAGCGCCGCGCATGCGCGCGGCTTGTCCTTGAGGCATCGGAGAATCGCATCTCATCATCGAACAGGTGTCTTGCGGCGCAGATTGCGCCCTCAAGCACCTCTCAGCAAAAGTCCTTCACATAAACACGCACGCCCAGATCATCCCACTATCCGTCCTTTTTCGGCGAGACGGGGTGGGTGGGCGGCTTGCCGAAAAAGGGCGTTCTCAAAACGGAGCCTCCAGATCACCCATGCGCACATAGACGGATTTCACCTGGCTATAATGCTCAATCGCCGCTTTCGAATTCTCACGCCCCACACCCGAAGCCTTCACCCCGCCAAAGGGGGCCTCGACCGGCGCGTCATTATACGTGTTGATGTAACAGGTGCCCGCCTCGAACCCGGCAGCCACACGGTGCGCGCGCGCCAGATCACGGGTAAAGACGCCTGCCGCCAGACCAAACTCGGTGTCATTGGCGCGCACCATCACATCGGCCTCGTCCTCGAAATCCAGAACCGCCATCACGGGGCCGAAAATCTCTTCGCGGGCGATGGTCATGCCATCGGTCACATCGGCAAAGACCGTGGGTTCCAGAAAGAAGCCATCACGCTGCAGCCGATTGCCTCCGCAGACCAGCCGTGCGCCTTCATCCTGCCCCTTTGAGATATAGCCCTGCACGATCTCCATCTGGCGTGCGCTGACCATCGGACCAAAACTGGTGTCCGGGTCCTGCGGATCGCCAATCACCGCCTGCCCCAACCGTTCGGCCAGTCGGGTCAGAAACGCCTCCTTGATGCCTTTCTGCACAAACACCCGCGTCCCGTTGGAACAAACCTGCCCCGAGGAATAGAAGTTGCCAAGGATCGCCCCCGATACCGCATTCTCAATATCGGCATCGTCAAAGACGATCATCGGGGACTTGCCCCCCAACTCCATGGTGACATGCTTCATCTCGGCCGCCGCAGCAGCATAGACCTTACGCCCGGTCGGCACCGAACCGGTCAGCGACACCTTGTCGACACGGGCGTCAGATACCAGCGCCGCGCCCACATCGCCCAGGCCCTGCACCACATTGTACACACCCGCAGGTGCACCCGCTTCATACAGGATCTCGGCCACCTTCAAGGCACAGAGCGGCGTCGTTTCCGAAGGCTTGAACACCATCGTGTTGCCGCAAGCCAGCGCAGGCGCGCCCTTCCAGCTCGCAATCTGGGTCGGATAGTTCCACGCCCCAATGCCAACACACACGCCCAAAGGTTCGCGACGGGTATAGACCCAGTCCTCACCCAACTGGATATGCTCACCGGTCAGGGTCGCGGCCATGCCGCCAAAATATTCCAGCGCATCCGCACCAGAGGTCGCATCTGCAACGCTCGTCTCCTGATACGGCTTGCCGGTGTCATAGGTCTCCAGCACCGACAGCTCATGGTTGCGTTCGCGCATGATGTCGGCGGCACGGCGCAGAATGCGGCCCCGCTCGGTCCCGGTCATGGCCGCCCACTCTGCCTGCGCGCCGCGTGCAGCCTCCAACGCCCGATCGACAATGGCCAAGGTCGCGGAATGCACCCGGCCAATCACCTCGCCAGTCGCCGGATAGATCACATCAATCGGTGTGCCAGCCGTGTCTTCAACATATTCGCCGCCAATGAAATGGCTCGCTGTCGGTTGGGTTTGCATTCAAATCCTCATGTGTTGAATGGGGCGGCAGGACAGGCCCGCCGCCCAAACGATGTCTATTCTGCCGGTGCCGCGTGCACGCTGCTCAGGTCATCCAGAGTGTTACGACGCATCAACACCCATGCAAGGCACGCCACATAGATGCCAATAACGGCGGTGCCGACCCACTGGATCTGCAGCCACTGGCTTTGGAACAGCAGTGTCAGCACGAACAGCAGGGCGGCATTGCCCAGCACGTATTGCACCTTGCCAAAGCGGTCGGCGGTGACGTTCAGGTTGTCGGTGTAGAGCCGGATCAGCGAGTCAAACGAGTTGATCACGAACAGGATGCCCACAACAGTCATCGACCAGTTGACCAGACCGGTCATGTCGATACCGTTCAGGTGATACCAGTAAGCCACCGTGAACCAGACGCCCAGCGGGATCGATGGGAAGATCAGCAGAGCGGCCAGCAGCTGCCACGTCATCAGACCGCCCACGAAACGCGAGGTGAACTGCCCGATCATGATCGACCACGCGAACCACCAGAACAGGTAGAACTCGTGATAATCTGTCAGCGGGATGATGAACTTGTGGATGTTGGCAAAGTAGCCGCCGATATTGCTGCTGGTGGACAAGAACTCACCAAAACCCATGCCCGCATTGATCCACATGCCAAGGATCAGGGCAAAGAAGACAAAGGTCGAAGCGACAGACAGGATCTTAACGTACTTGATGTCCGTAGACGAATAGGACGCCGCCAGGATCACCAGGAAACAGATGATGTAGAAGGCCGGGATCACCGTTTCACCATCGCCCACCTCGGGGATGTAATAGGGCATATAGATCAGGAACAGCGCGCCAGTGAACGCACAGGTCGTGATGATGACCAGGTTGTTGATCAACTTGACGAGGCCATTCTCGAAGAACTTCACCCGTGGCTCGATCGCACAGAAGTAAAAGGCTGTCAGGAAATAGAATGCCCAGATCAGGAAGCCCCAAAACCCGAACTCCAGCGCAAGCGGGTTCGTGAACGCATAGGCGGGCTCGGTCGCCGTATCGGCATAAAGAGGGAAGTCAAAGGCAATCGGGAACATGATAAGGCCCACATCAAGGCCAGAGGTAAACAGGATCGCGATGAAGACGAAAATGCCTACGGGTTGCGGGCCTGTCAGGCGCACATTCCAGTATTTGATGGTAATGAATGCCACCAGCACAAAGGCCAGCAACACACCGAATGAGATAATCGTAGTTAACATAGGTAAGGTCCCTCCTTGTTGACCCGTTGGCTTTGGTGCTCTTATTGATCCATCGCCGCTCCGCACCAGGAAACATGATGCGATGGTTTATTCTCCGCGCGGAAAGTGCTGATTTTCTTCCAAAATATTCAAGTCCATGTGGTTGCGCATGTAGCGCTCAGACGCCCTTTGCAGCGGCTGGTAATCCCATGGGAAGTAGCCGCCTTCGCGCAGCGCTTCGTAGACCACCCAGCGTCGAGCCTGGCTTGCGCGCACATCTGCGTCGAAACGGTCCAGATCCCAACGCGCATCCGCCTTGGCCTGCAACTGGGTCAGCGTGCCTTGATGGGCCGGCACATCCACAAGGTTGGTCAGCTCATGCGGGTCAGCGTCGAGGTCAAAAAGCTGGTCAGGGTCCAGCACACAGCGGTTGTACTTCCACTTGCCATAGCGCAGCGACACCATCGGAGCATAGGACGCCTCGGCCGCATACTCCATGGCCACTGGTTCGGTGCGCTCAATACCCTGCCCCTGCGGCACAAGGCTTTGCCCTGCGGTCCACGGCATAACCTCGGACATGTCGACGCTCGCCAGATCGCATAGCGTCGGACACACATCGATGTTCGACACGGGATCAGTCACCAGCCCCGGTGCCATCGACGGGGCCGAGATCATCAAAGGCACCCGCGACGACCCTTCATAGAAGGACATCTTGAACCACAGCCCACGCGCGCCCAGCATGTCACCATGATCGGACACAAACAGGATGATCGCCTCCTGCCGTGTCCCTTCCAGCGCCTCCAGCACCTCACCGATCTTGTCATCGAGATACGAGATATTGGCGAAATAGGCGCGGCGCGACCGACGGATATCTTCGTCCGAGATGGTGAAGTTGTCGCGATCATTGGCATCCAGAATGCGCTGCGAATGCGCGTCCTGATCCTCGTAAGGAATCGGACCAACCTCGGGCATCAGATGCGCGCAGTCTTCATAGAGATCCCAGTACTTCTTGCGCGTCACATAAGGGTGGTGGGGATGGGTGAAGCTGACAGTCAGGCACCAGGGCCGCGCGTCGTGGCCGCGCCCCAGATCATAAATCTTGCGCGTAGCATGATAGGCAACCTCGTCATCATATTCGAGTTGGTTGGTGATCTCGGCCACACCCGCACCGGTAACCGATCCCATATTGTGATACCACCAGTCGATCCGCTCGCCCGGCTTTCGATAGTCCGGCGTCCAGCCAAAGTCAGGCGGATAGACATCGGTGGTCAGACGTTCTTCGAAGCCATGAAGTTGGTCGGGACCGACAAAGTGCATCTTGCCAGACAGGCATGTCTGGTAGCCTGCGCGGCGCAGATGGTGGGCATAGGTCGGAGTGGACGATGGAAATTCGGCTGCGTTGTCATAGACGCCCGTGGCACTTGGCAACTGACCAGACATGAACGCGGCCCGCCCCGGCGCACACAAGGGCGACGCGGTGTAGGCATTGCGGAACCGGGTCGATCGCGCCGCAAGTTTCTTGAGGTTGGGCGCGTGCAACCATTCGGCAGGTCCGTCGGGAAACAGCGTACCGTTCAGTTGGTCTACCATGAATATCAGGATGTTGGGCTTGGTCATTGATGTCGTCCCGTCACGGTATCAAGTGCCCGAAGCGCGATCGCCTTGGCAGTGTCCCGCGAGGCATCCTTGGCCAGCGCCGCCCGCAGGTACAGACCGTCGATCAACGCTCCCAACATCTCTGCATCATTTCGTGGATCCGTGCTGATCCCTTGCAACGCATGGGTCAGGTTGGTTCGCAGACGTCGTTGATACAGCACCAGCAAACGGTTGGTTTCCGGATGGGTCGTGGCATGGGCATAGAGAGTCATCCACGCCCCTACCGTCGCCGGCGCAAAGCAGGACGGCGCAAAACTGGCGGCAATCAGCGCTTCTGCGCGCGCACGCGGGGTGTTGGCCTGCTGCAATTCTGCCACCACCTCGCCTCTGAAATCACGAAGGATCTGGCCCATGGCTGCAAGGAATATCTGGTGCTTGCCGCCAAAATAGTGATGCGCCAGCGCCGTTGACATGCCCGCCCGCTTGGCGATCTGGCCCACGGTCACATCCAGCGACCCGGCCGCCCCGATCTCTGCGATCGTCGCCTCAACCAGTGCAGCCCGACGGATCGGCTCCATCCCCACTTTCGGCACAAGTACCCCCTCATCAAAAGATGGGCCGCAGACTGGGGGTTTTTTATTGATCCGTCAATCAATAAAAAATCAAAGCTTGGTGGCAGGGCTCGGCGGGGTAATCGGACGGCGCTTCAACACCGCCTCGCGCCACGTGATGAACGACACCGCGGCGAGGATCAGCGCACCGCCCAAAATCACCCAGACATCCACCGGCTCGGCAAAGACCACAGCGCCCAGAAGCACCGCCCACACCAGCTGAAGGAACGTCACCGGCTGGGTCACTGTCACAGGCGCGGCGGCAAAGGCCATGGTCATTGTGTAGTGCCCGGCGGTTGCAAAACACGCGACCAGGAACAGCAGCCCCAACTCCGCTCCCGTCGGCATCACCCAGTTCGTCAGTGCAAACGGCGCGAGACAGATCGTCACCACGATGGACAGCATCGCCACGACGACGGCAGGTTTCGCCTCGTCCGCCATGATCTTGGCCAGCAGGTACGAACCGGCAAAGCTCACCGCGCAAAACAGCATGGCGATGTGACCCGGCGCGACCTCGCGAAATCCGGGGCGCAGGATTACCGCCGTCCCGATCAGGGCTACGACGATGGCCGCGATCCGGCGCAGGGCGAGGCGTTCGCCCAGAAACAGCGCCGCACCGATGCTGACATAGACAGGGGCCAGATAGTTCATAGCCGTCACTTCGGCGATGGGAATGCGCGTCATGGCAAAGAACCACAGGATCACGCCGCCGGTGTGAAAAACACCCCGCAAGGAAAATAGCCGCCACTGCCGGGCCGTCAACCGCGCCTCTCGCAAGGCGGGCAGCATGGGCAGCAGAAACACAAGGCCCAGTAAATAACGCAGAAACGCCGCCTCGGCCGGGGGAATGCGATCCCCCATGTATTTGACCAGCGCCGTCACAGCGACAAAGCAAAGCCCCGTCACCAGCATCCAGAAGATTCCAACAAGCGGGCGAGAACGGGCTGCGATCATACCCGCATCAATGCCAAAAGCAGGGGCAAGCGCAAGCAACCAAAACACCGGCGCGGTGATCCGGTCCGGGATGCGCCACCTGCACCAGCTCGAAAAAAGCACTCCCACCGCCGCACAACTGAAAAACTCAGGCGAGAAAGGCGCATGATGATTGTCCGCTCCGCAGGGCACACACCGGCGATTATCTTAGGAACGCAAGACAAGCCTGCGCGAGCTATACGTTTTTTGCACAGCTGCTTTGCGCATTTTGCTAGAGCATTCCGGGCGCACACTCCCTATATCCGTCCGACTGGCGTGCAATGACGCGCCGCACACTACTGCCAGCATATGTCATCTGACGCAGGTATCACGTTGATCTGATCTTTGATGATTGGCGTATGACTTAAAGACCCCCATATGCTGGTCAACGATAACAAGGATGAAATCCGATGCTTGACGACACACATACCGTCGATCTGACCAAGCAGGACCTCGAATTGATTGAGGCCGCGCTGCAGACACAGGAAAAGATCCTGTCGGTGCAAAGCCGCGCCGGCGGTGCTGCCGCGCGCACACGCTTGAATGATCTCAAGGGCCTGATGCGACGCTTGCGCCGCCAAACCCCGGCCCCCCACGCCGATGGCACCCAAAGCTGGAGCCAGGTTGCCCGGCACCTGTTTTTCTGATCCGCGGGTAAACAGCCCCAAGGCACATGAAAAACGCCGCTCTGATAACAGGGCGGCGTTTTGCGTTTTCAGAAGGCTCCGGTCACACAACACGCGCAAGGGCACAGGTGAAGTTCCGATATCGATCTTGTCCGCTGCGCCCCATACTCCATACTACGGGCGAGCCACCGGATCTGAGAAAGGCGCCTTATGCTGACAATCTATGCCCTGACTTGGATCGGTGTTCTCGCCGCGCAAATCTCACCTGGCCCGAACCTTGCCGCGGTCGCCTCCGTAGGTCTGGCACAAGGTCGACACCCAGCCCTGTTCGTTGTCGCAGGCATTTCTTCAGGTATGCTGGTCTGGTCCGCAGCGACGGCCTTGGGTCTCGGCGCACTGATCGAGGCGGTCCCTCTCTCCCTTCTCGTGCTGAAAATCGCGGGTGGCAGCTACCTGCTTTACCTTGGGATCAAGGCCGCCCGCACCACCTTGCGGGGCAATGGACCCACAACGATCACACCCGACGCGCAAATGCTCGATAGCCGATCCGCTTGGCGGCGTGGTCTGCTTGTCGTGCTGACAAACCCCAAGGCGGCCCTGATGTGGGCCGCTGTCGCGTCCTTCTTGTTCGGTCAGGGTCTGAGTGCGCTGCATGTGCTGGGCTTTGGCCCGCTCGGCGCATTTTCAGGCCTTGTGATCTACGGAACTTACGCACTGCTATTTTCCACCGGTGTAGCAATGCGCGGCTACGTCCGGTTCTCCATATGGGTCGAAGGCGTCTTTGCCGCCGCCTTCAGCGCGATGGGGGTAAGCCTCCTGTGGTCGGGCCTGCGCGAGGCGCAAAAATAACGGGCACAACCAAACACCCTGTTACCAAAAATTATCCTTTAAAAACAAACCTTAGGGCTACCCACGGTTAACCCTCAA
The DNA here is from genome assembly GCF_947504105.1 of uncultured Tateyamaria sp. Classification (GTDB taxonomy): domain Bacteria; phylum Pseudomonadota; class Alphaproteobacteria; order Rhodobacterales; family Rhodobacteraceae; genus Tateyamaria. The sequence goes on from NZ_CANNGP010000018.1 coordinate 61,376, forward strand.
TCCTCCAACTGTGTCATAATCTCGTCGCTGGCTTCAAAGTTGGTCGTGACGTTCTGCACGTCATCATCATCTTCCAGCGCATCGATCAGCCTCATCAGCTTCTGCATGCCGTCGAGGTCCATCTCAGTCGTGGTTGTCGGGCGCCAGATCAGCTTGGTGGACTCGCTCTCGCCCAAATCACCTTCCAACGCGTTGGACACTTCGTTCAGGTCGGTATCCGCACACCAGATCACGTGCCCGTCCTCGGTGCTTTCCACATCCTCAGCCCCGGCTTCGATGGCGGCCATCATGACGGTGTCGGCATCGCCCGCCTCAACCGGATAGCTCACAGCGCCCTTGCGCTCGAACATGAAGCCAACGCTGCCGGTCTCACCCAGGTTCCCGCCATTCTTGGTAAAGGTCGAGCGCACGGTCGACGCCGTCCGGTTGCGGTTGTCGGTCATCGCTTCGACAATGACAGCCACGCCGTTCGGACCATACCCCTCATAGCGGATTTCTTCGTAATCCTCGCCCTCGCCCGCAACCGACTTCTTGATGGCGCGGTCAATATTGTCCTTGGGCATCGACTGCCCCTTGGCCTCTTTCACGGCCAGACGCAGGCGCGGGTTCTTGTCGGGGTCGGGGTCGCCCATCTTGGCGGCGATGGTAATCTCTTTCGACAGTTTCGAAAACAGCTTGGCGCGCAGTTTGTCCTGACGCCCCTTGCGGTGCTGGATGTTTGCCCATTTTGAGTGGCCGGCCATGCGCGCCTCCTGTCTCGTAAATTCGGTGGTCCGGGCGTCTATAGGACATCGGCGATGGGCGGGGCAAGGCCACCTTGTGCGCGCACGCAGCCTGCCCGTGCGTGGCACGCCGTCCCCACTCTGCTAGCTTATCTTCAAACAAGGCGGAGACGACAATGGGCGTGATGATCGAAGGCGTGTACGAAGCCGAAGACCCCGACCCCGGCACCACGAAAAACGGGGCTTATGAACGGGCCAAAAGCACGCTTCGCGACTGGATTACACCAGAAGGCCCCTTCACGCCGGACGCGGGCCGCTACCACCTCTTTGTCGCGTGGAATTGCCCATGGGCGCACCGCACGCTTCTGGTACGGGCTGTACTGGGCCTGCAGGACGCAGTCAGCATCAGCATCGCAAAACCGCGCCGCACCGATCAGGGTTGGGTGTTTGATAGTGAAGGAGAATACGCCGACACCGAACTAGACGCACAAGCGGTGCATCAGGTCTACGCCCGCCAGCGTCCGACCTACACGGGCCGCATAACGGTGCCAGTGCTCTGGGACAGAGACACGCAACAGATCGTCTCGAACGAAAGCGCCGACATCGTGCGGATGCTGGCCACGGCCTTCGACCCCGGCCGCCACCTCTGCCCGCCAACACACGAGGCCGACATCGACCGCTGGAACTCCCTAATCCACGCAAAGGTCAACAATGGCGTCTACCGCGCTGGTTTCGCCCGCACGCAAGAGGCGTATGACGCGGCTGTCACGGACCTCTTTGAAACACTGGACGATCTGGAGCAGCACCTCTCAGCGCACCCTACGCTCGTGGGCAACAAACTGACCGAGGCCGACCTCCGCCTCTTCCCCACACTCGCGCGCTTCGACGTGGCCTACCACTACGCGTTCAAATGCAACCTCGCCAAACTCAGCGACTATCCCGCACTCTGGGACTACGCCCGCGCGCTCCACGCCCTGCCCAGCGTTGCCGAGACAGTCAAACCGGACATCTACAGAGCCGGCTACTTCTCTCCATCCGAGCTGAGAAACCCGCTCGGCATCGTCCCCGCAGGCCCAAAGGTCGACTGGTCAAAGCCCGCAAAACGCACCATCAAAATCAACAAACCGATATAGTTACGACACATAATCACCCTGCTTCCCTGTTTCTAAAAAATCCCGGGGGTTTTGGGGGCAGAGCCCCCATTCACACATGAATCGCGTCGCGCAGCGGCCTTTGAGTCACCGCACGTTGCGTTAACCTGAGCCCCACCGCCCGATGGGGGTGTACGGATGCTGCACGCAGGGTGACACCCAATTTCCGGCGTCAATCTCCATGAAAACAAAGTAAATGCACGCGCCGAATCGCACCCCTCAGAAACAACTGGCACCCCTGCCCCCGCATCCCTAACGTGCGCGATATGACCACAGACCAGATTATCCTCTTCTCCCTGTTCGGCGCCGTCTTCGGCCTGCTGCTCTGGGGCCGCTTCCGCTATGACATCGTCGCTTTCTCGGCCCTCATGATGGGCGTCGTGCTGGGGGTGGTCCCCAGCGATGATGCCTTCTCGGGCTTCGGCCATCCCGCCACGCTCGTGGTCGCTCTGGTCCTCGTTGTCTCCGCTGGCCTGGTCCGCTCCGGAGCGGTCTTCCTGATCACCCGCACCCTCGTCGATGCCAGCCGCTCGCTCGGGGCGCATATCACCCTCATGGGCGCCATCGGCGGCGTGCTCTCGGCCTTCATGAACAACGTCGCAGCACTCGCCCTGCTCATGCCTGTCGACATCCAGACCGCCCGAAAAGCCGGGCGTTCCCCCGGCCTTAGCCTCATGCCTCTCAGCTTTGCCACAATCCTCGGCGGCATGGTCACACTTATCGGAACACCGCCCAACATCATCATCGCCTCCATCCGCGAAGACAGCCTTGGCGAACCCTTCCGCATGTTCGATTTCGCCCCGGTGGGCGGCGTTGCTGCCATCGCTGGGCTTGCCTTCGTGGCCCTGATCGGATGGCGGCTGATCCCGGCCCGGGCCGATGCCACCGCCGAACTCGAGGATATCGGAAGCTACATCGCCGAACTGGTCGTGCCAGAGGACAGCAAGCATATCGGCAAGCGGTTGGCTGAATTAGAAACGGATGCGGAGAAGGCCGACGTGGCCCTTGTTGGCCTCTTGCGCGACGGCAAGCGCCGCTACGGTCGCGCGCGCAACTCCGAACTGCGCGCAGGCGACGTACTGGTGATCGAGGCCACGCCAGACGCGCTGGATGAATTCCGCGCCGCCACCGGCCTTGCCTTGGCAGATGCGGATCGGGAAGAGAAGCTGAATGCCGCAGGAGAAGGTGTTGAAATTATTGAAGTTGTCGTGACCGACAGCAGCCGTCTGGTGGGCCGCACCGCGCAATCCGTGGGCCTCGCCTGGCGACACAATACCGTGCTGCTCGGCTTGTCGCGGGCAGGTGTGCGTGTAACCCGGCAGATCCGCCAGACCGAAATCCGAACCGGCGATATCCTACTCCTGCTGGTCCCTCGCGACACCGGAAATGATGTCACCAACTGGCTGGGCTGCCTGCCGCTCGCAGAGCGGGGGTTGTCGGTCACGGCCGATGACAAGGTCTGGCTCGCTATCGGGCTTTTTGTCGGTGCGGTGGCTGCCGCCAGCGTTGGCCTGCTCTACCTGCCCATCGCCCTTGGACTTATTGTGGTCGCCTATGTGCTGTCGCGCATCGTGCCCCTGTCAGAACTCTATACCCATATCGAATGGCCCGTCGTCGTGCTGCTGGGGTCCATGATCCCACTGGGGGCGGCCCTTGAAAGCTCGGGCGGAACGGAACTGATCGCAGGGTGGCTGGTCAATCTGACCGAAGGTCTGCCCGCATGGGCCGTCCTGACAGTGCTGATGGTGGTCACGATGAGCCTGTCGGACGTGCTCAACAACACCGCAACCACCATCGTGGCTGCCCCCGTGGGCATTCAGATGGCGCAGACCCTCGGTGTGTCCCCCGACCCCTTCCTGATGGCGGTCGCGGTCGCAGCCTCGTCGGCTTTCCTGACCCCAATCGGACACAAGAACAACACGCTGATCCTTGGCCCTGGTGGTTACCAGTTCGGCGATTACTGGCGTATCGGCCTGCCGCTCGAAGTGATAGTGGTGGTTGTATCTATCCCGGCCATCCTCGTGTTTTGGCCGCTTTGAACACACGCCTGACAACGGCTGACCAAGGGTCAACGTTGCACGCTGCGGACGCACGCGTCTAACGTGTCCCGCAGGGAGAAAGACTATGGACATATTGATTAACGTGGTGCTGCCACTGTCGCTCGCCATCATCATGCTGAGCCTCGGCATCGGCCTGACCTTTGGCGACTTTGGACGTGTGTTGCGCACCCCAAAAGCCTTTACAATCGGTGCGGTGGCGCAGGTCATTCTATTGCCCGTGGTGACCTATATCACCGTCCGCGCCTTTGGCCTGGCCCCCGAAATTGCTGTGGGATTCATGCTGCTGAGTTTCTGCCCCGGCGGGGTGACGTCAAACATGATCTCGCGCCTGGCCAAGGGGGATGTCGCCCTGTCGGTATCTCTGACCGCCGTGATCAGCCTGCTCAGCATCATCACCGTACCTGTGCTGGCAGCATGGTCCGTCGTGCACTTCATGGGTGACGCTGCGCCCGACGTGTCCGTCACGTCGCTGGCCATTGCCATGTTCCTGATCACAACCCTGCCGGTTCTGATTGGGGTTCTCATCCGCCACTTCGCCACCAGCTTTGCCACGCGCATCGAACCGCTGCTGACCCGGATCGCAACCGTCTTGTTTGTTGTCATCGTCCTCGCTGCCCTCGCAGGCAACTGGCAGCTGTTCGTCGATAACCTCGGCACGTTGGGCCCGGCCCTGATCATCCTGAACGCCCTCCTGTTGGCCTTGGGTCTTGTCCTGGCGCGCGCAGGCGCCTTGCCGTGGGGCCAGTCCAAGACCATCTCGATTGAAACAGGTATCCAGAACGCCACGCTGGGGATCACTCTAGCCGCCCTGATCTCTGGCCAGTCCGAAGGGTTCAGCGCCATGGCTTTGCCCTCCGCCGTGTATGGGATCACAATGTACATCGTCGCTGCGCCGTTCGTGGCGTGGTTCCGCAGCCGCTAAGGGAGAGACCAATGGATCAGGCAGACGCCATTGTCGTGGGATCGGGCCTTGCCGGTTTGGCCGCCGCTGCCGAGCTGGGCGACCGGGGCAAGCGGGTCATCATCGTGGATCAGGAACCCCGCAGCTTTCTGGGTGGTCAGGCGTTCTGGTCCCTCGGTGGTCTCTTTATGGTCGACACGCCCGAACAACGGCGCATGGGCATCCGCGACAGCCGCGAACTGGCCTTGAACGACTGGATGGGCAGCGCGCAGTTCGACCGGGACGAAGACGCAATGCCCCGCAAATGGGCCGAGGCCTATATCGACTTTGCGGCCGGAGAGATGCGGCCCTGGCTGCATTCCATGGGCCTGCGCTGGTTTCCAATTGTGGGCTGGGCCGAACGGGGCGGCAGCTACGCCGACGGACATGGCAACTCGGTCCCCCGCTTTCACATCACGTGGGGCACCGGCCCCGGCATCATCGAACACTTCGTGCGTCGTTGCGAAGAGCATGAGAAAGCAGGCCTGATCCAGTTCAATTTCCGCCACCAAGTCGACCGGATCGACATGGAAAATGGCGCAGCCAAGGGCGTGAGCGGCACAGTTCTGGCCGAAGACGGTGCGGAGCGCGGGCAGAAAACCAACCGAGATACGGTGGGCGAGTTTGCCCTGTGCGCACCCTCGGTCATTGTCACTTCGGGTGGGATTGGCGGCAATTTCGACATGGTGCGGAAAGTGTGGCCCACCGACCGTTTGGGACCCGCGCCCGAAGACATGGTAGCCGGAGTCCCCGCCCACGTGGACGGCCGCATGATCGGCATTTCCGAGAACGCAGGTGGGCATGTCATCAACGGCGACCGCATGTGGCATTACACCGAAGGGGTCAAGAACTGGGATCCGATCTGGCCCAGCCACGGCATCCGCATTCTACCCGGTCCCTCATCGATGTGGTTTGACGCGGAAGGCAACCGGTTCGCACCCCCTGCCCTGCCCGGTTTCGACAGCATGTCGACCCTGCGCGATATTCTGGCGACAGGCTACGACTACAGCTGGTTCGTGCTGACCCAGAAAATCATCAAGAAAGAGTTCGCGCTGTCAGGGTCCGAACAGAACCCGGACCTGACGTCCAAGAAATGGTCGGAGGTGATCAAGCAACGCGTGCTGTCCGGCAAGAACGCGACCGCTCAGGTCGAGGCGTTCAAGGAACGCGGCGAGGATTTCGTTGTCGCCAATGACCTTGGCACCCTTGTGCGCGGTATGAACCAAGTCGCGGGCGGCAACCTGATCGACGAAGCAAAACTGCGCGGCCAGATCGAGGCGCGGGATGCGCAGATCGACAACCCGTTTTCCAAGGACGCGCAAATGATGGCGATCCATGCGGCGCGGAACTATCGCGGCGACCGTCTGCTACGCACCGCCAAACCACACAAGTTCCTTGATCCGGCCAATGGTCCCCTGATCGCCGTCAAACTGCACGTTCTGACGCGCAAGACGCTGGGTGGGCTGCATACAACGCTCGAAAGCCAGATGATCGGGGCCGATGGGCAGCCCGTGCCAGGCCTGTTCGCTGCGGGTGAAGTGGCGGGCTTTGGCGGTGGCGGCTATCACGGCTACAACGCACTTGAAGGCACGTTCCTTGGCGGTTGCATTTTCTCGGGTCGCAACGCCGGTAGGTCGCAGTCAATCGCCTGACGGCCCACCAACCCTTGCCCTGTGCGCGGGGTGTAAATGCACCGGCGCTTCGCCAAAGAGATGCGCAACGCCAGCGTCATCAAACATGGCCCAGCGGGCGGCAATCAGTTGGAAATAGCGCGTTTCGCAGCCCCACGCGTCGCGCGAAAAGCGTGATCGCCAGACCCCTTCGATCCGCAGGGGCAGCTGAATGGTGTCGGTGCTTTCGTCGCGCCAGCCAGCGGTCTTGGAGCGCGCCTGAAACAGCATCGACTTAAGCCGCGCCTCAAGCCCCTGGGCCTGTTTGGTGCGCCGCCCGGCAAATAGCACCTGAATAGCCGCCCCGTCCCGTACAAACCCACGCACCACCAGATCCTGACGATTGTTGCGATGGATCTGCGGCACAAGCCCCACGGTGATCCGTCGCACGGGCGATCGGAACAAGCCGTTGTCCTCGTAAGCGGGTGTGATGAGATGTGAGGCGCGTCGAAGATCGGACATGGCGTATGCTTGGGTTGACTGCCCATTGGCATAGCACCGCTTTGTTAACGGTCTCTTGCCATTACAGCGGCCAGATAAAGGGGATGACGGCTGAAGCCAAAAGCCCGACGCTCAGGTTCAGCGGTATTCCCACACGCATGAAATCCGTGAATTTGTAGCCGCCGGGTCCGTAGACCAGCATGTTTGTCTGGTAGCCAATGGGTGTGGCGAACGACGCGGATGCCGCAACCATCACCGCCACGACCAACGGTCGCGCGTCGATCCCAAGGGCCGAGGCCAAACCTATGGCGATGGGTGTCACCACAACGGCCACAGCATTGTTACTGACCAGTTCTGTCAGAACCGATGTCAGTAAATACACCGCCCAAACAATCAGAAACGGTGGCAAGACCATCAACCCCGGCGCAATGGCATCCACGATCAAGGACACAGCACCGGTCGCTTCCAACGCAGCCCCAATCGCAAGCATTGAAAATATCAGCGCCAGCAAGCGGCCATCGACAAAGGAAAATGCCTCGTCCGCGTCAATACAACGGGTGATCAAAACCACGGCCACGGCCAACACGGACAACATCAGGATCGGAGCGACACCAAACGCGGCAAGCACGACGATACCCAGCAAGGCCAGCAGCGCGATGGGCGCATGGCTCCGCCGAAACTCGCGCTGCGAGGGTTTGGAGACATCCACCATGTCCATGTCTGCCGCCAGACGCTGAATGTCTTCGGGCGCCCCTTCCAGCAACAGCGTGTCGCCCACTTTGACCACCAATTCATCCAGCTGCCGCCCGATGTTCTGGTTCCGGCGATGAACGGCCAAGGGATAGACCCCGTAGCGACGGCGCAAACGCAATGCCCCCAACGACCGACCCACCATTCTGCAGCCGGGGGTAATCAGCACCTCAACCGTTGTTGTTTCGACCGCACCAACCTGATCAATGCGCTTGAGTTCCTTGTTGCGTTGCAGACTCAGAAGCTCGGTCATCTGCGTCCGCAGAACCACGCGATCTCCGACCTGCAACTCCACCCCCTGCATGTTGCGACGCAAGGATTCGTCCCTACGGATCACATCAACCAGACGCACCCCGTCACGCTTGAAGAGCTGCACGCCAGTGACCTCGCGCCCCACAAGATTGGAGTCCGGCGGGATCACCGCCTCGGTAAAGAACTTCATGCGGCTGCGGTCACTCAGCAGCCCCGCCATGCTGTCCCGATCCGGCAGCAGCATTGGTCCGAAAAAGCGTAAATAAATCATCCCCCAGATCACAAGGATGATGCCCAGTGGGGTCACTTCGAAGATGGTAAAGGGTTCCATGCCCTGGGTCCGCGCAACACCGTCCACCAGCAGGTTGGTCGAGGTCCCGATCAGGGTAAGCGTACCGCCCAATATCGCTGCATAGCTGAGCGGAATTAGCATCTTCGACGGCCTCAGCCCCATGGTCTTGGCCAGTTGAATAATCACCGGGATCATGACCACCACAACAGGCGTGTTCGACACGATGGCCGAACTGAGGATCACAAAGGCCATCAACAGGACGACGGCAATCGCCGGGTTGGTGCGGGCCTTCCGATCGGCAAGCCCCGTAAAAGCATCAAGCGCACCCGTGCGCACAAGCGCACCCATGATGATGAACATGGACGCAATGGTCCAAGGTGCGGGGTTCGACAGCACTGCAAGGGCGTCATCGTAGGGGAGCGCGCCCGTTGCCAGCATCAGGGACGCCCCGCCAATGGCAACCACCTCGGTCGGAAAGACTTCGCGCAGAAACAGCACGAACATCACGCCGACGACCACCAGTGTCAGGATGGCATTGCCTGTTTGCGAAAGCTCGATCAGCCCCATAGGCACGGCCCCTGTTCATGCGCATGTCAGCGCGCACTGTCCCCCAAGGGACCGGCCTCTGCAACCCGTGCGCGACTTGGTTGGACCAGAAACATGCCCGCCATCATCAAAGCGAGCGCGCGCCACACTGTCGGGGCATAGGCTTCGCCAAGGATCAAGCACGCCCAGAACACGCCGAAAAGCGTCACGAGAAAGCTCACCTGAACGGCAAAGACGGGTCCGGCGCGCCCCACCAGCCAGACATATCCGGCGTAGACCAGCACATGCGTCGTCGCACTGATGACAAGCGCGACGTCTGGGGCTGCAAAGGGTGCGCGCGGATCAATCCACTGCCCGCTGAACAGGGCCAGCGGCAAGGCGATGATGGCACCGACAATAGACGCACCCCACAAAACCTGTATGGCGTCGAGGCCCGCAGTGCCCCAGCGCGCGACATAGTTGCCCTCGAACGCGTAAAACAGACCTGCGATCAGCCCTACTCCCACCCAAATGACAGGGATCGCACCGGTCATCGCGGCGTTGGGCAGCACGATCGCAAGCACAGCTGTCAAACCGATCAACAATCCGGCAAAACGCCGCCATTCAAACCGATCCAAGCCAAGGGTCAGCGCGATGGGAAAGGCCCAGATCGGAATCATCGACAGCAGGATCGACATGATACCCGATGGCAGGTGCACCGCAGCCTGGTAGCTGGCCGAGTTCGGCAACACGGATCCAATGAGAGCAATGACAAGATAGACGCGAAGATGCGCGCGGCCCCACGGCAGCCGCACACCACGCAGCAACCCCAGCATCGTCATGACCACGACGCCAATCGCCAATTGCCAGAACAAGAGGCCAAAATGCTGATAACCGGTGCTCACCGCGATCTTGGTCAGCGGCATGGTCAGGCCCCACCCTGCCCCTAACAGGATCAGGACGGCGGTAAAGCCCAGCGCAGCTTCGCGTGTCATGGACCGCTGGTTTGCAGCAAACCACCCTCGCGCACCATTTCGATGCGCGTAGCCCGGCCATCATTCCCGGTTTCGACATACACACCCGACAGGGTCGCCGGACCCAGCGCAGGCTGAAACCGTTCCTTGGGCATGCCAGTGATGAAACGGCGCAGCGGCTCGTCGCGTTGCATGCCAATGACCGAATTGTAATCGCCACACATGCCCGCATCAGTCAGATAGGCGCAGCCCTTGGACAGGATCATGGCATCGGCGGTGGGCACATGCGTATGGGTGCCGACCATCAGGCTCGCCCGCCCGTCGCACCAATGGCCCATCGCCATTTTCTCGGACGTTGCCTCGCAATGGAAATCCACGATGATCGCGTCTGCCTGCCCGCCCAGCGGATGGGTGCGGAAAACGGTCTCGAGCGCTGAAAAAGGATCATCAAAGGGGCGCTTCATGAACACCTGGCCCAGGGCCTGCGCCACCAGCACCTTCTTTCCGTTCCGCGCCGTGAACAGGCGCGCGCCCTTGCCCGGTGCCGCCTTGGAGAAGTTGAGGGGTCGGATGATGCGCGGCTCTTCCTCGATGAACCGCAACATGTCCTTCTGGTCAAAGGCATGATCGCCCAGGGTCACGCAATCCGCCCCGGCCTCAAGCAGCACCTTGGCATGCGCACCGGATAGGCCCATGCCAGAGGTCGCGTTCTCTCCGTTCACCACGACAAAATCGAGGTTCCAGTCGGTGCGCAAGCGCGGCAGATGGTCGGTGATCGCCTGTCGGCCAGCCCGGCCCATGACGTCACCCAAGAAAAGCAAATTCATACGGCCCCATATGCCTCCATATGGCAGAACGGCAAGTCCAAAGACACCACCTGTCCCATTCCCTGTTTCCAAAAAATCCCGGGGGGCGGCGCGTCAGCGCCGGGGGGCTGGCCCCCTCTCCACCTCAATCACTTCCGTCTCCGTCACGATCATGTCGAGCATTTGGTCCGTAGGCTCCAATGGCAAGTTTGCCATTTCCTGCGCACCATAGGCGAAACCGATAGCAAGGGTTGCCCGCGTCGCGCGCAACCCTTCAAGTGTGCGATCATAGAACCCGCCGCCATATCCCAACCGCCCGCCAGCACGGGTAAAGGCCACCAAAGGCACAATGACAATCTCAGGCTCAAACATGTCTTCGACCGCAGGGATCTGTGCCCCGAACGGCCCCTCCGTCATGGCACAACCCGGCGTCCATCGTGAAAACACCAACGGCAGTCCCGCGCCCCGAATAACCGGCACAGCCACTGATCCATGCGCAGCCGCCTCCGCCATCGCGGGCAGCGGGTCAATCTCGGACCGGATCGGCATGTAACCGGACACAGGCACTCCACGATACCCCGCCAACACGGATGATAACAGGCCCGACGCCCCCCCGGCATCCAGATCAAAGGCCGCCTTGCGCACAGCAAAAGCCTGTTTCCGGATCAAGGCCTTGTCCTCGCTCAACGACATGAAGGGCCTCCTTCGGGACGGCGGGCGGAGCGTCTTTGCCGCAGGCAAACAGCGTCCGACCCCGTCACAACAACACCAAGGCAGCAAGCCCAAGGAAGGCAAAGAACCCGACCACGTCCGTCACGGTGGTCACGAACGCACCCGATGCCAACGCCGGATCGATACCCACGCGGTCCAGGACGATCGGAATGCCGGTTCCGGCCAGACCCGCCACCACCATGTTCACCACCATGGCCGCTGCAATCACATAGCCCAGCGCAGGTGAGCCGAACCAGATCACCCCGACAATCCCCATCACAACGGCAAAAACAGCGCCGTTGATCAACCCCACCAGCACCTCGCGTCGGATCACGCGCCACACGTTCGCGCCGGTCAAGTCCTTTGTGGCAATGGCCCGCACCGCCACCGTCAGCGATTGCGTGCCCGCATTCCCACCCATGGAAGCCACAATCGGCATCAACACTGCCAGCGCTACGATCTGGGCAATCGCCATCTCGAACTGGGCGATGACCATCGACGCAAGGATCGACGTGACAAGGTTCACGGCCAACCAAGGGATGCGCCGTTTCGTGGTCTCGCGCACCCGGTCCGACAAGGCGGATTCCTCACCCACACCCGCCAGCCGCAGGATGTCCTCCTCGTGCTCTTCATCCAGCACGGCCATCGCATCGTCGATCGTGATCAAACCAACCAGCCGCCCCTCGTCATCGACAACCGGGGCCGAGATCAAGTGATACTGGTTAAAAGCATAAGCCACGTCGCTTTCATCCTGACTGGCCGGGATCACCTGAAAGGAGTCTTCGACCAGATCGGCCAGTGGCACCTCCCGACGCGACCGCATCAACTTGCCGAGGGTCACATTGCCCACCGGATGTAGGCGCGGGTCAATCAGCACGATGTGATAGAACTGCTTGGGCAATTCCTCTTCGTTCGCACTGCGCAACCGATCGATGGCCTCGCCCACGGTCCAATGCTCGGGCGCCATGACAACCTCGCGCTGCATGAGGCGGCCGGCGGAGTATTCGGGAAAAGCGAGCGACTGTTCGACCAGCGCCCGGTCCGTGTCTTCCAGCACATCCAGAATTTGTTCCTGCTGCGCGTCGTCCAGATCTTCGATCAGGTCAACCACGTCATCACTGTCCAGATCGCGCACGGCATCCGCAAGAACGGTGGGCCTCAGGACGGCGATCACCTCTTCCCGGATCGACTCGTCCAGTTCGCATAAGATGTCGCCATCGAACTCGCGGTCATACAGCCGGATCAGGCGCGACCGGTCAAAGGCGTTGATCTGCTCCAGAAGGTCGGCGATGTCCGCTGCGTGCAGCGGCTCCATCAACTTGGTCAGCTGGTTGCGGTCCTCGATATCAACGGCATATAGGATCGCAGAAACATCCTTGCGTTCAAGGACATAGGCGTTCTCGTCGGTCGTGGGATCGATCACGTCGGTCTGATCTGACATGGCGTGCGTCTCCCTTTCCGTCGCGTCGTGGGCGACCATAGGGCGCGGCCCTTGTGCTGACAATGGCCCGGATTTCGCTTTGCGCCCTCAGCACGCCCCCGGCATAAGGCAGCCATGACAGATGCATATCTTTTGACCGGCCATGTGCTGACCTTTGACGGCGACCCGTTCATCCGACCATGGCATGAAGCCGTCCACGTTCTCGAAGACAGCGCCGTCCTGATTGAAGGTGACAAGATTGCCGCCATTGGCAGCGCGGCACTGACGCAAGGCGCACAGGCAACACGCCATGACTATCCCGGTCACCTGATCTGCCCCGGTTTCATCGACGCCCACGCGCACTATCCACAAACGGCCATCATCGCATCATGGGGCAAGCGCCTGATCGATTGGCTGAACACCTATACGTTCCCCGAAGAAATGCGGTTTGGCGACGCCACCTATGCCAATGAAACAGCGGATCGCTATCTGGACCTGCTGCTTGATCACGGTACAACATCGGTCGCGAGCTTCTGCACGATCCACCCCGAAAGCGTCGACGCCCTGTTCACCGCTGCCGCCGCGCGCAATATGGCCGTGGTCGCGGGCAAGACCTGCATGGACCGCAATGCCCCGGACGGACTGCGGGATACGGCACAAGCGGCCTATGACGACAGCAAGGCATTGCTGCAGAAATGGCATGGCCAGAGCCGCGCCCGCTATGCGATCACACCGCGCTTCTCTCCCACCTCGACTGAGGATCAGCTGGCAGCCCTCGGCGCCTTGTGGGCCGAAAACCCCGACGCGTTGATGCAAACCCATCTGAGCGAACAGGTGGACGAGATCGAATGGGTTCGTGGCCTCTACCCGCAGGCGCGCGACTACCTCGATACCTACGAACAGCACGGGCTTTTGGGCGAACGTGGCCTCTACGGTCACGCGATCCATCTTGAGACGCGTGAGACCGACCGACTGCGCGAGGTGGGGGCAGGCCTCGTCCATTGCCCGACGTCCAACACCTTTATCGGCTCAGGCCTGTTCGATCTCATGGGCCTTGCCTCTGGCGGCGTGCGCACGGGCCTCGCGACGGACACAGGCGGTGGTTCATCCTTCTCAATGCTGCGGTCCATGGCCGCTGCATATGAGATCGCACAGTTGCGCGGCACCGCCGTGCATGCTGCACAGCTTCTGTGGCTGGCGACAGCAGGATCGGCCCGCGTGCTGCACCGCACGGACGAGATTGGCAGTATCTCCCCCGGACTGGCAGGTGACCTGTGTATCCTCGACCTCGCCTCAACCCCAGCCATTGCGCAGCGTCATACACGGGCCGAGAGCATTTGGGACGCAGTGTTCCCGACGCTCATGATGGGCGATGACCGCGCTATCGCGGATGTCTGGGTGGGCGGCACGCGCCGCAGCTAGCAGGGCGCTGCCAGCACCATAACCCACAGGTTGCCCGGTCCGCGGGCCAGGCCGACTGCCTGCGCTTTGCGATGCAGGATGTTGCGCCGGTGCCCGCGTGACCCCATCCATGACGTCATCACCTCGGCCAAACTGCATTGACCCGCAGCAATGTTCTCCGCGCCAAAGCAATAGCGATAGCCGACACGATCCAACCGCTGACCAATGTCTGATCCATCCGAACCTGTATGCGCAAAGAAACCAGCGGTCGCCATGTCTTGTGCATGTGCACGGGCCGCGGCCTCAAGCGTGCTGTCATAGATAAGTGGCGCGCGGTTTTGGGCGTCACGCTCGGCGTTGATGGCGGCCAGCGCTGTCGGATCGGCAGCTGCGGCGGCAGCCATCAGGATCAGGGCAATGAACAGCAAAACATGTTTCATAAGGTGGCGCTCAGGTTTCGGGCCATCTCATTCTGCCGCGCGATGACCTGTGACAGATCAATCGTCGTCATCTGACCATCCCGCACAACCTGTCGCCCTTCAACAAACAGATCACGCACCGTCGTTGGCCCGGCCAGCAGCAAAGCCGCCGGGTCCCAACTGCCCGCTGCTTCGATCCCGCTGACATCCCAGATGGCCACGTCCGCGCGACACCCAACCTGCAGCCGCCCGCACTCAGGCCGTCCCAGAATGTCGGCCCCGCCCCGCGTCGCAATCTCCAGTGCCTCCTGCGCGCTCATCGCATCCGCACCCTGTGCCACCCGTTGCAACAACATCGCCTGCCGCGCCTCAGCCACCAGATTGCCCGCATCGTTGCTGGCCGATCCATCAACACCCAGACCCACGGGCACGCCCGCGTCGCGCATGGCCCGCAATGGCGCAATGCCAGAGCCGAGGCGACAGTTCGAACAGGGGCAATGCGCAACCCCGGTGCCCGTCCGGGCAAACAGGTCAACCTCTTCCGCATCCAACTTCACGCAATGGGCATGCCATACATCAGGCCCAACCCAGCCCAGATCCTCAGCATACTGCCCGGGTCGACACCCAAATTGTGCGAGAGAATAGGCGATATCCTCGTCATTCTCGGCCAGATGGGTGTGCATCATCACGCCCTTGTCACGCGCCAACAGCGCCGCATCGCGCATCAACTCGCGACTGACCGAGAAAGGCGAACACGGCGCCACGCCCACCCGGCACATGGACCCCGGCGCGGAGTCGTGAAAGCTGTCGATCACCCGCACCATATCGTCCAGTATCGCGGCTTCATCCTCGACGAGCATATCCGGCGGCAACCCACCGGCACTCTCACCAATGCTCATGGCGCCGCGTGTGGGATGAAAACGCAACCCGACCTCCTGAGCCGCCGCGATTGTGTCTTCGAGCCGGACCCCATTGGGGTAAAGGTACAAATGATCGGACGACAACGTGCAGCCGGACAGCGCCAATTCGGCCAACCCGATCTGCGCCGACGTGAACATGTGGTCAGGTGTGAAGCGCGCCCATATGGGATAGAGGACCTGCAACCAACCGAACAGAAGCGCGTCCTGCGCCTGCGGCACAGCGCGCGTCAGCGTCTGGTAAAGGTGGTGGTGCGTATTGACCAACCCCGGTGTCACTACGCAACCCGAACCGTCCACAACCTCTGCGGCCGCCTCCAGCCCATGCCCGATCCCGGCCACCTGCCCGTCCTGCAGCAACACATCGACATCGCGCAGAACGCGACGGTCGTCATCCATCGTCACGGCATAGGCCGCGCGCCGGATCAGGGTGGCCGTCACAGATGCCCCGCAAGAATGTCCAGCGCCGCGCGGTGGATATCAGGATGGGACGCCGCAACGACGCGCCCGCCATCATGCACAGGCTGACCAGACCAATCCGTGACGATCCCCCCTGCCGCCTCAATAAGACCAATGGGGGCCTGAATATCATAGCTGTTCAGCCCCGCCTCGATCACCAGATCGATCTGACCGGCCGCCAGGAGGGCATAAGCGTAGCAATCCATCCCATAGCGCACCAATTTGACATGGTACGCCACCGCTTCGAAGCCGGCACGCTCGGCTGCGGTGCCCACTTCGGGAAAGGTCGTGAACAGCACCGCGTCGGCCAATGGGCGCGGCTTGCGTGTTGCAAGGGTGTGCTCACCCAACGGGCCGCGCATCCATGCACTGCCTTCCGCGCCCCAGAACCGCTCCTGAATATAGGGCTGATCGATCATGCCGAGCATAGGCCCATCGGCACCGCCGACCGCGATCAGGACACCCCATGTGGGTGTACCAGACACGAAACCGCGTGTGCCGTCGATCGGGTCCAACACCC
Organism: uncultured Tateyamaria sp.; assembly: GCF_947504105.1. Taxonomy (GTDB): domain Bacteria; phylum Pseudomonadota; class Alphaproteobacteria; order Rhodobacterales; family Rhodobacteraceae; genus Tateyamaria. The sequence goes on from NZ_CANNGP010000018.1 coordinate 77,806, forward strand.
AAGTCAGCCCACTCGTCCCTGATTGTGCGCCAAACTCTTCGCCCAGAATTGCATCGTCCGGGCGCATGGCTGCCAACACCGCGCGCATCACCTGTTCGGCTGCCCGGTCCGCAATGGTCACCGGGTCGTATCCGTCAGACGCCTTGTTCTCGTCATCCAGGTCGGGGGCGCGAAAGTGCGGCAGAATAGCTGCGCGGGCCGCGTCAGCCATGGCATGCGCCACATGGGTCAGGTCAGAAATAAGACTGCTCATGCCAATCGGGTGCCAGAGTGGCACCCGTGACGCAAGTCCAGACTGCAGATCAAGGGATCAGGCGACGTCGCTCAAGACCCGCGCCAATTCGAATAGACGGCGGCGTTGCGTTTCGGGAATGGCATAGTATGTCCGCACCAATTCCATCGCTTCCTTGTCGCTGAGCATGTCAGCTGGCACGTTGCCCGTCGGAGCGGACTGGCTTGCATCTTCCTTAAGCCCTTCAAAGAAGAAGGCCGCGGGCACACCCATCGCTTCTCCAATATCCCAAAGGCGGGACGCACTCACGCGATTTGCACCGGTCTCGTACTTCTGGATTTGCTGAAACTTGATACCGACCATGTCAGCCAGCTTTTGCTGGGTCATCCCGATAAGCCACCTGCGCTGTCGGATACGCTTGCCGACATGAACGTCAACCAAATGTGCCATGGTGTTCCCAACCCTGTAACTGTACTGTGAGCGCCTGAGGCGCTAGTGTTCCCCGTCTGACATAGGATTCCCATTGTCGGTTCGGAGTGTCATGTTGGGGCATGAGACGAGATGACATC
>NZ_CANNGP010000019.1 GCF_947504105.1 uncultured Tateyamaria sp.
GTTTCTTCATTCTGGATCGTCACTTTCATCATGCGATCCACCTTAACGACCGGTCCGAAATTCCGCGACCACCTCTGGATGTGCTGCGGAAACTGCGCGATGACGGGATGACGATGGTGCTGGCGACGCACGAAATGGCCTTTGCCCGCGAGGTCGCGGATCGGGTGGTCTTCATGGATCAGGGCGTCGTGGCGGAGGAAGGTGCGCCGGGCAGGATTTTCTCCGCCCCAGAAAGAGAGCGGACGCGGCAGTTTCTGGCGAGTGTGTTGCGGTAGGCGTATCTTGGTGCCGGAGGTCTGGTTTGAGCCCAAGTCCGACATGCACTAACTTGATGAGTGAGACAGTTCAGCCGCAGTTTTTGGGCTGTTCAGGCCGCGCATTCCCGCCATTCATAGCCTTCAATGGCTGATGAGAAGAGCATTGCTCTGTCCTCATCATCAGTGCCGCCCGACGATGTCGCTATCTTGTGCGACAACAGTTTGCCGATGCAGAAAGATACAGATACCCCCTCATCCAATCGAAGGACATCAAGTGGCACAAAGCCATCAGCGGTTGCGTCAGCAACTCTTTTGTCCAGCCAACTGATCGATCTGTCTTTGGCGTCAACCCAGGAAATCGTCGTGATACGCTTGGTGTCGGTGAATTTGGCGCCCATGACCCAGCATCTTTTGACATCAGCTTCAACTTTGACCGTCACTAAACCGGCGTCGCTATTGACTTCCCCGTAAGAGATCGCGGGATACTTTTCGTCGCGAACATAGGTTGTCAGTTCTTCAATTGTGGGGTCGTCGAGCACATACGCCTCACACAGCTCGAACAATCGTTCCAATGGCACCGCATTTTTGGCGGCTGAAGACGCATAGTTACCTATTGTGGCAAATGCGACCGCTGCGAAATAGACAATGATTTTCGATCTGCTCATACAGGAAGCAATCGCACAGTGTTGATCATTAGAAAAGCGCTCGCCCTTTGGTGGACAACCGCTTTGAGCCCGGAGCCACTGATGCTGCGAGCTGCACGAATGTCAGCAATCGTTTGGTTTCAATTGTCGCGCCCAGGTTCGTCTGGATTGTCGCAGAACAAAGCAACCTTGTTTCCGTGAGGATCGCGAAGATAACCAACGTAGAAATGAGATCCGTATGAAGCACGAAAGCCCGGCTGACCCTCGTCAGCCCCACCAGCAGCAAGGGCTGCCGCGTGAAGTTCGCGAACTTGGATTTGACTGCTTGCCTCAAATGCCACCATGCAACCGTTGCCAGCCGATGTAGGACCGCCGTCGAAAGGAGATTTTACGTAGAAATCGGGCGAGGTCGGTTTGTGACCTGGTTGTGCCGGTGGGATGTAGCTCAAGTCTCCATGGTACTTTTCGAGGCTATAGCCGAGGGCCAGTAGGAAGGCAGAATAGAAGCGTTCTGCGCTTACCATGTCATCTGCGCCGACCGTGACATAGGCAATCATCAAACATACTCCTCTATGCAAAACTTGGACCGCTGTTCGTTAGTAGGCCAGCACTGACCCATTGTCACCGCTCTCGAAGCCGAACTTCGCGCAACCGCAGCGAATTGGAGTTTCGTCCCGCAGTGCGGGCACAGAACGATATGGACTTGGGGTTCGGCTTAAATCGTTCAAAGGGCTCCCGCCTGTTTTCCAAGGATTCAGCAGCCAAGTCAAAAAGTCGCGACACGCCTTACGTACCGACAGTGCAGCACCACATGATCCTTGATGTCGGCGGCACGCTGACGACCACTTCGAGCAAGCGCCGGGAAAGAGGACGCAGCGCTGCGGCATCGCAGTCTTATAGCGCATCAGCCACGCGACCGTCGCATCATACACGCACCGTGCCAACACGGGCAACGTAACAGTGTTGTGTGCACGTGTCTTACACAAAGCTCGGGACAACCGCCTGCCTTCGACATGCATATTACGCCCCGACCGGTCAAAATCCGTGAAACAATACACTCGGCAGGTCAACCTTTTGATGCAGAACGACTTTCACAGACCGGCAAACATCCCGTTACGTGATCGTATGGCGTGTCCTCGCGGGGACAAAGTACGGCGCCGCTACTGCTGCGCCTTCCACTTGGCCTCTCGCCTGCATCGGTCCGAGCAGTATTTCACCTCGTCCCAGACCTTTTCCCACTTCTTCCGCCAACTAAACGGACGCTGGCATACCCGGCATATTTTCTCGGGCAAATCCACCTTCTTCCGCATCCGCCCCATCAGAAATCAAACCCAATCTGGCGGCTGTCATTGGCGGGGGATGCCCCTGCCTTGCCCCGCTTTGGACTTCGGTCATCGACAAAATGGCCCTCGCTGTCCTTGCGGCTGGCATGCTTGTGCACCACCCGCCTGGCTTCCTCGCGAAACGCTCCGCCACGTCGCACGGCCCAAACCCGTTCCCGCGCTTGCCGGGCCGCATTCGGAACGTCCACGACGGGTGCAGGATAGGCTTTGCCCAGCAATTCCCCCGCCCCCTCCCATGTCCATGGCTCTTGCAGATAGGTGTCGGGCACCGAAGCCAGTTCGGGGCACCATTTCCTTGTAAAGACACCCGTTGGGTCCTGATCCTTCCCCTGCTTGACCGGATTGTAGATGCGGACAGTGTTCATTCCGGTCGTACCCGATTGCATCTGGCTTTGCGGCCAATGGATCCCGGGCTCGAAATCCGTGAATTGTCGTGCCAGGTGCAGCCCGGTCACCCGCCAATCCAGCCACAAATGATAGGACGCGACGGCCATCAGCATCGATCGCATCCGAAAGTTCATCCAGCCGGTGGCCGCAAGATACCGCATGCAGGCATCAACGAATGGAATACCCGTTTCGCCCTTTTCCCATGCCGCCAGCCGTTGGGTATCCGGGACCTTGGGACGCACATCTTCATAGGCCGAATGCAGGCAGCGGTGTTCCAACGCCGGTTCATCCTCGAGCTTCTGCATGAAATGATCCCGCCACGCGAGCCGCGCCTGAAAGGACTTGAGCGATCCGCCCCACCCTTCCCGGGTGCCCTTCACCTCGCGCTGCCGGGCGGCCGCGGCCTGGGACGCCTCCCGCTCCGACAAGCACCCGAAGGCCAGATAGGGCGACAGCCGTGAACAGGACCATTCACCCGTCACGGGCGAAGACATGTCCTTGCGATAGGTTTGTCCGCGTTCGGTCAAGAACGAACCCAAAAGGGATAATGCCATCTGCCGCCCACCCCGCTGGCGTTCAGGACAATAATCGTCAGACATCGGACGCGGCACCTCAGCCGACGCCAACAGCGGTCCCGTCAGCCCCACGGGGACACCAATCTGAGGTTGACGCAGGAACGCATTTCGCTGCTTGGCCCAACCATCCCGCCCGTTCAGACGACGCACCACACCAGATTGCGCCAGTTCTTCCCACAAAACTCCATTGTCTTTACACCACGCCGCGACCTTGCGATCCCGGGCAAAGGTCCAGCCGCTGCCTGTTTCCTCGTGACTGATCACCGCGTCAAGTCCGACACCGGCGCGCAGATCCGCCAACACGTCCACGACACGCCCCATCCGGACCACCAGGGGTGCACCGAGGCGCGTCAAATCCTGCGCCAAATCCTCGACGCTCTCACGCACAAAATCAAATTGACGACCTGACACGTCGGGCTGTGCCCAATATTCCGGCTCGAACACATAAAGCGGAATGACATGCCCCCGCGCCGCCGCCTGTGCCAGCGCCGGATGGTCTCTCACCCGCAAATCCCGTTTGAACCACACCACCGTTGTCATGAGTGCAAAGCTAGCAGTGAACACATCCTTGCCAACCCGCCCGCGACACTCTTGCCGCTGCCCGGCCATCGGCCTACCGTCCGCCCAACCCCGGACCACAAAGGCGACCCCATGCGCGACGCAGCCCCTCAGACAATCTACCTCAAGGACTACACCCCCTTTGGCTACAAAGTGGAAGAGGTGCACCTGACCTTTGATCTGGCCCCTTCGGCCACGCGCGTCACGTCACGCATCAAGTTTGCACCAAACGCCGCTGCGTCCGACAAGACCTTCTTTCTACATGGCGAAAACCTGTCCCTGATCTCCGCCAAGATCGACGGGGAACCGGTCAAACCCACTCTGACGGAAGAAGGGCTGACCTGCGACGTGCCCAATGTCCCCTTCACATGGGAAGCGGAGGTGCAGATTGACCCTGCGGCGAACACGGCGCTCGAGGGGCTGTACCTATCGAACGGAATGTACTGCACCCAGTGCGAGGCCGAAGGGTTCCGCAAGATCACCTATTACCCCGACCGGCCCGACGTAATGTCGACCTTCTCGGTCCGCATCAACGGACCGCATCCAGTGCTTTTGTCAAATGGAAATCCGATAGCGTATGGTGAGGGGTGGGCCGAATGGCACGACCCTTGGCCCAAGCCAGCCTACCTGTTCGCGCTGGTTGCAGGCGAACTTGTTGCCCACCGCGACAGCTTTACCACGATGGAGGGACGCGCCGTCGACCTAGCCCTTTACGTTCGCCTCGGGGACGAAGGGAAATGTGCCTTTGGGATGCAGGCGTTAAAGGCCTCGATGAAATGGGACGAGGACATCTATGGCCGGGCCTATGATCTCGATGTCTTTAACATCGTGGCCGTGGACGATTTCAACATGGGCGCGATGGAGAACAAGGGGCTGAACATCTTCAACGCCGCGGCTGTCCTGGCCTCACCCGAGACATCCACCGACGGCAACTTCGAGCGGATCGAGGCAATCATCGCGCATGAATATTTCCACAACTGGACGGGCAACCGGATTACCTGCCGTGACTGGTTCCAGCTGTGTCTGAAAGAAGGACCCACGGTCTTCCGCGACAGCCAATTCACCGCCGACATGCGGTCAGAACCGGTGAAACGCATCAGCGATGTGATCGACCTGCGCGCCCGCCAATTCCCCGAGGATCAGGGGCCGCTCGCCCACCCGGTACGGCCTGAAAGCTTTCAGGAGATCAATAACTTCTACACGGCCACCGTCTATGAAAAGGGAGCGGAGGTGATCCGCATGCTCAAGACGCTGGTGGGCGATGAAGGATATAAAAAGGCCCTCGACCTGTATTTCGACCGCCATGATGGCGATGCAGCGACGATCGAGGATTGGCTACAAGTCTTCGAGGATGCAACCGGGCGTGACCTGACCCAGTTCAAGCGCTGGTACGCGCAGGCCGGCACGCCGCATGTGGCGGTGTCAGAGAGCTTTGACAACGGCACCTATACCCTCACCTTTGCACAGCATACGCCTGCGTCTTCAGCGACGCCCGATCCACAAGCCCAGGTCATACCCATTGCGGTCGGTCTGCTGGGTCGAAACGGGGATGAGGTGTTGCCGACGCAGGTGCTGGAGCTGACAAAGGACAAGCAAAGCTTCAGCTTTCCGGGGTTGGGCGCAAAACCAGTGCCGTCAATCCTGCGCGGTTTTTCGGCGCCGGTTGAACTGAACCATACACCAGACCATGCGTTCCTGTTGGCCCATGATACCGATCCCTTCAACCGGTGGGAGGCGGCGCGAAACCTGAGCAAGGCGTCACTTCTGGGTAACATCACGGATGGCACGGCACCGAACCAGGCCTGGCTCGACGGTGTCGCCAACCTGCTGACAGACGAGACCCAGGATCCCGCCTATCGCGCGCTTTGCCTTGCCATGCCCGGTGCGTCGCAACTGGCGGCGGACTTGCACGAGGCAGGCATTACCCCCGACCCGGATGCGATCTGGGATGCGGGCAAGGCACATCGCCGGGCCCTTGCCGCGAGATTGAGTGACGCATTGCCCGATCTGTTGGCGGCACATCAGGTGAACGCGCCCTATGCCCCCGACGCAGAGCAAACCGGTCACCGCACCATGGGCAACGCGGCCCTCGCCCTTTTGACGGAACTGGATGGCGGCAATGCCGCGCAGGGGCAGTTTGATACGGCGACAAACATGACCCAACAATTGGCGGCCCTTGCCTTTCTGACCCGAGCGGGACGCGGCGATGCGGCCCTTGCGCAGTTCGAAGCGCAGTGGAAACATGACCGTCTGGTGATGGATAAGTGGTTCGGCCTGCAGGTGATCGAGGCCAAGCCGGACGATGCCGCAGACACCGCCAAGGCCCTGACGAAACATGCCGATTTCAACTGGAAGAACCCCAATCGTTTCCGCGCAACCTTGGGCAGCTTTGCCGCCCATCACGCGGGCTTCCATGCCAAGGACGGATCGGGCTACACCTTGCTGGCCGACTGGTTGATCAAGCTTGATCCGGTGAACCCGCAAACCACGGCCCGGATGTGCTCCGCCTTCCAGACGTGGCGCCGCTATGACGCCATCCGTCAGTCAATGATCGGCAAGGAGCTTGAGCGCATTGCATCAACCCCCGACCTGAGCCGCGACACAACAGAGATGATCACGCGCATTCGGGAGGCCTGATCCTCCTTCATCTTGCCAAGTAAACTTCGGGGGTCCGGGGGCAGAGCCTCCGGTCCTGCCTTCAAAACCGAGCCGACCATGGACCTTTATGACGCAACGATCCCACCTCTGAAACGGCTCACGGACGCCGTGCCGCGATTGCTGGCCTGTCTGGACGATCCAAAACAGCTTGAAGCACGGCTGGCCCCGGACGGCTTCACCGCGGCCGGGCACTTTTGTGTGGCCTTGGGCTATGTCGCCCGTACAGTCATGCCCCTGATGGGGGACGAAGTGCCCGAGATGCCCATGGACACTGATCCGGGCGCAATCCTGGCGCTGGCGCATGACATGCGGTTCCTGCTGGATCAACTGGATCGCGCAGCCCTTGACGGGGCCGAGACGCGCAAGATCGACCATATCGCCGGAGAGGCCGCATTGGCGCAAACGGGCCGAGACTATGCGTTGCTGTATGCCCTGCCCAATGCACAGTTTCACCTGACCCTCGCCTATGCCACCGTGCGGATGGCAGGTGCGAAGGTGGGCAAAGGTGATCTGGACGGTTTCCACATCTATGGCGCCGGCACCACACTGGTATCCGATACCCCCTTGAACTGATTGATTTCGAAAGGTTATTTCATGTCCAAACGCCCCGTCTGCCTGATCACAGGCGCTTCTGCCGGTATCGGCGCGGCATGTGTCCGCCTTGGTGCGGCTGACTACGATTTCGTCCTGACCTACCGGTCTGACCTGGATGGCGCGACCGCAGCCCAGACTGCCGTCGAGGCGGCGGGTGGCAGGGCAATCACAGTGCAGGGCGACGTGGCAGAACCGGCAGATATCGCCCGCATCTTTCAGGCGACCGACGATGCCTTTGGCCGTATCGATGTGTTGATCAACAATGCGGGCATCGTGGACCAGACCGCCAAGCTGACCGACATAGACCATGCACGTCTGACCCGCATGATGAACGTCAACGTGATCGGTGCAATGATGGTCGCCAAAGAGGCCGTGATGCGGATGCAGGCGCAGGGCACGGGCGGCGTCATCATCAACGTCTCGTCCGCCGCCGCGCGGCTTGGCTCTGGCAACCAGTACATTGACTACGCTGCATCCAAGGCTGCGATCGACACCTTCACCAAGGGCCTGTCGGACGAGGTTGCCCCCGACGGCATCCGTGTTATGTCCGTCCGTCCCGGCCTGATCGACACCGAATTGCATGCCAAGGGCGGCGAGCCGGGCCGCGCGCAAAAACTGGCCCACATGGTCCCGATGCGTCGCGAAGGATCTGCCGAGGAAGTGGCCAGGGCGATCCTATGGCTCGCCTCCGACGCGGCCAGCTACGTCACAGGCTCGACCCTTGACGTGACGGGCGGGCGATGACGCCTTACGAATATGAAACAACCGGGCGCAACCGGCGGACGCTGGTGGCGCTGTTGGTCGTGTGGACGTTGATCCTGGCGGCCATCGTCCTTCTGGACGCGTCACTGATCCTGATGGCGCTGATCGCATTCTGCACAGCGCCCGCGCTCTACGACCTGATCTCCGGGCGCAGCGCGGGCCTTGCACTGGCGTCGAGCGGGCTAAGCTGGTTTGCCGGGCGGCGCACGGGAGAGATCGCTTGGGACAAGATCGACCATATCCGCCTCGACACGCGGCTCGACTTTTCCGTCCGGACCAGTGCGGTGCTGACATCGGGGCGCAAGGTCCGCGTCCCGCTCGAGGCGACCCCATCCGCCGACACGTTGGAAACCGTACTGACCGACCGTGGGATCACCGTGAAACGTCACCACTTCTCGCTACTGGGATGAGGTGCTTCCGGGTCCTTGTCGCGAGCCTGTGGTTGACGGCCTGCGCCGCACAGCAGACCATACCACCCTCCGATCCCTTGCTCTACGACAGCAATGAGCTGGCACAGGCCGACAGCGTCGTGATCGGCATTCCCGGTGCGCTGACGTCCGTCCGCGTGCTGCGCCCCATCGACCGGATGAAGACATCCAAGCGGGCCGTGGCTTACTTCCGCCTGCCCGGCTTTGACGGGCGCCCAAAAGAGGAAAGCATCATTCTGGACCGCGCCGCCGCCAGAATCGCACGCCTTGTACAGACCCACGATCTGAGACGTATCGACCTCATCGGGCATTCCACCGGGGCCGTGATTGCACTGGAGGCGGCCAAGCACATCCGCGCAGCCTCTCCGAATGTCGACGTGCATGTCAGCGCCATCTCGACCGCCCTGCCCGCTCCGCAACCTGTGCTTGCCGGTCTACGCGGTGCAGCAGGCACCGTCGCCGCAGCCGCCCGCGCGCGCAGCCTGAACCCGCGCAAAGTATGGCTCGAATACTACCGCCGCCTCGCTTACGGCCCCGATGTCGACACGCGCGCTGAAACGGTCGAGGCAGCAGATGCGCTGGTGGCAGCGAATGACGACCGGATCGAGCTGCCCGAGAACGGGCTCTACCGACGTCACACCCGTGACCTTCGACGCTGGACAAACCCTGATCCAGACGCATTAAAAGGCGCGCAAATCACATTTTACCACGGGGCGGTCGACCCAGTCTTTCCGCCTTGGGCGACCCGGCGCTTCGTCGACACCCTGCCTGATGCGCGCGTGACCTTCATCGACGGGCATGGTCACCTGATCCTGCTCACCTACCCGCAGGTCTGGGATCGCATCACGTCAACTCTGAACGAGCCTTCTTCTGACTGAAAATACGACGGAGCGCGAGGCAGAGCCTCGCACAAACGCAGCACCCGGAGGGGGATGCAAAGCATCGTGTGCGCCGCGCAGGGCGCGCAGTTCAATCAATGGCCGGGGGCGTTTTCGGTCGGGATACGGGCCGTACGGAATCCAATGGTGCGCAATAGCGTTGGCGCTTCAGCCAACCGGCCATGTCCGCCCGTTTGGCAGACGATCGCAGCGGCCCCCAATCAGCAGCCACGCCCTGCCCACCGCGGCCATAGATCACACCGTCCCGTGGTACGGTTGTCGCCATGATCCGCACGGCGCAACTGAGGTTTGCAGCCCCGTTTTTCAGCGCCTCACCCGTGCCCGCGTTACACCCGTAGCCGCGCGCCGTTGCAGGCAGGATCTGTAAAAGGCCGTACCACTTGCCGCCGCCGCCCACGGCGCGGGGTTTGTAGGTGCTTTCGTACTTGGCCAGGGCCGACATAAACCCCAGCCAGAACGCGCGCCGGTCATCATCATTTGCAGACGGGTAGCGCGGACACCAATCCGCGATGTCTGCCGGAACCAGATCGACAAGCGACTGGCCATGCCCCTTGAGCGCAGACAGGGCAGCGCGGTTCCACAAGATATGACCCGGTTGGTGCGTCCATCGGGTGCGCGGCACGTCGCCCACGCGGGCGGGCGGGCGTATCCCGGCATCTGGGTTGCTGTCCTGCGCCTTGGACAGAATCGGTGTGCCAAGCACAGCCGCGACATCCAGCAATAAGCGCAAACGAAACATGACGGCCAATATGCGCGGTTCGCGCCCGTCCTGTCCAGCCAGCGTTCAGGTCCAAATCGTTAATCTGTGGCGCCGTCAGCAACAATCTGCACGCATGTCGGGCATTGATAAAACCGACGCGCGAGTTTCCAGAAAATGATCGCATACAAGGCGCGAACATGTCCCGGCGTCGCCCCTTTTGTGTCCCATTTGGCATGCAGAATTGTGCATGTAGTTAGTAATGGGTACGTAACGATGGCTTTTGCAGAACGCCTCAAGGCGCCATGGGTCCACATTCGCGGCAAGATCGCGAAACCGGCTCTCTCCATGGCCCATGATGGCGTTCTGCAGGTGGGACAAAGCACCCAGGATGCGTCCCCCACGCCTGCACCGTCCAAAACCGCGATACCGTTCGGGGAACTTTCGATCCCCTGCCCGGATCCAACTGCCGAAGAACGCGCCCGGGACACGCACCAGGCGCGGGGACTGAAACTGGCCCGTCTGGACGATTGGGGCCGGTTGACGGCCGAAATCACCCGCACCGACAAAGCTCGGCAAAAAACGCTGGGTGGCACACCGGTTGCGGATCTGTTGGCGTATGGCGCGCGCGCTGATGTGGTCAGTGCGGCCGAGCACGCCCTTGTTTCTGGCCGTCCCGATCCGCAAGCGCCGCTGCTTGAAGGTATCGAAGCGCTGGAACGGGTGTTGGCCGAATATCCCGGTAAACCCGTGATCGCAACGATCGTGGCACAGGCTCACATGGATCTGGGTTGGGCATGGCGCGGTACCGGTTGGTATGTCGAAGTGCCTGTGCGCAATCGCGAAGCTTTTGCAGCGCATTTCGACAGGGCGTCCGACATCCTGGCAGGGTTTGATGCGAAAGAATACGACTCTCCCATTCTGGCTGCGGCCCAATGCGCCCTGATCGCCGGGCGTGGCGGGTCGGCCCACGACGTGGTGTCACGCTACGAGACCTGGATCAATCTGGATCCCAGAAACCCCCGCGCCTTTCGCGGTATGGGCACCCATCTGCTGCCGCGTTGGCACGGCACGTACGAGCGTTTGGAGCTTGAAGCACGCCGCGCCGCTGGTCACACTTTTGATCTGTGGGGGAGCGGGGCCTATGCTTGGGTCATGCTTGACGCCATTGCACAGGATATCAAAGCCTGTGCACGGCTTGATCTGGATTTCCTTCTGGATGGTCTGGACGACATTCTGGAGCGCAGCACGGATCAGCATACGGTCAACCTGATTGCGGCCTATTGCGCCAATACGATGGGTGCTACCCCCACCGGCCACGACGAAGCCGACTATATCCGCATCCAGATTGCAGCGGTCGCTGACCAGATTGTGCGCCAACACCTGACCGAGTTGCATCCGATGCTATGGGCTCATGCTGCATACGGCTTTGACAATGGGCTGCGTGTGCGCTGTGCGAACAGGTTCGCAGCATCCGGCCATGCTGACGCATTGCGCTATCTGACCCAGCTGTTTCGCCGCGAATTGGCCTCTGGCAGGAGCGTGGTGTTCACCGAGGACGGTCCCGAGCTTCAGTCCGGCTGAGCCCGCCGCACGGCGCCGGACAGCAGCGCTCGGGAATAGACTTTGTGCGCTCCGATCAGACTGTGAAACACCGGTCCAAGGGTCAGCTTCCCGGACTTGGTGCGCTGGGGGACAACAACCGATCCAAACCGCAAGCACCCCTCTGTCGCCATGAGCCATGACATCGTACGCCCGGTCCGGTCGGCCATCAGCAGTTCGGTGTCGCTGCGGCCTGAGACCTGCCACATTGCAAACCTGTCTGCGATCCCCGCGGCCAACGCCGCGGCTTCGGCATCTGTTGAGGCTTGCCACGCCAGCAAACGCAAAACCAACCGCTCTGCCTGGAACAGCGGTTGAGTGTAGAACGCTCTTACGAAGGTTTCGAGCGACACCGGCGCCGCAACCGGCGTTTCAAAGCAATCGGTGTAATACGCCTCTTTTTCAGAAAAGGGCACGATCAATGTGCCGTGTGGCACCGGAATTTCATCGATTTTCATGGTGCCAGCTTGCACGGTGGGAGGCATCTGCAAAGACGCCGCATCGTCGCGCCCTCTTGCGAGCGCTGCAGCAGCGCATTACACCGCGCGATAGCCCCTTGATGCAGATCGGTGAGACCATGCTTGACCTGACCTATGACCTTCCCAAACCCAAAGTGATTTCCGGTGCCAAGCACGATTGGGAGCTGGTGATCGGGATGGAAGTGCACGCGCAGGTGTCATCCAACGCCAAGCTGTTTTCAGGTGCCTCGACCAAGTTCGGCGCCGAACCCAATTCCAACGTCGCCTTCGTGGATGCTGCCATGCCCGGCATGCTGCCCGTCATCAATGAGTATTGCGTGGAACAGGCAGTGCGCACCGGGCTGGGTCTGAAAGCCGAGATCAACCTGAATTCGGCTTTTGACCGCAAGAACTATTTCTACCCGGACCTGCCGCAGGGCTACCAGATTTCGCAGCTGTACCACCCCATCGTGGGTGAAGGTGAGGTGCTGGTCGAACTGGGTGACGGCACCGCGCGCATGGTGCGGATCGAACGCATCCACATGGAACAGGACGCAGGCAAGTCGATCCACGACATGGACCCGAACATGTCCTTCGTGGATCTGAACCGCACCGGCGTTTGCCTGATGGAGATCGTCAGCCGCCCCGACATTCGCGGGCCGGAAGAGGCCGCCGCCTATATCGTCAAGCTGCGCCAGATCATGCGGTACTTGGGCACTTGCGACGGCAACATGCAGAACGGCAACTTGCGGGCGGATGTGAACGTGTCGATCTGTCGCCCCGGCCAGTACGAAAAGTACCAGGAAACGCAAGATTTCAGCTATCTGGGCACGCGCTGCGAGATCAAGAACATGAACTCGCAGCGCTTTATTCAGCAGGCGATTGACGTCGAGGCGCGGCGTCAGATTGCGATTGTCGAGGCCGGAGGTTCCGTCGATCAGGAAACACGCCTTTATGACCCGGACAAGGGCGAAACGCGGTCGATGCGGTCGAAGGAAGAAGCGCATGATTATCGCTATTTCCCAGACCCCGATCTGCTGCCGCTTGAGATCGAACAGGCATGGGTGGATGACATCGCGGCCTCCCTGCCCGAGCTGCCCGATGCCAAGAAGACGCGCTTTATGGGCGACTTCGGCCTGACCGACTACGACGCATCCGTGCTGACTGCGGATGTGGACACAGCTGTCTATTTCGAGGCCGTGGCCGAGGGCCGCGACGGTAAACAGGCCGCAAACTGGACGATCAACGAGTTGTTCGGCCGCCTGAAGCGCGATGACGACAAGGGCATCACCGACAGTCCCGTGTCCCCGACCCAGTTGGGCGGCATCATCGACCTGATCGGCAAGGGCGACATCTCGGGCAAGATCGGCAAGGACCTGTTCGAGATCATCTATACCGAGGGCGGCGACCCGGCCGAGGTCGTCGAGGCCCGTGGCATGAAACAGGTGACAGACACGGGCGCCATCGAAGCGGCCGTGGACGAGGTGATTGCTGCCAACCCCGCGCAGGTCGAAATGGCCAAGGCGAACCCGAAACTGGCGGGCTGGTTCGTAGGCCAGGTGATGAAGGCGACCGGCGGCAAGGCGAATCCAAAAGCCGTGAACGAGATCGTGGCCGGGAAACTCGGGCTGTAAGCCGGTTTCACAGGAACAGTCAGCGCATGAACGCAGCACCCGGTCGAAAGTTCGGGTGTTGGACAGGTTGCCGACCCTACTCCAAGAGACGCGAATAGTGCATTAGGCCAGCCCCGCAGAGGGCTATTTCAACCTTTGCCCAAACGGCATGGTTCGTTTGCGAATGCGCGATATCGGCGATCGAGCGGATCCCATCCACTTGCTGCAGCAATGGCGCGGCGTCAGCGGGGATATCGTAGTGAAACGCGGTGCCTGCCGTGTCGATGGTCAACCCCTGCCCGTTTGCCACATGGGCGGCAAGCCCAGAGGCATCCATGTCACGCAGATGCGGCACCGCGTCAGGCCGACCCAATGGTGGCGCGATGACCTGCCCCTTGGGTCGGGCATAAGCAATGTGGGTCTTGAAGGTGCCGCGCAGATCTTCGGCCAGCTGCATGTCGGCAATCGGGTCCAAATCACTTTCACCATCCAGCAGCGTAGTGGGATCATAAAGCATCACCTCGGGTGCTCCCGCATAGTCCAGACCGGACGTGTGCAATGCCTCGATCAGCGCCGTGATCGTGAACGGGCGATCCTGGCTGTGCAACAGCAGGTCATAGAACCCTGCATCTCCGCCTTTGTGATCCACAAGGCGCTGGTTACGTTTGAACGGATGGGCGCCGGGCAGACGGTCGAAGATGCGCTTGGCAGCTTTGAGTTGTTTCTCGGGCGGCTGGTCTTGCAACAGGGCGTTGAAGGCATCTTGCAACGGATAGACGCCCGACCGCCCATGCGGTGCATAGACCATCAGCCCCATACCACCGTCCGGTTTGAGTGCGTTCGCCAACGCGTTGAACCCGGCCTGCGGGTCCGGCAGATGGTGCAGCACGCCGCAGCAATCAATGTAGTCAAAGGGGGCGTGATCGCCCGCATCCAGCAGTGATCCCGTGACAAAGGTAATACCGCTCAACTTGCGCACACCTGCCCGCTTCTCTGCAATACGGCGCGCGGCCAGCGACAGGTCAAGATAGATGATGTCGTAGGGCCGCCCCGCATCCGTCAGTTTTTGCGCCAACTGGATCAGGGCGTCGCCCGTTCCGCCCCCCGCCACGAGCGCGCGCAGCGGCTGTGACCAGTCGCGCGCGCCACCCCATAGCCAGTGATCCATTTCAACCGGCAGCGAGGGCGAGCCGGTGATCAACCGCTTACGTTCGTCCGTTGGCTTGCGTTCGGGATAAGGGAACGCCTCGTACTGGGCGCGGACGGTATCGGTCATGTCGTATCCACTCAAAGAATGGTTTGAGCTTTACCACCCTTGGCCGCGCATGCAATCCGGGGTGGACTGGACAAGGGACAGGAGATCAGATGCAGACCCCGTTTCAATCGACCGTGATGACGGTCAAACCAGAGTGGATCGACTTCAATGGCCATCTGAACATGGCCTATTACGGCGTGCTGTTCGATATGGGCGCGGACCAGATGTTCGCCCATTTTGGCTTTGGTCGCGATTACCAGTCGCGCACCGGCAACACGACCTATGCCGCCGAGTTTCATGTGCGCTATCTGCATGAGCTGCATGTGAATGATCGTGTGATCGTCAGCTATCACCTTGTGGATCATGACGAAAAGCGGCTGCATTCCTTTCAGGAGTTGCGCCATGCGGACGGCTGGCTGGCCGCGACGGGCGAAACGATGACATTGCATGTAGACCAGTCCGGCCCCCGCGTGGCACCGATGCCGGAAGATGTGCTGGGACGCGTTGCAACCATTGCCCGGGCCCATGCGGCTCTGCCAAAGCCGAAAGGCGTTCATGCCAACATCGGTATCCGCCGCAACTGAGCCAAGGGCTTTCCACTTTGTCCTGCGCCGGATATATCCGCGCCAAACATGACAGAGGGACAGATCATGCCAGGTTGGGAATACAAGGTCGTACCCGCCCCCATCAAAGGCCTGAAAAGCAAGGGTGTCAAAGGTCCAGAAGCACGGTTTGCTCATGCCCTTGAGCTGATGATGAATGACATGGGCGGTGATGGCTGGGAGTTTCTGCGCGCCGAAACGCTCCCTTCGACCGAACGGTCGCGCCTGACCGGCACCAAGACGGAATGGCGCAACCTTCTGGTCTTTCGTCGCACGGTCAGCGATCCGATGGATGCATTCGAACCCGAATTGCTGCCGCCCCCGGCGGACGCCCCGGAAATGGATGAAGCTTCGGCAGACGCGTCGTCCGATAGCAGCGAAACGGACGCGACATTTTCGCCTGGCGAAGGCGCCACGCAGATGGCCGCTGACAATGGTGTTGAAGAAACAAGCCCGGTGTCCGGTATGACGACATCACTCAAGAATCTTGCAACACAACGCAAGAGTGCGGACCTGAAGGACTAGAACCGGTTCAGACGTCCAGATCCAGTGCCAATGCGTGGATGCGACCGATCAACTCCGGCCCGAGGGCGGCATGTACTGCACGGTGGCGCGCGACCCGGTTTTTTCCTTCAAAATCAGCGCTACGCAGCATGACATTAAAGTGGCTTTGACCCGCAGCCGGCGCCCCGGCATGCCCTGCATGGCTGGCGCTGTCATCGACCACGACGATATCGCGTGGGCTGAACGCGACGCTCAGCTTGTCTTCAATTTCTTGCCGAACCGTCATTTTACCTGACATTTTTTTCCCACACCCCCTTCAATCTCTCCGCTCAGACTCTAAACTTGTGGGCCTGAGTCGGAAAGGACCCCTTCCCATGCCTAAGCCTGATCCCTTTGGTTTCGATATGTCCGTGTCTTCTGCGAAGAAGAAAAATCCGCGCGGACGCCGGGGTATGTCCGGCGCGTCAGAGACATCGACGCGCGTTTGCGACCATGATGGATGCCAAGAAGCAGGCAAGTTTCGCGCACCCAAGGCGCCAGACGTGCTGGATGATTTCTTCTGGTTCTGCCAGCAGCACGTGCGCGAGTACAACACCAAGTGGAACTTCTTTGACGGCACGACCGAGGCCGAGATCAACGCCCAGCAGTCCAAGGACAAGGTGTGGGAACGCCAGACCAAGCCCATGGGCGACCCCGAGGCACGTGCATGGGCACGCTTGGGCATCGAGGACCCGCACCAGGTGCTCGGCAAAAACGCGACGCAGAACCCCGGTCGTGGCGGCTCGGCCGCATCAAGGCGCCTTCCGCCCACCGAAAAGCGCGCAATCGAGATTTTGGAAGCCAAAGCTGACGCCACCAAAGCCGAAGTGCGCAAGGCCTACAAGGCGCTGATCAAGGTGCTACACCCCGACATGAACGGCGGGGATCGCAGCCAGGAAGAGCAGCTTCAGGAGGTTGTCTGGGCTTGGGATCAGATCAAGGACAGCCGGAATTTCAAATAGATACCTGCCTTTCCGTACGCAACACTACATGAACCAGAGCCGCCGACAGCACCCAGACGGCGGCGACGACCCAACTGGTGGTGATGCCATCGCCGACGGCCAAAAGACCCAGGGGAGCTGCCTCCCTCATGGCCGTGACGAAACCACCGGCCACGCCGTAACGCATATCGGCCACTGACAGGCCGAACGGCACCGCAGCGATGGCCGCCCCTAGTGCGGTGGCGACCGGCCATGCCAAGATGCAGATCACCACGCCTATCAACCCGCTGCGGCCCAAGGCGCTGGCCAGGATGGCGCCTGCGCAAGCCGCACCAAAAACAGCTGTCAAAGTCAGGAGCCATGTTGGTGGCAGAAAGCGCGCCAAATCGCCGCCCCACAGGCTCATGGCTTGCGCTGTTGCGCCGCCGCCTATGCCGGTCAGGATGGCGCTGTGCAGTCGAATGGAGGGGTTGATAAAGCATGTCACGATCAGATTTCCTTTGTTGACGATCCCAATGTGACCAAGACTTGTGCAGAGACTGATCTGTCGCTTGTGCAGGTCTTGCGCAATTTCCGAGGCGACCGCCCCCTTCCCCTTGCCCTTTCCGGCTATATGTTGCACCACGATCAGCGCGCCCATCCGGGGCGCGTTTTCTATGCTTAAGGACAATTTGAGATGGCGGACGGTGGAATGGATATCAACGCAAAACCAACCGAGGAAATCTCGGTCCGTGAAGTGTTCGGCATTGATACGGACATGGTGGTCAAAGGTTTTGCAGACCGGACAGAACGCGTGCCCGAGTTGGACAGCACCTACAAGTTTGATCCCGACACCACGCTGGCGATCCTTGCAGGCTTTTCCCACAACCGGCGCGTGATGATCCAAGGCTATCACGGGACGGGCAAGTCAACGCATATCGAACAGGTGGCGTCGCGTCTGAACTGGCCTGCGGTGCGTGTGAACCTCGACAGCCACATTTCCCGGATCGACCTGATCGGCAAGGATGCCATCAAGTTGAAAGACGGCAAGCAAGTCACTGATTTCCAAGAAGGTATCTTGCCTTGGGCCTTGCGCAACCCAACCGCCATCGTATTCGACGAATACGACGCGGGCCGCGCCGACGTGATGTTCGTCATTCAGCGCGTTCTGGAGGTTGACGGCAAGCTGACGCTTCTGGACCAGAACCAGGTGATCAACCCGCACCCCTATTTCCGCATCTTTGCGACAGCCAACACGGTCGGTCTGGGCGACACAACCGGCCTCTATCACGGCACGCAGCAGATCAACCAAGGCCAGATGGACCGCTGGTCGCTGGTGGCGACGCTGAACTACCTGTCGATCGATGCTGAGACGGCGATCGTTCTGGCAAAGAACCCGCACTACAACACGGCAGAGGGCCGCAAAACGGTCAAGCAGATGGTGACCGTCGCTGACCTGACCCGCACCGCTTTTATGAACGGCGACTTGTCGACCGTGATGTCGCCTCGGACGGTCATCTCCTGGGCACAGAACGCCGAAATTTTCCGCAACGTAGGCTATGCATTCCGCCTGTCCTTCCTGAACAAATGCGATGAGTTGGAGCGGCAGACAGTGGCCGAGTTCTATCAGCGTCTGTTCGACGAGGAATTGCCGGAAAGTGCGGCGAGTGTGAGCTTGGGATGAGGTCGGTGCAGATTGCAGCTGTTGCTTGTGTTACAACGCTAGCGCCACCTGCTCATGCCATCACAGCGCTTGGTTGGATTGAGAGTTGCATAGCCCTCTATGAGACCGCCGAAACCACCGACAAGGATCTCGCCGCTTCGTACAAAAACAGCGCAGACTTGCTTGGAAAGGCTGCACTCGGACTCCGCTCAGAATATGGCGCTGGAATCGTTTCTTTGCTCACTGTTCCATCGGAACCAATGACGGAGCCAGAGACTGTCACGGACTGTGCCACAGCGTTGTCTGGGCGGGGACCGTAACGATGCACATCGGTCTGATCGGTGGGATTGGTCCGGCCGCGACCATTTCGTATTACCAGCGCTTGACCGATGCCATGCGTGCGCTGGCTGCACCTTTGGAACTGACCATCGTCAATACCGAAGCCTCGACCTTGTTAGCTAACAATTTAGCCGGGGATACGGCGGCGCAGGCGTGGATTTACGCTGGCCTCATCGAACGGCTGAAGGCGGCCGGTGCCGAGTGCGCGGCCATCACGTCGCTGGGCGGACATTTCTGTTTTGACGAGACTGTTGCGCTGTCAACATTGCCTTTGGTCAGCGCGGTAAGCCCACTTGATGCATTCTTTGCCGCGAATGGCTTTGGAACGGTGGGATTGCTTGGAACGGGCGTCGTCATGTGTACGCAGTTGTATGGCCAGCTTGAACGCACCAAGGCCGTTACGCCGCAAGATATCGACGGAGTTGGAACGGCCTACACCGACATGGCCTTGGCTGGTGCCTGCACAGACGAGCAACGCGCCTTTTTCACCGAAGAAGGGCGCAAACTGGTCAATGCGGGGGCACAAGCTGTTGTGTTGGCTGGCACCGATCTCAACCTTGCTTTTGATGGGCGCGACGTGGGCTATGAAGTCATCGACGCGCTTGATATCCATGTGGATGTGCTGGTTGCCCTCGCGACCGGGCGCGCCACCCTGTCTGACCATTCCGTAGGCGGTTCTGCATGAGCACCCAAAACGACAACCCCGCCGATCCGTTCAAAAAGGCCCTCGCCGAGGCCACCAAGGTCATGGCGAATGATCCTGAGTTGAACGTCTCTTACTCTGTCGATCCGGCGGGTGTGTCGGGCGATTCCATGCGCTTGCCACAGGTTTCCCGTCGTATGACCCGTGAAGAGGTGTTGCTGGCCCGTGGGACTGCCGATGCTTTGGCCTTGCACCGCCGCTATCACAATGGGCAGACCCACGCCCGGTATTCACCTCAGGGCGAGATGGCACGCGATCTATACGAAGCCATGGAAACTGCCCGATGCGAGGCGATGGGTGCGCGGGACATGCCGGGCACTGCAGGAAACATTGATGCCAAGATTACCAATGAAGCCCTGCGCAAAGGCTATGACCAGTGCAAGCAGGCCTCTGACGTGCCGCTTGCTGCCGCTGCGGGCTATCTGGTGCGTCATCTGGCGACCGGGCGTGATCTGCCCGCCGGTGCCGAAAACGCGATGGAGCTGTGGCGCGGGTTCATTGAGGATCAGGCCGGTGGGACGCTGGAAAATCTCGACAACATCCTCGACGATCAGGCCGCTTTTGCGAAATTCGCGCGGCAGGTGATCACCGATCTGGGCTATGGCGATCAGCTGGGGGATGACCCCGACCAGCTCGACGACGATATGGAAGACGAGGCCGAGGAAGGCCAGGAAGAGGATCAGGAACCCGACAGCACCGGCCAGGACGATCAGGACGAGGAAAACGCCGAAGGCACGCCTGAAAGCTCGCAGGACGAGACGCAGGATGCGTCAGAGGCCCAGGTCTCCATGGATGACATGGCCGATCAGGAGATGGGAGAAGAGGCGGAAATGCCCGAGGGTGAGGCCCCGCTTGAGCCCCCCGCTCCGCAGCCCGTGTCCGAGGCTGATCCGGACTATCAGGTCTATCTGGATGCCCATGACGAGGAGATCGGGGCCGAGGACCTGGCCGAACCGGTCGAGTTGGAGCGGCTGCGTGCCTATCTGGATCAGCAATTGGAGCCTTTGAAGGGCGCCGTGAGCCGTCTGGCCAACAAGTTGCAGCGGCGTTTGCAGGCGCAACAGAACCGCAGTTGGGAGTTCGACCGCGAGGAGGGGATTCTGGACGCCGGGCGTCTGGCGCGCGTGGTGGCGAACCCGACGACGCCGCTGTCCTTCAAGGTCGAGAAGGACACCGAGTTCCGCGACACCGTCGTGACCTTGCTGTTGGACAACTCAGGCTCCATGCGTGGGCGTCCGATTTCGATTGCGGCCATCTGTGCCGACGTTCTGGCGCGCACGCTTGAGCGGTGCAATGTGAAGGTTGAGATCCTAGGCTTCACCACCCGTGCGTGGAAAGGCGGGTTGGCCCGCGAGGCGTGGTTGAACGATGGACGTCCGAGCCAACCGGGGCGGCTGAATGATCTGCGCCACACCATCTATAAATCCGCCGACGCGCCATGGCGGCGGACGCGGCCCAATCTTGGGCTGATGATGAAGGAAGGGTTGCTCAAGGAAAACATCGATGGTGAGGCGCTGGAATGGGCGCATCGCCGGATGGTAAACCGTCCCGAAGCGCGCAAGATCCTGATGGTGATTTCCGATGGGGCCCCTGTTGACGACAGCACCCTGTCCGTGAACCCGGCCAACTATCTGGAGAAACACCTGCGCGATGTGATCGCAATGGTGGAGCGCAAAAGGGCTGTGGAACTGTTGGCCATCGGGATCGGGCACGATGTAACCCGGTACTATGACCGCGCGGTAACCATCACGGATGTGGAACAGCTGGCAGGCGCCATGACAGAGCAATTGGCAGCCCTGTTTGACAGTGACCCGAGGGCGCGGGCGCGCGTCATGGGCATGCGACGCGCCAGCTGAGATCGGCCCTTCGGGGAGAGTTTATCGGGCAAGATGAAGGTGGATCATGTTTCAGAGCTTTGAAGTTACCGCACGCCCTGAACAAGGTCCTCCCCGGCTGGCGGCCCTGCGTGCTGAGCTGGAGGTCGAGGAGCTGGACGGGTTTCTGGTCCCCCGTGCCGACGCGCATCAGGGCGAGTATGTCTCGGCCCGGGACGAGCGTCTGGCATGGTTGACCGGCTTTACCGGATCAGCTGGATTTTGTGCAGTACTGCGCGATGTTGCCGGTGTATTCATCGACGGGCGCTATCGTACGCAAGTGAAGGCACAGGTGGCCGATGTCTACACACCGGTGCCATGGCCCGAAATCTCGCTGGCCGAATGGCTGAAGGAACAGATGCCCAACGGTGGCCGTGTCGGTTTCGATCCTTGGCTGCACACCTCGGGACAGATCGAGAAGGCCGAAAACCGTTTGAAAGGCAGCGGTATCGCATTGGTGCAATGCGCCAACCTCGTCGACCGGGTGTGGAAAGAGCAACCGGGACCGGCAGCGGAACCGGCCAAGGCGCACCCGCTTGAATTCGCAGGGGAAAGTCATCGTGAAAAGCGCGCAAGGCTTGCCGAGGCGTTGACAAAGGCCGGTGCTGCATCTGCCGTCATCACGTTGCCCGACAGCTTGTGCTGGTTGTTGAATATCCGTGGCTCAGACATCCCGCGCAATCCGATTGCACAAGGTTTTGCAGTGCTGCACGCATCAGGCGCCGTGGATCTGTTTATGGACCCAACCAAGCTGAGCGAGGTTCAGGACCATCTTGGCGACGATGTGATGTGTCATGTTCCAGCCGCGTTTCTGGATGCACTATCTGGGCTGGAAGGTACTGTTCTTCTCGATAAGTCCTCGGTTCCGGTGATCGTGGCCGACGTCATCGGTGACCGAGTGCAGTGGGGGGATGACCCCTGCGCCCTACCCAAGGCCTGCAAGAACGCCGCCGAGATCGCGGGGACGGCAGAAGCGCATTTGCGTGACGGGGCCGCTATCGTCGAATTGTTGGCGTGGTTGGATCGCCAACAGCCCGGGTCGGTGCAAGAGACGCAGGTCGTCACCCAGCTTGAGACTTTTCGCCGTCGGGACAATGCCCTGCAGGATATCAGTTTCGAAACCATCGCTGGCACGGGGCCAAACGGTGCCATCATGCACTACCGCGTCACGGAAGAGACGGACCGCACGCTCGAAGACGGCCAGTTGATCGTTCTGGACAGCGGTGGGCAATACCTTGATGGAACGACGGACATCACGCGAACCATTCCCATCGGTACCCCACCCGAAGAGGCGCGCGCTGCCTTTACCCGCGTCTTGCTGGGCATGATCGGGATGTCGCGGCTGATCTGGCCGGTTGGACTGGCGGGACGGGATATCGAGGCAATCGGTCGTGCACCTTTGTGGTACGCGCACCAGGATTTTGATCATGGGCTGGGCCATGGTGTCGGTGCTTATCTGTCGGTCCATGAGGGGCCGCAGCGGCTGAGCCGTTTAAGCACGGTGCCGCTGAAACCCGGCATGATCCTGTCGAATGAGCCGGGGTACTACCGCGAAGGCGGCTTCGGCATCCGTATCGAAAACCTGATCGTTGTGCAGAAGGCCGAGTGCCCACCCGGCGGCGATGCACATCGCGAGATGCTGAGCTGGCGTACACTGACCTTTGCACCCATTGATCGCCGACTGATCATTGCAGACATGTTGGACGCGACGTCACGCGCGTGGCTGAACGCCTATCACGCTGAAACACTTGATAAAATTGGCCCACGCGTCTCGGATGATGCGCGCGAATGGCTGATGCAGGCCTGCGCACCGCTGTAAGTCTGGCCCACGTTTCATTCATCTGTTACACCGGCCCTTCATCACTGCAAAACACTCACGACAGGAGGCTCAGGCATGGCTGATCACATCACGATCCGCAAAGCACCCGGCACATGGACGGTACGTGCAGGGGGCGCGGTTCTGGGCGAAAGCAGCAATGCGCTGGAGCTGAGCGAGGGTGACTATCCTGCCGTCATCTATTTCCCGCGCAACGACATCGCCATGGCCTTTCTTGATCGCACGGACAAGGCCAGCCATTGCCCACACAAGGGCGACGCCAACTACTTTTCAGTGGTGACAAAATCACAGACATTGGCCAATGCCGTCTGGACATATGAGGACCCGAAGAACCCTGTCGCCCGCGTCAAGGATCATCTTGCCTTCTATGTGGGTGATGGGATCACTGTCGAGCAGATCTGATCTAGCTGTGCTCTTCGGCTGCTGTGGCGGCAAGGGCGCGGTTATAGGCTTTGAGAGCATCGACATGGAACAACGCGCCGCGCAGTTCGGGGGCCGCGTTTTCGCCCGTCAGCGTGACCACGGGAACGAAGGGTACCATCGTACGATCAAAGATCGGTAGCGCAGCTTCGAGCGTGGCGTTTTCATCTACATATATCCCCTCGGTGATCATCTCCCAGCAGCGTGCTTCATCCGCCATGCGGGGATCGTCAGGCTTGCGCATAACCGACCCCACCCGGAACATCGCCAACAGATAGGCTTGCGGTCCGGCGGCGAGATGCACATTTCGTCGTTCAAGCTGGGTCAGGAAAAAGGACCGGTCCACCAGGCGGGATGACAGTGCGGTTGACATCGACACCGCCACCATCACTGCAAGCCCGGTTTGCCAGTCGCCCGTCAATTCGAACACGATCAGCGTAGTAGAGATCGGAGCGCCCAGCACGGCCGCGGCCACCGCGCCCATTCCAGCCAACGCATACAATGTGACGGACCCCGAGACATCCGGGAAGATGCTTGTCGCCACCAAACCAAAGCTGAGCCCCGTCAGCGCCCCAATCATCAGCGAGGGGGAAAAGACACCGCCCCCCATGCGCCCGGCCATGGTGATCGCAACCGCCGCAGTCTTCATTACGATAAACACCATGACTTCGTTGAGGGCCAATTGCCCAGTCAGAGCCATGGACGTGGTTTCGTACCCAACCCCGATGATGTGGGGGTAGAAGATCGCCATACCTCCCAACAACGCGCCTGCCATCGTCGGGCGCAGCCAGCGGGGCAACTCGGTGCGCTGTTGAAATTGAGAGGCCATGTCATCCGTCCAGAAAATGGACCGCATCAACACGACGGCCACGAGACCGCACATCAGACCCAGCAGCAGGAAGGCTGGCAGCTCTCGATAGAACACAAGTTCATTGGTGTCCGGCAGCCGGAATTCGGTCACGTCGCCAAATTCAAGCCGGTTGATGACTGTGCCTGCAACCGACGCGATGACGATGGGGGCAAAAGCGTGCACGGCAAAGTGGCGCAAGACCACCTCGAGTGCAAAGAGGGCCCCTGCAATGGGCGCGTTGAAGCTGGCAGAGACGGCTGCCGCCACCGCACAACCAAGCAGGTCGCGCCCGGTCACCCCGTCCGCCTTGATCCAGCGGCACACCTTGGTCGATATGACCGCGGCGATGTGCACCACCGGTCCCTCTCGGCCCGTCGAGCCGCCTGTGGACAGGGTGATAAAGCTGGCGAAGGCTGAGGCCACCCCGGCCCGCGTGCTCACGCGACCGTCTCTCAGGGCAGCCCCTTCGATCACGTCGGCAACGCTGCGGGCAACCCCGTCGCGGGTGAAGTTATGCAGGATCAGGCCGGTGATGAGTCCGCCAACGATCGGAATGATCAGAATCCAGTACCATGGCAAGGAGGATGCAAAACTGTGCAGGTATTGCACATCCTCCGTGCCGTATAGAAATGCCTGAAGCGCCTCGATCCCCTTACGGAAGAGCAACGCGGCGAACCCCGCGGCGATCCCGATCGCGAGCGCGATGAACCAGAACTGGACCTGGCTGGGACCGCGGTGGCGCAGCACGTGCCAACCATCCTTGCACGCGGTCGCCGCGTGAGCGAATTGCTGGGACAGAACAGATCGGTTGGGAGCGGACATGAGGTCGGGCTACAATGATACTTGACCCTTCGAGGGTTACGCCCTTTGCTGCGCCTGCGAAAGCCCCCGCGATGTCACAGAGCGAAGACTGTGGCCCTAACCGCTCAGCAAGGCGCGGGCGGCGCCGCGCGCTTCGTCGGTGATGGTGTCACCCGCTAGCATACGCGCGATCTCGTCCACCCGCTCTGGCGCGGCAAGCGGTACGACTTGCGAGGTAGTCATGCCTTGCGACACTTGCTTTTCCACACGCCAATGATGGGCACCAAGGGCGGCGACTTGGGGCGAGTGGGTGACGACCAGCACTTGACCTGTCTCGGCAATCTGGCTGAGCCTGCGGCCCACAGCATCAGCGGTCGCTCCGCCCACCCCGCGGTCAATCTCGTCAAAGATCATGGTCAGGCCGGACTGTTCGCGCGTCAGGCACACCTTGAGCGCCAGAAGAAAGCGGCTGAGTTCGCCACCAGAGGCAATCTTGTTCAGGGGGCCAGACGGTGCCCCGGGGTTCGTTGCAACGGTAAAGGCCACTGAATCGCTGCCTTCCGGCCCGGGTTCATCAGCCGTGATCTGGGTTTCGAAAACCGCCCGCTCCATCTTGAGCGGGGCCAGTTCCACCATCACGGCTTTGTCCAGTGCCTTGGCCGATTTGCGACGCGCCGCACCAAGCTTTTCAGAGGCCGTGTCGTAGGCTGCTTCAGCCTCGGCCACAACGGATCGCAAGCGCCCCAGATCGGCATCGCCTGCATCCAGCGCGGACAGCTTTTCGCGCAGCCCTGCCGCAAAGGTGGCCAGATCATCCGGGGCGACATCATGCTTGCGCGCAAGACCGCGAATAGCAAACAGCCGTTCTTCAGCATCCTCAAGCTCGGTTGGATTGAAGGTCAGATGATCCAATGCCGATACGATACCGTCGGTCGCCTCGTCCAATTCGACCATCGCACGCGCCAGGGCTGCAAGTGGTGCATCAAGTTGCCCTTCGGCCTTGTCCGCCACCCCGTCAAGCCAACGGATCGCATCACTCATGGCCCCTTCGGCGCCGTCGTGACCCAGGATCTGATGCGCACGTTGCACATCTTCGCGAATACGTTCGGCCCCCTGCATCAGACGGCGGCGGGTGTCGAGGTCGGCTTCCTCGCCCGGCTGTGGGTCAAGCGCATCCAGTTCAGCCACCGCATGGCGCAGAAACTCTTCCTCGTCGCGGATCGCGGCCATTGCCGCTTCGGCCTCGGCCATTGCCTTGCGCGCCTGCCCCATCGCCCGCCACGCCTTGCGTGTCTTGCCTCGCGCAGCTTCGAGGCCTGCAAATTCATCAAGGATCGCGCGGTGGCCACGCGGGTTCAGCAAGCCACGGTCGTCATGTTGGCCATGCAATTCGATCAGCGTGTCGGACAATGCGCGCAACACCTCGCCCGAACAGCGGCGATCATTGACCCAGGCCGTCTTGCGCCCGTCCGCCGTGTTCACGCGGCGCAGGATCAATTCGTCATCCGCGGGCAGCCCCGCTTCGTCCAGTACCGCGCGTGCCGGATGATGATGGGGCAGATCAAACCAGGCCGTCACTTCGCCCTGGGCCGCTCCCTGACGCACCAGATCGGCGCGCCCGCGCCATCCCAGCACAAAGCCAAGGCTGTCGAGCAGGATGGATTTGCCCGCACCGGTTTCGCCAGTGAGCACGTTAAGGCCCGGCTGGAACTGCAATTCCAACCGGTCAATGATCAGCATGTCGGAAATATCCAACCCGCGCAGCATCAACAGACCCTCACTAAGGGCGGCAAACCCCGCCTTTTGATCAGAGCCACCGGCCCCTGATCATCTGCCGATAGATTTGCGACAGCCAGTTGTTGCCACGCGCGTTCGGTTCAAGACCCTGCCCCGTCAGCAGGTTAAAGCTGTCCTGATACCATTCGGTAGATTGGAAGTTGTATCCAAGGATCGCGCCCGCCGTCTGCGCCTCGTCCGTGAGGCCGAGCGACAGATACGCTTCGACCAGACGGTGCAACGCTTCAGGCGTGTGACTTGTGGTCTGGAAATCCTCGACCACCACACGGAAGCGGTTGATCGCCGCCGAAAAGTTGTCGCGGCGCAGGTAGTAGCGCCCAATTTCCATTTCCTTGCCCGCCAGATGGTCGAAGGCCAGGTCGAATTTCAGGATCGATGATCTGGCGTATTCGCTGTCGGGATAACGTTCAATGACCTCGCGCAGCGATTGCAGCGCCTGAAAGGTCAGGCCCTGATCGCGGCCCACTTCGTCGATCTGATCGTAGTAGCTGAGTGCCAGAAGGTACTGGGCATAGGCCGCATCGTCATCATCCGGGTAGAAATCGATGAAACGTTGCGCCGCTGACCTGCTGTTCGGATAGTCCTTGTCCCGGTGATGGGCAAAGGCCTGCATGATCAGTGCACGACGTGCCCAGTCCGAATAGGGATAAAGCCGTTCGATTTCCGAGAAGTAGAAGGCCGCTTCCGGCAGTTCGCCCTGTTCAAGCTCAAACTCGCCCCGCTCAAAGATCTGCTCGGCGGTGAAGTTCTCAAGCGGCACTTCCTGACGGTTAAAGAAACCGCCCGTGGTTGGCCGCCCATTGCTGTTGCCGCAAGCCGCAACAAAGGCTGTGATCGTCACAACAGCTGCCAGTCGCGTGATGGATTTTCCGCGGATCATCCCTTGCCACCCCCAAGATGCTCAACACCGCCCATTTCAGGCTGTTTGCCCGTCTCTAGCACAAAGTTTCGGAAGGATGAAATGACGATTTATCCGTATGATGCGGATCAGGCAACTTCGGGGATTTCATCCCAGACCAGACCCGATCCCGGCAGCCTTGCCGTCATCTCTGGATCGCATGTCACCATGCGTACGGCATCGGGTGTCGCGAACAGTTCGCGCAGCAATTGATTGGTCAGCGTATGCCCCGCACGCGTGCCGGTGTAGTGGCCGATTATCGGCGCACCCGCCAGCGCCAGGTCGCCAAGTGCGTCCAGCATCTTGTGGCGTACAGGCTCATCCGAGTGGCGCAGGCCACCGGGGCTGGATACACGATCACCGTCAAAGACCACCGCGTTCACGCCGGGGGCGCCGCCGAGGGCCAAACCATTTGCCTGCATCTGCTTCACATCATCTTGGCGGCAGAACGTGCGGCTGTCGCTCAACTCGCGTGCGAAGCTGCCATTGGACATGTTCAACGACTTGGATTGGCGACCAATGGCGGTGTCGGCAAAATCAATATGGAAGTCGATCCGCACCACGTCCGAAGGCGCAATGGTTGCTGTCGCGTCCCCCTGAGTGGCGGTTACCGCTTTCAGCACCTCGAAAGCCCGCACACGCGCTGGCAGACGGCGCAGGCCACGCCGCATGATGCCGCGGACAAATGGCAATGCAGAACCGTCAACGATTGGTACTTCGGGTCCGTCAATCTCGATCAGCGCGTTGTGCACACCGCAGCCCGCGATAGCGGCCATGATATGTTCGACCGTACCAACCGATACGCCCGCTTCGTTGACAAGTGTCGTACATAAGGGGGACTGGTGAACCACGTCATAGCGGGCCGGGACCAATGCGTCGCGGTCCGTGATGTCAGTGCGTCGAAACCAGATACCATGCTCTGCCATGGCGGGACGGATGGTCAAACGCGCAGGTTTTCCGGAATGCAGCCCGCATCCGGTAAACACCACTGGTCCTTTGACGGTCGTTTGCACGGGGTCCACCCATTACAGTTTCATGACATGGCCAGAGCTAAGGTGATGGACGCCAACACTCAACTCACTCTTTGCAACGGTCTGAAACATGGATGTAACAGGTGCGCAGCAATGCGCGCATGAGGTGGCAAATAGTTGTAATCAAACAACAAAAAGGGCCGCCTGATGGCAGCCCTTATGCTGGTTTGTGACCAGAATTCAGTTCGCTTGACGCCTCAGGAAGGCCGGAATTTCAATCCGTTCCTGGTCCGGATCAACAGCTTCCGCCGGCCGTGGCGCGGGCGCTGGGGCTGCTCCGTTTCCTTGAACAGGGGGCTGCTGACGCGCTGGACGCTCCGGCGCCGCCGGGGCACCATCGGCCGTGCCCGTCATCCGATTGATGAGCGAGTTGATACCAAAGCGCGGCTTTTCACCCGGTGCAGCTGTCGGCTGCGCTGGTTGTTGCTGTGCCGCCGCGGCAGCAGCAGGTGCCGCCTTTTGTGTGGCGGCGCGCAAACGGGCCAGCGCTTCGGGCGACGGGGTGCCGGGTGCTGGCGCACGCGGCGCAACGAATTCCTCTGCAGGAGTGATTTCAGGGTCGGGTTTCGGTTCGAACGCGGCCACCTGTGGCTGATAAGCCGGGGGCGGCAGGTCATCTTGCGCCACAGCAGGCGCTTCATCCGCAAAGATGTCTTCGGCCATGTCCTGTGCGGCAACCTGTTGAACGTCCATCTCCTGGAACAATGTTGGCTCTTCCGCTGCGGCAGCAATCGGGGCTGGCGCAGGTTCTGGCATAGGCTCTGCTGTCGGAGCAGGCGCAGTCTCATCCGACATGATCGGCTGGCTGAGCGGTGCCGCCATGGAGCGGCGCGGCACAGGGATTTCGCTGTTTACGTCGGACGCGTCGATGCCTGTCGCGACCACGCTCACGCGCATGTTGCCTTCCATCGCTGTGTCGAGGGTCGAACCGACGATGATGTTCGCATCTGGATCGACCTCTTCGCGAATGCGGTTGGCCGCTTCGTCCAGTTCGAACAGGGTCAGGTCGTGTGCGCCGGTGATGTTGATCAGAACACCCTTCGCGCCACGGAGCGAGATTTCGTCCAGCAGCGGGTTCGCGATGGCCTTCTCGGCGGCCTGGATTGCGCGATCTTCGCCATCAGCCTCGCCCGTACCCATCATGGCTTTGCCCATCTCGTCCATCACGGCGCGCACGTCCGCGAAGTCGAGGTTGATCAGGCCCGGACGCACCATCAGGTCAGTCACGCCCTTAACACCTTGATAAAGCACGTCATCAGCCATGCTGAACGCTTCGGTAAAGGTCGTTTTCTCGTTCGCCAGACGGAACAGGTTCTGGTTCGGAATGATAATCAGCGTATCGACCATCTTTTGCAGCGATTCAACGCCGTCCTCGGCCTGACGCATCCGCTTGGCGCCTTCGAACTGAAAAGGCTTGGTCACGACGCCGACGGTCAGAACACCCAGTTCGCGGGCGGCCTGTGCGATGATCGGCGCGGCCCCAGTGCCGGTGCCGCCGCCCATACCGGCGGTGATAAAGCACATGTGCGCGCCAGCCAGGTGATCAACGATCTGCTCAATTGATTCTTCGGCTGCCGCAGCCCCTACGGAGGCGCGCGCGCCTGCCCCAAGGCCCTCAGTCACCTTGATGCCCAACTGGACCCGGTTGGTCGCGGCGGACTGTTGCAGCGCCTGCGCATCGGTGTTGGCAACGACGAATTCGACGCCATCCAGTTGTTTTTCAATCATGTTATTGACGGCGTTGCCACCAGCACCACCAACACCAAAGACGGTGATGCGGGGTTTCAGCTCGTCATGTCCGGGCATGGAGAGGTTGAGGGTCATAGGTCGGGTCCGCCTGTCTGGTTTGCCGCATTCGCGGGTGTTTTTGTGCCTAAATCCTCGCAATCTTAGCGATTCAACGCCCCAACGTCACCCACAAATCGCAGTTTCACCGCAAAATATGGCCATATTCGAATGATGATCCGCAAAATTTCGCCGAAACATGCACATGTTGGGTCTCAAAGCGGCAATGACACAAGCAACACAACGGCGCGCGCCGCGAGGGCGTGCAAAGAACGGGTTTGGGTGCAAACTGCTCGGTCTGCCATGTGTTGCGGCCTGCCATGTGCCGCGCGCCTCTTTCGGGCGTTGGACGCAGGGTGGTCCATAACGCCCTGACAATCAAGCGATTCCCTAGCTCAGCGGCACCTCCGGACACCCCAGATCCTGATCGTTGAACCGCGCCAATTGGCTTTGCCCAAAGCTACGCCCCAGACCAAAGACCATAAGAGTCCCCTCTGTGTCGTAAGGCACCCAGCACACCGGTTCGGTCTGATCTAGATCACGGTAAAGGAAGCAGACCTGCCCGTCGGGCGTCGTGATTTCACCATATACGCATCTGTTTTCGCGACCGCGCCAAACGGAGAGCCGTGGGGATAGGAACTGCTCGACGCCAACCAGATTGCCTCGGCTGCGATCATAGAACGAAACTGTTTTACCCGTGACCCTTGCCAGAAACTCTTCGGGGGCGATCCGCTGTTGGGCCGTGCCCGGTTGCCCAAACAGCACCGCCAGCACAATCGCGAATAGGCGGTCGCCTACCAGTTGTCGCGGAACCATTTGACCGCGCGCCGCAGACTGCGCGCGGGATAGCGATCCGCGGGGATATCGAAATCCCACCATTCGTCCTGCGGATGGGCCGCAAACAGGGCCAGACCGACAGCCGACGCAAAGCCGGGCCCGGTCGCCGCCTGCGGCAAACCGTGAACACGCAGAGGCCGGCCCAGACGCACCTGCTGGCCCAGGATTTTAGAGGCGAGACCGTCAAGGCCGGGGATCTGGCTACCGCCGCCGGTCAACACAATCTGTTGGCTGGGAAGGTGATCAAACCCGGCAGCGTCCAAACGGGCGCGTACCTCTTCCAGAATCTCTTCCACACGGGGGCGCATGATTCCAATCAGTTCAGCCCGAGACGCCGTGCGGCGGTCATGTTCGTAGTCGCCTGTATCACCACCGATTTCGATCATTTCGCGGTCATCCATACCGGTGGCATGCACGCCGCCATAGAACGTCTTGATCCGTTCGGCATTGGCCATAGGCACTTGCAACCCCATGGAAATGTCGCTGGTCACGTGGTCACCGCCCATGCGCACCGCATCACCGTAGATCATGTGTTTCTTGATAAAGATCGACACGCCAGTCGACCCACCACCCAGATCGATACAGGCGGAGCCAAGTTCTTGCTCATCCTCCACGAGTGCGGCGATCCCGGACGCGTAGGACGATGAGGCAATACCCGCCAGTTCCAGATCACAGCGCTTGATGCAATGCGCCAAGTGCTGCACGGCAGAAGCATCGACAGTCAGCATGTGTAGATCGACCGCCAATTCATTGCCCAACTGACCGCGCGGATCAGACAGGCCCGAGCGGTGATCAAGCGCGAAGTTCACAGGCTGCGCATGCAGCACCTCGCGTCCTTCCCCATAGTCCGGCACATCGCAGCGCGACAGCACGCGCGCCACATCCTGTTCAGAGACGACACCGCCCTCAAGGTCCAGCCGCGCATCAAGGCCGTAGCTGCGCGGTTCAGCCCCCGCAAAACATGCGATCACGTGATCCACGCGGATACCGGCCATCTTCTGTGCAGCCTGCAACGCAGTGCGAATGGCACGCTCGGTTTCCTGCATGGCGCAGATCTCACCAAAGCGCACCCCACGCGACCGGGTTGTCGCAGCACCGATGACTCGAAAGCCGGATTGCCCGGCAAGCGAGCCGATCTCACCCTCTTCGCCCAGTTGGTTCGTGCCGTCAAAGCGCAGAACCAGGCACGCAATTTTCGAGCTGCCGACATCAAGGATCGCAACGACACCCCGCTGCATCGCGATCTTGCGCATGTTACGCATGCTGCGCTGGCTGGCATAAAGGTCGGTCATCACTACTACTCGGTCCCCGGGGTCAACTGTCTGATACGCCGCCATTCGGCGGTGGAATTGTCTGTCATGCGCACGGTCGGGCGATCCTCCAAACGCAGGTCGATGCGGGCGATGTCGCGCTTCAACACCTCGTCCACACCATCAAGGGCAATCACCCGCTCCAGCGCCTGCACCGCACCGTCTGCGGGCAGCATGATGCGTTGGTTGCGGTCCAAAACGACGTCCCAACGCCGGTCACCCAGGCGGACAAGCCCGCGCATCCGATCACCAAGCGGTGCGCCCGCTGCGATCAGCTTCATGGCCTCATCCACGTGGCTCGCGGCCCCCTCCCCCGCGATCACGGGCAGATCGGGACGCAGC
Organism: uncultured Tateyamaria sp.; assembly: GCF_947504105.1. Classification (GTDB taxonomy): domain Bacteria; phylum Pseudomonadota; class Alphaproteobacteria; order Rhodobacterales; family Rhodobacteraceae; genus Tateyamaria. The sequence goes on from NZ_CANNGP010000019.1 coordinate 33,283, forward strand.
CCCCGCCGCGCAACCGAACGTACAAGAGCGCCTGCCTCATCAATCAGGGTCAGACCTTCGGGCCGTCGCCAGATGGCAATGGGGACACGGGGCGTTATATCAACTTGCAAGACGCCGCCCGGGCGGATCCGCACAGAGGCTTCCTTGACCGGAGGCATCTCAAGCACCGTGGCACGGATTGCCGCCGGATCGAGGTCAAAGGACGAGATTGGGAAATCGAGCGGGACAGCCGTGCGTATGCTCTCGGACAGCTTTGTGTCCGCGCCATCAATGGCCATCAGGTTCACCATGAACTCAGGGCGCTGTTCGATGCTTGCGCGCGCTTCAGCAACCGTGGCGCGGATGGCGGCCTGCGTATCGGGGTTCGACAGCCACCACGTGGCAGCACCAAATGACAGGACAAACGGCACGCCCGCGCGCAGCATCAGCCGGATACCGGGCGTCAGCATCAAGCGCTGCATGCGCCATGACCAGCGTGAAGGAGCGGGATCCGAGCGCCTTACCGGTTGCATGAGGCATCCTCCACCATCCAGGCGCACAGCTCGCCAAAGGACATGCCCGCGGCCTGCGCCTGTTCAGGCGTGAGCGAGGTCGGCGTCATGCCGGGTTGCGTGTTGGTTTCCAGCAGAATCAGGCCATCGGCGCCCTTGCTCTCGTCCCAGCGGAAATCAGTGCGCGTGACGCCTCGGCACCCAAGTGCAACATGGGCGCGCAAAGCATAGTCTTCGCACAATTCGTAAATTTGGGTCGGCATATCCGCAGGGATCACGTGGCGGGAACCGCCGGGTTTGTACTTTGCGTCATAGTCATACCAGCCAACGGTGATGATGTCGGTCACACCCAGCGGGCGATCCCCCATCACTGTCGTGGTCAGTTCGCGCCCATGCGCAAATGCTTCGACCATGACTTCTTCTGGCATCTCATCGCCCAGACGCGGCGGACTATTGGCGCCCTCGTTGACCAGGTAAATACCAACGCTCGACCCTTCATTGTTGGGCTTCACCACGTAGGGCACCGGCATGACATGATCGGCCATCACATCGACTTTCGACCGGATGACACTGTCGACAACCGGCAGACCCGCCGCACGGTACACATCCTTGGTGCGCTGCTTGTCCATGGCAAGGGCCGAGGCCAGCACACCTGAATGAGAATACGGGATACCCAGCCATTCGAGTATGCCTTGCACGCAACCATCTTCGCCCCAGCGGCCATGCAGGCAGTTCAGGACGGCATCAGGCGATATTGATTGTAAAACGGAAACAAGGTCGGGGCCGGCATCGACCTCAACCACATCATATTTCATGCCCCTCAGCGCGGCTGCGCAGGCCTGTCCCGTTGACAACGACACCTCGCGCTCAACCGAGGGGCCACCCATTAACACCGCCACTTTGGAACGTCTGCTCGACTGCCCCAACATGTGCCTCTAAGTCCCGGGGCCCTTTTGCGGACCCTCAATTTTTCGCCGAATTTCGGCCTGCCGTGCGCGTGAAATCCTAGATCGGATCACCAACCCGCATGATTTCCCATTCTAGCGTGATGCCACTGGAATCGTAAACCTTTTTTCGCACCTCTTCGCCCAATCCCTCCAGATCGGCGGCGGTTGCCTGCCCGGTGTTGATCATAAAGTTGGAATGTTTCTCGCTCATCTGCGCGCCACCGCGTCGTGCGCCGCGCAGGCCCGCATCATCAATCACCTTCCACGCCTTGAGATCGTGCACGTCGTCGTCCTGCCCGGTGGACGAGAATCCGGCCGGGTTTCGGAACGTCGATCCGGCGCTGCGATCCTTGGTGGGTTGGGTTGCATCGCGTTTTGCCAATTGATCAGCCATGCGCCCATGCAGGGCGTTGGGGGCCCCCATTGGTCCCCGCAACGTCACATGGGTCAGCACAGCGCCTTCGGGCAAATCGCTTTGGCGATACTGGAAGTTCAGGTCGTCCGCTTCAAAGGTCCTGATTGTACCGTCCCGCAATACGACCCGCGCCTGGACAAAAACATCAGCCACATAGCTGCCGTAGCAGCCCGCGTTCATGCGCACGGCACCACCGATGGCTCCGGGGATGGTACGCAGAAAGGTCAGATCAACGCCCGCGTCCGCCGCCTTGCGGGCAACATGCGCATCAAGGGCCGCCGCCCCTGCCGTGACCGTGTCGCCGTCCACCTCGATGCCGTTGAAACCACGTCCCAGCCGGATCACCACGGCCCGCAGACCGCCATCCCGCACGATCAGGTTGCTGCCCACACCCATGGGAAAGATCGGCACTGATGGGTCAAGGGCTGTCAGAAATGCGCTCAGGTCTGCGACATCGGCCGGTTGAAAAAACCAGTCTGCCGGACCGCCAACGCGCAACCAGGTCAGGCCGGACAAATCCCTGTTTGGGGTCAGAGTGCCGCGTACGGCTGGCAGATCATAACTCATGCCGCTGCAATGCCGTCACGTTGACACGAGGTCAAGACGCCTTGGCATGACGCCGGATCAAGCCGCAAAACACTGCGCCGCCCAGCAGCCCGGAGGCCATGGGCAGAGCAACCAGAAAGGTCGCCACAACCACCGCAAACCCGTCGCCCGGAAGCGTGCCGGGCGCCAGACTGACCCACAAGACCGTCGAAGCCAGCAGAATGAATACGGCTGCCAAACTGCGCAACATGAAACGCGAGGCCATCGACCATCCAGCGACAATACCCAAACCAAGCGCCGTAAGCGCAATTGCATACATCATCGGATCACCCTCCGTTTGAGCCAGCGACTGAGGTAAATGACCGGCCACCTCAGGATACTCATTCCTGCAACCATGACGATCAACCCCAACCACGGACCATGCTGCCACGTGACGTAGCCAATGATGGGAATACCAATCGCAATGAGCGCGTAGGCATTTGTCCAATGGTTGTCACGGCTTGGCATCATCGCAAGGACGTTTGCCGCAACACCCCATAGGCACGCGAGTATCAGGGATAGGCTCATGAGCGGAGCTCCGGCGGAAGTTGAGGGTTCTGACCGCGGGCCTTGGCCCAGAGATAGCGCAGTGGATTGCGGAACATTGATACAAAGGCCGCAAGCGCCAGAAGGCCGGCCCACCACGCCACTGAAACGCCGATCCAGAGGATCAGCAGCGGCGCCGCGATCAGCAGGGCGATACCCGGAAAATACTGATGGCGCATGGGCAGCATTGCGACAACCGTCGCGGCAAAGACCCACCCGATACACGCCCAGATCAACATCAACCGCGCCCTCCAAACCGCTTGCCGAGGACCCACCCCAGCATCAACGCAAGTGCTGCGGGACCGGCAAAGAACAAAGGTGAGCCAGGCGCACTGACAAAGAGATTGTAAAGGCTCAGAACCAGGCAAAGGACAACCAGCGCCCCCAACACCATTGGCAGGTTACGCATGCGCAGCAGGATACCGACGGGCATCATCAACAGCGCGAATATGATCGCAACTGTGGTCATGCTGTCCTCATACCGTTCAGTAGAACAAACAGGACCATCGACACGGCAAACAACGCCAACACGCGAGCTGCCTTGGCCGCGATGCTGATGTCTGCAGTCAGCGTGGCCACGACGTAGGTGACGATGATGGGCACCGCCAAAAGGCTGACTGCAAGTCCAAACAGAACAAATCCATGCTGCATCAGAGCCGTTGTTGCAAGCCCGATAGCCGCCGCGGCGACGGCAGTAACCCAGAACACCCCGGGGTACTGCCCACCTTTGACCTGCTCCCAAACCATGTGCATGGACGTCACGCCGCCCCCTTGTGCAACCGCGCAGGCAAACCATTGGCCCATGCGCTGATCGACCCGGCCCCAAGGCACACGACCATATCACCGGGCCGCGCCTGTTCGCGTACCAACCGTTCCAAGTCGTTTTCATCGACCACAGCGCGGGCGTGACGGTGACCATGACGGATCAGGCCCGCAACCAGATCATCGCGGCTGGCCCCGTCGATCGGGTCTTCACCCGCGGCAAAAATATCGGCGATACCCACGACATCAGCGTCGTTGAAGCAGGAACAGAAATCATCGAAATGATGATGCAGCCGCGTATAGCGGTGCGGCTGGTGGACCGCGATCACGCGGCCCGTTGTCGCTTGACGCGCAGCTTTCAACACGGCGGCAATCTCGGTTGGGTGGTGGCCGTAATCGTCAATGATCGTAACCCCCTCAACCTCGCCCACACGGGTAAACCGACGGTTAACGCCGCCAAAATTGGCTAGAGCCGTGCGGATCTCATCCGCCTTCATGCCCAGATGACGGGCCACGGCAACAGCGCTCAAAGCGTTCGACACGTTGTGATCACCGGGCATAGGCAGGCTGCAACCTTCGATCACCTGATCCTCGGCCTGCAAAGCAATGTCGAAATGGGCGACACCATTCTCATAGGTCAGGTTCATGGCCCGCACATCGGCCTGCGCATTGAAGCCATAGGTCGTCACGCGTCGGTCGGTGATCTTACCCACCAGGCTTTGTACGTCGGGATCATCGGTGCAGCACACGGCAAGCCCGTAGAACGGGATGTTCGACACGAAGTCATAAAAGCCTTTGTGCAGTGCTTCTTCCGTACCCCAGTGTTCCATATGCTCGGGATCGATATTGGTTACGATGGCGATGGTCGCAGGCAGGCGGTTAAAGGTCCCGTCGCTCTCGTCCGCTTCAACCACCATCCACTCGCCATCACCCTTGCGGGCGTTCGAGCCGTAGGCGTGAATGATACCACCATTGACCACGGTCGGGTCAAATTTGCCCTCATCCAGCAGGGCCGCAACCATAGTGGTGGTTGTCGTCTTACCGTGGGTTCCGGCAACCGCGATGTTCGACCGCAAGCGCATCAGCTCGGCCAGCATCTCGGCCCGCCGCACAATCGGCAATCCGCGTGCACGGGCGGCATCAAGTTCCGCGTTTCCCGGCTTGATGGCGGACGAAATCACAACCACCTCCGCCTGTTCGACATTCTTGGCATTCTGACCGACGAAGATATGCGCGCCCAGTTCCTGCAACCGTTCCGTGATCGGCGTGCGTCTAAGGTCCGACCCCTGCACGACATATCCATGGTTCAACAGCACCTCGGCGATGCCGGACATCCCAATCCCGCCAATACCAACGAAATGGATCGGCCCGACATCTCCGGGCAGTTTGGTTGCGGCATTCATTGTCAGACCCCTTTCTGGCTGAGGGTTTCGACCATATAGACAAGTTGTTCGGTGGCATCCGGTTTGCCAGCGCTCAGCGCGGCGTTGGCCATCTGCAACGCGCCGTGGGGATTGTCCAGTACAGCGTTGATCTGTTCCGCCACGTTTTCGATGCTCAATTGGCTTTCGGGGATCAGGATGGCCGCCCCCGCGTCCACCAGACCACGGGCGTTAGCCGTCTGCTCGTCCCGAATGGCTGCGGCCAATGGAACAAGGATTGAAGGCCGTCCGATGATCGAAATGTCAGCAACCGAAGACGCGCCGGAACGCGAAATGATCAACTGTGCCTCGGACATCCGGCGCGGGACATCGTGAAAGAACGGCTGCACATCGGCATTGATGCCGCTTTCGGCATAAAACGCGCGCACGCGATCTTCATCCTCACCCCGGGCCTGATGGCTGACGCGGATGTTGCGCAACCGATCCATGGACAGGCTGGCAATGGCAGGCGGGATGACGTCCGACAGGATGCGCGCGCCCTGGCTGCCACCGATGACCAGCACCTCCATCGGGTAGTCGCCGGGTGCAATGTACCCGGCTCCGGCCCGCTCCAACACGGCCCCGCGCACCGGGTTGCCAACATAGGTGCCTTCGACACCCTCGGGCAATTCGGTTGGCCATGTGCCGCAGGCAACAGCATCCATCCGCTTGGCAAACAGCTGGTTCACGCGGCCCAGCACACCATTCTGCTCATGGATCATACGCGGGACGCGCAATATCGTGGCGGCCGCCAAGGCAGGAATGGTGGGATAGCCACCAAACCCCACGACAACAGCGGGACGGTCACGCAGCATCTTGATCTTGGCCGCCGCTATGCCCGCAGCAATACGAAACGGAACGGCAATCTTGGCCAGCACCCCGCCGCGCGAAAAGGTGGCCGAGGACACCTGTTCAATCTCGGTCGTATGCGGAAACCCACCGGTGTAGCGCGCGCCTCGTGCATCCGTGCTCAGCTTCACCCGCCAACCGCGCGCCAGCATCGCCTCGGCCAAAGCCTGGGCCGGGAACATGTGACCACCGGTGCCACCGGCTGCGATCAGAAGAAGCGGCTGTTGCGTCATCGACGGCGCCCCAAAAGATCCGAAATCTCACCTTGCGGGCGGCTTCGGGTAAAGGCTAGCAGCATGCCGACGGCAATGCCCGATGCGATCACGGACGATCCACCATAACTGACAAACGGAAGGGTCATGCCCTTGGCGGGCAACAGACGCACGGCAACGCCCATGTTGATCATGGCCTGAACACCGAACATGCAAGCCAGCCCCGTGCCCGCAAGGCGGATAAACGGATCACGTTCGCGCACCAACCGCATCAGCGACCGCACCACGATGCCGGTGTAAAGCGCGATGATGCACAACACGAGGATCAGGCCATATTCCTCGGCCGCGACAGCGATGATAAAATCGGTATGTGCGTCAGGAAGTGACCATTTCACCTGCCCCTCACCAACACCAACACCAAAAAGCCCACCTTCCTGGATGGCGTTCGTTGCGTAGCCAAGCTGCGTGCGCGGATCGACATCAGGGCTCAGGAAGCCATCGATGCGGCGGGCAAAGTGCTCCGAATTGGAATAGGCGATGGTGCCCCCAAAAACGACCAACCCGGCCATGCCGACCAGAAGGATCATCGGCGCACCGGCCACGAAATACATGACCCCCCAGCCAAACAGGACAAGGCATGCCTGCCCAAAGTCAGGTTGCAACGCGAGCATCAGAACGATTGAGACACACAGCGCAAAAGACCACGTGCGCCCCGGCGGGCCGTTCAATTCCTGGCTGGCGGCCAGCATCCATGCAGCGGCCACAACAAAGCCGGGCTTCAGAAACTCGGACGGCTGAATACTGGCAAAGCCCATCGAATACCAACGCACCGCCCCTTTTCCAAAGTCGGTGCCGAAAAACGGCAACAACGCAAGCGCCACAAAGGAAATCAGAAAACCCAGCACGGCCAGACGGCGGACCACAACGGGCGACATCATCGACGTGACAATCATCAGCATCAGTGCGACCGAGCCGAAAAAGGCCTGCCGGGCGACGTAGTGAAATGGAGGAAAACCGTTTTTCTCGGCCAGCGGCACAGAGGCCGCAAGCCCCAGCAGCAAGCCAATGGCGAACAGGAACAAAACACAACTCAGCGACCACTTGTCGACCGTGCGCCACCATTTTGGAAGAATTGGTTCGCCGTCCCGCACCGGGACCGCGCCATAGACCATCTCAGTCATGATCTGCCGCCTTGCTACCTGTAACTGCCTCACGCCCCCGGTTGATCCAAGGTGCGCGCAATCACCATAGCGACAAATGGTCAGGCGGGCCAGCCTTTGTTTACTGGCCCGCAAGCAAGCTTATGCCGCTTTATGCGTCCCGCGGATCGGATAATCATTGCCACGCACAAAATTGAGACCGTTTAACACGCTCTGAAGGTCGGGACGCAGGAACGGTGCATTCGATACATCGACCATCTGGATCGCACCGTCACCGTTCACGACGAACAGGCCGGGCTCTGGAAATGGGCGGTCTGTTTCCTGCGCGCTGCGGGGGTCAGACACGTACACACCCAGCGCTTCCATCTGTGCCACGGTCAATCCATACCCCATGGCAACACTCAGCTCTTTCTCATCGACCATCGCTTGCGCCTTGTCCTGCGGATCACCCGACACGGCCACAACGTCGACACCCACCGCGTTGAAACTCGCTTCCAGCTCCTGCAACTGCGCGAGGTACTTTTTGCAAAGCGGACAATGCAAACCGCGATACACAATGACCAGTTGCCAATCATGCGCGCTCTGCGGCTCACCCAGGGTCAGCGTACCGCCGCCCAGTTTTGCGACATCAAGTTTCGGGAAAACGCTGCCTGCGGCCAAAGCTGTCATTTAGAATATCCTCATGTTTGTTGCACTTTCTTCGACCTAGGCAAGGCTGTGAGCCACACAACCCCATCTGCTTGACCCTTTCTGTGCGATGCTGCACGGGGACGTCATGGAATATGACACGCTTGTTATTGGGGCTGGGGCCGCAGGTATGATGTGCGCGGCCCACACCGGTGGGCGCGTGCTGCTGATCGACCATGCCAAGGCACCGGGAGAAAAGATCCGTATCTCGGGCGGCGGACGTTGCAACTTCACAAACCTTTATTGCGATGCGCACGCTTTCATCAGCCAGAACCCGCATTTCGCCAAGTCCGCGCTGGCGCGTTACACCCAATGGGATTTCATCGATCTGGTGGATCGGCACGGCATCTCGTGGCACGAAAAGACACTGGGCCAGCTGTTTTGCGACAATTCAGCCAAGGACATCATCGCGATGCTGCGTGGCCTCCTGCAGCAGTCTGGCGTTGAACTGTGTTTGCAAACAGCAGCCACCAACCTTGCCAAAAGCGACAGCGGTTTTGTCGCCACGCTAAGCGACAAACGGCAGATCACCACACGCAACGTTGTTATCGCCAGTGGCGGCAAATCCATCCCCAAGATGGGCGCCACCGGCTTTGCCTATGACATTGCTCGTCAATTCGGGCACCGCGTGACCGCGACCGAGCCTGCCCTTGTCCCCTTCACATTCCCCGACCGCCGCTTTGCCGACATTTCAGGTGTCGCATGCCCCGCCCGGGTCACGGCAAATGGCACCAGCTTTGATGAAGCCATGCTGTTCACCCATCGCGGTCTGTCCGGTCCGGCCATTCTGCAGGCCTCCAGCTACTGGCATGCGGGTCAGGACATCACTGTGCATCTGGCACCCGAGACGGACCTGACCACAATTCTCCGCGACAAACGGCAAACAGACGGAAAAAAAGCACTGACAACCGAACTGGCCCGCCACCTGCCCGCACGGCTTGTTGATCACCTCAGCACTCAGATGGATATGTCGGGGCGTCTGGGTGACATGTCAGACGCGCGGATCAAGGCACTGACCCACGACCTGCAAAACTGGCTTTTGACGCCGGGCGGCACAGAGGGGTACCGCACAGCGGAAGTGACGCGGGGCGGGATCGACACGGACCAGATCAGCTCCAAAACCATGGAGTCGCAAACCACCCCCGGTCTGTTCTTTATCGGTGAAGCATTGGATGTCACCGGCTGGTTGGGCGGGTACAATTTCCAATGGGCCTGGTCATCGGCCATGGCGGCCGCACGCGCCATCCAGAATTGATCCGGGCCCGAAAGAAGCAGTAGGGCGCGCCCAAAATCAAAATGGAATGCGCCGCAGGCGCGCCTTTGGATTACATTCGTTTCGTGACTTCGGCGGCAAAGTCCTCGCCGCGGCGTTCAAAACTGTCATACTGATCGAAACTGGCCGCCGCCGGGGCAAGCAAGACCACGTCCCCGGCCTCGGCATCCTCCATGGCAGCCGCAACAGCGGCCGACATGCTGCCACAAACCTGCGTCTCGACATTCAGTTGCATTGCGAACTGTGCCGCTTCACGGCCAATCACATAGGCTTTGCGCACACCAGATGCCGCATGATTGAGCGGGTCAAGCCCGCCCTCCTTCTGCAACCCACCGCAAATCCAACGGATGTTCTTGAACGCCGCCAGCGCCTTGGCCGCGCTGTCCACATTTGTGGCCTTGCTGTCGTTCACATACCTGACACCATCCGCCTCGGCGATGGTCTGGCTGCGATGCGGCAAGCCTGCAAAACTGTGGAACGCCTGCTCGATCACCTTGGGGGCCACACCAACAGCGCGTGCGGCGGCATAGGCCGCACAGGCGTTCTGATGATTATGTGCACCGGGCAACCCTGCGACGTCGCGCAAATCAATCGACGCCACCTGCCGTCCTTTGCGGTACTCGGCCAGAAACCCCTTCTTGGCAAAGACCTGCCATCCCGGGCCGGTCAGCTTTTCGGCACCAGACACGCGGATCACGCGATCATCGCTTGGCCCTTCGCTGAGCTGTCCTGCAAGGGATCGCCCTTCATCCTCATCCACGCCGATGACGGCCCTGTCCGGGCCACCTTCGGCAAAAAGCCTGCGCTTGGCGGCAAAATATCCACCCATACCCGCATGCCGGTCCAGATGATCAGGCGACAGGTTGGTGAACACGGCCACGTCCGGTGTCAGGCTGCGCGCCAGGTCGGTTTGGTAGCTCGACAGCTCCAGCACCACGATCTCTCCATCATGGGGCGGGTCGATATCCAACACACCACGACCGATATTGCCCGCAAGCTGGCTGGGACGGCCCGCGACCTCCATGATGTGATGGATCAGGGCGCAGGTCGTCGATTTGCCGTTGGATCCGGTCACGGCAATCACACGCGGCACGGTGTCAAAGCGGTTCCACTCGGATGTGGCGAAGGACTGGAAGAACAGACCGATGTCATTGTCTACGGGCACACCGGCCGCCCAAGCCGCCGCAATCACCGGGTTCGGCCACGGATAAAGATGCGGAATGCCGGGGCTGACGATCAGGCGTGCAACATCGTCAAAAGCACCGCCTTTCTTGAGGTCGAGGCACGCAAACCCTTCGGTTTCAGCCTTGGCGCGGGCGTCCGGATTGTCGTCCCAGCAGATCGGTGTCGCCCCGCCCGCCTTCACCGCGCGCGCCGCAACAAGGCCTGAGCGTCCAAGCCCAAGAACCGCCACACGCGCACCGTTCAGACCCTGCACCGGGATCATTGCGGTGCTCCTTGGGGGCTCTGCCCCCGGCCTGCGGCCTCCCCCGAGGTATTTTCAGCCAGAAGAAGGATCATCACCACGCCTTTTCCTGACGGTTGCGAAAGAACTTCCCGGTAACATCAGCAGGCGCGTCCAAGGCAAGCCAGATGCCTGTATCGGCGCCCTGCTCAGGCGTCCCCGGTGCAGCAGCCCCTCCCATGCGCGTATGCACCCAACCGGGGCACATCGCGTTGACGGTCACTCCCGGCGGCAGATCGCGCGGCAGCGCAAAACTCAGTGCATTCAGCGCGGCTTTGGCAACACCGTATCCGCCGGGGCCTTCCATGCCTTCGTCATAAGCGCCCCAACCAGAGCTCACGTTGATGATCCGCCCCTGCCCAGCCTGCTCCATATGTGGTAGACACAGAAGGATCAGTTCGAACGGTGCATGGAACATCACCTGCATGGAACGGCGCAAACCCTCGGGATGGCGCACCATGCTGTCCTCGATCAGAATGCCTGCGTTGTTGATCAGGATGTCTACACCACCAGCGGCCTCAATGGCCGGTGCAAAACTGGCGGCGTCTTCAAGATCAAGATGCACCCAGTCGCAGCCCAATTCGGTCGCGGCCTTTGCCCCGGCCTGCGCATCTCTTGCCCCAATCACAACGTCGCATCCCCGCGCCAGCAGGCCCTGCGCCATGGCATATCCGATCCCTCGGTTGCCGCCGGTGATCAGCGCACGGGGCATTACCGCACCTTCAACGTGGCAAGACCGATCATCGCGAGGATCAGGGAGATGATCCAGAACCGGATCACGATCTGCGGCTCGGCCCAGCCCTTTTTCTCATAGTGGTGATGGATCGGGGCCATCAGGAACACCCGCTTGCCGGTCCGTTTGAAGTAGAGGACCTGGATGATGACGCTCAGAGCTTCGACCACGAACAAGCCACCTACGATGGCCAGAACCAATTCGTGTTTCGTCGCAACGGCGATCGCACCCAAAGCACCACCCAGCGCCAAAGACCCGGTGTCGCCCATGAAAACGGCCGCAGGCGGCGCATTGTACCACAAGAACCCCAACCCCCCGCCAAAAAGAGCAGAGGTAAAGATCAACAGCTCGCCCGTGCCGGGCACATAGTGCACATCCAGATACTCGGTGAAATCAACGCGGCCCACAGCGTATGCAATGATACCCAGCGTCCCACCCGCGATCATCACCGGCATGATGGCCAGCCCGTCCAGCCCGTCCGTCAGGTTTACGGCATTTGCGGCGCCAACGATGACGATGATGGCAAACGGAATGAACAGTACACCCATATTGATCAGCGCATCCTTGAGTACAGGCACGGCCAACTGGTTCTGCAGATCGTCCGGATGACTGATCGTCGCAAAATAGGCAGCAATGCCGGCAATCAAAAACCCAAGCAAAAGCCGTATCTTACCGGGCACACCTGCCGTGGTTTGCTTGGACACCTTGGCATAATCATCGGCAAAACCGATCAAGGCGAACGCAAGCGTAACCCCAAGCACGATCCACATGAACGGGTTGTCCCAGCGCGCCCATAACAGCGTTGAGGTCGCCAGCGCGCCAACAATCAACAGCCCGCCCATCGTTGGCGTCCCGGCCTTCGAAAAGTGCCCCTCGGGACCGTCATCGCGGATCGGCTGGCCCTTGCCCTGCTTGCGCCGCAACACCGCAATCAGCGGACGGCCAAACAGAAATCCAAAGACCAGGGCCGTCAGAAACGCGCCCCCGGCCCGAAAAGTGATATAGCGGAACAGGTTGAAAAAGTCCCCGCCATCCGAAAGTGCCGTCAACCAATAGAGCATGCCTGCCTGTCCCTACGCATTATTTTGTGGGTCTTCGCCCTTAACCATCGGATGGCCCATTTTGCGGATCGCGTCAACGACCAGCGCCAGTTTCATGCTGAGCGAGCCCTTGACCAGCACCACGTCCCCGCTGTCCAGCCGACGCCGCACCTGTCCTGCCATCTCGTCCGACGTTTCGGTCCACTGGCCCTGCTTGTCCGCAGGCAACGCCTCGTGCAGGTGCTGCATCAACGGGCCAACGCAATGGATCACGTCGATGGCCGACACCGATTGCAATTCGGCAATCTCGGCATGCATTGCGGGGCCTTCATCGCCCAATTCTTTCATGTCACCGACAAAGGCGATCCGCCGCCCCTTGCTGACGCGCCCGATGTCATGGGTCACTTCCGCTGCCGCCAACACCTCAAGTGCCGCGCCCATCGACGTCGGATTGGCGTTGTAGCTGTCATCGATCAGTTCAAGCGTCATATGCGTTTCAACCGGATCCAGCACGACAACCTCTCTCGCACCGCGCCCTTGGTAAGGCGACCACCGGCCCAGCGACTGCGCGGCAAGCGCCAGATCCGCGCCCAGCGCCTCGGCTGCGGCCAACGCACCCAAACCGTTCATGGCATAGTGCCTGCCCACCGCGCCGATCTTGAACAGCAGCGGAACATCATGCGCCTCGGCCTGCACCACGGTTGTATCGCGCTTTAGATCAACGGATTTCAATTTGAAATCAAAGCCGTGTTCGCCAAAGCCAATGTCGCGGCGCTTGGCATCATGCGCCTTGGCCTGCAGGATCGCGGCTGTCGAACAATCATTGTTCAGCACCGCTGCACCGCCATGCTCCAACCCATCAATGATCGATGCCTTCTCGACCGCGATCCCTTCGATATTCTCGAAGGCTTCCAGATGCGCAGCCGCCACGGTTGTAATCATTGCGACATGCGGGCGGGCCATCTTTGCCAAGGGCGCGATTTCGCCGGGATGGTTCATCCCGATCTCGATCACGGCATATTCCGTATCCTTGGGCATCCGCGCCAAGGTCAGCGGCACGCCCCAGTGATTGTTGTAACTGGCGACAGAGGCATGGGTGCGCCCCTGATCCGACAGGATCGCGCGCAGCATTTCCTTGGTCGAGGTTTTGCCAACCGATCCCGTGATCGCGACCACACGGGCCTCCGTGCGGGCACGCGCCGCAACACCCAGCGCCTCCAACCCCTGCAGAACATCCTCGACGATCAGCAAAGGCGCGTCTTCGGCCACACCCTCCGGAACATGGGTCACAAGGGCTGCCGCGGCCCCTTTCTCAAGCGCTTGAGCAACAAATTCGTGCCCATCCCGCGCCGCCTTCAGCGCCACAAACACATCACCGGGCTGCAAGGTCCGCGTATCGATCGAGACACCCGTGGCCGTCCAATCCGTCGTGGCCCGACCGCCCGTTGCGGCAACAGCCTCGGCTGAGGTCCAAAGCGTCATGTCAATCGTCCTTCCAAGGCAGCCACTGCCACGCTGGCCTGTTCCACATCGTCAAAGGGCAACACATCATCGCCAACCACCTGGCCCGTCTCGTGCCCCTTGCCCGCAATCAAAAGCGCGTCACCCGGGCCAAGCGCATCCACAGCGCGCAAGATCGCCTCGGCCCGGTCGCCAACTTCAGTCGCGTCCGGACACCCTTCCATAACGGCGGTACGGATCAACGCGGGATCCTCGCTGCGCGGGTTGTCGTCAGTGACAAAAACGATATCCGCATTCTCGGCCGCGGCCTGCCCCATCAATGGGCGCTTACCCGCATCCCGATCACCACCCGCCCCGACAACAGCAATCAACCGCCCCATCACATGGGGGCGCATGGCCTTGAGCGCGGTCGCCACCGCGTCAGGCGTGTGCGAGTAGTCCACGAACACCGCAGCGCCATTCTGCCGCGTTGCGGCCAATTGCATGCGGCCTCGCACTGTACCCAGATGCGGCAATGTCTCAAAGACCCGCGCAGGCTCAGCCCCGCAAGCAATGACCAAACCGCAGGCCAGCATGACATTGTCAGCCTGAAACCCCCCGATCAGGGGCAAACGCGCAGTATAGGCCCTGCCCCCGTATTCAAATCGCACATCCTGCCCCGTGGCGTCAAAACGCTGTGCTGTCAGGCAAAGGTCACCGCCATCGCGACCAACGGCCAACACCTTTTGGCCGCGTGCGCGTGCAATGGCTGCCATATCCACACCACGCGCATCATCCATGTTGATCACAGCCACCCCGTCCTCGGGCAGGACCCGGGCAAACAGACCGGCCTTGGCATCAAAATACGCCTCGAAAGTGTGATGATAATCCAGATGATCCTGGGTAAAATTCGTGAACCCGGCTGCTCGCAAAGTGACCCCGTCCAGCCTCCGCTGGTCAAGGCCATGAGACGACGCTTCCATCGCGGCATGGGTGATGCCATTGGCTTTCGCTTCGGCCAGGGTCCTGTGAAGCGTGATGGGTTCCGGCGTCGTATGGGCCAAGGGCGCGGTCCATGTGCCCTCGACACCCGTTGTGCCAAGGTTGACGGCGGGCAGCTCCATCTCGATCCAGATCTGGCGCACAAAGGTCGACACGGATGTCTTGCCATTGGTGCCGGTGATGGCAACCATCACATCAGGCTGACCGCCGAACCACAGGGCGGCCGTGCGGCTCAGCGCCTCGCGCGGTGCATCGGTGACAACAACCGCCACGTCCTTCAACCAATCCGCGGCCAACGTCGCGCCCTCGGCATCCGTCAGAACAGCCGCTGCCCCCATGCGTACGGCATATTGAATGAACTCCGCTCCGTGCACGCGAGACCCGGGCATGGCCGCGAACAGGAACCCGTGCTTCACCTCGCGGCTGTCGACGGCAATGCCGGTGATGTCTGGATTGGCCCCACCGCGAGCGGTCAGGCCCAGCGATGAAAGTGATCGTGCCTGCGCGCCCATATGGATGGCCTTTTGGCTCAGTTGCTGCTGGTCAGCGTTATATCAGCGAGCGTGACAGGTTCAACGCTTGGACGCAGGCCCAAAAGCGGCGCGATCCGGCCAATCATCTCCGCCGCTACGGGAACGGCGGTCCAGCCCGCCGTACGGCGTGGTTTGTCGCCGGAAGTCTCGACAGGTTCGTCCAGGGTAACCACCAGCACGTATTTCGGATCGTGGGCCGGGAACATGGTGGCAAAGGTGGCAATGACCTTGTCATCATAATACCCGCCACGCGGCTTCGGCTTGTCGGCGGTCCCGGTCTTGCCGCCGACGGCATACCCCGGCACCTCAGCCATGCTGGCAGTCCCATCCGTCACCACCTTGCGCAGCATCTCGCGTGCAGAGCGTGCTGCACCTTCGCTCATCACCCGGTCGCCCAGACGAGGGCCCTGCTGTTTGAGAATCGTGGGCTTCACCAGCCGCCCGCCGTTGGCAATGGCCGCATATCCAGCCGCAAGATGCATGGGCGAGGACGACAGCCCGTGGCCATAGCTCACCGTCACAGCGCTCAGTTCTGTCCAGCGTTTGGGCAAAAGCGGCTTACCGGTGCGCGCCTCGACAATCTCGAACTCCGTCGGCTCGAAGAAACCCAGTGACTTCAGGAACTGCTGCTGCCGCTCCGCACCAATCTGCAAGGCCATGCGACCCGTGCCGCGGTTCGACGATTTCACAATGATATCTGCAACGCTCAGCTTGCCATAGTTCTTGTTGCGGAACTCACCGATGCGGAAACCACCTACACGCATCGGCCCTGCCGTGTTGATGATGGTCGAGGGCGACACGAGCCCCAGATCGACGGCCTGCGCCGCCGTAAATATCTTGAACGCGGATCCAAGCTCATACACGCCCTGCACCGATCGGTTGAACAAAGGGCTGTCAGACTGGTCACCGCTGGTCGCAGGCCGAGGCCGGTTGTTCGGATCGAAATGCGGCAACGACACGACCGAAATCACCTCGCCTGTCTTCACATCCATCAGGACCGATGTCGCACCCTTGGCGTTCATCAAGCGCATGCCACCATAGAGCACGCGTTCGGCTGCCGCCTGAACGGTCAAATCAAGTGACAGTTGCAGCGGCTTTTGCCCGTTTGCCGGATCGCGCAGGTAGTCATCAAAATGCTTTTCGACCCCGGCAACGCCAATGACTTCGGCGGCACTTACACCTTCTTTGCCAAAGCTCGCACCGCCCAGGACGTGTGCTGCCAACGATCCGTTTGGATACAGACGCATGTCACGGGGACCAAACAACAGACCCGGATCACCGATTTCATGCACCTTCTGCATCTGCTCGGGGCTGATTTTCTTGCGGATCCAAAGGAACTTGCGCTTGCCGATAAAGTCTTTCAGCAGCTCCTCTTCCTTCAGATCGGGAAAGATCGCGGCCAATCCCTTGGCAGATGCCGCCGGGTCCACCATTTGTGGCGGCTGGGCATACAGCGCATGGGTCTCAAAATTCGTGGCCAGCAAACGCCCGTTCCGGTCCACGATGTCCGCACGGGCCGCTGAAATGGCCGCCCCTTGGGCGCTCGCACGCGGTTCAACCGGTTCGGACGTCGCCAGCACACCCATGCGTACAGCGACGGTCACGAAGGCGCAGAAAAAGAACAGGCCCAAAACCAGCAAACGCCCTTCGGCGCGCTGACGCGACCGGTCGCGCATTTCCTCGTGACGGGCACGCAGGTTTTCACGCTCGATCGCCTCGGTGCTTTCACCGGCAGCGCGTGCAGGCAGGATGCGGGCCAGAGGACGCAGGGGGGTACGGGTCATGGCTGCTCTCCGTCGCCAGGCAATTCACCAGACACTTCGACCGCATTGTCGATGATGAGCAGCGGAGGCGCGGGATACGCCACCTCGTCCACATGGCCAAACTGGTCGGGACGGAAAGGCAGCAGGCCCAGCCTGTCAAAGTTGATATCAGCCAGGTCACGCAACCGGTCCGGACGGTTCAGATAGGCCCATTCAGCCTTCAGAACCGCAAGCCGCGAATGCGCTGTGCGAATGTCGTGATGCAACCTGTCCGTCTTGGACAGCGCCTCTTGCGTCGCGTAGTTCTCGCGGTAGGCCCAGAAGGCCAAGCCAATCACGGCCAACGTGGTAAAAATATACAAAACAGTGCGCATCAGATGGCCCCCCTGACCTGCGGCATACCAATACTCTTCGCGTCAATCTCTCCGGCGGGCGCATCTGTGCGCACCGCCACCCGCAGCTTGGCCGACCGGCTGCGCGGGTTCATGTCCAGCTCATCCCTGTCGGGTCCAATGGCCTTGCGGGTCTTCAATTCGAACTGCGCGGGTGCGGCCTCGACCTCGGGCGCGTAACGGTTGGGGTTGGCTTGCCGCCCGCCCCGCGCCGTCATGAAGCGTTTGACCATCCGGTCCTCGACCGAATGGAAGGTCACAACAGCCAGCTTGCCGCCGGGCTTCAATGCCCGCTCTGCGGCCATAAGCCCCTGATAGAGCTCGTCATATTCGTTGTTCACCGCAATGCGCAGCGCCTGAAAGCTTCGTGTGGCGGGATGCGATTGACCGGGCTTGGGACGGGGCAAGCATTTCTCGATCACGCCCACCAGCGCCATTGTCGTGGTGATCGGACGCGCCGTGATGATGGCCCGCGCAATACGGCGGCTCGCCCGCTCTTCTCCGTACTGAAACAGAATATCGGCCAGCACGCCTTCATCGGCTTCGTTCACGATATCCGCCGCCGACGGCCCATCCTGCGACATGCGCATGTCCAGCGGCCCGTCTTTCATGAAGGAAAAGCCGCGCTCAGCCTGATCCAGTTGCATTGAACTCACACCAAGGTCCAGCACAACGCCATCAAGGCTCTCACCGTACTGATCCAGCTTGGAAAACACACCGGGTTGCATCGTGATACGGTCGCCATAGGCATCCGCCCAACCGGCGGCCATCTCGAACGCAAGCGGATCGCGATCAACGGCGATCACCCGATCCGCACCTGCCTCAAGCAAGGCGCGGGTGTAGCCCCCGGCGCCAAAGGTGCCATCAAGCCACGCGCCTTCAATCGGCGCACAGTGCTGCAGGATCGCGTCGATCAGAACCGGAATATGTGGCCCCCCAGCCATTCCTACTCCATGTCCCCGTCAAGGTAGGCTGACGGGTCCAGATCCGGATCGAAACCGTCATCGTCCAGCGCCGCGATACTCTCGTCATAGGCGTCGGGCTGCCAGATCTCGAATGTATCGCCCGAGGAGACAAAGCGCGCCATGCCATCAAGGCCGATCTTCTCGCGCAGCTTGGCGGGCAGCACGATGCGGCCCGTGTCGTCCACGACGGTTTCGATGGCCTGCGCGCTGTACAGCCGCTCCATCGCCTTCCGCTTGGCGGACCCTCGTGGGAATTTGGAAATCTTGGCGTCCACCTCGTCCATGGCTTCAATTGTGAAGCCTTCAAGGTAACCGCGGGTCGCGCCACCATAGACGATGATCACGCGGGGCGGCAGGCCGTCAGTCCAGTCGGGGTCGCAGGCTTCGATCACACGACGAAACGAGGCCGGGATAGACACCCGCCCCTTTGCGTCCACCTTGTGGTCGCTTTCGCCTCTGAACCTGCGTGCCACTGTTTGGCCCGTCCCTATTTCGTTTCCGCGCCCCCGCGCTTCAAATTCGTTCCCCAGTCACCTGCGCCCTCTTGCCGGGGCTTGTGTTTTCCACCGCCCCTCAAGGGGCAAGAAATGGAAACGGCGGGTTGATCTGCTGCCACTGATCAACCCGCCGCCCTCGTCCCGCCTCGCGGGATGTCCAGCTGCGCGCGCCACCTGGGGGGATGTCTGCTCGCTCACGCGCCGGATCTCTGGTCTGATGAAAGCGAGGTGCCTGTATGAAACCTGCTAGAGTTTTGTTTTTTGCTTGGGGTCGTTCGTTGCCCCGTGCTCGTTCTCATCTGATGTCATTAGGTATGACGTGGGAAAACATGGGAAGCAATGGTTTTTTGAGGGTGGTAGGTGCAACAGCTTGCTTTTGCGCACGCTCAAAAACAACATATTGTGGCTAAACCGGCCAACCCTACGGACGATGATGGCACTCTGCAAGAGACAGACACAACATGTAGTGCCGCAGAGGCCAGCGCTAGTTTTTCCCACAAATTCCCAAAAAAGTGCGCCGAGCGATATCAATACGCTCATGTTCTTCTATTGTTCCAGATCTTTGGTGCAGAAATCAAACGACTTGATTCGAATCATGGTCGTTTTGACACTCTGCGCCCATGATTTCCCATATCACACACCCGCCCCGCACTCAGTCCCATGAAATCCCTTGCGCCGACCGCACAGACGCGGCAACAGCATCCAAGATCAAGACAGGAGCACACATGTCCCACGCCGTCCGAATCTTCAGCCATGCTATTTCCATGGTGTTCCGCGACTTCTCCGCCACGGTGCGGGCCACGTCGGCGGGCATTCTTCTGATTGCAGTGGGGTCAGCGCTGTTGATTGCAGTCACCCCCGGGCTGTTAAGCGGTGTGACCACCCTACCTGATCCATTCGTCCCATCCAGCGACGCGGAAAGCGATATCAATTTCGCGCTGATCATCCCCGCCTTCCTCCTGATGGCGGTCGGATACCTGATGATGATCGCGGCCTGGCACCGCTTTGTTCTGCTCCCGCCCGAGCGGCGAGGCGAAGGGTTCACGCCAAGCGCCGGCATCGTGCTGGGCTATTTGGGTCGCAGCATCCTTCTGGGCCTTGTCCTCGGCCTGATCGCCATCCCGATCTTCATTCCCGTTGGCATCGTCGGAGCCGCCGCGGGCGAGGTCGTCGCGAGCCTTGTCGCCATCCCGTTGGTCGCGCTTTTAGGCTGGGTGTTCTTCCGGTGGAGCTTGATCCTCCCCGCCTGCACAATCGGGCACAAGATGAAGTTCAGCGAAAGCTGGGAGGCGTCCAGACCGCTGGCCGGCACGATCTTCGGGATCATGATCATCCTTGCGGTCTTCGATTTCGCCCTGAACACCGTCCTGTCGTCGATCCTGACGGACAACATCGTCAGCGGACTGATCTCTGTGATCGTGTCGTTGCTCTACGCCCTCGTCAGCGCCAGCATCCTCACCACCATCTACGGCATCGCCGTCGAAGGGCGTGACGTCTGATCACGCCATCCCGCCCTTGATGAGCCCCTCGGCAATGCGGGCATAGGCCTGCGCCATGGGGCCATCGCCCAACGCAACGGGCGTCCCCCCGTCCCCGGCCAGCCGGGTCTCAAGGTCGATGGGCAGCGCACCCAGCAGCGGCACACCCAGCTTGTCGGCCTCCGCCGCCACACCGCCCTGACCGAAAATCTGATGCTCTGATCCACAGTCGGGGCACACAAACATCGACATATTCTCGATCAGACCCAGCACCGGCGTCTTGAGCGTGGTGAACATGTCCAGCGCCTTGCGGGCGTCAATCAACGCAACGTCCTGCGGGGTGCTGACAACAATGGCCCCGGACAGTTCGGACTTGGTGCACAAGGTCAGCTGTACGTCGCCAGTGCCGGGCGGCAGGTCGACAAGCAAAATGTCCAACTCGCCCCACTCCACCTGCCCCAGCATCTGCTGCAGCGCGCCCATCAGCATGGGGCCACGCCAAACGACGGCCTTACCCTCTTCCAACATGAACCCGATGGACATCAGGGTCACACCATGGGCGTGCAATGGAATGATGGTTTTGCCATCGGGCGAGGCCGGGCGCTTGTTCACTCCCATCATCCGGGGCTGGGACGGACCGTATATATCTGCATCCAGCAGCCCAACCTTGCGTCCCTGCTTGGCAAGCGCCACGGCCAGGTTCGACGACACGGTGGATTTGCCGACACCGCCCTTGCCGGATCCGATGGCAAGGATGCGTTTGACGCCTGTGGGCTTGGTGGGCCCCTCCTGAGGTTTCGGATGTCCCCCGATCTTCAGGCTTGGCGGGGCCGCGGCCTTCTTGGCAGGTCCATGTGCGGTCAATGCAACGCGCACATCGCCCACGGCCTCCAACGACCGGACGGCCGCCTCGGCAGCGGCACGCACGGGCTCCATTTGCGCCGCCAGTTCCGGGGTCGGGGCCTCGATCACAAACTGCACGGCATCGCCCTGCACCTGCACCGCTCGAATCAAATCACGGCTGATCAGATCACCACCGTCCGGCATTCCCACGCGCGTCAGCGCGTCCATAACATTTTGCTTCGTGACAGCCATGCTCGATTTCCCCGCTTTATGGTGAAAGAAATGGCACAAATTTCCCGTCTTGCAAGAGCCCGTAAACTGCTACGGCGCAAACGCCGCATCGTTGTGCACATTGCCCGACAATTCGACCGGAACCCCATGCAATTGCTGCATAGCAGCATTGAATTGGTGTGTATTGTGCACCCGCAGCATTGGCTTATATTCAGGTCAACGAAACGAGCATGAGGCAAAGAACATGGCCTATTACAATGACGTAGCACGTCGCACCAACCTCGTCGAACGTACCCTCGGCACGGTTGCCCGCGTGTTTGAAGCTGCTGCAGAGCGTCGCGCAAAACAGCGCATCTTCCGCAGCACATTTACCGAGCTGAACGCTCTGTCCAACCGCGAACTGGCCGATCTGGGTCTGCACCGGTCGGAACTGAAGCGCGTGGCTTGGGAATCCGCGAACGACGTCGCGGCGTAAACAAGGAACACACGGATCAGATCGCCCCCTCCTCCTCCCTGGGGCATCTGAAATTGGCGGCGGCGCCTTCCTCCTCCCTGGCGTCGCCGCACTTTAACACCGCAATACATCGCACTTTCGGTCTTCCTCCTCCCTGACCGACGCGATGTTGCAAGCGCGGCGGCATTCACCTCCTCCCGAATGTCGTCGCACGAATACCGCACCAAAAACGGTGCAGAGATTGTCAAACCGGTCCTCCTCCTCCCTGACCGGATGGCATGACGAAGGCGGCGGCCCCCTCCTCCCTGGGGCCGCCGCTTTTTTGTTTTCACACCCAAGAAAATCATCCGGAGATGTCACACACGCCCGACCGGCCACGTCATCCTCATGACACTGGCAAGGATACAGTCGCATGGTGCGTGTTCTCTGGATCGTAGGGATCTATTATTTGGCCTCGGGCGTCCTGATGTGGACGCAGCCGCAGTTCTGGTACGCCAACACCCCCGGTGTTGCAGCCATGGGTCCGTTCAACCTTCATTTCATCCGCGACATAGCACTGGTGCTTGGCGTCAGTGGGCTCGCCATCCTGCACGCCGCACGCACACGGTCACGCGATGTCCTGATTGTCGGGCTGGGCTGGCCCGCGCTGCACGCCCTCTATCACCTCGCGATATGGGCCAACCGCGGCTTTGCCTTTGACATGATCACCCTCGTCAACCTGTTGGGCATCCAGCTTCCGGTCTGGACAAGCCTTGCAATCGCTTTCTCAATGCAACCCAAGGAGCAAACCTCATGATCCGCGCATTTCTTCATTCCGGCGCCCGCCGCTTTGGCCAACAATTCAACTACAATACGCAATACATGCACGACTTGATCGACATCGACCCGCGCGCAGGTCTGCGCCTGACCCTGTTTCAAAAGGTCAGCGCCTATGCTGGTCCCAAATCCGCCCATCATGTTCGGATGGGGGCCATGGTCGGCTCCGCTGTCGAGGGCGATTGCGGACCCTGCGCGCAACTGACCGTCGACATGGCCCTGGCCTATGGCGCACGTGCGGCAGACATCCAGGCAAGCCTGAACGGCGCGCCCGATGCGGCAGGCGACTTCGGCCTCGGCTACCAGTTTGCCTGGGCCGCGATCCGGGGCGATGACACACTCGACGCACTGCGCGCCCGGATCGAAGCGACGCATGGTCCGCGCGCCGTTGTTGCAGCGTCCTTCGCCGCTGCATTCACCCGCGCCTACCCCGTGCTCAAGCGCAGCATGGGCCACGGCAAACTGTGCCAACGGCTGGATGTGAACGGCACGTCCATCACGCTCACCCAACCGGTTGCTGCATGACGTGGACCGACCAATTCGAAGCACAGCGGCCGATGCTCACGGCCCTGTGCTACCGCATGCTCGGCGAACGTGCCGCCGCCGAAGACGCGGTGCAGGACACGTGGTTCAAATGGGCGGCGGCGGATCATACAGCCATTCGGACGCCCGCCGCATGGCTGCGCACCGCTGCAACACGGGTTGCCATCGACAGCCTCCGGCGGGCCAAGACCCGGCGCAAATCCTATATGGGGCCATGGTTGCCCGAACCCCTGATCGTGGATGAAAACACGCCCGAAGACAGCTTTGCCCAGGCGCAGGACTGTGAACTGGCGCTGCTCTGGATGATGGACACGCTGCCCACCAGCGAACGCGCCGCCTTTGTCCTGCGCGAGGCGTTCGATGCATCCTATACCGACATCGCCCAGACACTGGGCAAATCCGAAGCCGCCTGCCGCCAACTGGTCAGCCGCGCTCACCGTCGCGTCGCACAATCCTCCCCGGACCTGACACAACCAGCGGGCAAGCGGGCCGCGCAGATCAGCGGCTTTCTCGCCGCCATCGTCAGCAATGATCTCGACGCAGCAAAATCATATCTGGCCGAAGACGCCATCGCGATCTCGGATGGCGGGGCCAAGGCTCGTGCGGCCCGCCGCCCGCTCATCGGCCCGGATGATATTGTTCTGGTCTCGCACGCGGTCACGCTGAAACATGCCGGCGTCCTCGTGCCCACACCGGTCACCGCAAATGGCCACCCCGCGCTGCTGATGACCGAAAACGGTCGGGCTGAAACACTGTTCACTGTGGCATTGAACAGTCAGGGCCAGATCTGCTGGATGTACACGATGCGCAACCCGGACAAGCTGCCAAACCTGATCGCGAACCGGGTCGGCGGGCGGGCGCCTTTGCGCCAGCAAACAGAGCCGCCCGACGGCAAAGCTTTCAAAACAGTTAAGCCCTCCGCGCAAACGTAAACAACGGGCAAGAATGACCGGATCGTTAACGCGGTCCGGCCAAGCAAAACACGCAGTTTCGGCGCTAAAATGCGCAGTTTGGCAAAAACGCCACCAAAACACCGGGTTTTACAGGGATCAAAATGTGCAGTTTCCAGCAAAAAACGCGCAGTTTACCAGATGGAAAGGACCGCACGGCGCGTTAACCGCCCCGCCCCACGGCTCTAAAACGGAATGTCATCCGTGCCGGATATAAAGCGCGAAACAACCTTCTTCGTGCCCGCCTTCTCGAATTCCACTTCCAGCTTGTCACCCTCGATACCGATGATGACGCCGTAACCGAACTTCTGGTGAAACACCCGCTCCCCCATGGTGAAAGCCGACACTGCATTCAGATCAATGACCGTGTTCCGGCTTTCCTTGGGTTGGCTCATGGGCCGCTCACCGGCCCGCGCCTGCAGCCGCTTCCAGCCGGGCGAGTTGTAGACATTCGCCTCCGCCGCTACCTGATGCAACCGCGACTCACCCCCCATATTTGGGGCTGCAGCACCAAAGCCACCCCCATATAGGCCCGGTGGCGTCAGCACATCCACGTGATCCTCGGGCAGCTCATCAACAAATCGCGATGGCATAGACGATTGCCATTGCCCAAACACCCGCCGGTTGGCCGCAAAGGATATGGTGCAAACCTCTTCCGCACGGGTGATCCCGACATAGGCAAGACGGCGCTCTTCTTCGAGCCCCTTGATCCCACTTTCATCCATCGACCGTTGCGACGGAAACAGCCCGTCTTCCCACCCCGGCAGGAACACTTGCGGGAATTCCAAACCCTTGGCAGCGTGCAGGGTCATGATCGAAACCTTGGCCTCGGCATCCTCGCTCGCGTTGTCCATGACCAGCGAAACATGCTCAAGAAACCCTTGCAAATTCTCAAAGGATTCAAGGGCTTTCACCAGCTCCTTCAAGTTCTCCAATCGGCCGGGCGCTTCGGGTGTCTTGTCATTCTGCCAATGGGCAGTGTAGCCGCTTTCGTCCAGAATGATCTCGGCCAATTCGATATGGCTCACCGGCGGTGGACCGTATTCGACACGCAGCGGCGCCACGCCCTCGTCAATCACAGAATCGTCCTGCGCCACTTCAATGCGCGGTCCCCGCAGCTTGGAATTCCAGCGGGCGATCCCATCCACAAGCGCGCCCAATTCCTTGCCGCCCTTGCCCTTGATCAACCCCTGCTCAACGGCCAACCGCGCTCCTTCCACCAATGGCACACCATTGGCCCGCGCCGTGATCTGAATGGTTTGCTGCGCCTTGTCCCCCAAGCCGCGTTTGGGCGTGTTCACGATCCGCTCAAAGGCCAGATCATCATCGGGCGACACGACAACCCGAAAATAGGCCATCGCATCCCGGATCTCCATCCGCTCATAAAAGCGCGGACCCCCAATGACGCGATAGGGCAATCCGATGGTCAGGAAGCGATCCTCGAACGCGCGCATCTGGTGCGAGGCGCGAACCAGAATGGCCATATCTTCCAATGACATAGGACGCGCACCTCGTGTGCCCTTTTGCGCCGCCTCAATCTCTTCCCCGATCCAGCGCGCCTCTTCCTCGCCGTCCCAGTGACCGATCAGGCGCACCTTCTCGCCCTCGTCCTTGTCCGTCCACAGCGTCTTGCCCAGACGGTTTTCGTTGCTGTCAATGACGCCAGAGGCCGCCGCCAGAATATGCGGGGTCGAGCGGTAGTTCTGTTCCAGCCGCACCACATGCGCGCCGGGAAAAT
This sequence comes from uncultured Tateyamaria sp., assembly GCF_947504105.1. GTDB lineage: Bacteria > Pseudomonadota > Alphaproteobacteria > Rhodobacterales > Rhodobacteraceae > Tateyamaria. The sequence goes on from NZ_CANNGP010000019.1 coordinate 59,514, forward strand.
CCTTTTCAAACCGCAGGATGTTGCCCACTTCGGCCCCACGCCAGCCATAGATCGACTGGTCGTCATCACCGACACAGCAGATGTTCTTGTGCCCCTGCGCCAACAGCCGCAGCCACAGGTACTGGGCGACGTTGGTATCCTGGTACTCGTCCACAAGGATGAACGCGAACCAGCGTTGATATTGTTGCAGAATATCCGGGTGGGCCTGAAAGATGGTGACCATATGCAAAAGCAGGTCGCCGAAGTCGCAGGCATTCAGCTCGACCAGACGACGCTGATACTGGGCATAAAGATCAACGCCCTTGTGATTGTAGGCCCCCGCATCCGCGGCGGGCACTTTGTCAGGTGTCAGAGCGCGGTTCTTCCACCCGTCGATGATGCTGGCCAACTGGCGCGCAGGCCAGCGCTTGTCATCGATATTGGCGGCCTGAACCAGCTGTTTCAAGAGGCGGATCTGATCGTCTGTGTCCAGAATGGTGAAGTTTGACTTGAGCCCGGCGAGCTCGGCATGGCGGCGCAGCAGCTTCACGCAAATGGCGTGGAACGTACCCATCCACGGCATGCCCTCAATCGGCTGCCCCAGCATCTGGCCCACGCGATTTTTCATCTCGCGCGCAGCCTTGTTGGTAAAGGTGACAGCCAGAATTTCGTTCGGACGCGCCCGCCCTGTGTTCAACAGATGCACGATCCGTGCGGTCAGCGCCCTGGTTTTGCCTGTACCCGCGCCCGCCAGCATAAGCACAGGGCCATCCAGCTTCTCGACCGCCGCGCGCTGCGCCGGGTTCAAACCGTCCAGGTAAGGCTGCGGGCGCGCCGCCATGGCGCGTGCGGACAGAGAGGCCCCTTCAAAGGCGTCAAGATCATCAAAACTGCTCATGCCACAATGTATCGTGCCCGCACTCAAAGGAAAAGACTGATGTTCGCGCGATGTTCCATCGCCTTTTGCCCTTTCCAAAACCTTAGTTCACAGAGTCCAACAGGCAGAGCATGCGTGAATTCAACGGCTTGCAGCGCCGCACCCCCATGTCCATAGTCGCGCGCATGGATCTGAACAGCCGCTATCCCGCCCTCAGCGACCTGCGCACCCGCGCACAACAGCGAATCCCGAAATTCGTTTGGGAGTATCTGGACAGCGGCACGGGCGACGAGGCCACGCGCCGCCGCAATCGCACAGCACTTGACCGTGTGGGGCTACTGCCGTCCATCCTACATGACGAATTCGACGCCGATCTTTCAACGACCCTTTTGGGACAGCAGCGCGCCCTGCCCTTTGGCATCGCCCCCGTCGGTATGTCGGGCCTCATGTGGCCCGATGCCGAACGCCATCTTGCCCAAGGGGCCGCACGCCTGAACATCCCTTACACCTTGTCGACGGTCGCAGCCGCATCACCAGAAGATATCGCCCCGGTATTGGGCGAGGATGCGTGGTTCCAGATGTATCCACCACGGGACGAAGGCATTCGCAAGGACATGCTGGACCGCGCCCGCGCCGCCGGGTTCAAGACACTGGTGCTGACCGTCGATGTGCCCGTGGCGTCCCGGCGCGAACGGCAAACACGATCCGGCCTGACCAATCCGCCCCGCCTGACCCCACGCCTGATGGCACAGGTTGCCATGCGGCCCGCATGGGCCATGGCGATGGCGCGCAAGGGAATGCCACACATGCGGATGCTGGATGCATACACGACATCCGCAACCAAGAACCTGCCCGTCACGGCCCATGTCGGATACCTGCTGCGCACCTCGCCAGACTGGGACTACGTGTCGTGGTTGCGGGATGCATGGGGCGGGCCTTTCGTGGTCAAGGGCGTGATGCGCGGCACGGATGCCGAACGGCTCGAAGGGCTTGGCGTCGATGCCATCTGGGTCTCGAACCACGCCGGTCGGCAATTCGATGCCGCCCCCGCCACAATCGAAGTCCTGCCAGCGGTCCGACGCGCGACTCGCCTGCCGATCATCTTCGATAGCGGGATCGAGGGTGGATTGGATATACTGCGGGCCATGGCATCGGGTGCGGATTTCGTCATGCTGGGCCGAGGTTGGCACTATGCACTGGCCGCCCTTGGCCCCGACGGGATCGATCATCTGACCCACATTCTGTCCGAAGACTTGAAGGCCAACATGGGGCAGCTTGGAGCGCGCGCACTTCAGGACCTGCCCAAACCGTTTTTGCACGGCTAGAGCCTTCCAGCACAAGCCGACCTTCGGCAAAGTCCGCATGGCGTATTGGCAAACATCCAGGTCAGTGACCTGCCTCTTTTTACGTGACAATGCGAGTGCAATTTTTGTTCAAGCAAATGCCGACGATTAGGTCAGCTGCCCCATCGGCCGCGCCGGGCACCTTTTCTCCTGCAGGGCCATCTACCCACAACCACGTATTGTTCGCGCCACGTAAACGTCATAGAGAATGCCGCGACTGCAAAATACGGCCCCGGGGGGAACTTACATGCCCGACTTCAAGAAAATCCTCATCGCAAACCGGGGTGAGATCGCCATCCGCATCATGCGGGCCGCGAACGAGATGGGCAAAAAGACGGTCGCCGTCTTTGCCGAAGAGGACAAGTTGGGCCTGCACCGCTTCAAGGCGGACGAAGCCTACCGCATCGGCGAAGGCCTCGGCCCCGTCGCCGCTTACCTCAGCATTGACGAAATGATCCGCGTCGCCCGCGAAAGCGGCGCAGATGCCATCCACCCCGGCTACGGCCTTCTATCGGAAAACCCGGACTTCGTAGATGCCTGCGAGAAAAACGGCATCACTTTCATCGGCCCAAAATCCGAAACCATGCGTGCCTTGGGCGACAAGGCCAGCGCCCGCCGCGTTGCAGTTGAGGCTGGTGTGCCCGTCATCCCTGCCACGGAAGTGCTGGGCGACGATATGGATGCCATTCGCAAAGAAGCCAAGGAGGTCGGCTATCCCCTGATGCTCAAGGCGTCCTGGGGTGGCGGTGGTCGTGGCATGCGCCCGATCTTTGGCGAGGAGGAGGTCGAAGAGAAGGTCCTTGAAGGGCGTCGCGAAGCCGAAGCTGCGTTCGGCAACGGCGAAGGCTACCTGGAAAAGATGATCACCCGCGCCCGCCACGTCGAGGTGCAGATTCTGGGCGACAAGCATGGCGGCATGTACCACCTGTTCGAACGCGACTGCTCGGTCCAGCGCCGCAACCAGAAGGTCGTCGAACGCGCACCCGCCCCCTATCTGACCGACGCCCAGCGCGACGAGATTTGCCAGCTCGGCTACAAGATCTGCAAGCACGTGAACTACGAATGCGCAGGCACTGTTGAGTTTCTGATGGATATGGAAACCAGCAAATTCTACTTCATCGAAGTGAACCCCCGCGTGCAGGTCGAACACACCGTGACCGAGGAAGTCACCGGCATCGACATTGTCCGCGCCCAGATCCTGATTGCCGAAGGCAAGTCGATTGACGAAGCGACCGGTAAGGCCAGCCAAAAGGACATCGTCCTGACCGGACACGCGCTACAGACCCGCGTCACCACCGAGGACCCGCAAAACAACTTCATCCCCGACTACGGCCGCATCACAGCCTATCGCTCGGCCACGGGCATGGGCATTCGTCTGGACGGTGGCACGGCCTATGCTGGCGGGGTCATCACCCGCTACTATGACAGCCTGCTGACCAAGGTGACGTCCAAAGGCCCGACGCCCGAGATCGCCATCGCCCGCATGGACCGCGCCCTGCGCGAATTCCGCATCCGTGGCGTCAGCACCAATATCGCCTTTGTCGAGAACCTGCTGAAACACCCGACCTTCCTGTCGAATGAATACACCACCAAGTTCATCGACGAGACACCTGAACTGTTCCAGTTCCCACGCCGCCGCGACCGCGGCACGAAAGTGCTGACTTACATCGCGGACATCACCGTGAACGGTCACCCCGAGGTCAAGGACCGCCCCCGCCCGCGTTCGGACATCAAGGATCCAAAGCCGCCTGCTGTGAAGGATGGTGGTCAGATGGGCACCCGAAACCTGTTGGAACAAAAGGGCCCACAGGCTGTCGCCGACTGGATGAAGGCACAACCACAGCTGCTGATTACTGATACAACCATGCGCGACGGGCACCAGTCGTTGCTGGCCACCCGGATGCGCAGCTATGATATGATCAAGGTAGCCCCGGCTTACGCCGCCAACCTGCCACAGTTGTTCTCGATGGAATGCTGGGGCGGCGCGACGTTCGACGTGGCCTATCGCTTCCTGCAAGAATGCCCCTGGCAACGTCTGCGCGACCTCCGCAACCGAATGCCGAACCTGATGACCCAGATGCTTTTGCGCGGGGCCAATGGTGTCGGCTACACCAACTACCCCGACAACGTGGTGCAGGAGTTCGTGCGGGTGGCCGCAACAAGCGGCGTCGACGTCTTCCGTGTCTTCGACAGCCTGAACTGGGTCGAAAACATGCGCGTCGCCATGGATGCGGTCCAAGAGCAGAACAAAATCTGCGAAGGCACCATTTGCTACACCGGCGACATCATGGACCCGGATCGGGCCAAGTATGACCTCAAGTACTACGTGGATATGGGCAACCAGCTGAAAGACGCAGGCGCGCATGTGCTGGGTCTCAAGGACATGGCTGGTCTGCTGAAACCCGCCGCCGCCAAACAGCTCATCCGCGCGCTGAAACAAGAGGTGGGGCTGCCCATCCACTTCCACACCCATGATACCGCAGGTGTGGCCGTAGCCACGATCCTTGCCGCTGCCGAGGCAGGCGTGGACGCTGTCGATTGCGCCATGGATGCGCTGTCGGGCAACACATCCCAGGCCACGCTCGGCACGGTCGTCGAAGCGCTGCAACACACCGACCGCGACACTGGCCTCAACATCGACGCAGTCCGTGACATCTCGGATTACTGGGAAGCTGTCCGCGCGCACTACACTGCGTTTGAAAGCGGTATGCAGGCCCCCTCGTCCGAGGTGTATCTGCACGAAATGCCGGGCGGTCAATTCACCAACCTCAAGGCACAGGCCCGCAGCCTCGGGCTGGAGGAGCGCTGGCACGAGGTCGCGCGCACCTATGCAGATGTGAACCAGATGTTCGGCGACATCGTCAAGGTTACGCCATCGTCCAAAGTGGTCGGCGACATGGCCCTGATGATGGTATCGCAGGGACTGACCCGTGACGAGGTCGAGGATGCCGACAAAGAGGTCGCCTTTCCCGACAGCGTTGTGGACATGATGCGCGGCAACCTGGGCCAACCTCCGGGCGGTTTCCCGCATGGCATCCAGCAAAAGGTGCTGAAAGGTGAAGAGCCCAACACGGCCCGCCCCGGCGCGGATGTGGCCCCGGTCGATCTGGAAGACACGCGCGCTGACCTGTCTGGACAGCTCGAAGGCAAGGCGATTGATGACGAGGATCTGTCAGGCTACCTGATGTATCCCAAGGTCTTCCTCGACTACATGGGGCGCCACCGTACATATGGACCTGTTCGAACCCTGCCGACCAAGACCTTCTTCTACGGCATGCAGCCGGGGGACCAGATCACGGCAGAGATCGATCCGGGCAAGACGCTCGAAATCCGCCTCCAGGCTGTGGGTGAGACAAACGAAGACGGCGAAGTGCGCGTGTTCTTCGAACTCAACGGCCAACCGCGCACGATCCGCGTACCAAACCGTCTGGTAAAGTCCCAAACCGTGTCCCGTCCCAAGGCGGAAGATGGCAATGCAGGTCACGTGGGTGCCCCCATGCCCGGTGTTGTCGCCAGCGTTGGTGTTACGGCAGGCCAGGAAGTGTGCGAAGGCGACCTGCTTCTGACCATTGAAGCCATGAAAATGGAAACCGGTATCCATGCTGAGCGCGACGCGGTTGTCAAAGCCGTACACATCTCGGCCGGGGGCCAAATCGATGCCAAGGACCTGCTGGTCGAGTTGGAGTGATCCCACCGCTCGGCGCATGGGGGCTGACAGGGCAACCTGTGCCCCTGCCGGGCGGGCACCGCAACACTGTGCTGCGCATCGGACAGCACGTGCTCAAGTCAACGCGGCGGTCAGAGGCAGCCATTGCTTGGCTCTTGCCCGTCGCCCGACACGCAGGGACCTGCGGATTGAGTGTGCCGCGGCCCCTTAAGTCCAGCCTTGGTACCTTCGTCGTCGACGGCTGGACATGCGAACCGTTCCACGATGGCTCCCCGACACCGCCGAAGACAATTTCTGACAGGGTCACTTGCATGCACAGCGCGGGCGCTGACCTGCCCCAACGCGACGGGTTCGCATCTGCCCGCGATCTTCTGATCGACCAGGCTGGGGGCGACATCGACCTGTCCGCAATACCGCCCGATCTGGTTGCCCAACTCAGGGCAGCATGGTCGGCAATCAGCCTTGAAACCACACTGGTGCATGGCGACCTGAACCCGGACAACATCCTGACGGATCACGACGGCACAGTGACGTTGATTGACTGGGACGAAGCGCGCCGTGATCACCCTCTCTTCGATACGGCCACTTGGTCAGATGCACAGACACCGATCATCAAACGGGCCGCTCTTGCATGGGAAATCGCATGCTCTTGGCGGCTCGAGCCCACGCACGCACGGTCGCTCGCTTCTTCATTCATGTCGCAATGACGTCCGTTGGACATGAACGCATAATTGCGGCCTCCCCGGATCAGGCTTAGATGAGGCTCACCCCGCCTGCGCGTAACAGACAAACTCGGTACACATGCACATCCAATCCTTCTCCATCCTTGTTCCGGACTACGAAGCAGGCCTGGACTTTTTCTGTGGCACGCTGGGCTTCGAAGTGCTTGCCGACATCGATCAAGGGCGTAAACGCTGGATCGAGGTTCGGGCGCCCGGCGCGCAGACGTCAATCATCATTGCGCGCGCAGACACCCCAGAGCAGGTCGCGAGTATCGGGATACAGGGCGGCGGGCGGGTTTGGCTGTTCCTGCGCTCGGATGATTTTGCGCGGGATCATGCAAAGCTTATGACGCGCGGGATCGTGTTCGAAGAAGAACCGCGGCACGAAACATATGGAACCGTGGCCGTCTTTCGCGATCCCTTTGGTAACCGCTGGGATCTGCTTCAACGCACTTAGCGTCGCGTGCCAGCCGGAACCTCGCCCCCTAAAACTTTCAGATCGGTATCGATTTTAACGGGTTTGGCGCAGAGCAGGCCTGGTTCAGCGGTTACGTAATCCCGCGCGCACGGATGCGCGTCACCGGACGCAGCACAACCCAGAATAATGGCGCATGTCAGTGTCAGGGATTTCACAGCGGAGAAAGTGAGTTGCATCTGGGGACCTTTCTGCTGAGCTAGTTTTTGGCGGGTTCAGGCATGACCGTGACTGCACTCAGACCAGCAATGCCAAAGTTCAATACAAGCGTGAATACATCCGGCGGTGGCGTTGCAAAGGTAACGGCCGCAGTCACCCGGACGTCCTGGGCGAAGGTAATCGCAACCGGCGCTTCAAATTGCACGGCGGCGCCGGGTGCCTCAATGTCCTGCAGCATCAAGGGGCCACCCAGCCCTGTGACGATCAGGTGTACATCCACCTGTCGGTCCACCATGATGGCCCGCTCGACCTGGGCCATCATGGTGGGGCCATGCGGCCCCTCGTGGGCCACCGTTGCAGGGGGGAAAACGCAAACCGGAAGCAAGAAAAGAACCGCAATTGGGAAACGTGAGTGGTGGATCATAGGACTTGAACGCAGCGTCGTCCCTGTTCCGTCGCCCGCCGGAAGATTTTTTGCAATCCAGTCCATTTTCCCCTTGCAGCGCGGGGCCTGTGTAAGTATCTCACGCCTCACCCAAGGAAGCGGGCGTAGCTCAGGGGTAGAGCATAACCTTGCCAAGGTTAGGGTCGGGCGTTCGAATCGCCTCGCCCGCTCCAACATCCTCCCAAATGGGAGCGCAAGAAAGACCGCCACAGCGCGGTCTTTTTTTGTTTTAGCCGTCGGCCACCCGCGACTTACGACAAAACCACCGCCGGATTTTGAAAGATCAACAAGGCTTGATCATCTAGCGTTCTGGACAGTTACCGAGCCCTCAGCGTCCCCCGAGGTTTGGGTAACCGCCAAACATGTCCGGAAGGTCAATATGCTGCCTGAATCCCATACGTCGCCCCTGGTGTCCCGCCGAAGTGTAACCTTCGGACTTGGTGCGATGGCCTTGGCGGGACTACCCCCACAAGGCGCCCGGTCAGCATCTCCCAACCGCATCCGGATTGGCGACATCGCGGTGACTGCTCTGTCAGACGGTCACTTTGAACTTCCTTCGGCTGCATTCTCCCCGTGGCCGAAGGAAGCCTCCACACACCCGCTTTATGTCGGTGCATATGCCTGGCTGATCGAGGCTGGGAACCGCCGCATGCTGGTCGACACCGGATCAGGCAATACGCTCAGGGGCAAGCATCCAAACACCGGCTATCTTCCCATGGCGTTGGCTCGAGCTGGCGTCACACCGGATCAAGTCACTGATATCATCATCACCCACATGCACGCTGACCACATCGGCGGTCTGATGCATGGAGAGGTTGCGGCTTACCCAAATGCAATGCTACATCTGTGCGAGTTGGAGTGGCGGTATTGGGCAGCCCCCGAACGACCGCAGCTGGTTGCACCGGCACAGCGCCCTCTTGCCAACTTGATTGCGGGGCTCATGGACCGGATGGCATACCGCATTGCAGTCCACCGCTCGAACGGCGACATAGGTTCCGGAGTCTGGCTCGAGGACGCACCCGGTCACACTCCAGGACACCAGATCGTGCACATCGCATCGGGCACACAAAGCCTGTTACTGTTGGGCGACGTTCTGATCTCTGGCACGCTTCAGTTCGCTCAACCGAACATCCGTTACGTTCTTGATGATGACCCCGAACAGGCGGCACTGACCCGAACCGGCCTGTTCGACAGGATTACCGCGGACGAAATTCTGTTTGCCGCGACACATCTGATCGATGGCGGACCGCACCGGCTCGAAAAAACTGCCGTGTCAGGATATCGCGCCCAAAAAACTCAAACTTTCTGAGTTTTTTGGGAGAATATGCAAAAATATGAAAGAAAGTGTAAAGTTTAATTGACACCATGACGGTCAATGTTCTGATGGTGTGGCGCGCACTGATCACTAACACAAGGGCTCCTGACCGTGCACCCAGCATCTCACCTACCTCCTTCATCGTCTGATCCCAGCTATGATGCGATGTACGGGGCGCTATATGCCGACTTTCCTCAGACGGCGCGGCGTATGGGTACACCGCGGTTCTCCATGATCAAGGCCAGCCAGAACGCGCATGCCACGACGGATCCGTCCGTACCGCAGCTTGTGCTGCGATCCTTGTCGAGCAGCGCAATGACCCGCAACACCGTCGATTGCGGGGACGGCGTCAAAGCGTTGTCGACCATCCCCGGCAGCTTCTACGTTGCACCACCGAACGCCATCGCGGATTGGGAAAGCAACGGTGCACATGACATCTCGCTTCTGGCGATCCCCGAGGACTACACAGCAGAGCTATTGCCCGGAGATCGAAGCGGGCAGACGGAGCATCCGCTTGCATCCATCTTGAATACGCAACTGACGGATCCCATGCTGGAAACCCTGATGGGACAAATCTGGCAGACAAGCCTGCGGGACAACAAGGGATCCGCCTTGCAGATAGATGGCATGTTGCTAACCATGATGGGGCGCTTGGTCTGTCATGCCGACAACAGGGCGCGGACGCGCGCCAACTATGCCATTCTGAAGCCTTTGGACCCAACGCGCCTGAAAAGGGTCATCGACTACATCAACGCCAATCTTGACGGCGTCATCTTAATGCCCGATCTGGCAGCGGTGGCCTGCCTATCGCAGCACCACTTCGCGCGTGTGTTCCGCGCCGCCACCGATATGTCCCCGCATGCTTACGTCACTTACAAGAGGATTGAGCACGCAAAGCTGCTTTTGACCAGAACGGACACACCGTTGGTCCAAGTTGCATTCACTTGCGGCTTTGGTACGCAGGCGCATTTTTCGACCGTGTTCAAGAAGCACACCGGGCTGCCACCCAAGCGCTTCAGAACCGAACAGCGCGCATCGCACTGTGATGAGCCTGGTCTAGAACACCTTGAAGGTCATTGTGGTCAGTGACCGTTCGATCCCATCGATGTCCAGCAGTTCGTCGTTGATATACTTGCCGACGTCCTGTCCTTCGGGAATGTAGACCTTCATCAGCAGGTCATAATCGCCAGAGGTCGAGTAGAGCTCGGAATGGATTTCGCGCAGCGCAATCTCTTCGGCGACCTTGTAGGTGGAACCGGGGCGGCAACGGATCTGGATGAAGACACAAGTGGTCATGAGCATGGCCTTGGGCAACTGCGGTGCATAATCCCGTAGTGGCACGTCTGCGCAGGTGCCTGCAAGCGTGATGGTCCGCCCCTTGGCGGCGCTGCCCTGCCCGCCTATAGAGGCACGCGAACGCATAGGCAGGAGGCGCGTGATGCGCAGCACCACCCTTACCCGCACAACGGCCGAAACCGATATCTCGGTCTCGCTCAACCTTGATGGCTCCGGTCAATATGACAATGACACGGGCGTCGGGTTCTTTGACCACATGCTGGATCAGCTGGCGCGCCACGCGCTGATCGACATGAAGGTGCGGTGCAAGGGCGATCTGCACATCGATGATCACCACACGGTCGAGGACGTGGGCATCGCCATCGGACAAACCCTGAGCCAAGCCGTTGGAAACAAGAAGGGAATTCAGCGCTACGGATCCTGCTTGTTGCCCATGGATGATGCGCTTGTCCGCGCGGCGCTCGACCTGTCGGGCCGGCCCTTCCTTGTGTGGAACGTGGATCTGCCGACGCCGAAGATTGGCACGTTCGACACCGAACTGGTGCGCGAATTCTTCCAGGCGCTCAGCACCCATGGCGGCATCACGCTGCACGTGGATATGCTGCATGGGATCAACAGCCACCACATCGCCGAGGCGGCCTTCAAAGCCGTGGCCCGTGCCTTGCGCGTGGCCCTTGAGGTCGATCCGCGTATGGCGGACGCCATCCCCTCGACCAAGGGCAGCCTATGAGCCTGACGGTTCTGATCGACTACGAGAGCGGCAACCTGCACTCGGCCGAAAAGGCGTTTGAGCGCATGGCGCGCGAGGCGGATGCGGGCACGGTCGTCGTGACCTCGGACGCAGATGTAGTGGCCAAGGCCGACCGGATCGTGCTTCCGGGTGACGGGGCCTTTCCTGCGTGTGCGAAGGCGCTGCGCGGCTCTGGTGTCTTTGATGCGCTCGTGGAAGCTGTTGAAAACAAGGGCAGACCTTTTCTGGGCATCTGTGTTGGCATGCAATTGATGGCGTCTTGGGGGCGGGAGTATTCCGACACCGCTGGTCTGGACTGGGTCGATGGTGAGGTGGTGCACATTACGCCTTCAGAGCCGACCCTGAAGGTGCCGCATATGGGGTGGAACGACCTGGTTCTGGAGGCGCAGCACCCCGTGTTTGAAGGGGTTTCGACGGGCGATCACACGTACTTTGTACACTCCTATCATTTCGAGGTTGCGGACCCTGCCATGCGACTGGCCCATGTAGATTACGGCGGAGATGTCACCGCCGTTGTCGGGCGGGACACAATGCTGGGGATGCAGTTCCATCCGGAGAAGAGCCAGGATATCGGCCTGCGCATGATCCGCAATTTTCTGACCTGGGCGCCCTGACATACAAACTGTTTCGGGCGGGTGAGTCGCTGGGCTGCATTTACCTTGTTTTCATGGAGATTGACGTCCCAAACGGGGTGTCACCCCCCGTGCAGCATCCGTACACCCCCTGTACACCCCCACCGGGCGGGTGTTGGGCGGTTAACGCAACGCACGGTGATCTCGGATGTTTCCGAAATCACACCAAAAACTCTGATCGAAAATGCTCCGAGAGTGCGGAGTGCGGCAGGGTATTTTCGATTCAAGACTTTCGGAAACATCCAAAGGACGCTGCGCGACGCGACCAATGTTTGAATGGGGGCTCTGCCCCCAAACCCCCGAAGTTTATCTGGCAAGATGAAGATAGGTAGTTATGCAACATAACTAACGAACTCAGACAGAACTCAGACAGATCGGGACGCCTTTTCAGCAAGCCCGGAAACACCCTGGCGGCGGGCCAATTCATCCATCACATCCGACAGTGCGACATCACGCGATGCCAGCATGACCAGCAGGTGGTAGAGCACATCCGCCGCCTCGGATGTCAGGGCGGCTTTGTCATCTTTCACCGCTTCGATGATAGCTTCGACCGCTTCTTCGCCGAACTTCTCCGCGCATTTCTCGGGGCCCTTGGCCAGCAACTTGGCCGTCCAGGAACTGTCGGGATCGGCCCCTTTGCGGGCTTCGATCATGGCAAAAAGATCGTCCAGCGTCATGTCAGCCTCATCGGGATACCGGCGGCGGCCATGTGGGCCTTGGCCTGGGCGATAGTGTAATCACCAAAGTGGAAGATCGAAGCGGCCAGAACGGCGGATGCGCCCCCTTCGGTGACGCCGTCAACAAGGTGATCGAGCGTACCGACGCCGCCGCTTGCGATCACGGGGATCGGCACAGCGTCAGAGATGGCGCGTGTCAGAGGCAGGTTGAACCCTGCGCGTGTCCCGTCGCGGTCCATGGAGGTGAGCAGAATTTCCCCTGCCCCCTTTTCGGCGGCGGTGCGGGCAAAGTCGACCGCGTCGATGCCCGTGGGCTTGCGCCCCCCGTGCGTGAAGATTTCCCAGCGGCCCGGTTCGACTGTCTTGGCGTCGATGGCGCAGACGATGCACTGGCTGCCGAATTGATCGGAAGCCCGCGCAAGCACATCGGGGTCCGCCACGGCGGCAGAGTTGAACGACACCTTATCAGCACCTGCCAGCAGCAAGGCCCGCACATCCGCCACCGTCCGGACACCACCGCCCACAGTCAGCGGGATAAAGCATTGTTCCGCAGTGCGTCGCACAAGGTCGAACATCGTGCCGCGGTTTTCATGGGTCGCGTGGATGTCCAGAAAACACAGCTCGTCCGCGCCTGCGGCGTCGTAGGCGCGTGCGGCCTCGACCGGATCACCGGCGTCGATCAGGTCGACAAAGTTGACACCCTTGACCACACGGCCATCGGCAACATCGAGACATGGTATGATGCGCGTTTTCAACATGCGCGTCTGGTAGCGTGGATTTGACAGCGGGGAAAGGGGCTCTGCCCCCGGCCTCCCCCGGAGTTTGTCCGGCAAGATCAAGGAGTATTTCCGCCCATCATCGCCCATTCACGGAAAGGTGCATGGCCTTCGCTCGCGCATATGAGAGGTTCAGGCTATTGAAAACGAGGAGACGCGTGATGCGGATTTTGATGGCTCTGGTGATGAGCGCTTTTTTGGCAGGTACGGCAATGGCTGGTGACAACGGGATTATTCGCAAGGAATCGGCGAATGGCGTGGTGGAGACAATGGACGCGCTTCAGGCCGCACTTGAAGGGGCTGGGCTGACCATCTTTGCGCGGGTGGATCACGGGGCTGGTGCGCAAGGTGTGGGCGAAGATATCGGCGCATCGCAGTTGCTGATCTTTGGCAATCCCAAACTGGGCACGCAGGCGATGCTGGATGATCGGACATCTGCCTTGTTCCTGCCGATGAAAATCGCGGTGTTCGAGGACGAGACCGGCAAGACCATGATCGCCTACGAAGACCCGGCAGCGATGCTGGGCAAGCTGGGTGGGGTGGCTGAGGATGCCGCGTATGTCCAGACCATGACCGGTGCTTTGGGCAAGTTCACCGATGGTGCTGCGCAATAGGCGCTAGCCGCGCCGCCAGGCGATCAGGTCGATACCGATCTGGATCGCCATAACCAAAAGGACCACGGCCCCTGCGGGGACCGTGATCAGCATGAACCATCCCATGACAAACATCCCGGCGAGCGTTTCGCCGCGGTCTTTGCCCCAGATGATGCAGGAACTGGCAAAGCCTTCGTGCAAGGTGCAGCCATGGATCTGAGCCAGCCAGCTGGATATCATCACACTTAAGATCGGCAGCGCGCAGATCAGAAGGAGCACGATCAGGGTGGTGTAGCGTGGTCGGCGCTTCATGCAAGAGCCCGAAGGGCCGCCTTGAGATCAATAGCCCCATCGTAGAGTGCGCGGCCCGAGATGGCGCCCGAGATCACGCCTGTCGCCTTGAGCGCCGTCAGATCATCGAGCGACGACACGCCACCGCTTGCGATGACGGGAATGTCCACCGCTTCGGCCAGCGCCCGGGTCGCTGGGATATTCGGCCCGCCCATGGCCCCGTCGCGGTTGATGTCGGTGTAGATGATCGCGGCCACGCCTGCGTCTTCGAAGGATTTGGCCAGATCAGTGGCATCCACATCCGTTTCGGTCGCCCAGCCTTTGGTCGCGACCTTCCCGGTCCGCGCATCGATGCCCACGGCGACGTGACCGGGAAAGGCTTTGGCCGCCTCGCGCACTAGGTCAGGATTTTCGACCGCCACGGTGCCGAGGATGACCCGCTGCAGGCCCTTGGACAGCCACATTTCGATTGTCGCCATGTCCCGGATGCCGCCGCCAAGTTGCGCGGGCACATCGCAGGATTTCAGGATCGCCTCAACCGGGGCTGCGTTGACCGGCTCACCTGCAAACGCGCCGTTCAGGTCGACAAGGTGCAGCCATTCGCATCCAGCCTCTACAAAGGCGCGTGCCTGTGCCGCCGGATCGTCGTTGAACACGGTGGCCTTGTCCATGTCCCCGTGTACGAGGCGTACGGCCTGGCCGTCCTTGAGGTCGATGGCGGGGTACAGGATCATGTTGTCGGGCCTTTCACTGTCTTCTCGCGTCCTTGCACCTATCGTCAAGATTCGCAACGCGACCCAAGGTCATTCTTGCCATATCGCTTCCCGATGGCTCACAGTCCCGGCCATTACGGAGGAGACACTCATGAAACACCTGATTGCAGCCGCATGTGTGGCTATCGCCAGCGCGGGAGCCGCAATGGCCGATCCTGTGCTGGGCACGTGGAAAACCGAAGTGGATGATGGCGCCTATGCGCATATCGCGATGAGCAAGTGCGGCGCAAAGATTTGCGGCACAATTGCCAAAGCCTTTGACGCCAGTGGCCCCATTGCGTCCGAGAATGTTGGGAAACAACTTGTTTGGGACATGGAGCCGCAGGGGGGCGGCAACTATGCGTCTGGCAAGATCTGGCAGCCGTCGACCGGCAAGGTTTTCAAATCGAAGATGGCCTTAAGCGGCAACAGCCTGAACGTGTCGGGCTGTGTCGGTCCGTTCTGTAAAAAGCAGACATGGTCGCGCGTGAACTAAGCCGCTGCTTTGTTTACGTGATACACCCCGTACCGGTTCGGTGCGGGGTATTTTTGTTCCGGTCGCAGCCGGTATGACAGTGCCAGCGGAACATTCCGGCCGGTGGATGACCAAATGGGACCGATATGATCCAGACCATATGCTACGGGTCATGGTTTGGAAAAAGAGCCATGCAATGCGTGCTGTCGAACGCTCCATCAAGCAGGATTTCGTCCTTCAACGTGCCCTCAAGGACAAAGCCCATAGCCTGGTAGAGGCAATATGCAGCAACATTGGACGCACGCACCCGCAACTCAATCCTGTGAAAGCATTGCCTCTTTACATCCGTCAGGGCGGTGGCCAACAGTTTGCGCCCCAATCCCCGCCCGCGAAATGCTGACACTATCCCCATGCCGACAACGCCCACATGCTGTCTGACGGGTTCGGAACGTGGAAGAATATCACACCAGCCAACAACCGTTGACTCACTGACAGCGACAAAATGTGTACGGCCATTTTCGATGTTGCCGCGCACGAACTCAATGGTGCTGGGCAACGGCGGTGCTTTGAGCGCTTGCAGGTACCTGTGTTCCCTTGCCACCGCGTCGACGGCGCCATGAAAGGACGCGGCATGAGACATCCGAATTGGGACGATTTCGATACTCATCGACATCTCCTGTTGCCGTTTCACTGATGCAGCGACCTGGCGAGGGGCGCGCGCCACGCGTCGATACCGGCATCAGAGTCGGGATGAGATGATGCCGGTGTTGAACCCGCCCATCCGCAGCTCGCCGAACAGGCGCTGATACTCGATCTTGGGGCAACGGTTCTGAATAACCGTCAGATCCGCCGCACGCGCCTTGGCAGTGGCTTCGGCATGTTCCACGCCAATCTGCATCCAGATCGTTTTCAGGGTTGGAATGCGGGCCATGGCCGTATCCACGATCTCGGGCACCGCTTCGGATCGGCGGAAGATATCGACCATGTCGACGGGGTCATCGAACGACTCGAAATCAGGCACGATCTGGCGTCCAAACAGCGTTTCACCCGCGTATACGGGGTTTACGGGGATCACGGTGTACCCCTTGAGCGCCAGGTACCGCGCCACGTAATAGCTGGGCCGCACCGGGTTGGTAGACACACCCACGACGGCCACAACCTTGGTTGTCGTCAGGACCTGTTTCAGATGCGCATCGGTATAGGTTTCGGACATGATTTCCCCCTGCCCGGTCACGTTCCCAAAAAAACGCCCCGATCGCAAAGCGAAAGGGGCGCGGAGGTGCGGAACGAGGGACAGTGAAATAACCTACAGGAGTTCCAAACCTGTGGTTCACTTCTTAAGATATGATCGCTCAAGCCTCGCAAAAGACCCTCTCGCAAATCTGTGAACGAAAACTTAAAGATTGGATTTGACAGGCCGGTGTTGCGGCGGCGCTCAGTCAAAGATGTCTTCAATGATATCAAATGCATCATCGAAGATGTCCGCCCAGCGCGACTTGCGCTTCTTGTACTTTTTCTTGGCGGGTTTAGGTTTGCTTTTTTGGCGAATGGCCGAGGGTCGCACGGTTTCGCGGTCACCTGACCGCTTTCTGGGCAACATCTTCAGGTCGTGCAGCGGGGCACCGCAACTGGAACAGGCCAGTTCGTGGCGCTCGCGCCCTGTCAGAACAAGGGCGGCACGGGTGCCGCAATAGCAGCAGGTTGCGATCTTCGTGGGGTGGGCGATGGTCGCCTCCTTAGTCGTGGTCCTTGGAGGCATATAGGGCAATCGCAGCCGCATTTGAGACATTGAGCGAGCCAAACCCACCTGCCGCGTCGATTTTCACCAGCGCATCGCAGGTTTCGCGGGTTTTCTGGCGCAGGCCGGGGCCTTCGGCGCCAAGGACCAGCGCGACGGCCCGATCCTTTTGACCATTTAGGGTGGTCTCAATCGTCGCGTCCGCCTCCCCGTCCAGCCCCAGAACCACGTAGCCCATGCCCTGCAACTCAACGATGGCGTCAGCAAGGTTGCGCACCCGCACATAGGGTTGGCGTTCGAGCGCACCGGACGCTGTTTTCGCCAGCGCGCCGGTTTCGGGCGCCGCGTGATGGCGCGTGCCGATGACGGCAGACGCCCCCAACACCTCGGCCGAGCGCAGAATGGCGCCGACGTTGTGCGGATCCGTCACACGATCCAGCAGGATAAGGCGCGGAGCCTCGGCCCCGATGGCGACATCGGTCAGCCTGCCCCAATCCAACGGCTTGACCTCAAGCGCGGCGCCCTGGTGGACGGAACCGGGATCAATCGGCGGCTTGAACTTGCGTGGATCAATCACTTCGGGTGCAATACCTGCCGATTGGATGGCGTCTGCCAGCTTGTTCTGGGCGTTCAGCGTCACCATGAGGTGCAGTTTTTCACGCTTTGTGTTCAGCAACGCATCACGGACCGCGTGCAAACCGAACAGCCAGACCGTCGCCGCCGCGTCCGCCTTTTTCGCCTGTTCCTTTTCGACGACCCATTTGGGTTTTTTCATCTTTGCACCTTTGATCGGCGGGGCCTGATTTTGTGCCTTGACCCCTGATATGGGTCCCGGTAATCACGCGCTCACGCCACCGGGGTTTAAGCCCTAATGGCGTAGTGGGCGACAGGCCGCAAGGTGTGGCAGGGGACTGTAACTCCCTCGCGGAGACGCACGCCTGGTTCGATTCCAGGGTCGCCCACCAACACACTCATATCCTTGAAAAATAGCGCATCTTGCCTTAGTATCGGCGCAATAGTAGCCGATTTTCGGTACTTTCAGAGCCCTTTTCGGTACCGAGACGCCCCAGATCAAGCCAAAATACATGCTCTTAAAGCATGACAGGTATTTCTATCAGCGCAAGGTACCGCTGGATTTGCAGCCCGTTGTAGGCTTCAAAAAGTGGCGCGCTCCGCTCGGTAAAGACTTGGATGAAGCTTACGACAAACTGCGCGATCTCAAACAGCAGCATGACGCTCTGATCAACGAACTCGTGGACGCCGAAACCCGGCAAGACTTTAAGACCAAGAACCGACGTCAGCGGGAAGAAGCGCAGTATCACGCAGAGGCTCAGTCAGATCGTGCGTACGATGAATGGCGGCGCTCTCAAGGTCTCAAAACGGTAGACGAGGAATTCAAGAACACGTTCCCTGAATACGCAGGGAGTCCATGGCGTCTGGCGCGCGAACTTGTAGCCGGGATTGAGGCTGACCGTTCGCGACACTTGCCGCCCAGCGCAAACGAGGTTGAGGACATGCGGCGCGTGTTCGACAAGATTTCTTCGCTACCTCGGAGCCAAAAGCCAGATCGTATAAAGCTCCCACCGTATGTGGTGTTCAAAGAGCTTGCTGCCGAACTACCAGAAGACGTTCAATCGCTCATTAGATTTGAAGAGAGATCGCCCGATCCAATGGACAACGACGAGTGTTTTGACCGTCTTACAGTCGTTGACCTGCTCCCCCTTGAGTCCGCTATTTTAGGTTAGCTCTGTTCAGGTTTTGGTCTTTCTTTGACCGGTTAACATA
>NZ_CANNGP010000020.1 GCF_947504105.1 uncultured Tateyamaria sp.
CCGCGCAGCAGAGGCGGCTGAAACAGCGTCCGTTCCTGACCATGTAAAGGACATTCCCCTTCTTCTGGCCCAAAATATCCGCGCAGCAGAGGCGGCTGAAACAGCGTCCGTTCCTGACCATGTAAAGGACATTCCCCTTCTTCTGGCCCAAAATACCTCGGGGGAGCCGAAGGCGGGGATCGCCATTGGAACGCCATTGGTCCGAGAGACAATGGCGATGCCCCCAACCACGCTCGAAACCCTCGCCACGTGGTTGGATCAGAACCCCGGCGGCACGCTGATTGCGGGCGCCACGGATGTGGGTCTGTGGGTCACCAAGCAGTTCAGGGATCTTGGACCGGTTGCCTTTCTGAACCGCATTCCGGATCTGTCTGGCGTGACTGTCACCGAGGATGACATACGCATCGGAGCGGCCACGACCCTGACCGATTTGCACAACGCCATTGCCCCCCGTCACCCGGGTTTTGCCGAGTTGATCCGCCGCTATGGGTCCGTGCAGGTGCGCAATGCAGCGACCATCGGCGGCAATGTCGCCAATGGCTCGCCCATCGGAGATGGCTCGCCCGCGCTGATCGCCTTGGACGCGACGCTGCATTTGCGGTCGGTGGACGGGGTGCGGACGCTGCCGATCGAGGATTTCTTCATCGACTATGGCAAGCAAGACCGGGCCGAGAACGAGTTTGTCGAGGCGATCACGATTCCACGGCAAGACGACGCCTTGCGCTGCTACAAGCTATCGAAACGGTTTGATCAGGACATTTCGGCCGTATGCGGCTGTTTCTGGATCGAAGTTGTCAATGACGTCGTAACCGAGGTGCGCCTTGCTTTTGGCGGCATGGCAGGCACGCCTAAGCGGGCCGCGCATGCCGAAACGGCGCTGCGCGGCCAGCCCTGGACCGATGCAATCATGGCCCGCGCCATGCAGGCCATGAGCCGCGATTTCCAACCGCTCAGCGACATGCGCGCCTCTGCCGATTACCGGATGCAGACGGCGCAGAACATGCTGCTGCGCGCGTGGCTGGAGGATCAAGGGCAGGCCACCAATGTGCTGGAGGTGACGTCATGAGCGTTTTGCCGGAGGCGAACATATGACAGTCGCAAAACCTCTGCCCCATGACGCCGCCCATCTGCATGTGACCGGGGCGGCCCGCTATGTGGACGACACGCCGACGCCCGTGGGCACGCTGCATCTGGCCTTTGGCGTGAGCGACGTCGCACACGGCCGGATTGCCGCGATGGACCTTGATGCCGTGCGGTCCGCGCCGGATGTGGTTGCTGTGCTTGTGGCCGAAGACCTGCCTTTTGCCAACGACGTCTCGCCCTCGGCCCATGATGAGCCGCTGCTGTCGGATGGGACGGTACACTACCTCGGCCAGCCATTATTTCTGGTGGTTGCCCGCTCGCATCTGGCCGCCCGTCACGCGGCGCGTCTGGGCAAGGTTGAGATCACCGAAGAAACGCCTGTTCTGTCCATCGACGACGCGCTGAAGGCTGGCACCCGGTTCGAGGATGGCCCGCGCATCTATACCCGTGGCGATGCGACAACCGAATTGGGCGGGGCACAGCACCGCCTTACGGGGTCGTTCGAGATTGGCGGGCAGGAGCACTTTTACCTCGAAGGGCAGGCCGCACTTGCCCTGCCGGGTGAGGACGGGGACATGCATGTTATCTCGTCCACCCAGCACCCAACCGAGATTCAGCACAAGGTGGCCGATGCCATTGGCCGCCCCATGCATGCCGTCCGGGTCGAGACCCGTCGCATGGGAGGCGGCTTTGGCGGTAAGGAGAGTCAGGGCAACGCCTTGGCCGTGGCCTGCGCCGTGGCGGCACGCGTAACCGGCAGCCCTTGCAAGATGCGCTATGACCGCGACGACGACATGATGATCACCGGCAAGCGCCATGATTTCCGCATTGATTACGATGTTGGATTTGATGATGCGGGCCGCATCACGGCCCTGGATGTGCGTCAGTATGTGCGCTGTGGCTGGGCCATGGACCTGTCCCTGCCGGTGGCCGACCGGGCCATGCTGCATGCCGACAATACCTATTTCCTGCCCCACGTGCGGATCGAGAGCCATCGTTTGCGCACCAACACCCAGAGCGCCACGGCCTTTCGCGGGTTTGGCGGGCCACAGGGCATGTTGGGGATGGAGCGGATTGTCGATCATGTGGCGGGCCATCTGGATATTGATCCGCTGGCGGTGCGGGTTGTGAACTTTTACGCCTCCGGCGGTGGTATTTCCGGTCAGAAGAAACAGGCGACGCCCTATGGTCAGGAGGTTGACGATTTCATTGGCGATGCGCTGGTGGCGCAGTTGCGAGAGACATCGGATTATGAGGCCCGCCGGGCGGCTGTGGCGGACTGGAACGCAGCCAACCCGGTGCTGAAGAAGGGTATCGCGCTGACGCCTGTGAAGTTCGGCATCAGCTTTACCCTCACCCATCTGAACCAGGCGGGTGCCTTGGTCCATGTCTATGCCGACGGGTCCATTCACCTGAACCATGGCGGGACCGAGATGGGTCAGGGCCTGTTTCAGAAGGTCGCGCAGGTGGCCGCAAGTCGCTTTAGCGTGCCTTTGGACATGGTCAAGATCACAGCTACCGATACGGCGAAGGTGCCGAACACGTCGGCCACCGCGGCCTCTTCCGGCAGTGATCTGAACGGGATGGCGGTCAAGGCCGCTTGCGACACCATTCGGGATCGGATGTGCGAGCATCTGGCGCAGCTGCATCAATGCCGCCCGGACGAGGTGATCTTTGGTGGGGGGCGGGTGCGGGCCGGGTCGGGAGATTATAGCTTTGCCGAGGTGGCAGTCCTGACCTACGAAGCGCGGATCAGCCTGTCCTCCACCGGGTACTACAAGACGCCCGAGATCAAGTGGGACCGGATCAAGGGGCAGGGCCGCCCGTTTTTCTACTTTGCCTATGGGGCGGCAGTGACCGAAGTGGTGATTGATACGCTGACCGGGGAAAACCGCATTCTGCGTACTGATATCCTGCATGATGCGGGTGCATCGCTGAACCCTGCGCTGGATATCGGGCAGGTCGAAGGGGGGTACGTGCAGGGTGCAGGCTGGCTGACGACAGAAGAGTTGGTCTGGGACGATCAGGGGCGTCTGCGGACCCATGCGCCGTCGACCTACAAAATCCCTGCCTGTTCGGACCGCCCCGATGTGTTCAATGTGGCCCTGTGGGAGGGCGAGAACCGGGCTGACACGATCTACAAGTCCAAGGCCGTGGGAGAGCCGCCCCTGATGCTGGGCATATCCGCCTTTCTGGCGTTGAGCGATGCGGCGGCGGCCTGTGGATCGCACTATCCTGACCTACAGGCCCCGGCCACGGCAGAGACGATTTTGAAGGCGGTGCACACCGCGCGTGGCGATGTTTGATCGGGCTGGGTTGATCGAAGCCTGCAAGGCGCATGACCGGGTTGTGCGGGTGGTGATTGCGTCCGTGCAGGGGTCTGCCCCGCGCGAGGTGGGCGCGGCGATGCTGGTGTGGGACACGGGCCAATCCGGCACGATTGGCGGCGGGGTTCTTGAGTTTGAGCTGGCCGCTGCCGCCCGCACGCTGGCCAAGGATACGCGCAGTCGCCATGCCTTGGGGCCTGATCTCGGTCAATGCTGCGGTGGGGCGGTCGAAGTGCTGAGCGAGGTCTATGATTTGGACCGTGCGCGTGCCCTGCCCGAGGATGCGGTCGCACGCGGGTCTGATCCAATGCCGCTGTCGGTCAAACGCATGTTGAAGGCGGCGCGGAATCAGGGCCAGTTGCCCCCTGCGCAGCTGAAGGACGGGTGGATGATCGAACCGGTGCGCGCGCCAGATCAGGATATCTGGATCTGGGGCGCGGGCCATGTCGGGCGCGCGCTGGTTGATATCCTGCAGCATATGCCCGGATACACCCTGACCTGGGCGGATACAGGGGCCGAGCGGTTTCCGGATGCCGTGCCCGAGTGCGTCACGACCGTGCCTGCCAACGACCTACCCGCCCTTGCCGCCCACGCGCCCCGCGACGCACATCACCTGATCCTGACCTATGCGCATGATATTGATCTGGGCCTGTGCCACGCGGTGCTGACGCGCGGCTTTGCCTCTTGCGGATTGATCGGGTCGGCCACCAAGTGGGCGCGGTTTCGCAAACGGCTTGCCGCATTGGGCCACGGGACGGATGAAATTGCGCGCATCACCTGCCCCATTGGTGATCCATCTTTGGGAAAGGACCCACATTTGATTGCGGTCGGGGTTGCCTATCGGCTAGCACAGTCCACGCAGACCATACCGCAACGACTGGAGACGCGTGCGTGACCCCACTTCTGTCCCTGACCGGCTTGACCAAGGCCTATCCCGGCGTTGTGGCAAATGATGACGTGTCGCTGTCCATCGCCCCCGGGGAAATTCACGCACTACTGGGCGAAAACGGGGCGGGCAAGTCAACGCTGGTCAAGATGATCTATGGGCTGGTCAAACCCGATGCGGGTCAGATGCAGATGACTGGTGGCGATTTTGCCCCCACCGATCCACGCATGGCGCGGGCGGCAGGCGTGGGCATGGTGTTCCAGCATTTTTCACTGTTTGACGCGCTGAGCGTGGCCGAGAACATCGCTCTTGGCATGGAGACACCGCCGCCCATGCGCACGCTGGCGGCCCGTATCCGGGAGGTGTCCGAAACCTACGGCCTGCCCCTCGCCCCGGACCGTGTGGTTGGCGATCTTTCGGCGGGCGAGAGGCAACGGGTCGAGATCATTCGGTGCCTACTGCAGGACCCCAAGCTGTTGATCATGGACGAACCTACGTCCGTCCTGACCCCGCAGGAGGTCGAGATCCTGTTTGAAACCCTGCGCAAGCTGAGCGCGGAGGGCACGGCGATCCTGTATATCTCGCACAAGCTGGAGGAAATCCGCGCCCTGTGTGACGCCGCTACGATCCTGCGCGGCGGCAAAGTGGTGGGCGACTGCGTGCCGCGCGACACGTCGGCCCGCGCGATGGCCGAAATGATGGTGGGCAGCACGCTTGCCACGCCCAAGGCTGCCGCCCATGACGCCGGTGAGGTTTTGTTGTCGGTGACGGGCCTTTCGGTTGCATCGCCGTCTGCCTTTGGCATGTCCCTGCGGGGCATTTCCTTTGATGTGCGGGCGGGAGAGGTGCTGGGCATTGGTGGGGTTGCGGGCAACGGGCAGGACGAACTGCTTGCGGTTCTGTCCGGGGAACTGCCCTGCGGCGTCGGCATGGTGCAGTTCAAGGGCAGCGATCTGGCGAAGAACGGACCGGAGGCGCGGCGCGGTCTGGGCGTGCTGGCCGCCCCTGAAGAACGGCTGGGGCATGCCGCGGCGCCCAACATGTCATTGACCGAGAACGCGATGCTGACCGGGGCCGCCCGCGAAGGGTTGGTGCGGCGCGGGATGCTGAATTGGACCAAGACCCGCGATTTCGCCGAACGTATCATTGCGGGTTTTGACGTGCGCACGCCGGGGCCGGACAATGCGGCGCGGTCGCTGTCGGGTGGGAACCTGCAGAAATTCGTGATCGGCCGCGAGGTATTGCAGCGCCCCGAGGTCCTGGTGGTGAACCAGCCGACATGGGGCGTGGATGCCGCGGCGGCGGCGGCGATCCGGCAGGCCCTGCTGGATTTGGCGGCTGACGGGTCGGCTGTGGTTGCGATTTCGCAGGATCTGGATGAGTTGATGGAAATCTCGGACCGGTTTGCGGCCTTGAACGAGGGGCGGTTGAGTGATCCGCGTCCGACCGCGGGGCTGGATGTGGAGCAGATCGGGTTGATGTTGGGTGGCGCCCACGGGATGGAGGTTGCACATGTGTGAGATCGGCCCTCCGGGGGGGATGTTTTTGAAACAGGGAATGAGGACCACTTTGGAAAGCCTCCAGGGGAGGGGTTCAGGCCCAAATGGGCGGAGCCCCGAGGTGTTTGACCTGCTGCCATATCCCGGAGGACTGCAGGGATGATCCGGATCGAGGCGCGTCCGCAGCCATCTGCTGTGATGGCTTATGCCACGCCGGTGCTCGCCGTGGTGCTGACCATGATCTTTGGTGGGATCTTGTTTGCCGTTTTGGGCAAGGATCCGTTGCAGGCCATTGCGACGATTTTCTGGGAGCCGATCTTTGGCGAGTTCGCGTTCTTTTACCGGCCGCAACTGCTGATCAAAGGCGCGCCCCTGGTTCTGATCGCCATTGGGTTGGCGTTGGGGTTCCGGGCGGGCATCTGGAACATCGGGGCTGAGGGGCAATACATCGCCGGGGCCATTTGCGGTGCGGGGGCCGGGTTGGCCTTTTTCCCGACAGAGAGTGTTTTGATCTTTCCTTTCATGGTGTTGGCCGGGGCCTTGGGCGGTTGGGCCTGGGCGATGATCCCTGCTGTTTTGAAGGTGAAGTTTGGCACCAATGAGATTTTGGTGTCGCTGATGCTGGTCTATGTGGCCGAGCAGTTGTTGGCATCTATGTCGTTGGGATTGCTGAAAAATCCGGAGGGCTTTGGCTTTCCCGGCTCGCGGAATTTGCAGCAGTATCCATCCGCGCATAACGCCGAGATCATTTCGGGCACGGGCATGCATTGGGGTGTGGTTGCCGCGTTGATTGCCGTCATCTTTGCCTATGTTTTGTTGACACGGCATCGGTTGGGATTTGCCATTCGGGTGACGGGTGAGGCACCTAGGGCAGCCAAGTTTGGCGGGGTCAATCCGGGACGGTTGGTGCTGTTCTGTCTGGGCATGTCCGGCCTTTTGGCGGGGCTTGCGGGGATGTTCGAAGTGGCGGGGCCGTCGGGTCAGATCAGCATTGATTTCAATGTGGGCTATGGGTTTACGGCGATCATCGTGGCCTTTCTGGGCCGTTTGAACCCGCTGGGGATTGTGGCCGCGGGATTGCTGATGGCGCTGACATATATTGGCGGCGACATTGCCCAGTCGCAGCTGGGTCTGCCCGCGGCGGCGATCCAGGTGTTTCAGGGGATGCTGTTGTTCTTCCTTTTGGCGCTGGACGTGTTGACGAATTACCGCGTCCGGTTTGGTGCGGCGGAGGTGCTGTGATGAAGGAGTTACTTCTTACGGCCTTTAAGTCTATCGCAGCAGCGTTTGCGGTCCTGGTTGGCCTCGCATTCACGCCGTTGGATTGGGTACCGATGATGCTGTCATTTGCGTTCCTCGGTTGGTCTAGCACGGTCATTCTGTTGCTTATCGCCGGCGCGCCATGTGCGGGCTTTCTCGCGATGCTTGCAACGTCCAAGAAAGGCGCTCGGCTCGAGGGCATCGCTGGCTGGGCCGGGATGTGGGTTGGGGCTTTGACTGGAAGCTGGGTTGGCCTCACGATGTCGGGAAAAGCGCCATGGATCTAAGCGCCATCAACCCCATTCTCCTGATCGCTGCCATGATCGCGGCGGCGACGCCCATTCTGCTGGCGGCCATCGGCGAGCTTGTCGTGGAACGCGCCGGTGTCCTGAACCTTGGGGTCGAGGGGATGATGATCACGGGCGCTGTCTGTGGCTTTATCATTGCCGTGAACACGGGCTCGCCCACCGTGGGCTTCATCGCTGCCGCTGTCGGGGGCGCGGTGCTGTCATTGCTCTTTGCCTTTCTCACGCAGGTGGCGCTGGCGAACCAAGTGGCGTCGGGCCTTGCGCTGACCCTTTTTGGCCTTGGGCTGTCATCGCTCATGGGGCAGAGCTATGTGGGGATCAAACCGCCCCGGGCCGAGGCGACGCCGCTGGGGCCGCTGGCTGACATTCCGGTTATCGGGCCGATCATCTTTGGCCATGACCTGATGGTCTATCTAGGCCTTGGGATCGTTGCCGTCACGTGGGCGGTACTGAAATTCACCCGCATGGGGCTGGTCCTGCGCGCGGTGGGGGAAAACCACGATGCGGCCCATGCGCTGGGGTACAAGGTCAAGCGCATCCGCACGCTGGCCATCCTGTTCGGCGGGGCCTGTGCCGGGCTGGGTGGTGCGTACATTTCGCTGATCCGCGTGCCACAGTGGACCGAGGGGATGACAGCCGGTGTGGGGTGGATTGCCCTCGCCCTGGTTGTGTTTGCCAGCTGGAAGCCGTGGCGCGTGTTGCTGGGTGCTTATCTTTTTGGCGGAATTACCCAGCTCCAGTTGAACCTGCAGGGCGCGGGCGTTGCCATTCCGGTCGAGTATTTGGCAATGTCCCCCTACGTCGTGACGATCATCGTTCTGGTGATTCTGAGCGCAGATAAATCACGCGCCCCCGGCTCACTGGGGCGTACATTCCACGCCTCGGGATAAGGGGCGCACCTAAATGGGGAGAAACCTGAAATGAAACTAACGACACTTCTGGCCAGTGCGGCCATGGTGCTAGGTCTTGCTGGCGGCGCGATTGCGCAGGACAAGACCAAGGTCGGCTTTGTCTATGTCGGGCCCGTGGGCGACGGCGGCTGGACATACGAGCATGATCAGGGCCGCAAGGCGGTCGAGGCCGAGTTTGGCGACCAAGTCGAAACCGTGTTTGTTGAAAACGTGGCCGAGGGCCCCGACAGCGAACGTGTGATGACGCAGATGGCGCTGGATGGCGCTGACCTGATCTTTACCACCTCGTTCGGCTACATGGACCCGACCAACAACGTCGCGGCCAAATTTCCGGACGTTAAGTTCGAACATGCGACAGGTTACAAGCGTCTGCACTCGAACGTGTCGACCTATTCGGCTCGGTTCTACGAAGGGCGCGCCATTCAGGGCCATATCGCGGGCAACATGACCGAGTCGAACATCATCGGCTATATCGGGTCGTTCCCCATCCCCGAAGTGATCCGCGGCATCAACTCGGCCTATATCCACGCCAAGAAAGTGAACCCGGATGTCGAGTTCAAGATCATCTGGGTCTACACGTGGTTTGACCCCGCGAAGGAAGCGGACGCGGCCAAGACCCTGATCGATCAGGGCGCGGACGTGGTTCTGCAGCACACGGACTCGACGGCTCCTCAGGCCGCAGCTCAGGAAGCGGGTGGTGTTGTGACCTTTGGCCAGGCGTCGGACATGGGTCAGTACGCCCCGTTCCCGCGCGTCTCGTCGATTATTGACGACTGGGCGCCCTATTACATCGCGCGCACTCGCGCCGTGATGGATGGCACTTGGGAATCGAAAGACACATGGGACGGTATCGGTGCCGGTATGGTTGGCATCGGCGAGATTTCTGACGCCGTACCAGCCAACGTGAAGGAAGAGGCATTGGCGCTCAAGGCGGCTCTGGCCGACGGATCGTACCACGCATTCACCGGCCCCTTGAACAAGCAGGACGGCTCGCCCTTCCTGGCTGACGGGGAAACGGCGGATGACGGCACCCTTGCCGGCATGAACTTCTATGTCGAAGGCATCGAGGGCGAAATTCCGCAATAAACGCGTGCAATCAGGCGGATCTGTCTGCCGCTTTTTCGCGATCCAAAGCCCCCGACCTGCGGTTGGGGGCTTTTTGTATTGTCAGGAGTGCATATGTCGTGCGCCGGGCAATATCAGTGCCACCTGAACAGGCAGACGCTATTGCGCAAAGATCCGGACCATTTGCGCGTCGAAATGCGCCCATGTCATCGTCGCCTTGTTGCCCGCATACCCGTGATAATGGGATTTGCCGGTGTCATTGGGCAGACCCGCCCAGATCTTGGCCAGGTTGTTCATGAAGGCCACGCGATCCATGTCACCCGCCAAAAAGGGCTGCAAACCGGCATCAGCCAGCAGGATGTCGGCCAACTGATCCTGTACTTCCGGCGTAAACTGCGTGTTCGGATCAATCCCCGCCTGCCGCACAAGACGGCGCAAGGTCGGCGGAATGAACTGGTACCGGCCGATAGCATGGGGCTGACCCGGTGTATCCTTGATCCAGTCATAGATCTGCTGGATCGTCAGCCGTGTCGGCGCAGCGGCGGGCTTGACGCTGGCCCCGTATTGCACGGCATCATACCCCTTTTGGCCGGCCTCAGCCTGCGCGATAAGATTTCGCAACCGCGCCACCCGTCCTTCGACGGGATAGTTCCGCAAGTTGTCGAGTTCCTTGGGATCCGGCGGCGCAAACAGACCAGTGACGGAACGGCCGGCAAAAAGGCTTGGCCCGCTATGACGGATCATCGGCTCTGCACCCATTAGCGGGGTAGCCTTGGTCATGAGACTGGCCCGGCTGACCATCGGCAATGCCTCTGCCCAGGCAAAGGCCGCCTGCCCCACCAATCCAATGACCGCCAAAAGGCCCCACATACGCCGCATCGCAACCTCGTTCTGAAATCATCGCGTGAGGCGTTTTGCAGGGTGATCCCTAAATACAGCGTTTCCGTTCCCCTATCTTCTGAATGAGTTTTAACTCAAATTCGATCTATCGGAGCGACGTACAGTCAGGCAGCCGTCAAGATACCGTACAGCGCGTCCTTGAGCGACATGCGCCGCTTGCGCATGAGACACGGGCGCGACATCCGTCTCGGCACGGTGCACAGCGCGATTGAGGTCATGGTATTCATCGACCAATCGGGCAAAATGCGCATCAGTCTGCCGCAACTCGGAAATGCGATTTGAATGTTCTGGAAAGTCGTCGACCAATTCATGAGGCGTATGTGACATGTGATCCTCCGGGTGCTCAGCTTTTGCGGGATTGCGGGTGCAACGATGCCGTCAGGATATGCTTGGATCCATTTACCGAAGCATCAGCGTGCTGCACAATCAACGGGTCGGGCATCGTGGCAACGGTCTGATCCTTGCCCGGATAATCCAATTTCGACAGGAAGTGCTTCATGCAATTGATGCGCGCACGTTTCTTGTCGTTGGATTTGACAACGGTCCACGGCGCATCGGCGGTGTCGGTGTAGAAAAACATCGCCTCTTTCGCTTCGGTGTAGTCATCCCATTTATCCAGGCTGGCCCGGTCGATCGGCGACAGTTTCCACTGTTTCAGCGGGTCCGTCTCACGCGCCTTGAAGCGGCGGCGCTGTTCGTCCTGCGTGACCGAGAACCAGTATTTGAAGAGCTGGATGCCCGACCGCGACAGCATCCGTTCGAATTCGGGCGTCTGGCGCATGAATTCAAGGTATTCGTTGGCGGCACAGAACGACATCACCCGTACCACCCCCGCACGGTTGTACCACGACCGATCATACAGGACGATCTCGCCCGCGGTGGGCAGATGCTTGACGTAGCGCTGAAAAAACCACTGTCCGCGTTCTTCGTCAGTGGGCTTGTTCAGGGCAACGACGCGGGCAGCACGGGGGTTCAGGTGCTCCATGAACCGTTTGATGGTGCCGCCCTTGCCTGCCGCATCACGCCCTTCGAACAGCAACACAAACTTCTGGCCCGTCTCCTGCACGCACAACTGAACCTTCAGCAACTCGACCTGCAAGGCAGCCTTTTCCGCCTCGTATTCGGCACGCGTCATCTTGTCGGCGTGGGGGCATTGGGTCTGGTCAAAGGCCTGAGCGTGAGAGGGCTTGCGATCAATGATCTCAACAGATTGTGCCAAAAGTCTTCTCCTCGTGCTATTCGGTGAAGACGTAGAAACCCGCACGTACGCGTTGTCATTGATGTGCGTCATTTACAGGTGCGAATCGAAGACCTTCCAGACAGGCATCAAGGTGTTGATCCGCGATACGGTTGCCTTGACCAGACCGGTGTCGCGCCAATCGGCGGGCATCGGCCCCGACATGGCAAGCGCCTTGCGCTTCAACAGATCCCCGTGCGGATGGTCCTGGTCATAGGGTTTCGGTACGCGCTTCAGCGGCTCTGGTCCCCAGTCACTGATCTCAGCACCAGTGTCGGCGGCCGCATCGAGCGCCTCTTGCAAGCTGTCCCCCCAACTGTCCACGAAGGCGCGGTAGCGGGTCAGATGTTCGCCCTGTAGGCCCATTACCCCCATACCAAGGATGAAATAGTCCTTCGACAACCCCCAGAACCACGAGGGGGCCAGCGGGTCCTTGTCCGCGGGGGACCACATGATGTGCAGATGCGTGTTGAGTGGTGTCTTGTCCTTCGAAAAACGGACATCACGGTAGATGCGAAAGACCTTGGGGCTGTGCGGCTTGCCGGTGATGCGGGCGATATCCTCGGCCATCAGGTCCGAAAAGAAACCGGCAGGGCCAGCGATGGCCTCCTTGTAGTGGACCTTGTGTGGCTCGAACCAATCCTTGGTGTTGTTCTTCTCCAGCTTGGCAAAGAAGCTGAGCGCCTCGTCCAGCATCTGTTCAAACCCGTCGGCCATATCCGCCCCCTGTATGTCGTTCCCTTCCGAACCTATCGCACAGCGGGGGCCAGTCCACCGCAAGCTGCTGCCAGGTTGCGTCAGTGGCGTGCATTTGCGCCGTCTTCACGCACCCGACCACACTTGGCCGAGACACACCCATGGCGCTTCGGGGATGTACGCCCGGTGCACTCTGTCTATGCAGTCCATGATGGCGCATCCGCATTCTTCGCACCAAAACACGCGTTAGCCGTTGCGCCCACGGTGCCCTGCATGGCACGACTTGGCACATGATTACCTCTGTCAACGGCACCCCGCTTTCACCCCTGACCTTCGGCACGATGCAATTCGGAGGCAAGGCCGACGCCAGCGAAAGCCGCGCCATGTTCGACGCCGCCCGCGCCGCTGGCATCACCCATTTCGACACTGCCTTTGTCTACACGAGCGGCGCGTCCGAAACGCTGTTGGGTGAGATGGTCCAGGCTGACCGCGATGACCTGATCATCGCGACCAAGGCGGCGTACGAGGGTGGGTCCGGGCGCGACAACATCCTGACCGGCTTTGCCACCTCGCAACAGCGATTGCAGATGGATATGGTCGATATTCTCTACCTGCACCGCTTTGACGATGACACGCCCCTGCAGGAAACCTTTGACGCGCTGGCCACGCTGAAGGCGCAGGGCAATATCCGCCATATCGGCGTGTCCAACTTTGCCGCATGGCAGGTGATGAAGGCGCAGGCGGTCGCCGCACAGTTCGAAGTTCGGATCGACATCATCCAACCCATGCACAGCCTCGTCAAACGCCAGTCCGAGGTCGAGATTTTCCCGATGGCCGTCGATCAGGGCATTGAAATCGCACCCTATTCGCCCCTTGGTGGCGGGCTGTTGACCGGCAAATACGTGGATGGTGGCACCGGGCGGTTGACCGAGGATGACCGTTATGCCGCGCGCTACAACGTGGATTGGATGCGCGAGGCGGCGGCCAATCTGTCTGCGCTGGCAGCTGACCTTGGCACCAATCCTGCAACGCTTGCCGTGGCGTGGGCCATGGCGCATCCGGCGCGGCCCCGGCCCATCATCTCTGCCCGATCGGCAGAGCAGCTGGCACCGTCGCTTGCCGCGCTCGACTTTGACATGACTGCCGACCTCTATGACCAGATCACTGGCTTCAGCGTCACGCCCCCCCCGGCCACGGACCGGATCGAGGAAGCGTGACAGACATCATCGTCATCGGCGGTGGTATCGCCGGGGTGTCTGCGGCGGCGCGTCTTTCGGACGGGGCGCAGGTCACGTTGATCGAGGGCGAAAGCGCCCTCGGCTACCACGCCTCGGGCCGATCTGCAGCACTGTTCGAAGAGAACTATGGGTCGCCTTCGGTGGTGGCACTGAACAAGGCCAGCGCCGCCTATCAGCAACCGTACCTCAGCCCACGTGGTTTCCTATTGCTTGGGCGCGATGGCGAAGATGATCCATTCGATGCAGATGCGCGGACCCTGAAGTGCCCCGAGATTTCGGTGGACGAAGCGCGGACATACATTCCGATCCTGAACGACGCCATCACCCGCGCCGCTTATCATGCCGATGCGTTTGATATCGATACGGACCGGATGATTCAGGATTTCGCGAAGACCGTGCGCGCAAATGGTGGGCGGGTTCTGACGGGTCAGGCGGTGACCGACATCAAGCACGACAGAACCTGGACCGTGCGTTGCGGTGACGAGGTGTTCACCGCTGATGTGCTCGTGAACGCTGCGGGTGCCTGGGCCGACCAGATTGCTGCGATGGCGGGGGTTGCGCCCATTGGCATCATGCCCCTGCGTCGTTCCATGGCACGCCTGCCCGCGCCGGGTGGCCACGACGTGAGCGATTGGCCCATCTTCTTTGGTGTGGGCGAGACGTGGTATGCCAAACCGGATGCGGGGAAGCTTCTGGTCTCTCCGGCAGACGAAGACCTTGTCGCACCGCAGGACGCATGGGCAGACGACATGGTGCTGGCCAAAGGGCTGGACCGGTACAGCCAGCACGTGAGCGAACCTGTCACCCGGGTCGAGACGTCATGGGCCGGTCTGCGCAGCTTTGCCCCCGACCGCACGCTGGTGCTGGGCCGGGACCGCCAAGTCCCTGATTTCATTTGGTGCGCGGGCCAGGGCGGTTATGGGTTTCAGACAGCGCCTGCGGCCAGCCAGCTTGTCGCTGAGCTGGTCCTTGGCCGTCCTCCGCACATTGACGTGGCCACCATCAAATCCTTGTCGCCAGCGCGGTTCTAAGCCGCTAGGTTCAGCCTTATGTTCACACGATTTTTGATTGCCGCCCTCGTCATTTTATCCGCCTGCGCCCCCGGCCCCACCCCCTTTACCGGCCCGATGATCATCGGGGACACCGACCCGGTGCGCTTTGCCGGTCGCCAGCCCAGCACCTTTCCGGTGCGCGGCATGGATGCGGCCCGTTTCCAGACCAGCGTGGATTGGGTCCGGGCCAAGGCCGTGGGGATCGAGTTTGCCTTCCTGAAGGCGACCGAAGGCGGAGACCTGGCCGATCCGATGTTCAAGGATCACTGGCGTGGCGCGGGCCAAGCCGGGATCAGGCGCGGGGCCTACCACTTCTACTATTTCTGCACGACGCCCGAGGTGCAGGCGCAGTTCTTTATCCGCACAGCCCCGCGCACGCGCGGCAGCTTGCCCCCTGTGCTGGACATGGAATGGAACCCGTTTTCGCCCACCTGCCAGCGACGTCCGGACGCGGCCACGGTGCGCAACGAAATGCAGCGTTGGCTGAACATTGTCGAAGCACATTACGGCCAGAAGCCCGTCATCTACACAACGCCGGGCTTCTACGAGGATGCGGAGCTGAACCGTTTGCGGGGCTACGAATTCTGGCTGCGCACCACCGCAAAAACCCCCGCGCAGGCCTTTCCCGGCCAACGCTGGCGGTTCTGGCAATACACCTCTACCGGCACCCTGCCCAATACGCCGGGTGCCATCGACATCAATGCTTTCAACGGCTCAGCCGCCGATTGGCAAAGCTGGCTTGAGCGGCGCACGATCCGCTAGGCGACCTCGTCGCCGCTCACCCGGAAGAAGATGGCATAGAGCGCCGGGACGACGATCAACGTGAGGACCGCTGCAAAGCTGAGCCCGCAGATGATCACGATTGCCAGCGAGGCAAAGAACGGGTCCCACACCAGTGGCACAACGCCCAGCACAGTCGTCAGCACCCCCAGCAAAACGGGTCGCACCCTGCTGACAGCAGAATCCACGATGGCATCCATGCGTGGTTTGCCCTCCGCAATCTGGGTGTCGGTTTCATCAATCAGCACGATGGCCGCCTTGATCAGCAGACCGGTCAAAGACAGGACACCAAGGATCGCCATGAACTCGAGCGGGGTTTGCGTGGCCGCCAGCCCCCAGATCACCCCGATCAGGGCCAGCGGCACCGTCAACCAGATGATCAACGGCTGCCGGATCGCGTTGAACAGTAAAACCACAACAAGGATCATCGCACCAAAGCCCAAAGGCATGGTTGAGGCAAGACCGGCATTCGCCTCTTGCGAGTTGCCGTATTCGCCTTTCCATTCAAGCGTATAGCCGGGCGGAAGCGTGATATCTTCAATTGGCCCCCGAACTTCGTTGAACAAGTCACCCGACAGAACACCCGGCGCGTTGTCGGACTGCGCCGTGACGGCCAATTGCCGGTCGATGCGGCGCAGGTTGCCCGCCTCGAACACCACGTCAAAGCGGTCCACGACCTGATTGATCGGAATGTACCCACCGGCCACCTGACTGAAGACCTGCACATCGCGCAACTCTGCCACATCATCGCGTTCCACGGCCGTCGGGCGCATGACGACATTCAAAAGTTCGTCCCGCTCACGATACACGCCTAAAGTTGCCCCTGTCAGATGGTTTGCAAGGGCCCCTGAAATCTCGCCCTGGGTCAACCCAAGGCGGCGCGCGTTTTCGGTGTTGATGACAGGGCGGATGACCTGCACCTGTTCGCGCCAATCATCCTTGACCGCAATGGCCCCGGCGTCAGACATGATCGCCTTCGCACTGGCGGCCAGTTCACGCAGCACCATAGGATCGGGCCCAAGGAACCGAGCTTCGACCTTGGATCCGCCACCCGGACCAAGGACAAATTTCCAGACTTTCGCATTGGACACAGGATAGTTTTCGTCGATCCAGGCCTGCAGCTCGATGCGCAGGTCCTCGATCTGATCAAAGCTTTCCACGTCCACCAGAATTTGCCCGTAGGCCGAGTTCTGCGTCTCGGCCTCATAAATCAGCATGAAACGTGTGTGACCACGACCAACGACAGTGTTTGTTCCGGTCACGCCCGGCAGTGTTCGCACATGCTCACTGATTTCCAGAATATCCGCCTCGGTCTCGGTGATGTCGGCACCTTGCGGCAGGAAGTAGTCAATCGCGAATTGCGCACGGGTGGAGGTCGGGAAGAAGCCGGGAGGCACCATGCTGAACATCGCAACTGCAGATGCAAAAAGTGCAACCGCAAGGCCGATGGTCAGATATCGAACCGCAAGTGCGCGCTTCAGAATACTCCGATAGCCACGCAGCAACATGTTTTCCCGATCTTCGACGGCCTCACCAGGCTTGAGCAGAAGGGTACAGAAGTAGGGCGTGAGCCAGATGGCAACCAGCCAGGAAAACAGCAACGAAATTGCAATGGTCCAGAACAGGCTGCCCGCATATTCGCCGGTGTTGTCCGGTGAAAATCCGACGGGCGAAAAGGCGAGGATGCCAACAAGTGTCCCCCCCAGCAGCGGCCACTTGGTCTGATTGACGACTGAAATGGAAGCCGAGGCGGCACTCTCGCCCTTTTGCACCCGCACCAGCGTGCCTTCGACCACAACAATGGCGTTATCGACCAGCATCCCCAGCGCGATAATCAGTGCGCCAAGAGAAATGCGCTGCATATCCAGATCATAAAGGTACATCCCGAACAGGGTCCCGGCCACGGTCACCATCAGGATACCACCCATCAGAATGCCCGACCGCAGCCCCATGAAAATCAGCAGCGTGCCCACAACAATGGCCAGCGCCAACACGACGTTCATGACGAAATCGTCGACCGACTCTTTCACCGTCACCGATTGATCGGAAATCGGCAGCACATCAATTCCAATGGGGCGCTGGTCAATCAAAGCATCCATCCGCTCTTTGACTGCCTCGCCCATGTTCACGACATTGCCACCCAGCGTGTTCGAAATCCCGATGCCAATGGCCGGTCGCCCATCACGGTAAAGCAGCATTGTGGCAGGGTCCTCGACCCCACGGCTGATGGTTGCGATGTCAGACAGGCGAAATGATGCCCCGGTCTGAGGGTTGGTGATCAGCAAACTGCCAATGGCCTCGGTTGACGACACCGCGCTTTCGGGTCGGACAATCAAACGGGTTTGTCCGGCCTGAATCGACCCCGCCGGCCGAACGAGGTTCTGCCCTTCGAGGATTTGTGCAATCTGATCCTGCGAAAGCCCAAGCTCGATCAATCGCGCGGAAGAGTATTCGACATAAATGACCTCGTCCTGCACACCGTTCAGAACCACCTTGGACACACCGTCGACCGTCACCAACTCGCGCTGCAGATCCTTGGCGTATTCGTGCAATTCACTGATGGAAAACCCGTCCCCAACCACCGCGAAATAAAGGGCATAGACGTCGCCAAAATCGTCAAAGACCTGACTGGCAAGCGCGTTGGGGGGAAGGTTCTGTTGCGCATCATCAATCTTGGCGCGCATCTGCGCAAACCTCTGGTACAGGACCGGGTAATCAGGCACCGAGGGAATTGTGAACTCAACAGTCACGATGCTGAGACCCGGCGATGATACCGATTTGACTTCGTCCACACCCTGTAACTGCTGCAAGGCGTTTTCGACAACCTCAGTCACTTCTTCCGCTACCTCTTCGGCACTGGCACCGGGATAAGGTGTGATGATCTGCGCCTGCCGGATAATGAATTCAGGATCCTCGAACCGCGGCAGGACGGTGTAGGCGAAGTAACCTGAGATGAGAATAAGCAGCGTCGAGATCGCTGAGATCAGGCGCTTTTCAATGGCAAACCGGGCCAAATCCATGACTTAATCTCCAACCCGAGTGATCGGACGTATGGTCATCCCGTCAAGGATTTGACTGACGCCTGCGGCGACGACACGGTCGCCCGCATTCACCCCATCCGTCACGGCGACATCAGCGCCGCTCGCTTCTCCCAACGTGACAGGTTGCTTGGACACTGCATTCTTGTCGTCCAGCAGCCATACAAACGGCGCCCCGCTTGGATCTGCACCCACGGCAGTTAGCGGAATACGTAGTTCTGGCGCCGACCCTGGTGCCGTTGCCAAAGCACGCCCGACCATCCCTGGAAGTATGACTGAACCATTTGGTTGCACGACGCTGACCCGTCCGCGATAGGTCTGGGTGGCGGCGTCGGCCTGTACAGAGAATTCCACAAGTTCAGCGTCAAAGACCTGGCCCGGTAACGCATCAAATTCAACCTGCGACGTAATCTGATCCTGACCATTTGCGGAAAGTGCGACCACGTCCGGGCCCGGAACATCAAAGGCCAGATGCACCGTATCAATGTTCTGCAACAGCGCAATGCTTTGTCCGGCCTGCACATTCGTGAAGTTATCGATGTCACGACGTGCGATGATACCGGCAAACGGGGCCGTCAGCGTTGCATCATCGAGGTTGTCGCGGGCCACTTGCAATTGGGCCTCGAGCCCGCGCAATGCGGCTTCTGAGGCTTCGATATCCTCGGCGCGCCCACCGGACTGGCCGATCACCAGTTGTTCGCGCTGCGCGCGCAGATCTGCTTCGGCAACGCGCAGGGCGGCCTCGTCCTGTTCAAGCCGAGCGGCAGCAACGACGCCGCGTTCTGCCAACTCTCGGGTACGTACTGCCTGATCAAGAGCCTGGTCGACTTGCGCCTGCGCTGCTTCAACTGCCGCTTCAAGGGCCACGATCTCTTCCGCCCGCGCGCCGGATCGCAAGGCGCTCAGCTGGGCGACCGACTGGTCACGCGTGCTTTCCAACTGCTCAATCTGGCGTTCGAAGTCGCGCGGGTCGATCTGGGCAATCAGGTCACCCAGCGCCACGTCCTGCGCGCCGCGAATGGGAAGCCCAATAACCCTGCCACTCACACGAAAGGACAGTTCCACCTCTTCGGAAGGCAAAACGATCGCCGGGTATCTACGCTGGATCGTGGCTTCCGTTTCCTGAACAGTGGCAACCTTGGCCGGCCGCAGAACGTCCTTTGCACTTAACGAGAAAGCCGATGCAAGTGCGGCACCGATGCCAAACACAAAAACTCTAAGCAGATTCATCGCCGTGCTACGCCTTTTTCCAATACTAAAATCGGACCATTATGCGGCGCAGCAGCCAAGTCAACGAGTCGGCGAGTGAACCTCCTTCAATCGGCGGGTTCACCCATCTTTGCGGATCACCTCGTTCTTGGGATCATAGGGGCTGTCACCGACAATTTCCGCCGACCACAGCGTGTCGAACATCTTAACTTGCAGCTTTGTCCCCGGCACGGCCAGATCCGGCCGGACATACCCCATGCCGATGGACTGGCCGAAGGCGACCGAATACCCGCCCGACGTCAGACGCCCGACACGTGTATCACCATCATAGAGCACCTCGCGCCCCCATGGGTCAGCGTCTTTCGGCCCGTCGATCAGAAGCGTCACGCATGTCGAACGGACACCGATCTTTTCCATCGCAGTCTTGCCGTGGAAATCCTTGGACAGGTCAACGAAGCGGGGCAAATCAGCCTCTATCGGGGTCGCATCGCGGCCCAGTTCGGTCCCGAACGCGCGATAGGATTTTTCCTGTCGCAACCAGTTCTGCGCGCGTGCGCCCACCAGTTTCATCCCGTGCTTCTCGCCCGCCTGGACAAGCTGATCCCACAGGTAGTTCTGCATCTCGATCGGGTGATGCAGTTCCCAGCCCAATTCACCGGTGTACGCCACGCGGATGGCCCGCACCGGACACATACCCAGTTCGATGTCGCGGTAGGACAGCCATGGGAAGCGTTTGTTCGACAGGACCGTCGATGGGTCCGCATCCTTGACCAGTTCGTTCAGCACATCACGCGATTTCGGCCCGGCAATGGCGAATACACCCCATTTCGTGGTCACATCCTCTTCGTTGATGCGTCCGAACTCGGCCTCTTTCTCCATGATCGCCTTGTAGAGGTAATCCTGATCATAGGCGTGCCATGCGCCTGCCGACACGAGGTAATAGTCATCCTCGGCCAGCCGCACGATGGTATATTCCGTGCGTGTCGTGCCCGCAGCGGTCAGGGCATAGGTCAGGTTGATGCGCCCGACCTTGGGCAGCTTGTTGGTGGTGAACCAATCCAGGAACGCGGTTGCGCCCGGCCCGCTGATCCGGTGCTTGGTAAAGGCCGTCGCGTCGACCAGACCAACGCCCTCACGGATCGCCTTGGCCTCGTCATGGGCGTATTGCCACCAACCGCCCCGGCGGAAGGACCGGGCATCGTGGTCAAAACTGTCCGGCGCATCCAGAGGGCCGTAATAGTTGGGCCGCTCGAACCCGTTCACGCAGCCGAACTGTGCCCCTGCCGCCTTTTGCCGGTCATAGGCCGGACCTGTCCGCAACGGGCGGCACGCTTCACGCTCTTCGTCCGGGTGGTGCAGGATATAGACGTGCTCGTAGCATTCCTCGTTCTTGCGGGCCGCATATTCGGTTGTCATCCAGTCGCCGTAGCGCTTGGGATCAAGCGAGGCCATGTCGATCTCGGCCTCACCCTCGACCATCATCTGGGCAAGGTAATACCCGGTGCCGCCAGCGGCGGTGATGCCAAAGGAGAACCCTTCGGCAAGCCACATGTTGTGCAGCCCGGGCGCGGGGCCGACCAGCGGGTTGCCATCCGGCGTGTAGCAAATGGGGCCATTGAAATCGTCCTTGAGGCCGCTTTCTTCGCAAGATGGTACGCGGTGGATCATCGCCATGTACTGGTCTTCGATCCGCTCAAGATCCAGCTGGAACAGGTCCGCCCGGAAACTGTCAGGGACGCCGTGTTCGAACCGCGCAGGCGCATTCTTTTCATACACCCCAAGGATCCAGCCGCCGCGTTCCTCGCGGACATAGGACTGCGCATCGGCATCGCGAATGACCGGGTGCTCTGGATTGCCCTCGGCCCGGTATTTCACCAGCTCGGGATCCTGCTCCATTACGATGAACTGGTGTTCAACAGGGATGGCGGGCATCTTGATGCCCAGCATTTGGGCGGTGCGCTGCGCGTGGTTGCCGCTGGCTGTCACCACATGTTCGGCAGTGATCACGACCTGCTCGTCAGAGGGGACAAGGTTGCCACCCTTCTCCACCATCTTGGTGGCGGTGACCTCCCACGCCTCACCATTCCAGTGAAAGACATCGGCCTGCCATTTGCGTTCGATCATCACGCCGCGCTGACGCGCGCCCTTGGCCATCGCCATGGTGACATCGGCGGGGTTAATGTAGCCGTCCGTCTGGTGATACAGGGCACCTTTCAAATCCTCGGTCCGGATCAGGGGCCACTTCGCCTTGATCTCATCGGGCGTCATGAACTGGTATGGCACCCCGCAGGTCTCGGCCGTTGAGGCATAGAGCATGTATTCATCCATGCGCTCTTGGGTCTGCGCCATACGCAGGTTGCCCACAACGGCGAAGCCCGCGTTCAGCCCCGTCTCTTCTTCAAGCGTCTTGTAGAACTTGATCGAGTAGTCGTGGATGTGGGTCGTGGCATAGGACATGTTGAAATAGGGCAGCAAGCCAGCGGCATGCCAGGTGGAGCCAGAGGTCAACTCGTCCCGCTCAAGCAGCATCACATCGTCCCAGCCCGCGCGCGCCAGATGGTAGGCAATCGAGGTTCCGACAGCGCCGCCGCCGACAACCAATGCTTTGACCTGCGTTTTCATGTCCCGATTCCTTCGCAATCCGTCCCCGTTGTTCTAGGAAAACAACACGCGCCCCGCGCCAACAAGCCGACCGAACGCTGCAGAAAAACGACGCCCACGACACGTCCCTTCTTCCCTGTTTCAAAAAATCCCGGGGGTTTGGGGGCTGGCCCCCAATAAATAGACAGCGTCGCCACAGGCGTCCGCAGGATCAAGGCAAACGGGTAAAGGAGGCCTGCCCGATGGGGGCAAGGCCATCTGCGGTCAGAAAATCGGGATGGGTCAGCAGGCGGACAGACTGGCGCGGCTGCGTTTCGACATTTGGGCCGGTGTAATCCGGTCCACTGTCTGCCCCCGCGTCCCACGGCCACAGCACAACGGTCACCTGATCCCGCCATCTGTCTTCGGCGCGCAACGGCACGCCACTGGCGCCGGAAAACCAATCCGGACTGGGCGCAAGCATCGTCGCAAAGGACACACCGCTCAACGTCTCATCCACCATCAACTCAAAGGAAAACGCCCCCGGGCTGGCGACCCCCGGCAACACCACATGCTCGCCGACGCGGCCACGCCTGCGCCCCTCGGCCAGTTCCGCTTCAAGCACGCTGACGCGCCCGTTTGTGGCGAGAAGGGCCAAACCGCTCGAGGCTGTTTCTCCGTCCCGGAAAAGGCTGTACCGCGATGAATGCGCAAAGGCGATCAACCTGCTCCAATGCGCGTCCAGGTCATCCGCTGCCGTCCAATTGAACGTCACATCGACACGGTAGCGTACCGTGTCTTGCGCCAGCGCGACACCTGCCATCACCACGCACAGAAACGTCGCGATTGCCTTAGCGACGCGGGCCAAAGATCTTACCCGGGTTCATGATGTTTTGTGGATCCAGCGCCG
Source organism: uncultured Tateyamaria sp. (assembly GCF_947504105.1). GTDB lineage: Bacteria > Pseudomonadota > Alphaproteobacteria > Rhodobacterales > Rhodobacteraceae > Tateyamaria. The sequence goes on from NZ_CANNGP010000020.1 coordinate 22,980, forward strand.
TCTTGATCGCGGCCATATATTCGACCGTGGGCCCCAGTTCCTTGACCAGATAGGGCATCTTGCCCTGACCGATGCCATGCTCACCGGTGCAGGTGCCGTCCATCCGGATTGCCTCGTCCGCGAGGAAGGCCGTGAACTCCTCGGCGCGACGCACCTCCTCGGCGTTTTCCATATCGATCAGCACCAGGCTATGAAAATTGCCATCACCCACATGCCCGACGATTGGGGCCAGAAGTCCAAGCTCCTCCGCCTTGGCCTGCGCGCCGGTCACGGCCTCGGCCAGCCGCGAGATGGGCACGCAAACATCGGTCGAGATCCCTTGTGCGCCGGGGCGCAATTGCAAGGTTGCCCAATACAGGTCGTGCCGCGCTTTCCACAGCTTGTTGCGTTCTTCTGCCGTGGCAGTCGTTGCAAAGTCCGTGCCTCCCGCATCCTCGGCGATGGAACCAAACATCTCTGCCTGCTCAACCACGCTGCTGTCCGAGCCGTGGAATTCCAGCAGAAGCAATGGTGTTTCTGGCAGGGTCAAACCTGCATAATCATTCGCCGCTTTCACGTTCAACGCGTCCATCAGCTCGATCCGCGCAACGGGAATGCCATACTGGATCGTCGTCATCACGGCCTGGCAGGCCGCATCGATGGAGGGAAAGGACATGCGCGCCGCAGAGATAGCCTCCGGGATACCCTGAAGTTTCAGCGTGATCTCGGTGATCAAACCCAGCGTGCCCTCGGACCCGATCAGCAAGCGTGTCATGTCATAGCCTGCTGATGTTTTCTTGGCCCGCTGCGCCGTGCGGATGACCCGCCCATCGGCCATCACAGCCTCAAGCGCCAGCACATTGTCCTTCATCGTGCCATAGCGCACCGCGTTGGTGCCCGACGCGCGGGTGGATGCCATCCCGCCAAGCGAGGCGTTGGCCCCGGGATCGATGGGAAAGAACAGACCCCTGTCCCGCAGATAGGTGTTCAGCTGCTCGCGCGTCACACCTGGCTGGACGACACAATCGAGGTCTTCGGCATTGACCGAAAGGATCTGATCCATCTGGGTCAGATCCACAGAGACGCCACCCGCCGGCGCATTCACGTGCCCTTCGAGCGACGTACCAGTGCCAAAGGGGATCACCGGCACCTGATGCGTCGCGCACACCTTTATGATGTCCGACACGTCCTTGGTCGAGGTGGGGAACACAACCGCATCCGGCGCCTGCGCCCGGATCCACGTCGTGGTGTGGGCGTGCTGGTCACGCATGGCCTGACCGGTATGGAAGCGGTCACCAAACTTCTGCTTGAGGATGCCAAGTGCCGTGGCAATCCCCTCTTCGTTGCGTGGCAGATCAATAGCCTGCGGCATGTGTATTCTCCCCTTGTCGCCGGGCGTCAGTCGCCCAGCGCAATCCCTTCACGGCGCGGGTCAGCCCCGCCCTGCAGCGTTTCCCCGATCTCAATGGCGTGCAGACCCGAGTTCAAGTCACGTACATTCACCTCAAAGCCAAGCGCCTCCATCGTCGGGGCAAGATCGGCCGCCGATGTGCCCTCTTCGAAATCATAGGTGCCGAAGCGGTTCACGGCATGCGGAAGGCTTACGGCTTGCTGCACATCCATGCCCCAATCCAGCCACGCGATGATGGATTTGGCTGTATATCCGATGATCCGGCTGCCGCCGGGTGAGCCGATGGCCAGCACCGGCGCGTCATCCTTCATCACGATAGTGGGCGACATGGACGACCGGGGGCGTTTGCCAGGTGCAAGCGCATTTGCGATTGGCACGCCGTTTGCATGGGTGCTGAAGCTGAAGTCGGTCAATTCATTGTTCAGCAGGAACCCGTTGGTCATCAGGCGCGAGCCAAAAGCATTTTCGATGGTCGTCGTCATCGACGCCATGTTACCAAAGCTGTCCACGATCGAGATGTGGGAGGTCGAGGGCAGTTCTAGGCTTTGATCGTCCGCCCAGTTGAGACTGTGATCAAAGGCCGGGGCGCCGGGAGCGACCTCTTCCAGCGCCACATCGCCGCCCAGCAGCGCACCGCGGTCAGCAAGATAGGCGGGGTCAACCAGACCGGCGGTGGGCATCGGGACAAAGTCGCTGTCCGCCATGTACCGCCCGCGATCTGCAAAGGCGAGGCGAGAGGCATCACCGATGAGCCGCCAGCTTTCCGGGTTGTTTGCCCCAAGGGCCGAAAGGTCATATCCATCCAGCATCCCAAGGATTTGTCCAACCGTCAGCGCGCCCGATGACGGGGGCCCCATCCCGCATACATCATGCGCACGGTATGTCGCACAAACAGGTGCGCGTTCCTTGACCTGGTAGATCGACAGATCCAGCTCGGACAGGACGCCGGGATTCCCCGCCGTTTGCACGGTTTCCACGATGTCGGCGGCAATGGCGCCGGTATAGATTGCGTCGGCACCTTCGGCCGCCATCGCCCGCAGGGTTGCGGCATAGTCCGGGTTCTCCAGAATGGTTCCAACGCTCAACGGTGTACCGCCGGGTAGGAAATAGTCGGCGGTCGCCGGAAATGTGCCGAGCCGGTCCGCATCATTCTCGACCAGTCCGGCAAGGCGCGGGGACACCTCGAACCCATCCTCGGCGAGCCTGATTGCCTCGTCAAAAAGGCGGGGCCAGGCCAAGTTGCCCCAACGCGTGTGGACCTCTTCCAAAAGTGCCGGTGTGCCGGGGGTCCCAACGGACCGCCCCCCCACAACGGCATCGAAAAACCCCATAGGTTCGCCATCATCGGTCTGGAACAGCTGCGGTGTTGCGGCCAACGGTGCTGTCTCGCGCCCATCCAGCGTGGTCAACTCTTTTGCCTTTGCATCATACCACACAAGGAACGCACCGCCCCCGATGCCGGATGACTGCGGCTCGACCAGACCAAGCACAACCTGAACGGCCACCAAGGCATCCGCAGCAGTGCCGCCCGCGGCCAGCACTTCGGTTCCAGCCTGCACGGCCAGCGGGTTGGCAGCGGCAACCATATAGCTTTGCGCCGTGACGGGCTGGCCTGCATCCTTGGATGCCTGTGCCGCGGCAATGGCTTCTGTGGTCGCAACCGCTGCGCCATCCGTCCCGCTTTCGGGCTGGACGGCGTCCGCCGTTTGCTGGGCCAACGCGGCCCCTGCGATCAGGGTAAAGGCAACGGTCAGGGAAAAGCGCATGGGATCCTCCTTTGGCGCGGCAGGCTCGTCAATTCGGCAGTCAAAAAAACCGGGCAACCGTGCCGCCCGGGGCATCACAGCATGGACGGCACGACCTGATCAGGTGGGCGGTGACCATCGTCAAAGGTCTTGATGTTGATGATGACCTTTTCGCCCATTTCGATCCGGCTTTCGCGGGTGGCCGAACCCATATGGGGCAACATTACAACGTTGTTCAGTTCGCGCAGGCGCGGGTTCACCTCGGTCCCGTTTTCATAGACATCAAGGCCCGCCCCCGCGATCTCGCCCGCCCGCAACATGCGTGTCAGGGCGTTTTCATCAATCACCTCGCCACGCGACGTGTTCACGATCACGGCATCCGGCTTCATCAGTTTCAAACGGCGCGCATTCATCAGGTGAAAGGTAGAGGGCGTGTGCGGGCAGTTAACGCTGATCACGTCCATCCGGGCCACCATCTGGTCGAGGCTTTCCCACCACGTCGCCTGCAGTTCCTCTTCGATCTCGACGCGCAAGCGACGGCGGTTGTGATAATGCACCTGCATGCCAAAAGCCGCCGCTCGGCGGGCAACCGCCTGTCCGATGCGGCCCATGCCAAGGATACCAAGCCTGCGCCCGGCCACCCGACCGCCAAGGAATGCGGTGGGCGCCCATCCGTCCCATGTGCCCGATTGCATCGCAGCCAGCCCTTCGGGCAGGCGGCGGGTCACGGCAAGGATCAGACCCATGGTCATGTCGGCCGTGTCATCGGTCAGCACACCGGGCGTGTTTGACACCAGGATGCCACGCTGCCGCGCCGTCGAGACATCAATATTATCAACACCTGCGCCATAGTTCGCGATCAGCTTCAAACGTTCGCCAGCCTGCCCGATCATGGCCCCATCCACGGTGTCGGTGATCGTGGGAACCAGAACGTCAGCCGCCTTCATCGCCTCGACCAACTCGGTGCGGGTCATGGGCGCATCGCTGTCGCGCAAGGTGACGTCGAACAGTTCGCTCAACCGGGTTTCCACCTCGGCGGGCAACCGTCGCGTAACGACAACACTCAGACGTTCCTTTGGCATTGCGCCCTCCCCGGTGCTTGGCCTTGCGTCCTATCTTTGGCATGGTGGCGGATGTGAGCACGAGGCACAAGAACCTCGGCCACATCAAAAGGCGAGTGACGAGCGGAAAGTTCCCGATGATTGCGGTTTGGCGGTTTGTGCTATCGATGCTTTTGGTGCTGGGCCTGACCCTGCCCGCTGTTGCACGAGACACCGGTCCCGTGACCAACCTGCCCTTGCCGCGCTTTGTGTCGATGAAAGCGGCAGAGGGTAACGTGCGCCGCGGCCCATCCCTGACCCACAGAATCGATTGGGTGTTCAAGCGGCGCGACATGCCGCTGCGCATCACGGCAGAGCATGGCCACTGGCGCCGGGTCGAAGACCGGGACGGACTGGGCGGCTGGGTGCACTATTCGCTGCTTTCGGGCACACGCACCGTCATTGTCGAACAGGACATGCTGACCCTGCGCACCAAACCTGACGCCAATGCGCCCGTCACCGCCGCATTGGAAGCGGGCGTTGTCGCCCGATTGGGCAAATGCGGACCCGAGTGGTGCCGCCTGAATTCCGGCGGCTATCGCGGTTGGGCACCCAAAGCGCGGCTTTGGGGCGTTGCGATAGACGAACTGCGCGACTAACCCAGTTCCGCCACGATACGGATTTCCACGACCGCCCCTTCGCGGCGCAACCCTGCCACTTCAACCGCTGCCCACGCCGGGTAAGGTTGTGACAGATGTGCGCGGCGCACGGCATCAAACGCATCGAAATGGGCGCGGAGCCCCACGTGGTAACTGGTCATTTCCACAACGGCGTTCAGGGTAAGATCGGCTTGGGCCAGCACCTCGCCAATCTTGGTAAAACAGGCGTTGAATTGCGCCTCCTCCGACACTGGCATCGTTCCGTCCGCCGCTGCTCCGGTGACGCCTGTCATGAACACATGATTGTGCGATATCACCCCCGGCGACATACCCGCCGCGTCACAGGCGGCCTCGAGCCCCGGTGGTATCAATACCCGTCGCGTCATCAGCAACTCTCCTTGCTCTTGCCCTTATCCTGTTTAGCATTCAAAGCATTGCATAACGCGTATCCAAGAAGAACATTCCAATGAAAGCCATTCACTACACCCGTTTCGGCCCGGCCGCAGATGTTCTGACCTTGGCAGAGATGCCAACGCCGGACCCCGCACCGGGCGAGGTGCTGGTCGAGTTGACCTTTTCCGGCGTGAACCCGTCAGATGTCAAAGCACGCTCTGGCACGCGGCCTGGTGTGACAAAGCCTCCGTTTGACCAGATCATCCCGCACAGCGATGGCGCGGGGCGGATCGTGGCCGTTGGCGATGATGTGCCAGAGACACGGATCGGGCAACGTGTCTGGATCTGGAACGGCCAGTGGCAGCGCCCCTTCGGCACGGCGGCGACACATATCTGTCTGCCCGCGGACCAAGCGGTACAACTGCCGGACCCGATCACCATGGACACAGGGGCCGTGTTGGGCATTCCCGGCCTGACCGCAGCACATGCTGTTTTCGGGGGAGGCGCCGTTGCAGGCCAAACGCTTCTTATCCAGGGCGGTGCAGGCACGGTCGGTCTGCTGGCCGTGCAACTGGCGAAATGGGGTGGTGCCAAGGTGATCGCAACAGCCCGGGGGGACGGATTGACCTCTGCAGAGGATGCGGGTGCAGATGTCGTTCTGAACTACTCCGACCCCGATCTTGCGCAACACATTCTGGCGGCCAACGACGGCGCGCCGATATCTCGCATCATCGAAGTGGAGTTTGGCCGAAATGTGGGGACCGATGCGGAGGTGATTGCCCCCAATGGCACCATCGCCGCCTATGGCTCGGCGCAGGACATGGCACCGACGCTGCCCTTTGGGCCGTTGCTGTTCAAGGCTGCGACAATCGACATCCTGTTAATCTATCTTCTGCCGCCGGATTAACGCGCCGTGGCGATCAAGCATCTGCATGATGCGCTGCTTGCAGGCGCGCTGACCTGCCCGATTGCCCAAACCCTTGCGCTGGCAGACACGGCGGCAGCACATGGCGCGGTCGAAGCAGGCGGGCGGGCCGGAGCCGTTCTGGTCGAGGTGCAGGCGTGATCCGTGCGCTATTGATCATACTGTGCCTGTGCGCGGCACCGCTTTCGGCACAGAACGCGAGCCAACCCCAAGGCACGATTGCCATCACGGACAGCGCCACGCAGGACGTGGCAATTGCGGTGCGTATCCGCGATATTCTGAACGAGCTTGATGGGTTCGACGGGGTGACCGTGTCCGTCACATCAGGCATCGTGACGCTGCGGGGCACGACCGTGGACACTGCAACCGCCGACCGGCTGAATGAGCTTGTTGGTCGTGTCGAAGGCGTCGTTGCCATCGAGAACGAAGTGACCGAAACGACGGATGTGGTCGCCCGGTTGAACCCAGCGGTCGAGCGCTTTCAAGCCCGCATGACACAGGCCGTTGCGATGCTGCCGCTGATTGCGGTTGCCCTTTTGGCCTTTGTTCTGGTTCTGACCCTTGGGATGTTGCTGGCTCGCGCGCGTTATCCTTGGGACCGGATCGCGCCAAATGCCTTTATCGCCAACATCTATCGCCAGGTGGTACGCATCCTGTTCTTTATCGCAGGTGTGGTCATCGCACTGGATATCCTTGGGGCAACGGCGCTGCTGGGCACGATACTGGGCGCGGCGGGGATCGTGGGCCTCGCCATCGGTTTTGCCGTGCGTGACACGGTCGAAAACTTTATCGCATCGATCATGTTGTCGATCCGCCAACCCTTTCGTCCCAATGATGTCGTCGAAATCGAAGGCGACACGGGCAAGGTCATTCGCCTGACCAGTCGGGCGACCATTCTGCTGAGCTTTGACGGCAACCACATTCGCATCCCCAATGCGACCGTCTTCAAAAGTCGCATCGTGAACTTCTCAACCAATCAAGAACGCCGCTTCAGCTTTGAGATTGGCGTGAGTTCCGACGCCGATCTGGCCGAGGTGCGGCGGATGGCAGAAGAAACCGTGGCGGATCTGCCCTTTATCCTTTCCGAACCGGCACCTATGTCGTGGATCGAACGGATCGGGGATGGCGCGATTTTCATGACAGTCACGGGCTGGATCGATCAAGAGGCGACATCGCTGGTCCGAGCCAAGGGCGAGGCCCTGCGACTGGTCAAGGCACGAATCGAAGGGGCCGGAATCGAGGTGCCCGACACCACCTATCGCATTCAGTTGCTGGGCGGTGCGACATTGGACACGGAATTGGACCAGCCCGGACCAAGCGAACAGGCACCCGCTTTGCCGCCAGCCCCAGAGGTCGAAGCCGCCGATGTTACAGACATGTCCGAGCCGGGACTGGACAAGCTGGTGGATGCGGAACGCAATGACCCCGACGCCCCCGATTTGCTGACAGATGCGGCCCCCAAGGAATAGTCGGATTTTTGATGTAAAGGGGCTTGCGCACATCGCTTTGCCGCTCTAATTAGCGCGGCACGTTGGGATGTAGATCAATTGGTAGATCAACTGTTTTTGGTACAGTAGGTTGTAGGTTCGAGTCCTACCATCCCAGCCATCCTCCACAATACCACTGCACTCGCCGCATCAGCACCGCGCGATGTCGCGATTCCATCTAGCGTGGGCTGCAGCACCTGATAGCGTTTGGGCATGAAACATCTTGCCCGTACAGACACCCACGCAGACGCAGCCATTGCCGCGCTGCCTGACGTTCCAAGCCCTAGCCTAAACGCAGATAATCCGGCGCGCCTGCTGCGCCGGTGCCCGGCGGCGGCGCCTACACCATTGGTGTCCTCGCCCGACCTGGCGGACAGTGCGAATGTGACCGAGGTGCAGATCAAGGACGAACGCGGGCGCATGGGATTGGGCAGCTTCAAGGCACTTGGTGCGGCTTATGTCATTGCATGTGACGCCGAGACCGGCGCAGCGTTTGGACGAACTTATGTGACGGCCAGCGCTGGCAATCACGGCTTGTCTGTCGCTGCGGGTGCGCAAGCCTTCGGTGCAAAGGCGGTTATCTATTTGGCAGACACCGTGCCGGAGGCGTTTGCCGACCGGCTGCGTAGCTTTGATGCGGATGTACGGCGTCATGGCTCGGTCTACGAAGATAGTATGGCCGAAGCAGCCCGTGCGGCGGAGGCCAATGGTTGGACGCTTCTCTCTGACAGCTCCTGGCCCGGCTACTTCGACATCCCGCACCGTTTGATGGAAGGGTATACTGTACTGATGCAGGAAACCGTGGCCGCTATGGATGCGCCCACCCACATCTTCCTGCAGGCAGGCGTTGGTGGGCTGGCCGCGGCCTGTGCCGCCTATGCACGCAACACTTGGGGACAGGCGCCCCGGATCATCGTGGTTGAACCCGAGGTTGCCCCCGCCCTTTTCGCGTCGGTTCAGGCGGGCGCCCCGCAAGTGACCGAAGGGCCAAGTTCGGACATGGGGCGGCTTGATTGCAAAGAACCATCGCTGATCGCACTCAAAGGGTTGGCACGAGACGCCAATGACTACATGCTGATTTCCGAGGAGGAAGGGGCGCACGGCAGCGCTGTTTCGACCAAAGTTGGCTTGGCATCCACACCCTCCGGGGCGGCGGGTCTGTCTGCCTTGCTGGCAAGCGCCCCCTATCGTGACGCATTGGGTCTGACGGACGCGTCACGCGTGCTGCTGATCCTGAGCGAAGAGGCGTCGGAATGACACCGCACGCGCGCGGCTTCCCCACGGCTGAATTTGCGGAGCGCACCCGCAAGGCCCAGTCCATGATGGAAGGTGCTGGCATGTCTGCGCTGCTGCTCACAACTGAGCCGGAGATCAGGTACTACACCGGCTTTCTCACCCGTTTTTGGGAAAGCCCGACGCGCCCTTGGTTCGTTGTCGTTCCAGCAAAAGGCACCCCGATTGCCGTTATTCCATCCATCGGCGCACATCTGATGGGCCAGACATGGATCACCGATATTCGGACCTGGCAGGCACCGGACTATGATGATGACGGCATCGCGTTGCTGGTCGACACATTGTCCGAGCACACTCCGCCCGGCGGCTCAATCGGCATTGCCGATGCGATGGAAAGCCACGTGCGCATGCCCTTGGGTGATCTGCGCAGCCTTGAGCAAAAGCTGGGATCGCGCAGGCTGGTGAGCGATATGCAGATCACGCGGCGTTTGCGATTGACCAAATCCGAGGCGGAGATTTCAAAGATACGAACCGCTGCAAACATCGCCAACCGAGCCTTTGATCGCGTGCCCGAGATCGCCCGAACAAGAACACCATTGTCCGAGGTGTTTCGCCGGTTTCAAGCGCTTTGCCTTGAAGAAGGGGCCGATTGGGTGCCCTATCTGGCGGGTGCATCGGATCAGGGCGGATATGGCGATGTGATCTCTCCGGCGACGGATGTGCCTTTGGCACAGGGGGATGTGCTGATGCTCGATACCGGCCTCATGCATGATGGGTACTTCTGCGATTTTGATCGCAACTTCAGCATCGGTGCACCGAGTACCGAGGTGCAGGATGCCCATGCACAATTGATTGATGCCACCCAGGCCGGGTTTGACGCGGCCCGCACCGGCGCGGCGATTTCCGACATTTTCCACGCCATGAGCACCATCGCCAACCCAGGGGGTGAGGCGATGGAGGCAGGACGCCTTGGTCACGGGTTGGGCATGCAGCTGACCGAGTGGCCATCCATTATTGTGGCGGACCACACCCCACTAAATCCAGGCATGGTGCTGACGCTGGAGCCATCAGTATCCTTGGGCGACGGGCGCATCATCGTCCATGAGGAAAACATCGTGGTCCGCGAGACCGGGGCAGAGTGGCTGTCCTCCCCCCAAGACCATACCATTCGGGTGCTGAAATGAGTGTCCCTTATGACATCGACAACGCCCGCCCCACGCAGCTTGGACTGATCGTCCTGCAGGCGGATGAAACGATCGAACAGGACATGCGCGTCCTGATGCACCCGGATGTTGAATACATGATCAGTCGCGTCCCATCCGGCACATCGGTGACCCCGGACACATTGCGCGAGATGGCAGGCAATCTGACCGGTGCGGCGGCCCTGTTGCCACGGGGCGCAGACATGGCCTGTGTGGCCTATGCCTGCACCTCAGGTACCGCCGAGATCGGTGCAAAAAACATCGCAGATCTGGTGCATGCAGGCGTGGATACACGGGCCGTCACGGACCCGGTCACGGCACTGATCGCCGCCTGCCAACATCTTGGCGTCACCCGGCTTGGCCTGCTGAGCCCCTATATCGAGAGCGTGTCGGACCGATTGCGTACCGTTCTGGGGGACGCCGGAATCGACGTCGTGGCCTTTGCCAGCTTCGATGAACCCTTGGAAGAACGTGTGGTCCGCATCAAGGCGCAGTCCGTCATCAACGCGGCCCAAGCCCTTGGCCGGGAAACAGACATGGATGCTCTGTTTCTATCGTGCACCAACTTGCGTACGCTGAACGCCATTCCGGACATCGAAGCCGCGCGCGACATGCCGGTCCTGTCCAGCAACCTTGTTCTGGCTTGGCACATGGCGCAACTGGCACAGACGCCGCTTGCCGCTGATCTACCCTTCCGCCTGACTACTCAGGCGTCCAAGCCGGTCGGGTCATCCCGATAAACGTGTCCCCCGCCCCACCGGTCACATTGCGATCAACCACATCCCGCAGTGTTTCCGTGCGGTTGATCGCACGCCACCCCGGTCCGGAGAAGGTCGAGCGCTTGAACACATGCCGCGACAAAAGCGGGTTAGTCAGGGCCTGACTGAATGCATCAAGCGCCACGAACTTGAGCACAAGGCTGGGCAGCGGGCTGTTGGGCACCCGATCTTCACAGAACAGTCCGACGTGGAAATCCACGTCGCGCGGGCCGTCATAGAATTGGCGGAGCAGGCCTGCGACCTCGGGATCAGACGAGATCGCCTCGAAATTCGCGGGCCTGCGCTGGCTCATGTAGTCGCAATAATCTGAAAAGCTGGCCAATGCACAGTCGCGGTCCTGTTTGATCGAGGCCACCTCGATATGCAGGAGCGGTTCAGCCGTGTTGCACGGTCCCAACTCGGCCGCTTGGGTGTCGCTGATCCCTGAAAATGCAGCAAGCAGGCCGTGATCGATCAGCAGCGCATTATTCATGAATGTGGTGTGTACCGGGCGTTTTTCGCCCCCCCATTTCAGGGCATCTGGAATTAATGCGTGCCAGCGATAGAGCAGGCTGAATTCGGTGGTGATCCAGTTTGGTTTGTTCCATGGCGCGTTCCACGCAACGGACGGATCGGCGCGCAGGCTGAAGGGTAGCGGAGATATGTGGTTGATGTAATCCTCGACCACGATCTTGATGAACATGACGATGACCGCGTTGCGCGCAGTCTCGAACACCCGGTCGTCATCCCAATCCAGGTGGTCGGCCTCAATCTCTGCCGCGAGGCGGTTGTGTTCGCGCAGAAACAGCGTGTTCAGCATGGCGACCTGCGGGACCGAGTTTGCACGGTCACCACCGAAGGCAAAGATCGTGGGGCGCCGCGTATCATCAAGGGTGCTTTGCCCGAGCGGTGGATCAAGGACATCGAACTGCGGATTGACCTTGCCATCTTTGTACAGAAACGGTGCGTATTCCTCTCCGTTGATCATCTGCGAAGCGAGCCGCCCCTTGCGGCCTTTTTCGTCAGACCGGAGACGCAGCGCCAGAGTTTGCGCGCGGGTGCGGCCGTAGAGGGGACAAAGGTCAATCTCGTGGTTCGACGTGTTGCGTTTCAAGCGGTGAGTGGGGTCTTCGCCCGCAGGCACCAAGTCTTCGGATTCCGTGCGGATAAAACCATCGGTCAGATATTGCGCAAAGGCCGGAAACAGACATGTCGACTTGGGGCACATGCGTTGTTTGCCGTCCTTGCGACGAAACAGCGTGGCGAGATCTTCGGGATCGGCGGGATTGGCACGGGGACGCGGTGGCAGATGTCGGCCACTCCAACGGCGGTCGGTCAACCCACCCCACCAGACATAATCGCGCTCCGTGCTCAGCGGATGCGGGCGCGGGCGGGCGCGATTGACAACGCGATTGATTGCCCACCGGTTGACGCGTTTGGCCAAGAACGGAATGGCTTCGACAATCGAAAAGACTGCCTTTTGGACGGAATACGGAAGAAATGACATAGCTGGCTCAATAATTGAAAGAATGAATGCCATCAGCATCCGCCAAAGTGACCCGCAATGCCAGCTTAAGTTGTGGCAAGTGGTGAATTTGGCGTCATCGCGCAGATCGCGCGCACACGAACTGTGTGAATTTGTGGACTTAAAGACAGCCACCTTGGCTTACTAGTCCTACGAGATCAGGTTGATCCATACCCATCACACCCTACGTGACATGTCGGCGCGCAGATCAAGCCACAATACCGGGACAGTTCTTATGAAGACTTTGGCGTCACTCTCCTTTGTTTTGCTTTTGGTTTTCGGGGCCGCAGCCACAGCGCAGCAGGGTCCACCAACCGTGACGGCGGCAAAGCCGGTCGTCAAAACAATCGTCGAAGATGACGAGTTTGTGGGCCGGTTCGAGGCAAGGTCCGAAGTGTCCTTGCGGTCGCGTGTCTCGGGCTACCTTGAGGAGGTTCATTTCAAGGAGGGCAGCCTGGTCGAGGCGGGCCAACTCCTGTTCACAATAGACCAACGCCAGTTCCGCACCGCGCTCAGGCAGGCGCAGGCCCAGATTGACGTCGCCAATGCGACATATGAGTTTGCGACCGAACAGCTGGAGCGGGCGCAGGCGCTGATCGGAAACGGCACCATCCCCCAGAGTGTTCTGGATGAACGGCGCGAGGCATATCTGGCCGCGCAAGGGGCCTTGGAACAGGCCCGTGCGGCATTGGAATTGGCCGAGCTGGACCTGGAGTTTTCAGAGATACGTGCACCGATGTCCGGACGGATTGATCGGTCACTGAGTGATCCCGGCAACTTGGTCTCAGCGGATCAAACCGTGCTGACGTCCATTGTGTCGAACGATCCCATCTACTTCGTCTTCGACATCGATGAACGGTATTTCCTCGCCTATGCGCGGGATGCGCGCGCGCGGGGAACCGCCCTGCAAGAAGGCGGTGGTGCATTGGAGGTCAAGGTGACGCTGTCGGATGCCAAGATCCCGCCCCAAACCGGTTACCTTGATTTCTCGGAAAACAGGATCGATGCAGAGACAGGTACGATGCGCGTCCGCGCCGTTCTGGAAAACCCGGATGAGTTGCTAACGCCCGGGCTGTTTGGTCGGGTGAATGTGCCTGGGTCGCTTCCATACGAAGGTATCCTGATCCCTGACAGGGCGATTGTCGCAGATCAAAACCGGCGGCTTGTAATGACCCTCGACGCCGATGGTGTGGTCACGCCTTTGCCCATCCGCCCTGGTCCGGGCATAGACGGGTACCGTGTTGTGCGCGAAGGTATGGATGGGACCGAAACAATCGTGATTGACGGTCTGGTGACCGCCCGCCCGGGTATGACAGTGAACCCCGATATGGTCGAACTGCCACTCATCGCGGAGAACTGATATGGGCCGCTTTTTCGTCAGCCGCCCGATCTTTGCCGTCGTCGTATCCGTGATCATGACGATTGTCGGCTTGATCTCGTACTATCAGTTGCCGATTGAACAATACCCCGAAATCGCACCGCCCTCGATCGTGGTGCGCGCCTCTTATCCGGGGGCGGATGCGACGACCATTGCAAACACCCTCGCAACTCCGCTTGAGCAGGAAATCAACGGGATCGAGGGCATGTTGTACATGTCCTCATACGCAACGGCCGACGGAGCGATGAGCCTGACCGTCACCTTTGAACTGGGCACCGATCTGGATACGGCGCAGGTGCTGGTTCAAAACCGGGTCGCCATTGCCGAACCGCGCCTGCCCGAAGAGGTACGCGCGCTGGGTGTGACCACCACGAAGTCTTCACCGGACCTGATGATGGTCGTGCATATGCTGTCGCCGGACGCCACGTTCGACCAGCTTTACGTGTCCAACTACGCGCGGGCACGGGTGCGCGACCGGCTGGTTCGACTGGATGGCGTGGGCGATCTTATCATCTTTGGTGAGCGGGAGTTTTCAGCGCGGGTCTGGCTGGATCCTGACAAGCTGGCCTCGCTTGGCCTTACTGCAGCTGATGTTGTTGATGCGCTGCGCGAACAAAACGTACAGGTCTCGGGGGGCTCGCTTGGTGCGCCGCCCAACACGGCAGCCAGTGCCTTTCAAGTGTCGATCACGACCCAGGGACGATTGGAGGATCGAAGAGAATTCGGGCGCGTCATCGTAAAGGCATCGGATGATGGGCGCGTCGTGCGGGTGCGCGATGTCGCGCGGGTCGAAATAGGGGCCCGGTCCTACGTCACAAACTCCTATCTCAACAACAAACCTGCCGTGGCGCTTGGGATCTTCCAGCGGCCCGGGTCGAACGCGTTGGCCACTGCAGACGAAGTGCGGGCAACGATGGACGAACTGGCCCAGGACTTCCCGGACGGTTTGGAATACCAGGTTGTCTACAATCCAACCGAATTCATCAGCGCCTCCATCGACGCCGTCTACAAAACGCTGTTCGAAGCTGTTTTGCTGGTCGTCATCGTCATCATCGTCTTCCTGCAAAGCTGGCGCACGGCGCTCATTCCGCTGCTTGCCATACCGGTGTCTCTAATCGGGACATTCGCGGTGATGCTGGCGCTTGGCTACACGCTGAACCTGCTGACGTTGTTCGGGTTGATCCTTGCCATCGGCATTGTGGTGGATGACGCCATCGTTGTTGTCGAAAACGTCGAACGAAACATCCGCAACGGCATGACACCGCGCCAGGCGTCGGCCAGATCCATGGACGAGGTGCAAAGTGCCATCATCGGCACAACACTTGTTCTGATCGCGGTCTTTGTCCCTGCCGCGCTGGTGCCCGGTATCACCGGACAGTTCTACAGGCAGTTCGCCGTCACCATCTCGGTAGCGACCGTGATCTCAAGCATCAACTCGCTCAGTCTGTCCCCCGCCCTCGCTGCCATTTTCCTGAAACCGAATAGCAACTCACTGTCACGCAACCCGCTGTCGCAGCTTGGTGCTTACTTTGCCAACGCCTTTAACGGCGGTCTTGATGTCGTCACGCGCGGCTATGCCGCCGTTGTGCGGGTGCTTGTTGGTACCTGGGGCATGATCGCGGTTGCTGTTATCGCCTTTGCAGGGCTTTTGGGCACGGCGTGGTGGATCAATGAACAGGTGCCGACGGGCTTCATCCCTGATGCGGACCAAGGCTATGCCATCGTCGTGGTGCAATTGCCCGAAGGCGCATCGCTGGACCGGACCGACGCGGTTATGAAACAAGCGACAGAGATTGCGCTTGAAACGCCTGGCGTCACCAATGCCGTTGCGTTCGCCGGGTTCTCGGGTGCCACCTTCACCAACGCCAGCAATCAGGGCGTGATCTTCACGACCTTCGCCCCGTTCGAGGAACGTCTGGAAAGCGGGTTGGATGCCAATGCAATTGTCGGGCAGCTCTTTGGCCGCATGCAGGTGATCCGAGAGGCATTCATCATTGCCATCGCGCCCCCTTCGGTACGGGGTGTGGGCACCGGTGGTGGTTTCAAGTTGCAGTTGCAGGACACTGACAGTGCGGACATGCGCCGCGTGTTGAACAGTGCCTACGCCATCATGGGTGCCGCACAACAATCGGACAAGGTGACGGGCGTCTTCACGACATTCTCAGCCAGTTCGCCTCAGGTGTACCTCGAGATTGACCGCGTGCGCGCGCAAATGCTGAACGTTCCGATTGGAGAGATCTTTGAGACATTGTCGATCAACCTTGGTTCAGCCTATGTGAACGACTTCAACGCCTTTGGCCGCCTGTTCCAGGTGCGCGCGCAGGCCGACCAGCAGTTCCGACTGGACGAAGAAGACATTCGATCCCTGCGTGTTCGGACCGCAACTGGTGCACTTGTTCCATTGGGAACCCTGGTATCCGTGGTCGACACGGCAGGCCCTGCGCTGGTGCAGCGCTATAACCAACTCGTGTCTGTGCCGATCCAGGGCAACGCCATCCCGGGTGTGTCCACGGGTGACGCCCTGATCGCGATGGAGGAATTGGCTGAACAACTGCTGCCGCCCGGCGTGGATTACGAATGGACCGAATTGGCGCTGCAGGAACGCAATCAGGGTGACACGGCAACCTACATCTTTGCCTTCTCGGTTCTGTTTGCTTTCCTCTTTCTTGCCGCTCTCTATGAAAGCTGGGTCTTGCCACTTGCCATCATTCTTGTGGTGCCACTTGCAGTCCTGTCTGCCTTGTCGGGTGTGATGCTGCGCGGCATGGACAACAACATTCTGACGCAGGTGGGACTTATCGTATTGGTGGGCCTGTCGGCCAAGAACGCCATCCTGATCGTGGAATTCGCAAAACAAGCGCAAGAGGAAAAGGGGTTGTCCGCAATTGACGCCGCCGTGGACGCGTGCCGCCTGCGTCTGCGACCGATCCTGATGACAGCCTTTGCCTTCATCCTGGGCGTGGTGCCCTTGATGATCGCCACTGGCCCCGGGTCCGAGATGCGGCAAGCCTTGGGCACCGCTGTCTTTTTCGGGATGTCCGGCGTGACCTTCCTCGGCCTGTTTTTCACCCCGGTGTTCTATGTCGCCCTGCGCCGCATCTTCCCCGGAAAAGCAAAGGATGTGGAAAGCACCGAAACGGCGTCAGAGCCAACGCCCAGCTAGGGGGTGTCTTGGCGCATGGCTTGCGGGCTTTGACCAAAGGCTGCCCTGAAGGCACGTGTCATGGCGCTGGCATTCTCATACCCGCATCTGCCCGCGATCTCTGACACGGGCAGATCGGTGTCCTGCACAAGGCGCAAAACGGCGTTGAGGCGCAGACGCCGATACACGGTCGCTGGCGTTGCCGCCATCGCAGTCTTCATACGATGCTCCAGCGTTTTCTGGGTGCACCCGACGCGACGCGCGATCTCGGGAATGGGAAGCGGATACTCGATATTGTCCTGCATCAACGCCACCGCCCGGCCAACCATCCGCCCAGACGCGCGGACTGGCAGCGCTTGCACCGTTTCGCGCGACATGAACAGTTGGGCAACCTCCATCGCAACCAGCGGCCCATGTGCGGACGCAATCAGGCCGTTTGCCAGATCAAAGGCCGCCATGGCACCGGAACACGTGATACGATCGCCATCAATGACATAGCGTTGCCGCACGGTCTCGACATCCGGGAACGCCTCGGAAAAGGCATCGAGCATGTCCCAATGAATGGTTGCGCGGTGGTCATCCAAAAAGCCAGCACGCGCCAAGAGCCAGCTTCCAGTGTCGAGGCCGCCCAGAACAGCGTATCGCCGTGCCGCACTGCGGACAGCACCCACGATACGATCCTGATCCAAGTCGCGAATGCCATAAGACGGCATAAGCATCAGCGCGGTGCCTTCGGCGTTTGCGAGGGCATCATGTGGTGCAATCTGCAACCCGCTTGAGCTGGAGACCGGCGCGCCATCCTGCGTGAAAAACCGCCATTGATAAGCGGTGCGCCGCAAGAACCCGTTTGCAGCCCGCAGCGGTTCAACGAAATTCGCGAGGCAGTGGTTCGAAAACCGATCGAACAGGACGATGTCCACATGCTGCATCGCGTCATGGATTTTCGACCATTCCTGCATGATAAATGCCTAGCACTGCACGTTGTATGTCGGCAAGCCGCGCTCTGATCCCGCAGTCACAACAGGGAACGCATCGATGCAGTTTGGTCTGACCGAAGAACAGGACATGATCGTCTCGACCGTCCGTAGTTTCGTCGAGAAAGAGATTTACCCCCACGAGGCCGAGGTCGAACGAACCGGGCAGGTACCCCATGAGCTGGGGGAGGAGATCAAGCGCAAGGTCATCGATATGGGCTTCTACGCCTGCAACTTCCCCGAAGAGGTGGGCGGTGCGGGCCTCAGCCATATGGACTTCACGCTGGTCGAGCGCGGGTTGGGGCGCGGATCGATGGCGCTGACCCATTTCTTCGGTCGTCCGCAAAACATCTTGATGGCCTGCAACGAAGAACAACGCGAACGGTACCTGCTGCCCGCCGTGCGGGGCGAGCGGATGGATGCGCTGGCCATGACCGAGCCCGACGCTGGGTCAGATGTGCGTGGTATGAAATGTACCGCCGTCCGCGACGGTGGCGATTGGGTCATCAACGGGTCCAAACACTTCATCTCGGGCGCGGAACACGCTGATTTCTTCATCGTGTTCATCGCGACCGGTGTTGATGACACGCCCAAGGGACCAAAGAAGCGGATCACCACATTCCTTGTGGATCGCGGCACGCCGGGGTTCGAAGTGCGCGACGGCTACAATTCGGTCAGCCATAAGGGGTACAAGAATTGTATCCTGTATTTCGATGAGTGCCGCCTGCCCGATGCGCAGGTTCTGGGTGAGGTCGATGGTGGTTTTGCCGTGATGAACGAGTGGCTTTATGCGACGCGCCTGACGGTCGCGGCCTTCAGCGTGGGCCGCGCACGCCGGTGCTTTGACTATGCGCTGAGCTATGCGGCGGAGCGCAAACAATTCGGCCAACCCATTGGCAAGTTCCAAGGCGTCAGCTTTCAAATCGCGGACATGATCACCGAGATTGATGCCGCCGACTGGTTGACCCTCGCGGCCGCGTGGCGGCTGGATCAGGGGCTGCCGTCGAACCGCGAGATCGCATCGGCCAAGCTTTACGCCTCCGAAGCGTTGGCGCGGGTCACCGACACCACGTTGCAGATCTATGGTGGCATGGGTCTGATGGATGACTTCCCGATTGAGCGGTTCTGGCGCGACGCGCGCGTCGAGCGCATCTGGGATGGCACCAGCGAAATCCAACGCCACATCATCAGCCGCGATCTTTTGCGGCCCTTGGGTGCCTGAGATGGTTTCGCCTGGGCAAAGCCCATCCGACCGGAGCGAGGGGCCAGCCCCTCGCGCTCCCCGGGATTTTTCGGAAACAGGGAAGCGCAAGCTTTCGCGGCTGTTGCGCCCCAAATCAATCGCCGTCGTCGGCGGTGGCGCGTGGTGCACATCCGTCATCGAACAGGCCGAGCTTTTCGGTTTTGACGGTGCAATCTGGCCGGTGCACCCAACCAAGCCGGTGCTTGCAAACCATGGCGCATTCCCATCAGTCGAGGATTTGCCTGCTGCCCCGGATGCCACGTTCATCGGTGTGAATCGTGCTGCAACTGTTGACGTTGTGTCCACCCTATCGTGCCTCGGCGCGGGCGGTGCTGTCTGTTTCGCCTCCGGCTTTGCGGAAGCCACGGCCGAAGATGAAAGCTCTGCTGACTTGCAGGCGCAGTTGATCCAAGCGGCCGGCGATATGCCCATTCTGGGTCCGAACTGTTACGGGTTCATCAACGCGTTAGACCAGGCGCTTTTGTGGCCGGATCGGCATGGGTGCACGCCCTTGGATAGAGGCGTCGCCATCCTTACCCAAAGCTCGAACATCGCGATCAACCTGACGATGCAGCAGCGGGCACTGCCCATCGCCTATGCGATCACCTCTGGGAATATGGCGCAGACGAGCCAAGCCGAGGTCGCGCTTTCGCTGCTTGAGGATCAGCGGGTTACGGCCATCGGACTGCACATCGAAGGCTTCGGTGATGTACGCCAATGGGAACTGTTGGCTGCAAAGACATATGAGAGTGGCGTTCCTTTGGTCGCTCTGAAGGTTGGTGCATCAGACCAAGCGCGTCAGGCCACCATATCCCACACCGCGTCACTGGCCGGGTCGGATGCAGGTGCGCAGGCTTTTCTGGACCGCCTGGGCATTGCCCGCGTCACCGCGCTGCCCGATTTTCTGGAAACATTGAAACTGCTGCATCTGCATGGCCCGATATCGGGAAACCGGATTGCCTCCATCAGCTGTTCGGGTGGAGAGGCTAGCTTGATAGCCGATATGGCGCTGGACACGGACCTGACGTTCCCTGCCCTGACTGACGCACAGCAAACCGATCTGCGCGCCTCTCTCGGCTCCATGGTCGCGCTTGCGAACCCATTGGATTACCATACCTATATCTGGCGGGATTCTGACACGATGGCAGATGCATGGTCGGCCATGACCGGCGAGCGGATCAACATGACCCTGTCGATCGTGGACTACCCGTTGACCGACAGCTCTGATTGGGCCTGTGCCACCGACGCCGCCCTGAAAGCACGCGCGAGCACCAAAGCCCCTTTTGGCGTCGTGGCCACCCTGCCGGAATTGATGCCTGAGCAGACCGCGCAGCAATTGGCCGAAGGCGGCGTCGTCCCTTTCTTTGGCCTGCGCGAAGCCCTTGCCGCCATTGAGGCTGCGCACCACATTCATGCCCCCCACCCGACCCCGATATGTGTGCCCGGCACGTCGGAGGCCACAATGCTTCTGACTGAGTCTGAGGCGAAAGCGGAGCTTGCACTGCAAGGGTTGAACGTGCCGCAGAACCGTCTTGTTTCAGCCGAACACGCTGAACAGGAAGCGACCGCCCTTGAAGGGCCTTTGGCTGTGAAAGGGGTCGGGCTCGCGCACAAGACGGAAGCGAATGCTGTTCACCTGAATGTAGCTGTATCGGACATTGGCGCGGTCGCCCACAGCATCGGGACACAGGCAATTCTCATCGAGGAAATGGTGACGGATGGCGTCGCAGAACTGCTGGTTGGTGTTGTTCGTGATCCGGCCCACGGGTTTGTTCTGACCCTTGGTGCGGGCGGGGTGTTGACCGAACTGATGCAAGACACGCAATCACTGCTTTTGCCTGTCACGGTGACAGATATCGACACGGTCTTGTGGCGCTTGCGCTGTGCTGCGCTGCTTCGCGGGTATCGGGGCAAGCCAGCCGCTGATCCTTCGGCCATCCGCGACGCCGTACTGGCCATCCAATCCTACGTGCTTGCACATGCCGACACCGTCAGCGAGGTTGAAGTGAACCCGCTGATCTGCACCCCCACCCGCGCTGTTGCCGTTGATGCGCTGATACGAAAGGCCTGATCAATGAGCCCCATAAAAACAAGGCGCGAAGGCGCGATCCTGGAAGTCACTTTGGACCGGCCAAAGGCCAATGCCATCGACCTCGCCACAAGCCGGATCATGGGAGAGACCTTTACGGCGTTCCGCGACGATCCCGAGCTGCGCGTGGCCATCATCACGGGCGCGGGCGAAAAGTTCTTCTGCCCCGGTTGGGACCTCAAGGCAGCAGCGGACGGGGACGCTGTGGACGGCGATTACGGCGTCGGGGGCTTTGGCGGATTGCAGGAGTTGCGTGGCCTCAACAAGCCGGTCATCGCGGCCGTGAACGGGATCGCCTGTGGTGGCGGGCTAGAATTGGCATTGAGTGCCGACATGATCCTGGCGGCCGAGCATGCGACATTTGCCCTACCCGAAATCCGGTCCGGCACTGTTGCCGATGCGGCCAGTATCAAGCTGCCCAAGCGCATCCCCTATCACATCGCGATGGAGCTTCTGCTGACCGGGCGCTGGTTCGATGCCGAGGAGGCACATCGTTGGGGATTGGTCAATGAAATCGTACCGGTCCAAGGGCTTATGGACCGCGCGTGGGACTTGGCCCGGCTGATCGCATCAGGCCCACCGTTGGTCTACGCGGCGATCAAGGAAGTGGTGCGGGACGCCGAGGACTCCAAGTTTCAAGACGCAATGAACCGCATTACCAACAGCCAGTTGCCCACGGTCGAGACCCTCTACCGATCCGAAGATCAACTGGAAGGGGCCCGCGCATTTGCCGAGAAACGCGACCCGGTTTGGAAGGGCCGCTAGGGCGTTATTCTCGGATCAACCGGCAGGCCGCTTGGCACTGCCTTTGGTACGCCGAGTTTGCCGTCATTTGCGGTTTCACCTTTCAGGGCATGTAGGAACGCGACGATCTGATCGACTTCGCTGTCTGTGAGTGGGGTTGCTACGATCTGCACCGCCGCGCGTTGACGCGCCATTTCGCGGCTGTCTTGCAAGACCATGAAATCGATCGCCTCGAGCCACGGAACGGATGGCAGAGCTGCTGTCTCTGGCGTCCAATGATCCAATGATTGCAAGGGGTTCATATGATGCCGCACGATCCCTTCGAGGGTCGGATACGCGCCATTGTGCCCATAGGGCGCAGTCAGTGCCACGTTTCGGAGCATCGGTGTTTTGAAGGCGTAGGCGTCTTCGAGCGCGTCGCTTTCACCCATGCGCCCGACATCCCGCACCATGGGGTCAAAGCGGCGAGTGCGACCCGGGCCAAAGGGCGGCAGGCCGAGGGCGTGGAATGCCTGATCCGTCATCAGTGGGCCACTGTGGCAACTGCTGCAATCTGCTTTGCCATAGAACAGCTCAAGCCCCTGCTTTTGTTGAGTATTCAAGGCATTTTCATCGCCCGACAGATAGGCGTCGAAGGGGCTGTCTGTGCTGGTCCATTCCCAGATCATGAAGGCACTGAGCGCATTCGCGATATCGGCAATGGTGATGTCCTTGACCGTCTTGATATGGTCGTACGCACCTGCGAACCCTTCGGCATATGCAGGGATGTGGCGCACACGGTCTGCAAGGATGGGCCACGCGTAATCCATACGCTGATGGATGGCCCCTGCAACCTCGTTTTCCTTGGGGTTTCCAGCCATCTCAAACTGAGCGACCAGCGGGAAAATTGCCTGTGCTGCCAATAGGTTATCCAAGCCTTCCGGCAGCCATTCCTCTGCCGGGGAGTTAAAGCCGTTCTCATAGGTGTCGGCGACGCTGAGGCGTCCGTCGTGGAAGATCGTGTGCAGGTCTTTGGCCCCGAGGTTCCACAGTCCCGCCGCGTTGCGGGGGATGCGTTTGCGGATGCGGTCATCGCCAATGCCTGCGGTGCGCTGTTGGCCCAAACCTTCGCCCCCTTCGCCGATGCCAAGGCTCAGACCGTCCCCGGTTCCAAGGTCGGGATGGTGACAGGTGGAACAGGCGATATTGCGGTTGCCGGACAGGATGCGATCATAGAACAGAAGCTGACCGAGTTTGGCTTGCGCCGGGTCCACAGCGATGAAATCATCTGCGGTCAAAGCACGTGGTACACCATCGGCAAAGGCGGGTGCACCACAAAGGAGAAGCATATGCGCAAACTTGCGATAGCCCTTGTTTTTATGGCCTTTCCGGCACTGGCCGAGATTGAGGAAGCGCGTGATCTGATGGAGGCCGGAGACTACAAGGCAGCCTATGACGCGCTGTGGCCCGCGGCCCGGTCGGGCAATGCGGATGCCGAGGAACTGATCGGTGTCATGTACGCCTTGGGCCTTGGCGTCGAGCGCGATGATGAACGGGCGTTCGAGTGGTATTTGCGGTCCTCGATGAAGGGGCATCCGGGCGCGCAATCCGGTGTCGGATGGTACTACGAGGTGGGGCGTGGGATGCCTGCGCCGGACCTTGTGCGCGCCTATATGTGGTACACCCTGTCCGCGATTGGCGGCGATCCCGACGCGGCGATTTCGTTGGAAGAGGTGGTCAAGAAAATGACCAAGGATCAAATTGATCGGGCGCATATTCTGGTCGCTGACTACAAGGTGTGGATGTATCCGTTCCGGTGAGTGTGGCAGCAGATTTTCGCCTTGGGAAGCCTTGTCACCGTACGGTGGCGTTAACGCTGCGTACGATGGTTAACTTCGGATAAAACGCGCATTTTGCGGGAAAAAGTGCACAGTTTGGTGCGGGTCATACCTGCCTGTTTCAGCCTCATATGCTGAAACTGCGCATTAGCAGTCCGAAACTGCACATTTTGCATCGCCGCCGCGCGTTAACGACCGGTTCAGATTTGGACGGCGTTAACGTTTGAACGCGGCGCTTTACCTTTTGTTAGGAAAGGCGGGGTGAACCCCGCCCTACCGTTAGCTGGCGGCGGCTGCGCTGTAACCTTCGGCCACCTGCGTCATGGATTGGGCGAAAGGACTCGGGCCATAGCTGGCCCGCGCAACGCCGAGGGCGGCGACTTCGGCAATCGAACTCAGGGCACCGCGCATCATCACGTTGACCGGCAAGGATGACGCATCGCAGATGTCACTGATCATGCCGTGGTCCGTCAAGCCGGGGATGAAGAAGCCGCTGGCCCCGGCCTCGGCATAGGCTGCGCCACGTTCTTTTGCCTCGACCAGATGGGTCGCGTGGGTGTCGGGCTTGGCTTTCAGGAACAGATCGGTGCGCGCGTTGATGAAGAGCGGCACGCCCGCTGCGTCAGCCGCAGCGCGGATCGCCTTGATCCGGGCAGCTTGTGTGTCGATGGGATAGAGGTCTGAGCTGCCGACCACCTGATCCTCGAAATTGATGCCGATGGCACCGGTCCCGATCAGGGCCGTGATGTTGGTGGCCAGTGGTTCGGGATCGGCGGTATAGCCCCCTTCGAAATCGATGCTGACCGGCAGGTCCGTGCTGTTCACAATGCGGGTGGCGATGGCGAGCAGATCGTCGAGCGGGATGTTTTCGCCGTCAGGGTAACCCTGCGCCTCGGCCACGGACCAACTGCCGGTGGCAAGGGCCTTGGCGCCCGCCTTGGTCACGGCCTTGGCCGTGCCCGCGTCCCAGATGTTGTAGATAACGACGGGTGTGCCGGGGATGTGCAAGGCGGCGAAGGCGTTGGCTTTGTCGATTTGGGACATGGGAGTGACCTTTGTTCGGGACAGGTAGCGGCAGCTTTGCCGTGACAGCACCGAAGCGCAAGAGGGGCTTGGCGTATTGCATCCGGACAAGTCTGAGGGACCGATCCGCCTTGCATGTCCATTCCCTTGCAGCGAGGGTCGACCGTGCAGACAAAGAGGGCCAGATGACCGCAAATGACGTTCCAGAGGCCGCCCGCACACTCTGGCACTTTCATCATGTCAACAGCACACCAAGCGCGGCGGACGTCATTATTGGATTGGGATCCTATGACATCCGGGTGGCCGCGCGTTGCGCGGAACTGTTCAAGGACGGTTTTGCGCCCCGGATCATATTCACCGGCGCATCAGGGAATTGGACAAGCGACCTTTTCCCGGCGAGCGAGGCAGATGCATTCCGTGATCACGCGCATCAGTTGGGCGTGCCGACAGAGGCGATCACACTGGAACCCCGCGCCACGAATATCGGTGAGAATGTGCGTTTCTGCGCGGATCTTGTCCCTGATGCAAAGCAGGTGATCTTCGTGACCAAACCGCAGACGCAATTGCGGTGTCTGGCGACGGCTGAACACCAGTGGCCGGGGGTGAAATCTTTGGTCACAGCGCCCGACACCGCATTTGAGGATCAACCCCTTCCCCATCACGATCAACGCGCATTGATTTGCGAAATGGTTGGGGATCTGGACCGGATGCGCACCTATGTCACGTTGGGTTTTCAACGGCACGTGGATGTACCGGAGCCTGTCACACAGGCCTTCGACGCACTTGTGGCAGCTGGCTATGTCGATCACTTGCCGCAACCGCGCCCTTAGTCCATCCGTTTCCTTGTCGTTCAGATGCACCAACGAGGAAAGGCCGCCCCGATATGGGACGGCCTTGGGGTAACGCGGATATTGGTCCGCTTTAGTTCAGGTCGGCGGCGCGCGACGCGTTCACGTCTTCTTCGGCGGCCGCAACGGCTGCGGTCAGAGCGTCAAAGATTTCAGGGCCACGGGCCACGTTGTCTTTGAACCAGTCGTAGACCGGTGTGGACGCTTCGGCGAACGCTGCCTTTTGCGCGGGTGTTGGCACGTAGAGGTCACCGCCGCCGGCGACAAACTCTTCGTAAGCCTGGATCGATTTACGCTTGGGCGAGGCGAATGTCGCCTGTTGCAGGGCGTAGAAGCCATCAACCACGACGCGGCGCATGTCTTCGGGCATTGCGAGGAAGTTTTCGTTCGACATCCACCACAGGGCACCCATGTAGGCGTGGCCGTCGAGGGTGACGTATTGCAGGCCCGCATCGGGGAATTTCATACCCATGATGTCGGTGATGCCGTTCTTGGACCCTTCAACAACGCCGGTCTGGAACGAGGTGAAAAGCTCGGGCCACGGGATCGGGGTTGGGGACGCGCCAAGGGCTTTGACCAGTTCCTGCGGCAGGTCGGCGACCACGGTACGGATTTTCAGACCTTCCATATCGCCCGGTTCGGCCACACGGCGTTGCGTGTTGGCAAAGTTGCGCCAGCCGCCGGTGTTCCCGATCGTCATCAGGCGGATCGCGCCTCCGGAATCCTCAAGCGCCATGTCACGCATGGTGCGGGTGAAGTCACCCGACAGCACGTGTTCCGCGATGCGGTCGTCAGCCATCAGGTATGGCAGGTCGAGCACCTGCACGTAAGGAAAGATGCCCGAAGCACCGCCGGAGGTGGAGATGTAGACATCGATCGAGCCGTCGGCCACGCCTTGCAGGCATTCTGCGCCGTTCGAGCAGAGCTGCGTGCCGATGAAGAGTTCCACGGCGATGGCGCCGTTGGAGGCTGCCTCGACATAGTTCTTGAAGACGACGAGGCCGTCATAGTCTTCGTCATTGGTGTTCGAGTTGGCGGTGGCGCGGATCGTGTAATCCTGCGCTGTCGCCATCATGGCCGAGCCTGCGACAAGCGCGGCAGCCGTGAGGGTTTTGAGGGTCGTTTTGAGCATTATGTTAGGTCCTCCCGTTAAGCTCTGGATTAGTTTGCAAACCCCGTCAGGCGGGGAATGGTCATGGATATTGCGGGCACGTAGGTGATCAGGAAGATCACCGCGATCTCGATGGCGAGGAAGGGCAGGATCGCCTTGGCGATGGTTTCCACCTTTTCCCGACTGACCGCCGCCGCGACGAACAGCACCAGCCCCATGGGGGGCGTTGCCAGCCCCACTGTCAGGTTCACCGACATGATGATCGCGAAGTGGATTGGGTCGACGCCGAGATCGACGAAGATGGGGCCAAGGATGGGCCCGAGGATGATGATTGCGGGCCCTGCATCAAGGAACATGCCGACGATGAACAGCAGGAGGTTGATCAGGAACAGCAGGACCAGCGGGTTTTCCGACAGGGTCAGGATGAAATCCGCGAGGATCTGCGGTGCGTAGCTGAGCGAGACCACCGTTTTGAACGCAAGTGCTGCCCCCACCAGCAACAAGACCACGGCGCTGGTCAGCCCCGCGCGGCTGAGGATGTCGGGCAGGTCCGACAGGCGCATGGTGCGCAGGACGAAGAAGGCGACGAAGACGGCGTAGGCCACGGCGACCGCTGCCGCCTCGGTCGGGGTGAAGACGCCGCCGAGGATGCCGCCGAGGATCAGGACCGGCGTTTGCAGGGGCACGATGGCGCGTTTGCAGATGGTACGGAATTCGCTGCTGACCTGGGTGCGGAGCGCAAGCATCAGCGCGTGGGCCACAACGACCGCACCTGCGAAAGTGCCCCAGAGGATCAGCGGGGATGTCTCGCCCAAGGGCAGGAAGGCCCAGAGCAGCAGGCCGATGTTCAGACGGACCAGCGCCCAGGACACCCAGCGTTCTGTCGGGCTGAGCGCGACGCCGTCAAATTTGACTTTGTGCGCCGCGGGCAGGTCGTAGCGGTCAGCGGTCAGGCGGATCATCACCATGAGGCCGACGCCCACGAGGATACCCGGCACGATGCCTGCGAGGAACAGGGCCGCAACGCTTTCGCCCATAACATAGGCGTAGATGATCATGATGCCCGAGGGCGGGATGATCGGACCGATGACGGATGAGGCGGCGGTGATCGCTGCGGCGTAGCGGCGGGTGTAGCCCTCTTTCTCCATCGCCGGGACCAGCATGGAACCAAGCGCGGAGGTGTCGGCCACGGCAGAGCCGGAGAGGCCTGCGAAGAGGATGGATGACAGCACGTTCACTTGGGCAAGGCCACCGCGCAGGTGGCCCATGAGCGCTTGGGAAAACTGGACAAGGCGGATCGTGATCCCGCCCTTGTTCATCAGCTCGCCCGCCAGCATGAAGAACGGGATCGCCATCAGCGGAAAGCTGTTCATGCCGTTATAGACATTGCGGTAGAGCAGCGTGATGTCACGCTCTTGCCCATTCAGATACAGCAAAATGCCAGGGGCAGCGAGCAGGCCGAAGAAGACCGGCAGGCCGATCATCAGGAACAGCAGGAAAAGCGGAAGGAACCAGATCAGCATATCATTCGCTCCCTGCGGCCATGTCGCCCAGATCGAGGTCAGGCAATTGATCGCCGCCGCCCATCAGCTCGACCAGTTTGCGCAGGATCAATTCGACATTGACCATGAGCAGAAGAACCACACCGATGAGCAAAGACAACATCATCCAACTGCGTGGCACGCGGAACCAGCCATCGAATGTGGGCAGGTAGAGCGATGCGGTGGTGAACTTGCCGCCAAAGCCCGTCACCTCGGAATAGCCGATGGGCAAGGCGACCAGCAGGATCGCGATGGAGATCAGGAGCAGGACCAGACCAAGGAGTGCTGCGACGGGTCGTGGCAGCACGCCCGAGATCATGTCGAGCGCCACGAAGCCCCCGCGCCGGAAGGCCGTGGGTGCTATCAGACCGGTCATCCAGAGCATGCAGAAGCGTGCCGCCTCGTCCGGCCAGGGCAATGCATTGTTGAAGAGGTAGCGGGCCACGACCTGAATCAGGATCGCAATCACCATGGCCGCAATGGCCACGATGCCTATGGCTCGCCCGATCTTGAGCAGCAGGCCATTCAACCAGCTGATCGGCGCGAGCACCGTCAGTAATAGACCCATGAAGGGCCCTCCCTTTGTCGGTCGCCCGGCGGTTAATCCACCGTGGCCCATTTTCCGCTTTCACCCCGCGGGCGGGTTGTTTTTCACGTCAGGACGTGACGGAGCCGAAGTTGCCCCCGAAGAATGTGAGCGGCTGTCCGTCGCGCATCTCGGTGCGCTGGACCTGGCCCACGATAATCACGTGGTCGCCGGCGTCATGTGCTGCCACCCTGCGACATTCGAACCGCGCAAGGCAATGATCAATCAAGGGAACACCATCGGCGTTCAGGTGATGCATATGGTCGTTCAACATGTGGGCGTCGCGCGCTGCCAGCTTGCAGACGTCGTGCTGTTCCGCGGCCAGAACGTGGATTGCGTAGTGGTCGGCCGCTTCGAAATAGGGAAAGCGCCTTGCGCCCCTGTCAACGGACCAAAGCACCAGTGCCGGATCGAGCGATACGGACGAAAAGCTGTTGGCGATGATGGCAACCGGGCCATCCGCGCTGGGGGCCGTGATCATCGTGACGCCGGTGGCAAATTTGCCGAACGCGTCGCGCAGTTGGCGGCTGGAATTGGCATCAGGTGAAAACACGGTAGGTTGGCTCAGCGTTTGCATTGTCATCAGGCCACCTCGTGTCCCAGGGCCGCCTCATAAAGGCGGAACCATGTGGGCCGGTCGAGCGACACCTTTGCAGCATCGCCGATCTTTTTGATCCGGTCGATGTTATTTGTACCCATCACTGGAATGATATGTACGGGGTGTGCCAGCAAAAACGCGGTCGCGACGGCAGCGCGATCTACGCCTTGTGCGCCAGCAATCTCATCCATGACGGCATGCAGTTTGTCATTGCCCGTCATCAGGCCGCCGCCACCAAGTGGTGACCACGCCATCACAGGCTGGCCGTGTCGCTGGTGGAATGACAGGTCCCCATTGGTGAACGGGTTGATTTCACTGAGGGAAATTTCGATCTGGTTGGTGACCAGTTGCGATTTCATGCCCGATTGCAGCAGCTTCCAATCCCAAGGGCGGAAGTTTGACACGCCAACAGCGCCGACCTTGCCGCTCGCGACCGCTTCGTCCAACGCGGCACCCGTTTCATGGTGATCCATGAACGGGTCAGGGCGGTGGATCAGCAGCAGGTCGATGTGGTCAATTGCCATATCGCGCAGCGAGTTTTCGATGCTTTGCATGATGTGGGCGCGGCTGGTGTCGTAGTATTTGACCGGCGCGTCAGCATAGCGGCCCATGGGCGCGACGATATCGCATTTCGTCACGATCTCCATCTTGGACCGCAGGCCGGTGTCGGCCTTGAGCGCTTCGCCTAGCACCGCTTCGGCCACGTAGCCGCCGTAGATGTCGGCCTGGTCAAAGGTGGTGATCCCCTGGTCGAGGCAGGCGTGGATCTTGGCCTGCACGTGGCCCACCGACGTGTCGCTGTCGTCGGCCAAGCGCCACATGCCATAGACGATGCGCGAGAAATTCAGGGTATCGGATAGTTGGACGCGGTCCATTAGCGGCGCTCTCCTGCGGCAAGGGGTGTTGCGGGTGCGGTCGATGGCACCCGGCCATAAGCATGGGGCAATGAGCAGGTTTTCAAGTGCGGCATGACACGCGCGCCAAAATGTTTTGCTTCTTCCAGGTGGGGGTAGCCCGAGAAGATGAAGGCGCGGATGCCCATCTTTTGGTATTCTTCGATTTTCGACATCACCTGATCGGTCGAGCCGACAAGCGCCGCGCCACAACCTGAGCGCGCCCGGCCTACACCGGTCCAGAGGTTGGGTTCGACATAGCCGAACTTGTCCGCCAGTTCGCGCGCCTTTGCCTGGTGCGCCACGCCAAGCGACGTGCTGTCCAAAGCGCGGTCACGGATCAACTGGCCGTATTCATCATCCAGTTTTGACACGATGTAGTCCGCGTATTCGCGGGCTTCCTGTTCCGTGTCCCGCACGATCATGTGCACCCGCAGGCCGTAATCGAGCGTGCGGTTGTATTTCTCGGCTACGGCGTTCACGTCGCGCATGCGCTGCGCGAGGTTTTCCTTTGGTTCGGGCCACATCAGGTAGACGTCACAATGCTGGCCGCACAGGTCGAGTGCGGATGGGCTGTAACCGCCGAAGTACAGCAGCGGGCCGCCTGTCTGATAGGGGCGCACGGGGTCCGTGGTGAGGCCTTCGAAGTTGTACACCTCACCCTTGTACGTGATTTCGTCCTGCGTCCACGCCTGTTTCAGGATTTCGACCACCTCGCGTGAGCGTTGGTAGCGGTATTCGCTATCGGCCTTTTCGCCCGGAAAATCGGACGAAATGATGTTCACCGTGAGCCGCCCCTCAAGCATGTGGTCAAGTGTGGCGATGGTGCGGGCCAGCATGATTGGCTGCACCTCACCGCAACGGACGGCGGCAAGCAGGTTGATCTTGGACGTGATCGGCGCGCAGCCCGCCACGAAGGACAGCGTGTCCTGCCCCACCTGGTAGGAGGAGGGGCAGAGGATGTTGCGGAAGCCTTGCGCCTCGGCCTCTTTCACGATGTCGGAACAGTGCGCCCAGCTGGACCGCAAATCGCCGTCAGGCAAGCCAAGAAACTGATAGTCGTCCGAGCAAAGAGCCGAGAACCACGACACTTCGGCCGCATCAAGGTCTGGGGATGTGATGGGGACGATCGTCATCTACGGTCTTTCAATGGCTTCAACTTGGCACTTGCGTAACACTGTCATTGATGTAGATCAATGGTGTATCAATTTTACGCACTCCAGCCTGTAACCTCACGTGACCACGCAAAAACAATCCCCTCAGTCGCTGCCCATCTACGTGCAGATCGCCGAGCTTCTGACCCGGGATATCATTTCTGGCCGCTTGATCGATGGCGAGCGTTTGCCGCCCGAACGCGACATGGCCGCCGAGCTGGGTGTGAGCGTCGGCACGTTGCGCAAAGCCCTGCGAGACATGGGCGAAAAGGGGTTGGTGCAGAGCGTTCAAGGCTCCGGCAACTATATTCGGGCAGGGGGCGACACGGGCACCGTCTATGCCATGTTCCGGCTGGAACTGCTTGAAGGTGGTGGGCTGCCGCGGGCGCAGGTTCTGTCTGTTGATCTGATGGGCAAGCCCGCTGACCTGCCAGATTTCGGAAGTGCGGTCCGGGGCACGCGCATCCGGCGGCTGCGGTCCCTGAATGACACAATCATCGCTGTCGAAGAGATTTGGCTGGATGCGGATGCGGGAATCGTGTCGGAAGCCACGATGTCCGAATCCCTTTATGCCACCTACCGCAAAGAGCTGGGCCTGTGGATCCAGCGGGCCGAGGACCGGGTGTCGCTTGGCCCCGTGCCGGACTGGGCGCCAGACGCCTATGGCCCCCGTCCCGGCGACACCGTCGGATATGTGGAACGCCTCAGCTGGGCAGACGCAGCGGCACCTATTGAATTTTCCCGCACATGGTACGACCCCGCGCGGGCCGTCTATGTGCAACGACTGAAGTGAAGGAACGCAGGTTGGACCAGGTACGCTATGGCATCATCGGATGCGGGATGATGGGGCAGGAACATATGCGCAATATCGCGCTGCTGCCCAAGGCAAGTGTCGCCGCGTTCTATGAACCGGATGCGGGCATGGCTGCAAAGGCGTCGGCCATCGCGCCCGAGGCACAGGTGGTGGGTTCTGTTCAGGAGTTACTGGCCGTTGAAGACTTGGATTGCCTGCTGATCGTCAGCCCGAACTTCTGCCACGTGGCGCAGATGGAAGAGATCGCGGCAACGCGCCCCCTGCCCTTGCTGGTCGAAAAGCCCTTGTTCACGGACCCCGACGACGCCGCGAAGCTGGCGGCGTACCGCGACAGCTACCCTGCACCGATCTGGGTGGCGATGGAGTACCGCTATATGCCCGTCATCGCGGAATTCCTTGAAAAGGCTGCGGAGGCGACCGGGGGCATCAGGCAGTTGTCGGTGCGCGAACACCGCTTTCCGTTTCTGGAAAAGGTCGGCGACTGGAACCGTTTCAACCGCTACACGGGTGGAACCTTTGTCGAAAAGTGCTGCCATTTCTTTGACCTGATGCGTCTGGCGATGGGCGCGGAGCCGGTGCGTGTCATGGCCTCGGCCAGCCAAGCCGTAAATCATCTGGACGAGGATTACGGCGGCGAGGTGCCAGACATCATCGACAGCGGCTATGCGCTGGTCGAATTCGACAATGGCACGCGAGCGATGCTGGAATTGTGCATGTTCGCCGAAGGCTCCGCCTATCAGGAAGAGCTGTCTGCCGTTGGACCGATCGGTAAGATCGAGGCGTTTGTGCCCGGGCCGGGCCGGTTCTGGCCCGCGCATCTGGGCCCTGCCCCGATCGCCAAGCTGGTGACATCGCCGCGTCAACCGCAAGGGCCTGTGGCCCATGACATTCCCGTCGATCCGACACTGTTGGAGGCGGGCGATCACAACGGATCGACCTTTTATCAACATCAACGCTTTGCTGCGCTGGTGCGTGGTGAGGGTGCGCCAGAGGTCACGCTGCGCGATGGCTGGGCCGCCGTGGCGATGGGGATCGCAGCCCAGGAAAGCGCGCGCACCGGGCAGGCGGTTGATCCACGACGGTGGATGTAGGCGGGGCTTTGCCGCTAGGTGGATTTGACTATCCTTTGGGGCAGGCCCATTGCTGGTTGTATCGCAATCATCAAAAGGAGCTGACCCATGTCCAAAGTCATTTTGATCACCGGATGCTCCTCGGGTCTGGGCATTTCCCTGGCCGCGCAAGCAGCACAGGCGGGCCACACGGTCTATGCCACCATGCGCAATCTGGACAAGCGGACCGCGCTGGATGAGGCGGCCGAGGCGGCAGGCGTCACCCTGAATGTCGCGCAGCTGGACGTGCAGGACAGCGCATCGATTGCCGCCTGCGTTGAGGATGTGCTGGGTGCCCAAGGGCATGTTGATGTGCTGATCAACAATGCGGGCGCCGGGTTTGTACGGTCGACCGAGCAGGCCAGCGAAGATGACATCAACTGGGTCATGGACGTCAATTTCATGGGTGTCGTGCGCTGCACCAAGGCACTGATCGCCCATTTCCGCGAGCGTCGCGCCGGGCATGTGATCACCATATCCTCGGTCGGTGGGCTGGTCGGTCAGCCGTTCAACGAGATCTACTGCGCCGCCAAGTTCGCCGTCGAGGGGTATATGGAGGCGATGGCGTCCTACATCTCACCCAGTTTCGGGATCAACTTCACGGTGGTTGAGCCGGGCGGGATCGCGTCGGAATTTGCCGCCAACGTGATGAAGCAGGTCGAAGAGACCGGCGGGATGCTGGACGACGAATATCTGCCCATTCTGCAGAAATATGTGGGCGGGTCGCAGACGCGGCAGGCGGGCAGTGACATCTACCAGACTGCCGATGAAGTGGCGGCCGTCGTCATGGAGTGCGTGGCATCCGATGCCCCGCCCATCCGCACCCGGACGTCAAAATGGGGCGAGGCGTTCTGCGCGCTGAAGACCGACCTTGATCCGGACGGCAAGAAGCTGCAACAGCAGGTGGTGGATACGTTCCTCAGCTAGCGGTCAGCATGTCTTTGAACGCATGCCATGACGCTTTGGGCGTGCGTTCGAGGCTGTCGAAATCCACGTGGACCATGCCGAACCGCTTTTCATAACCCAGCGCCCATTCGTAATTGTCCATGAGCGACCACGCCATGTAGCCCTGCACCGGCACGCCCTTGGCGATGGCGTCGCGGACCGCTTGCAGGTGACTTTGGAAGTAGGCGATGCGAGCGTCGTCCTGCACCACGCCGTCGACGATCACATCGGCATTGGCCATGCCATTTTCGGTGACGAAAAGGGGCAGATCGCCAGTGTATTCGGCTGCCGTGCGCACGAGGAAATCGTGCAGGCCCTGCGGGTAGACCTCCCACCCCATTTGCGTCTTTTCGAGCGGCCCTTCGACACTGTGATGGTGCGGCCATGGGCCGTCATTGGGGGCGATGATCGAGCGGGTGTAATAGTTGACCCCGGCCCAGTCGAGCGGGGTTTTGATGGTGGCCATGTCGTCCTGCCAGCCGTCGGGAAAGTGGGGGCCAAGCGCTGAGATCAGGCGGTCGGGATATGTGCCCTTGAATGCGCCCGAGACGAAGAAGTGGTTGTAGTAATCGTCGTAGAGCGCTGCCGCTTCTGCCGCTTCGGGGCTGTCATCGGCGGGGGTGGCCCATTCCATGTTGAACACGGCCCCAAGGTTCTGGGTGCCCATGCCCCGCATCCGTTCGATGGACGTTCCGTGGGCCAAAAGCACGTGGTGCATGGCGCGGGCTGTCGCCCGGATGTCGCGCAGGCCCGGCGCGTGGTGGCCGAGGAAATGAGACAGGAAGGACACGCACCAGAATTCGTTGATCGTGGCCACGGAATAGGTGCGGTCGCCGATGCGGGCCATCACGGCTTCGGTGAAATCGCCGAACCAGCCTGCGATGTCACGGTTGCGCCAGCCGCCCAGATCGGCAAGCGCCGAGGGCAGTTCCCAGTGGTAGAGCGTGGCGCAGGGTTTGAGGTTCCGTTCCAGCATCGCATCGACAAGCTGGTCGTAAAAATCCAAGCCTTCAGGGTTCACATTGCGCCCGTCCGGCATGACCCGCGCCCAGCTTGTCGAAAAGCGGTAGGCGTCGAAACCACCATCGCGCAGCAGGTCGAGATCGGCCTCGTACCGATGGTAGTGATCGCAGGCGCGCGCGCCGTCTTCGGCCCGGACCACATTGCCGGGCGTGGCGGCGAAATCATCCCACATGGCGCGGCCCGCGCCACCATAGGCGTGCCCTTCGATCTGGTAAGCAGAGGTTGCGGCCCCGAAGAGGAAGCCCTCGGGGAAATCGGTACGTTTGTGCGTGAACATGATCAGTCCTTGGATGTGCCCGGTGCCGAGCCGGTGGAGGCGCCCAAGACAAACTCGGCCTCCCAGAGTGTGGTGATATGCGGGGCGTGCGGGGCACGAATTCGGTCAATGAGCATTTGGGCCAGCGTGGCCCCTGCCGCCCGCACGGAAGACTGCCAAGCGGTGAACACGGGTTGGTCGCCGCCATTACCAAAATAGCTCAGGCAATCGTCGAACGTGGCGATGGACACGTCCTGCCCCACCCGCAGGCCGCGTTCGTCCAGCGCGCGGCGGATGCCGGCGGCACAGATGATCGAGGCGGCAAGGAAGGCGGTGGGCGGCTGGTCGAGCTCCAGCATCGCGTTGGCTTGCGTATAGCCGTAGGCTTCGGTCATCTCGCCCGTGCTCATCAGCGCCGAGTCGATGGAGAGGCCTGCGAAGCGCAGAGAGGATTCGTAACCCGAGCGGCGGCGGATGGCGAAATCCATCGTTTCCTGCCCGTTGATAAGCGCGATGCGACTGTGGCCAAGGCTCGCGAGATAGGACGTCGCCTCGGAAAAGGCGCGGGTGTTGTTCACATCGAGCCACGAGTAAGGCGTCTTGATACCGGTGGAGCGGCCATGGACGACGTAGGGCAGCCCGATCTTGTCGAGCAGGGCCAACCGGGCATCATTGCGGCGCGGGGCGTGCACCACGATGCCATCAACTGCGCCGCGGGCCTTGAGACTGCGGTAGGTATCCGCCTCATCCTGCGTGCCCACCCGCGTGACCATCATATCGTATCCGTGGGCGGAGTAGGTTTCACCCGCCCCGGCCATGAAGTCGCCGAAGATCGGGTTCACCATTTCCGCCGAATCACTCACGGAAATCACGTGGCCGATGCACTTGGAATGACCGGTGGCGAGGCCCTGGGCCCGGGTATTGGGGCTGTAGGCGTGCGCCTGCGCCGCCTGAACCACGCGGGCGCGGGTTTTCTCGGACACCTCGGGATAACCGTTCAGTGCCCGGCTCACCGTTGTCTGGCTAAGACCCAATAAAGATGACAGTTCCTTAAGATTCACAGGCGGATTCGTTCCAAAGCGCTTTAGATATCGTGAAGCTAACGGCTGGTTGCGCTAACGTCAAAACATCTCATTCCTCCCGTCTGACGTGTTAAACTATTTTGCATCGACCGCAGGTCAGTGTTTGACAGGACGCGGATTTTCGGCAACGTTCACGGCATTCCAAAGCGCTTTGACAAGTGTGAAAGCGGGCATGAACTGGTCAATCAGCATGTTGGATTTGAACACGAATGGGAGGACGACCAGAATGACAACGAAACTTCTGGCCAGCGCCGCGGCGTTGGCTATCACGGCTGCATCGGCACAGGCCGACGGCCATCTGGCCTTTGCACCGGGCGAAGGCCCGTTCAGCTGGGACAGCTATGACGCATGGGCTGAAAATGCCCCTGACCTGAGCGGTCAGACCATCACCGTGTTCGGCCCCTGGCTGACGCCCGAGGATGGCTATCTGAACAACGCTCTGGCCTATTTCGAAGCCGCCACCGGCGCCGATGTGATCTACACCGGATCCGACAGCTTCGAGCAGCAGATCGTGATCGATGCCGAGGCCGGTTCGGCCCCGAACATCGCCGTGTTCCCGCAGCCGGGTCTGGCTGCTGTGATGGCGGGCAAAGGCCAGCTGCATCCCCTGCCTGAAGGCATGGGTGACTGGGTCAAGGAAAACTATGCCGCCGGTCAGTCCTGGGTTGATCTGGGCACCTATGCGGATGCCGATGGCAACGATCAGGTGTTTGGCTTCTTCTACAACGTGAACGTCAAATCGCTGGTCTGGTACAACCCCGAGAACTTCGAGGATGCTGGCTATGACGTGCCGGAAACCATGGAAGACCTGAAGGCGCTGACGGATCAGATCGTCGCCGACGGGGACACGCCGTGGTGCATCGGTCTGGGATCAGGTGCCGCGACAGGCTGGCCTGCGACCGACTGGGTCGAGGACATGATGCTGCGCACCGTGTCGCCAGACGTCTATGACCAGTGGACCAGCAACGAGATCCCGTTTGACGACGAGCGTGTCGTTGCCGCGATCGAGGAGTTCGGCTGGTTTGCACGTGATGATGCCAAGGTTGCCGGTGGGTCCGGTGCCGTTGCATCGACCGACTTCCGCGACTCGCCCAAGGGCCTCTTCACCTCGCCGCCGCAGTGCTACATGCACCGTCAGGCATCGTTCGTGCCCGCCTTCTTCCCGGAAGATGTGGAGTTTGGTGTCGACACCAACTTCTTCTACTTCCCCTCTTATGCAGAGAAGGATCTGGGCGACCCGGTTCTGGGTGGCGGTACGCTGATGGCAATCACCGATCCGTCGGATGGCGCAAATGCCCTCATGGAGTTCTTCCAGGAGCCGATCAGCCACGAGCTTATGATGGCGCAAACCGGCTTCCTCACCCCCCACAACGGTGTGAACCTGGACGCCTACAAGGACGACACGCTGCGTGCGCTGGGTGAAGTTCTGCTGGGTGCCACGACCTTCCGCTTTGACGGGTCGGACCTGATGCCTGGTGGCGTTGGTGCCGGAACGTTCTGGACCGGAATGGTTGACTACGCTGGTGGCAAAGATGCGGCCACCGTGGCAGGCGAAATCCAGTCCAGCTGGGACGCATTGAAGTAAGCGTCGACCTCACAAAAGACAGACCAGTCCGCCGCGTGCGGGCTGGTCCCACGAACCGGCCTGCGCCGGTCGCGAGAGACCCCTAAAAACCGGGCCTCGCCCCTAGGGAGGAAGCCAGATGAACCCTGCACTGTTGGGACTTGTGACCATTCTCGCCGGCGTCGGCGGATGTCTTTTGTATTTCTGGGGATCGAACCAGATCCTCGACAAGGTGATCTTTCCGGCGAAAGGGCCGCAAGCGGGTCAGAACATCAACCGGGCCAACATCGTGCGCCCCTGGCTGTTCCTGTTCCCGGCCATGTTCGCGCTGGGTCTTTACCTGGCCTACCCCGTTTTCGAAACGCTGCGCTTGTCCCTGACCGACCGGGATCAAGGCGGCGCCTTTGTCGGCCTTGCCAATTACAACCAGATGATGGCCGAGCCCAAGTTCTGGGAGGCCCTGCGCAACAACCTGCTGTGGTTGATCGTTGTGCCTGCCGCCTCGACGGCGTTTGGCCTGCTGGCCGCACAGCTTACTGACCGCATCAAATGGGGATCGGCCGCCAAATCGCTGATCTTCATGCCGATGGCGATTTCCTTTGTGGGCGCGGGCGTGATCTTCAAGCTGGTCTACGAGGCACGGCCTGCGGATCAGAACCAGATCGGTGTGCTGAATTCGGTCTGGCTGCAATTCGAGGGCGGCATCGGGTCGTTCCTTTTCCTGCAGGTGCTGCCTGCCATCATGCTTTTGGCCTTTGCCGCGATTGTCGCCTATGTCGGCCGGATTTTCGTGCGCCCCATTGCCGAAAGTAAACAGCGGGGCGGCGGGGCCGGATACGTGCCCTTGCGCCTGTTCGTGGGTGTTGCGGCGCTTTACCTCGTGTATCTGTCGCTGACCTCGCTCGTGGGTATTTTCACCTTCGACTACCCCTACGGCCAGCCGCAGACATGGCTGACCATTCCGTTCTGGAACAGCTTCCTCTTGATGGTCGTGCTGATCTGGATCCAGACCGGCTTTGCCATGGTGATCCTGTCTGCCGCCCTGCGTGGCATCCCCGAAGAAACGGTTGAAGCGGCCATCGTCGATGGGGCCAACCCGTTCCAGATTTTCTTCAAGATCAAGGTGCCGCAGATCATGGGCACCATCGTGGTGGTCTGGACAACCATCACCATCACCGTCCTCAAGGTGTTCGACATCGTGTTCGCGATGACCAACGGCCAGTGGGAGACGCAGGTGCTGGCCAATTACATGTTCGACAAACTGTTCCGCGCCAACGATTGGGGCGTGGGATCGGCATCCGCGATCATCATCATGATCATGGTGTCCCCGATCCTGGTCTGGAACGTCTACAACGCCCGTAAGGAGATGAAATAATGGACAATATAGCTGGTTCCAAATCGTCTCTGGGCTGGGTGGTCAACATCTCGGTCGTGCTGCTTGTCGCCTTGTGGGTGTTCCCGACCTTCGGCTTGCTGGTGTCCTCGTTCCGCACGGCGGATCAGATCGTCGGATCGGGCTGGTGGGCATCCCTGTTTCCGTCAGAACAGACAGAACGGTATCGCGCCGCAGACCCCGATGAAAATCGTGTAC
Organism: uncultured Tateyamaria sp.; assembly: GCF_947504105.1. GTDB lineage: Bacteria > Pseudomonadota > Alphaproteobacteria > Rhodobacterales > Rhodobacteraceae > Tateyamaria. Next base: position 62,862 of record NZ_CANNGP010000020.1, read on the forward strand.
AGCGCGGAGACCTGTTCGTGGTTGAGGGCAACTTCTTTGGCGACAACGGCGCGCCGGGTGAAATTCAAAGCTGGGGCACATCGTCCCGCGCTGTTGATGCCTATCAGGCGGGTGACGTGGCGGATCTGGGCGATGGCGAGACATTCTCGGTCGACGCGGAAGGCAACTATGTCTGGTCGGGCAATGACGAGCAGATCAGTGGCCGGGGGCAGCGTGCCTTTGTCACGGCCGTCTCACCGCCCGAGTTCACGACCGAGAACTATGTGAACATCATGACCAGTGGTGACAGCAACGACAACATGGCCAAGGCGTTTTTCAACACGCTGACCGTGACCATTCCGGCCACCATCATTCCCATCGTTGTGGCCGCTTTTGCCGCCTATGCGCTGGCGTGGATGGATTTCCCCGGTCGGGCGATCCTGATTGCCTGTGTCGTGGGCCTGTTGGTGGTGCCGCTACAATTGGCGCTGATCCCGCTGCTGAAACTGCACGTCGGCATTGGCATCGGCAAAGGGTATCTGGGCGTCTGGCTGGCCCATACGGGCTTTGGCCTTCCGCTGGCGATATACCTCTTGCGAAATTACATGGTTGGCCTGCCCCGCGACATCATCGAAAACGCCAAGGTGGACGGCGCGACGGATTTTCAGATCTTTACCAAGATCATCCTCCCACTGTCGTTCCCCGCCTTGGCGTCCTTTGCGATCTTCCAGTTCCTGTGGACCTGGAACGACCTGCTGGTGGCCAAGGTGTTCCTGATTGACGCCACGGGGCAGACGACAGTGATGACCGACCAGATCGTGAATTTGCTGGGCACAAGGGGTGGCAACTGGGAAATCCTTGCGACGGCGGCTTTCGTGTCGATTGCGGTGCCGCTGTGCGTGTTCTTTGCAATGCAGAAGTACCTGGTGCGCGGTCTGCTGGCCGGGTCGGTTAAATAGGATTTAGTGGATGAACAAGAAAGCGGAATTCGACATGGCTCGGACTCTTGTGGCGGACAAGGACTGGTGGCGCGGGGCGGTGATCTATCAGATTTATCCGCGCAGTTTCCAGGACAGCAATGGCGATGGCATCGGTGATCTGAACGGGATCACCAGCCGCCTGCCCTATGTTGCGTCGCTTGGGGTTGATGCGATCTGGATTTCGCCCTTCTTCACCTCGCCGATGAAGGATTTCGGTTACGACGTCAGCGACTATCGCGGCGTTGACCCGATGTTCGGCACACTGGCCGATTTCGACGCGCTGGTCGAGACGGCGCATGCCTTGGGCCTGCGCGTGATGATTGATCTGGTCCTGTCGCACACCTCAGACCAACACCCGTGGTTTGCAGAGAGCCATACCGACCGCAGCAATGACAAATCCGATTGGTATGTCTGGTCCGATCCCAAGCCCGATGGCACGCCGCCCAACAACTGGCTGTCGATCTTTGGCGGTCCTGCCTGGACGTGGGAGCCGCGGCGCGAGCAGTATTACCTGCACAATTTCCTATCGACACAGCCCGACCTGAATTTCCACAACGTGCAAGTACAGGATGCGCTGCTGGATGTGACCCGCTTCTGGCTGGATCGTGGCGTGGACGGTTTCCGTCTGGACACGATCAACTTCTACTACGCCGACAAGGACTTGCGCGACAATCCGGCCCTGCCACCCGAACAGCGCAACGCAACCATTGCCCCGTCGGTGAACCCGTATAACCACCAGGAACACCTGTATTCCAAGAACCAGATCGAGAACCTGGAGTTCCTGGAGCGGTTCCGGTCACTGCTGGACGAATATCCCGGCGCCGCTGCCGTGGGCGAAGTGGGTGACGCGCAGCGCGGGCTTGAGATCATGGGCCAGTACACCGAGGGCGATGAGCGCGTACAGATGTGCTATGCCTTCGAATTCCTCGCCAAGGATCCATTGACCGCTGCCCGTGTTGTCGAGGTACTGAACAAGGTGGACGATGTGGCCACGGATGGCTGGGCCTGTTGGGCATTTTCCAACCACGACGTCATCCGCCATGCCAGCCGGTGGGACCTGTCCCCCGCCGCGATGCGCGCCTATGCAACGCTGATCCTGTGCCTGCGCGGCTCGGTCTGCCTGTACCAAGGCGAAGAGCTGGGTCTGCCGGAGGCCGACGTGGCCTTTGAAGACCTGCAGGACCCTTATGGCATCGAATTCTGGCCCGAGTTCAAGGGTCGCGACGGGTGCCGCACCCCGATGGTGTGGGAGCCATCGAACAGTCATGGCGGGTTCACCACCGGTGAGCCGTGGCTGCCGGTCAGCCGTGATCATCTGCACAACGCAGTATCAACGCAGGAACATGACCCCACCGCCCTGCTGCATCACTATCGCAAGGCCATCGCCCTGCGCCACGCCCACAAGGCGCTGTCGAAAGGTGCGCATGACGAGGTCAAGGCGACCGGTGACGTGGTGCATTTCACCCGGACACATGATGGTCAGGTGATCTTTTGCGCCGTGAACCTGAGCGACGAACCGGCCACGCTGGACCTGCCTGATGGGGCGTGGGTCACCATCGGGTCAGAACTGGGCAGCACCGCCCCCAGCCCCGATGGGCATGTCCATCTGGGCGCGTGGCAGGTGGCGCTGGCCTTGAAGACGCAAACGAGGAGAACGGGGCCCGGTCCTGACCGGGCGCCCGAAGGGAGGGACCAACCATGGCCGACTTGAAACTGACAGATGTCGAAAAGACATATGGCGGCACGGTCAACGTGCTCAACAACATCAACCTCGACATCGAAAAAGGCGAGCTGATTGTCTTTGTCGGCCCGTCCGGATGCGGCAAGTCCACGCTGCTGCGCATGATCGCAGGGCTGGAAAAGATCACCGGCGGCACGCTTGAGATTGACGGGACCGTCGTGAATGACGTGCCACCCGCCCAGCGCGGCATCGCCATGGTGTTCCAGTCCTACGCGCTTTATCCGCACATGACCGTGCGGGATAACATGACTTTTGCCCTGAAGCTGGCAAAGAAATCGCAGTCAGAGATTGACGAGGCGGTGAACCGCGCTGCGCGTATCCTGCAGCTTGAGCCCTATCTGGATCGGCTGCCCAAGGCCCTGTCCGGTGGTCAGCGTCAGCGGGTTGCCATTGGCCGCTCCATCGTGCGCGATCCCAAGGTGTACCTGTTCGACGAACCGCTTTCGAACCTCGACGCCGCCCTGCGCGTCGCCACACGGATCGAGATTGCGCAGTTGAAAGAGTCGATGCCCGACTCCACCATGATCTACGTGACGCATGATCAGGTCGAAGCCATGACCCTTGCCAGCCGCATCGTGGTTCTGGCCGACAAGGGCATCGCGCAGGCGGGTTCGCCCCTTGATCTCTATGAACGCCCCGAGAACGAGTTCGTGGCCCAGTTCATCGGCTCGCCCTCGATGAACCTGCTACCGGGCGAGATTGTCGAGACCGGCGCACAGACCAAGGTGAAGATGGGCAACGGGTCCGTCATCACTTCGGCCGTACCGACGCAGGATGGCGACAAGGGGATGCAGGTCAATGTAGGGGTCCGTCCCGAAGATATGGTCGAAACCGATGGTGACGCCGTGTTTGAAGGCAAGGTCGATTTCACCGAAGCTTTGGGCGAAGTCACGATCCTGTATTTCGAAGCACCCGAGGGCAAGCAGGCCGTGCTGGCCAAGATGCCCGGCATCCACAAGGATTTGCGCGGCAAATCCGTCAAGGTGACTGCCGCGCCCGAGAAGGTGCAACTCTTCTCGGACGGTCAATCGCTGTACTATCGCTGACGGTATGGGCGTCCCTGCGCCTTAACCCTGATCAAACAGAGCCGCGGACCGATCCAGCAGCAATTGCCCGATGATCGGTCCGGCAGCTGCCCCAATTCCTCGTGCATTGCCACCGATCTGCCCGGCGACCGTCACCGGCGGGATCAAACCACGCATGTCCTTTGTCGCAAGCGCGGCACGGGTCATCTCTACCAACCGTGCGCGTATGCTGTTGGGCATGGCGCCATCGATTACCACAGCCTCGACGTCGATCACCGCGCATGACGCCACACTGGCCAGTGCCAAGGCGTCGGCCGCCTGCTCCAACCACGGCTGAACAAAGGCTTCCAGATGGGACCAGTCCTGCGGTTGTTCCCACAGTTGCCGGGGGTCTTGCCTGGCCTCGATCAGACGCAGCTCGAGCGTTCGGATCGACGCTAGGTCAATCAAATGCGCGGGCCTGCCCCGCAAGTCCGCCACCGGCATCGTTCCGAAGGCACCTGCGTTCTTCTGATTGCCCTCGAACACGGCGTGATCCAGCACCACGCCCCCGCCGACAAAAGCCCCCAGGAAGAAGTAGATGTAGTCCCGATACTCGCGCCCTATGCCGAACACATGCTCGGCGCGGCAGGCAGCGGTGGCGTCATTGACCATGCGCACCGGCAGATCAGTGATGCGCCCCACCTCGGCGACGAAATCGGCGTCTTTCCAAGCGGCGAACTCGTCGGCCGGAGCATCCAGCAATTCGTGCCAGCTCCACAGCTCAAATGGGGCCGCAATGCCAACGCCACACAAGCGCGCGCAGGTGTTATCGTCCATGTCGTCCATCAACCGCGCAAACCCGTCACGCAGAAAGGCAAAGACAGCGTTGGGCAGCGGATAGTCATAGGTGTCGCGTAGCTGATGGCGCACCTGTCCAAGCGCATCCAGCACAAGCAGATCGGCGGTTCGTCGCCCGATCTTGAGCCCAATAGAAAACACGCCGTCCGCGTTCAGCAAGTACGGCACTGACGGCTTGCCCACCTTGCCTTTGACCGGATCGCCTTTCAGCAGCAGACCGTCCTGTTCCAGCTTGCGCAGGATCACGGATGCGGTCTGTGGCGACAGACCGGTCCGTCGCGCAAGATCCCTGCCCGGCAGTCCGTTGTTGCGCTGCAGGATCGATAGGATCAGCCGTTCATTGTAAGCGCGCACGCCGGTCTGGTTGATACCTCCGGACAGGGTGCGCACGTGGTCTAGTGTCATCTGACCGTATCCTCCCTTCATCAATCTTTGCGCGCGTCAATTAATAAATCAAGTTGAATTATTAATTGACAGGATCACAGAATCGCGTTTCCCTTGGGTCAGTTTGGGTCGGGCATTTTCCCGATCCGACAACGACTGGGAGGACACCATGAAGAAACTCTTGCTGGGCACAGCCTGTGCCTTGACCACGATGGCGGGCGCTGCATTGGCAGATGGGCACGCGATTTCGGCCTGTCTGATCACAAAAACCGACACCAATCCGTTCTTCGTCAAGATGCGCGAAGGCGCCACCGCAAAGGCGGAAGAGCTTGGCATCAACCTCAGCTCGTTCGCGGGTAAGGTGGATGGCGACCACGAGACGCAAGTGCAGGCCATCGAAACTTGCATCGCCAACGGTGCCAAGGGCATCCTGCTGACTGCCTCGGACACCGCCAGCATTGTGCCTGTCGTCCAACAGGCACGTGACGCGGGCCTGTTGGTCATTGCGCTCGACACCCCGCTTGAGCCCATTGATGCCGCCGACATGACATTCGCCACCGACAATTTTCTGGCTGGTGAGCTGATTGGCGCATGGGCCGCCGCGAGCCTTGGGGATGCAGCAGCAGACGCCAAGATCGGCATGCTCGACCTCGCGATCAGCCAGCCGACCGTTGGCGTGCTGCGCGATCAGGGCTTCCTGACCGGGTTCGGCATCGACGTCGGTGATCCCAACAAGTGGGGCGACGAAACCGACGCCCGCATCGTCGGCAATGACGTCACCGCTGGGAACGAGGAAGGTGGCCGCCGCGCGATGGAGAACCTTTTGGCCAAGGACCCGTTCATCAACGTGGTCTACACCATCAACGAACCCGCCGCTGCCGGTGCCTATGAGGCGCTGAAAGCCATTGGCCGTGAAAACGATGTGCTGATCGTGTCCGTCGACGGTGGCTGCCCCGGCGTACAGAACGTGGCCGATGGCGTGATTGGCGCGACATCGCAGCAATACCCGCTTCTGATGGCATCCTTGGGGATTGAGGCGATTGCTGCCTGGGCCGCTGACGGGACCAAGCCCGAAGCTACCGATGGCAAGGCGTTCTTTGACACGGGCGTGGCGTTGGTGACAGACAAGCCTGCCGACGGGGTCGAGAGCATCTCGGTCTCCGAAGGCAAGGACCTGTGCTGGGGCTGATCAGCGAAAGCAGATCAAATTGCGGAGCGCCGGTGCCTCACCGGCCTCCCAATACCAACAAGAACTAAGCTATACTTGGGGGGGGGCACGTCGCCTGCCCCATTTCATTGCCTGACATCGGGACCACCCATGACCCAATCGGACAACTACGAAGCCGCAGCCACTTCAGCCGATGCAACCGTCGCAGAGTTCGAGGATCATCGTCGTGGCCTTGTTGGGCGCGTGCAGCATACGCTGCATCAGACGCCATCACTGGTGCCACTGATCGTGCTGATCTTTTCCATAGCGCTCTTTGGCATTCTGCTGGGCTCGCGTTTTTTCTCGCCCTTTGCCCTGACACTGATCCTGCAACAGGTGCAGATCGTGGGCGTGCTGGCCGCAGCGCAAACGCTGATCATCCTGACAGCAGGGATTGACCTGAGCGTCGGTGCCATCGCGGTGCTGTGCACCGTTGTGATGGGCAAGGCGACGTTCAGCTACGGTGTGCCACCTGCTGTCTCTGTTGCCATCGGTCTGGCGGTTGGTACCACGCTGGGCGCGATCAGTGGATGGTTGGTCAGCCGCATGAAACTGCCACCTTTCATCGTCACACTGGGTATGTGGCAGATCGTGCTGGCCGCGAATTATCTCTATTCCGCCAACGAAACCATCCGGTCGCAGGACATCGAGGCGGAGGCTTCCTTTCTCCAATTCCTCGGGACCAAGATCCAGTTTGGCGGTGCGACATTCACCCTTGGCGTTCTGGGCATGATCGCCCTGTTCATCGTGCTGGCCTATGCCTTGCGATCTACCGCGTGGGGTCGACATGTCTATGCTGTCGGGGATGACCCCGAGGCGGCAGAACTGTCCGGCGTCGACGTGCACAAGACCTACATGTCCGTCTACATGGCCGCCGGGTTCATCTGCGCGCTTGCGGGCTGGGTGATGATCGGGCGGTTCGGGTCGATCTCTCCCTCCGCAACGACCGGAGTGATTGGCAACATTCAATCCATCACCGCCGTGGTGATCGGCGGCATCTCTCTCTTTGGCGGCCGTGGTTCAATTGCAGGTGCACTCTTTGGTGCCCTCATCGTGGGCGTGTTCGAACTGGGCCTACGGATGGCCGGGGCAGACCCGCAATGGACATTTATGCTGATCGGCATGCTGATCATCGCAGCCGTCGCAGTCGATCAATGGATACGGAAGGTGGCGGCATGACCGAACCCATTCTCAAAGCCCGCAACCTCGTCAAACGCTATGGCAAGGTCACAGCGCTTGACCATGCCGACTTTGACCTCATGCCTGGCGAAATCCTTGCCGTGATCGGCGACAACGGGGCGGGCAAATCTTCGATGATCAAGGCCGTGTCGGGCGCGGTTGTCCCGGACGAAGGGCAGGTGTGGCTGGAGGGGCGCGAGGTCAAGTTCCGCTCGCCCATCGAGGCGCGCGAGGAAGGGATCGAAACCGTCTACCAGCAGCTTGCCATGTCCCCTGCCCTGTCCATTGCGGATAACATGTTCATGGGGCGCGAGTTGCGCAAACCCGGGATCATGGGCAAGGTGTTTCGCCGTCTCGACAAGCAGGCGATGGAGAAGTTTGCCCGCCAAAAGCTGAGCGAGCTGGGGCTTGCGACGATCCAGAACATCAATCAGGCGGTCGAAAGCCTGTCTGGTGGTCAGCGTCAGGGGGTCGCCGTGGCGCGCGCAGCAGCTTTTGGGTCCAAGGTCGTGATCCTTGACGAGCCGACGGCAGCCCTCGGGGTCAAGGAAAGCCGCAAGGTGCTTGAGTTGATCCTTGATGTGCGGTCGCGGGGCATCCCAATTATCCTGATCAGCCACAACATGCCGCACGTTTTCGAAGTGGCCGACCGCATCCATGTGCACCGGTTGGGCAAGCGCCTATGTGTAATCGACCCCAAGGATCATTCGATGTCCGACGCTGTTGCTTACATGACCGGCGCGGCGGTCCCGGAGATAGCAGCGTAGATGACCTTCGACCAGATCTGTGCGCAGATCCTTGATCGGCCCGCTGCACCACACAGGCGTCTTGTGGCCGTGGCGGGTCCGCCTGCGAGCGGAAAGAGCACGCTGGCAGAAATCCTTGCCGCGCGGCTGTCACAGCAAGGCGAGCACGCCGCCGTGGTGCCCATGGATGGGTTTCACCTTGACGACTGCCTGCTGGAACGCGATGGGACGCGCAACCGCAAGGGCGCACCATACACGTTCGATGCAGATGGCTTTTGCCGGCTGATAACCGCCCTGCAATCACCCGACCCGATTGTGTTTCCAGTCTTTGACCGCACCCGCGAAATCGCCGTAGCAGGCGCGGGACGGGTCGAGGCAAGATGCAGCACGGTGCTGGTCGAGGGAAACTACCTGCTTCTCGACACGCCGCCCTGGACCAAGCTGCACGATCTCTGGACATTCTCGATCGCGCTGCACCCCCCGATGGATCTGTTGATCGACCGGCTGAAGGCCCGCTGGGCCGAACATGGCAAGCCTGATGCACAGGCATGGATTGACACCAACGATGTGCCGAATATCACCACCGTGCTGACTCACTCGGCAACTGCCGACCTCACATTGAACGAGATAGACCAATGATACTTTGCGCGGGCGAAGCCCTGATCGACATGATCCCGAATGCCCACGGCGCTTACGTGCCGCATGTCGGAGGCGCGGTGCTGAACACCGCCGTGGCCTTGGGCCGCTTGGGCGAACCCGTCGGGCTGGTCACCGGCCTGTCCTCGGACCTGTTTGGCGGGATGATCGCGGATCACCTGACCGCCAGCCATGTCTCAACGGACCATGCCGTGCGCAGCAACCGCAACACGACGCTGGCCTTTGTGCATCTGGACCAAGGCAATGCCACCTACACGTTCTATGATGATGAAACCGCGACACGGAACATCCAACCTGTTGATATTGCCTCTGTCCCCGCGGGGACAGAGGCAATGTTCTTCGGCGGTATCTCTCTCTGCAACCCGCCGGCGGCGGACAGCCTGCTGGATTTGGCCCTGTCCCAACCCGAAGACCGGTTGGTGATGGCGGACCCGAACATCCGCCCCGGCTTTGTCTCTGATCACGACGGGTATCGCGCCCGTTTGACCAAGCTGATCGAGCGCGCGGACATTGTGAAACTGTCGGATGATGACATAGGCTGGCTGGTGTCCGACGGTGATCTGGACGCCAAGACGCAGGCCGTACTCAACATGGGGCCGAAGTTGCTTCTGCTGACCGAAGGGGGCGACGGAGCGACGGCGCATCTGTCAAATGGCACACGGGTACGGGTCGCTGCGGAAAAGGCGACGGTCGTTGACACAGTTGGCGCTGGTGACACGTTCAATGCGGGTTGCCTTGCCGCCCTGCGCCGCGCTGGCGCGTTGTCGCCTTCGGATGTTGCAGTGCTGGACGAGGTCACGCTGACGGATATGCTGACCCTGTCCGCCCGTGCCGCCGCCATCACCGTCTCTCGCGCCGGGGCGAACCCGCCCTGGCAAACTGAACTGGACTGATCCCATGAAACGATCCCGCGTGAATGACATCCTGGCCGAAGGGGCCGCGTTCTTTACCAAGCACGGCTGGACCGTGCCGCCCTTTGGCGGCTGGACACCGGACGAGATGCGCAGCGACAAGGCCGCCCATATCCGGGACCGGGGCCTCGGCTGGGACATCACGGATTACGGGCAGGGCCGCTTTGATGAGATGGGCCTGTTCCTGTTCACCATGCGCAATGGCGATCTGACCGGAATGGGCCAGCAGGGCGCGATGCTTTATGCCGAGAAGCTGATGATCTCGCGTCAGGATCAGCTTTCGCCGATGCACCGCCATGTGCTGAAGACCGAGGATATCATCAACCGTGGTGGGGCCACGCTGGTGCTGGAACTGTTCACCTGCGATGCCGAGGGGCAGATGGATCGCAAGGCGGACGTTCAGGTGCTGACCGATGGCGTTCCGGTGACCTTGCCTGCTGGGGGACATTTGAAGCTGCCCGTGGGTGCGTCCGTGACCCTGACACCCACCACCTGGCACGCCTTTTGGGGTGAGGGCGGCGATTGCCTGATTCACGAGGTGTCGACCGTAAACGACGATCTGACCGACAATATCTTTGCCGAGCCCATCGGGCGGTTTTCCGACATCGAAGAGGACGTGGCCCCGACACACCTTCTAGTCAGCGACTACTAGCTTTCTCCAGAGCGACATCAGCCTCCGGTTTCAGCCGCGCGACGGCGTCGGCTTTGACAGGGCCGAAGCCGCGAAACTCCTGCGGTGCGCCAAGGAATGCGCGGGCCGCTTGGTGGTCTTTGATGCCGTGGCTGAGACGGTCGAGGCCCGAAACATACCAATCGATCAGTGCCCGCTCTTCACGCCGTTCCGCCGTGTAGCCAAACGGATCGAACGCGGTGCCGCGCAGGCGTTTGCCTTTTGCCAGCAATACCATCGCGCGGGTCATCCATGGCCCAAAGCGGCGCTTCAGTGGGCGGCCGCGCGCGTCGGTTTTCCATGACAGGACTGGTGGCGCCAGATGGTGGCGGACCTTGAAGTCGCCGTCGAATTGCTCAGACAGCTTTTCTGCGAACCCCGTTTCGGTGTGCAACCGGGCAACCTCGTATTCGTCCTTGTAGGCCATCAGCTTGTAGAGGGACTTGGCGGCAAGGCGCTGGCTTTCGTCGTCAAACCCTGCCGTGGAGCGGTTCAATATATCCCGGTAGCGCTGCGCGTAGGCTTCATCCTGATAGGCGACCAGCAACGCGGCGCGGTGCGCGATGATCTCGTCCACGGTTTGCAGTGCCTGTGAATGGCTGGGGACGGCAAAGTCTGCCGGATCATGCGCCCAGATGCGCCCCATCTCAAAGGCGCGGGTGTTCTTGTCGACTGCAACGCCATTGAGGTGAATGGCCTGCTTCAAGGCCATCTGACTGACGGGAACGAGACCCTTTTGCCATGCCATCCCCAGCAGCATGACATTGGCAAACACGCTATCCCCTAGCATGCGTTCCGCCAGCGCATTCGCATCGCAGGTGGTCAAGTTATCCACGCCGATCACATCCGCAATGGCCGCCTCGCGATCGTCGACGTGCAGGCTGGCGTCGCGGTGCAGGACCAGGTCACCGGTTGGCATTTCTGCCCGGTTCAGGACCATGCGCGTGCCGGTGTGATAGTGGGCCGACGCCTTGGGGGTTGATGACACCACGATGTCACATCCGATAACCGCATCTGCAGCCGCCTCTTCGATCCGCACCTGATGCAAGTAGTCCGGTGTCTGCCCCAAGCGAATGTAGCTGAGAACCGTTCCGAATTTCTGGGCAAAGCCGGTGAAGTCGAGAACAGAAGCTCCGCGCCCCTCAAGATGTGCCGCCATGGTGATTAGGGCGCCGACGGTCACGACACCCGTTCCGCCCACCCCGGTGACCAGCAGGTCGAAGGGTGTGTCCAGATGCGGGAGGGTTGGTTCGGGGAGGCCGCCAAGCGCGGCTTCTATATCAAACTCCAAGGCTTTGGGTGTCTTCCGCGTCGCACCCTCGACCGTGACAAAGCTGGGACAGAAGCCGTTGAGGCAGGACATGTCGGCGTTGCAGGTCGATTGGTTGATGCGCCGCTTGCGCCCCAAGGGCGTTTCCAACGGCTCCACGCTCAGGCAATTGCTTTCGACCGAGCAATCGCCGCAGCCTTCGCACACCTCGGGGTTGATCACAGCAAAGGTTGAGACGGGCGGTAATTCCCCCCGCTTGCGGCGACGGCGCTTTTCGGTGGCGCAAGTCTGTTCGTAGATCAGAACCGTCACACCCGGCACCTCGCGCAGCTCACGCTGCACAGCGTCCAGCGCCTGTCGGGCATGGAAGCTGGTGCCCGGGGGAAAGTCGGACCTTGGAAACTTGGCAATGTCGTCGGACACCAAGGCGATCCGGTCTACACCTTCTGCCCGACTGGACCACGCAATGCCGGCGGCACTGACCGGGCCGTCAACAGGCTGCCCGCCAGTCATCGCGACCGCATCGTTGTAGAGCACTTTATAGGTGATGTTCGTCCCTGCGGCGACAGCCTGTCGGATCGCCAAAGACCCAGAGTGATACCATGTGCCTTCGCCCAGGTTCTGGAAGATATGCTTGCCGCCGTTGAATTTCGAGGCCGCAACCCAGGGCACACCCTCGCCGCCCATCTGCGCATAACCGCCTGTGTCCCGGTCCATCCACGAGGCCATGACATGGCAACCGATACCCGACGCCGCCTTGGACCCGTCGGGCACCTTGGTCGACGTGTTGTGCGGACAACCCGAGCAGAAATACGGGGTGCGCGTGGCGCCTTCGACATTCAGCAGCTTTGGCGGTGTTTGCAGCGCTTTGGCTCGGGTCGGCAGGTCCAGATCGGGAACGAAGGCGTGCAATCGTTTGGCGGTCAGGGGAGCGAGCAGCTTGGGGCTCAGCTCTCCGGTCCACGGGACCAAGGGGGCGCCGGTTTCGTCATGCTTGCCCACCATGCGCTCTGGTATGTCACGCGGCAGATCGTAAAACGCCTCTTTGAACTGGCTTTCGATGATCCCGCGCTTTTCCTCGATCACCATGACCTCGCGCTTGCCACGGACAAAGGCGCGCGCGTCGCGCAAGGCCAGTGGCCAGACCATGCCGACCTTGTAGATGTCGATACCGTGGGCGCGGCACGTGGCTTCATCGAGGCCAAGAAGGCGCAGCGCTTCCATCAGGTCCAGATGTGCCTTGCCGGTGGTCACAAAGCCGAAATGCGCGTCAGGCACATCATAGATGCGCCGGTCAACCGGGTTGGCCTGTGCAAAGGCCTGTACCGCGTCCAGCTTGTGACCGATGCGCCCCTCGATCTCGGGGCTGGGCAAATCCGACGGGCGGATATGCAGACCACCGGGTGGGGCAACGTAGTCCGGTTGGGCAAAGACTGGAACGGGCGGCAGGATCACCGATGCCCCGCTTTCGACCGTTTCCGAAATCGCCTTGAACCCCACCCATGTTCCCGAAAACCGGCTGAGCGCGAAGCCCCACGCGCCAAAGGTCAGGTATTCGGCCACCGAGGCCGGGTTCAGCGTGGGCATGAACCACGTCATGAAGGCGACATCGGACTGGTGCGGCATGGAGGATGACACACAGCCATGATCATCCCCGGCGACGACCAACACCCCCCCCCAACGGGGATGAGCCATAGGCGTTGCCGTGTTTCAGCGCATCACCGGACCGGTCCACGCCCGGCCCCTTGCCGTACCACATGGAGAAGATGCCATCATGTTTGCAATCGGGATCCAGCACGGCCTGTTGCGCCCCAAGGACGGCTGTGGCTCCAAGGTCTTCATTGACGGCGGGCATGAATGTGATGCCTGCGGCGTCCGTCCGCTGCTGTGCCCGCCACAGCTCCAGATCGAACCCGCCAAGCGGCGACCCGCGATAGCCCGAGATGAAACCAGCCGTGTTGCGCCCGGCCGCCCGATCTTGTCGCGCCTGATCCAGCATGATGCGCACCAGCGCTTGTGTTCCGGTCAGGAACACGGGCCCTTCCGTGCGATCATAGCGGTCGTTGAGGGCGTAGGGATCAAAGCGGTGGCGCGGGTCCGACATGTGCGGCCTCCTTTCCAACAGTATCGCGGTTCCGGGGTGGGAAAGGATTTCAGTTTCTCTGCGAATGGCCTAATGTGTGAAAAACCATATCGATTTCAGTCTACAAGATGGATAAATTACCCACATGAAGATGGATCACCGCGACCACATCCTTTTGAAGCATCTTCAAGCGGACAGCCGCATCTCCAACGCTGATCTGGCGGATGAGGCTGGCATGTCGCCGTCCGCGTGCTGGCGGCGGGTGAAAGCGCTGGAGGAGGCAGGTATCATCGACCGCTATGGCGCGGTCGTGAACCCGACGGCGGCGGGACTGACCTTTCAGGCCATCGTACATGTGCAACTGGCCCGCCATTCCGAGGACGAGTTGAACGCCTTTATCCAAGCGGTGTCGACACGGCGTGAAGTTGTGGAATGCTATGCCACCACAGGCCAATCCGACTACCAGATGCGCGTGCTGTGCCGCGATCTGGACGCTTACAACGCCTTTCTTGAGACGTTCCTGTTCCGCCTATCCGCGGTTGCCAGTGTGCAGACCAATGTTGTCCTGCGTGAAATCAAGCGCAACACCGGCATTGGGTTCTAGCGCAACTGGGTGCGCAGGAAATCAATGACGGCACGCACCTTGGTGGGCAGATAGTTACGGCTTGGGTACAGCAGCCACGCCCCCGTATCGAAGGTGGTCGCCGTTACGTCGTGGTCCGGAAACAGATCGACCAGAGTGCCCTGCGCCAGATCGGTTTCGGTCATCCAGTTTGCCAACAGCGCAGGACCTAACCCGTTCCGCGCGGCTGTGCGCAGGGCCAAGGCGTTTGAGATCAGGATCGGGCCTGTGACCCCGACGATCGTCTCGGTCTGGTTTTTCCGAAACCGCCACTCGGTCCGGTAGTCCGGCAAGGTCATGCGCAGGCACGCATGGTCTGTCAGTGCCTCCGGCTTCCGCGGTCTGCCGTGTTGATCCAGATAGTCCGGGGATGCCACCACGCGATACTGTGTGGACATGAGCCGTGTGCTGATCAGATCGCCCTTGGGTGCAGGAGCAAGGCGGATGGCAATGTCGATCTGGCCCGCAACCAAGTCGATTGTCTGGTCGTTCAGGATCAGTTCAAGTTTGATGGGGTGGATGCTCCCTCCCACAACGGCATCGCAATGTGCCAGACTGGCTTTGTTGACAAGTCAGTGAGAATG
>NZ_CANNGP010000021.1 GCF_947504105.1 uncultured Tateyamaria sp.
ACAGATGCCCAAAGGTCTTCCTCTCAGCAATCGCACTCGCCGCAATCGTTACTTACTGGTTATGAGTCCTGAGCCTAATGTACCAACCCACAGACGTGGTTACCTCCATCGACGATGTATTTCGGGATATGCGTTGTCCCTATGTCAGTCAAACTTCGAAGTTTATCGATAGAATTGACCGACATATCCGCGCTTGGATTGAACGCAGCACCTATCTTACCGTGGCCACGGTGGATGCTGACAGAAACATGGATGTCTCTCCTAAAGGTGATCCTGCGGGTTTGCAAAAATTCTGGATGACAAGACGCTCGCCATCCCCGACCGGCCGGGCAACCATCGGTACGATGGGTTCCAAAACATCAAGGAAACAGGCCGCATCGGGTTGGTTTTTCTCGTGCCGCACCGCAATGAGGTGGTTCGTGTGAATGGGCGCGCTCAAGTGATCCGAGACACGCCCGTGCGCAAGGTCTGCGAGATCAACGGCCGGATGCCCGATTTTGCCATTCTTACCCATGTTGAAGAAGCATTTTATCACTGCGGGAAGTCAATAATCCGCTCGAGGCTTTGGCAGTCTGATGAGCACCCCATGTCGAAAAATCTACCTACCTATGCAGAAGCTTTGATTGCGCACTGCAAGCTTGAGGTAGGCTGCGACGAAATGGGCGCCCATTTGAGTAACAACGAAGAGAACCGATTGTACGACGAGTGATCACTGTCGGCCCTGAGCATGCGTAATTGGGCTGACCCTGATCAGAGGTCGAGTTCCCGATAGGATCACAGGAGATCTGTGAGCATGGGAGATTTCGAATGGAGTATTTTGCGGGCTTGGATGTATCGCTGCGGTCCTGCGCGATCTGTATTATCGACAGCAAGGGCGCGGTTGTGCATGAGCGTGAGCTGCCTTGTGAGATTGAGGAGATCGCCGGGTGTCTGATTGCACTTCGCGTTCCGATTGAGCGCGTTGGTTTTGAGTCCGGCACGTTAAGCCAGCATTTGTTCTACGGCTTGAAGGCCGAAGGCTTCGACGTGGTTTGCATGGAAGCGCGCCAGGTCAATGCTGCCTTGTCAGCGATGCGCAATAAAACGGACCGCAACGATGCACGCGGAATTGCGCAGATCCTTCGAACGGGTTGGTTCAGCCCGGTGCATATGAAGAGCCGTGAAGCGCATGGAGTCAGAGCTCTTTTGAGCACACGGAAGGCTTTGCTGAGCAAAACCATTGATTTGGCCAACGAAGTGCGTGGCCTGTTGAAGATATTTGGCATACGGCTGCCGAAGACAGTGCAGCATGGCAGCTTTGATGACGTCGTCCGGCCGATGGTTGAGATCGACGAGGTTCTCGCACATGCCATGCTACCGCTGCTCGACGCCCGGTTGGTTGTGTACAAGCACTTTCTTGAGCTCGATCGGCGGGTCAAGCACGCTGCCCGTCAGGACGATGTCTGCATGCGCATGATGACAGTCCCCGGCGTGGGCCCGATTGCTGCTTTGACCTTCAAGGCTGCCGTGGACGATCCCGCGCGGTTCAAAAGGTCTCGCACCGTGGCAGCCCACTTTGGCCTTACACCTAGAAGATACCAGTCTGGTGAACAGGACAACCCAGGTCGCATATCGAAAGCCGGGGATCGAGACGTACGGTCGACGCTCTATGCCGCCGCGAACGCCTTGCTCATGCGGACGATGGCGGGCTCTCAGATCAAGTCATGCTCTGCCCGACAGGCGATTGCGTAGCAATCTGCCGAGAGGGGGCATGCGCTTGATGCGTACCAAAGGGCGTCGCCGCGCCGTTGTGGCTGTTGCGCGCAAGCTGGCCGTCCTGCTGCACCGTATGTGGGCGGATGGCACGGAGTTCCGTTCAGAGAAGGAGGAGGGCACGGTATGATCTAAACGCCCAGCACCAATCTGAACGGGATCGTCCTCACCGGACGAGGTTCGTGGACAAAGCCGAAAATGTCTGCTGCGCCATCAAGCGCGTCCCAAAGCGAGGCTCTCCACTGCCAATCCGACACATGCATGCAGCGATGTCCCACTAGGCATCACCCAGACTGCGGAGAGAAGCGTGACCCGGATGAGCGACGACGGTCCCAAACAAAGAAGGAAAACGAGCTTGACCAAAACCCCCAATTAGAGAAGCAAGCATTGGCAAGGATGCGCAGCATTGTGATGTCCAAAGGATTTATTTGGTGGGCCTTTCAGACATTCGCCGCATTGACACGCGTTGCTGCTCTGGTGCTGACAGGTGCCCTTGGCTTTATGAGAGCGGTCGCTTTGCTGTGGGCGCAGTACGTGCGCAAATGTGGAATCTGACACCCCTCTGCAAGAAATCCTGACCGTATCGGCCATATTCCACCCACCTCACGTGGGTTCGTTTGACCTGAATTTAGTATGCGCCTTACCGTTTGACTGCAGGGCGCGATGTCACTTTTGGACGGGACCTGCCTTCGTCATTCAAAGCACATTTGGAGATTGCAACATGGAACTCAACGAATATGCAGGCCGAGCAGACGGCTTTATCTTCGAGGATTCAAATCTTCAACCTCCGGGGGGGTGGATGTTCACCGGCGCATCACCCGTTTTCCCGGTAAACAACGGTGAACTTTCCAGTGCTCCATCGCTTTCGGACACTGGTTCTGGCAACACATTTCGTCTGGACCCGGCACAGCTGCCAAACGATGATCTGCCCACTTTGAACGAACTCGCGCCGCTGGTCGTGACCGAGGGCGAGCTGAACTTTTTGCTGAGACTAGGAGAGCGGGTGGCGAATGATCCAAACGTGCAGGATGACATCGACAGACTGATCAAGCAGGATGAAATCACCTATATTGATCGGCTTGAAATCGCGGGAGAGATATTGGATAGCCGCAATGAAGGCTACTATGATGACCTCCTGCTGGAAGCGGCAAACTGGCCTGCTCCAGACCGGGCGCCCTCTCCTCCTCCTATCGTTGAGGTTTTGCCCATCAGTGATACGTGGTGGTCTCCCGGGGAAGAGACATGGGATAACGGTGGCGCCTGGGGCGGAGGTCTGTCTGGTTGGGGTGGCAACAATTGGGATGCGTTTTATACTGAATACAGCGCCATTTTCTGAGACCCGGCGCGCAGTGCGCCTCGCTTCCGCGATACTGAGTGACAGCATTGTCTTGCCGCCTCCGGAGCTGCCAACGACAAGAATGCGTTCAGCCTGAAACAGAACATCATGAGCTTCGCGGACGGGGACATAGTTCGGCATAAATATCGTCTGAATGCGGATCACGATAGATGGTAGAGCGGTAGTGCATTTACTCTTTTCGGATGTTTGTGCGACGCTCAGTATAGTTCAAAATAGGCTTGCAGAGGATGTTTGGTCGTATGCAAGATGCGGCCACGGATGCGTTGCGGCTGGTCTCACCGAAGATATCGTGGCCAAAAGCCCATCTGGGACCGCGCCTGCAATGC
This sequence comes from uncultured Tateyamaria sp., assembly GCF_947504105.1. Classification (GTDB taxonomy): domain Bacteria; phylum Pseudomonadota; class Alphaproteobacteria; order Rhodobacterales; family Rhodobacteraceae; genus Tateyamaria. The sequence goes on from NZ_CANNGP010000021.1 coordinate 3,436, forward strand.
CTGATGTGGATCGTATGATGCAATGAGGGTACTGACTTGCACCAAGACAATGAGGCGATGGCCGTTGTCCTTTGAAGAAAGATGATGAGAAGCTACGTTCTCCGAATGACGCTAGGGCTATGACGCATCTTACATTGCTGCACCGCCCAGAAGTGCGAAGTAACCGGGTAGTACGTTGGTAAAAACGCTCTGACCTTTTTCTGTCAGGCTCAGCTGCTTCTGGCGTTGGTCAACCGGTTGCTCCTTGGCGGGGGCAAGCAGGCCCTTGTCCATCAGGCTGCCAATCGTCTTGCTAAGCACCGGCTTGGACACGTCCAGTCGCTTCGAAATCTCTACCGCAGACAGGCTGTTACGCTCTGGCTCCCGCGCGATCATCATCAACGCCAGAAACTGCGTTTGTGACAGGGCATGGGTGCGCAGAAACGCTTCGATATCACGCAGCAGAACACTTGCACTGCGCAGCCGCTCCAGCACAGTCTGCACGTGCTCGGGGTCAACGTCTGGAACGTCGGCGGTTACGCTGGCGATCATCTCGCTGCTGGGCAGCTCTTTGAGAAAGAACATCAGGCGTGTCGCCGCATCCGTACAATGTCTATGGGTTCGGCCAGCCATTCCTGATAGGCGGCAAAGACCGTTTTTATGTAGTCCATTTCATAATGCGCCTCGAGGGCCGCATCGTCTGCCCAGTGTTCGACCAGGTAAAGCGCGCTGCCGTCTTCCGCGTCGACATTCAGTTCAAAGCGGTGGCATCCCGCTTCTGCCCGCGTGGCTGTAAGAATACCCTCGATGGCAGCAAGTGCATCCGCCCTATGTTCGGGTTTGGGACGGATGATGGCGAAAACGCTGAGTTCAGGCATGGCGAAGCCCCCACATAGTTAGCATGGTAACTATGTGGAGGCTTACTCCCCGAGCGCAAGGGTGCAATTGTCGGGGTCTTGGAATGTATCAAGCTATCAGCGCGATCCAGCGCCCGCGTTCTCACATCCCGATATCGCCATTGCGCGCTCGCCCACCTTGCGCCACGGTTGCGTCATGCAGCGCGTGATGATCATCGGACAGCCCGGATCGGGCAAATCGACCCTCGCGCTTCAACTGGGAGACATGACTTTTCTGCCCGTATTCCACATCGACCATATCCACTGGAAATCGGGCTGGGTGGAACGCGACTGGGCCGAAAAGACGCGCATGACCCTCGACGTGATCGAACAACCTGCGTGGGTTTTTGAAGGCGGGCACAGTGCCACCTGGCTTGAACGCCTCGCCCGCGCTGATACACTGATCTGGCTCGATCTGCCCGTGGTTCTGCGCTTGCGCCGCGTTTTGCGGCGTTCTTTACGTGATCGCGGTCGAACCCGTCCCGATCTGCCCGACGGCTGCCCCGAACAGATTGATCTCGAATTCCTGTCCTATATTTGGCGGACGCGGCATACATCGCGCGCAAAGATGCGCGGGCTTTATGACGGTGCTGACCCTGACAAGGTTAAATACCATTTCACCTCGCTGCGCGACGTGCACAATTTTCTGTCAAACCTTCAAACGGCGCTTGCCATTGGTAACCTTGGTATTCCACATCGCTGATACCATGCGCCTGATCCTTCTGACTTGTCTCACCATGATTGCCTTTGCCGCCAATTCGGTCCTGAACCGTATGGCTATCGACAGCGGCGCGATCGATCCATCCAGCTTTGCCATGATCCGCGTGCTGGCGGGTGCGGTGGCGCTTTGCATGATCCTGACGGTGCGAGGCGGCGGGCTGCCGCTGTTCGAACGTGGTCGCGTCGTTGGCGCGCTTAGCCTTGCCGCTTACATGATCGGGTTCTCGCTAGCCTATGTGACGCTGGACGCGGGCCTTGGCGCGCTGATCCTGTTCGGGACGGTGCAGGTCAGTATGTTCGGGTGGTCGGCATTGCGCGGCGCACGGCCAACGACGCGGCAGGTCACCGGCGCAGGAATTGCCTTTGCCGGGCTGCTAATTGCGCTTTGGCCAAGCGATGGTGCGGGCGGGGACATGATCGGTGCCCTTTTGATGGTCATCGCGGGACTGGGCTGGGCGGCTTACACGCTCGCGGGCAAGGGCACGCGGGACCCACTGTCGGCGACAGCGGCTAATTTTGTTGTGGCTGCGCCTCTTCTGGCTGTTTTGCTGGTGGGAACGGGCCTGCACGCGGCCCCATCCGGCATCGCGCTCGCCATTCTGTCGGGTGCGGTCACGTCCGGGCTTGGTTCCGCGCTGTGGTATACGGTTCTGCCGCAACTTCAGGGGCAGACGGCGGCGGTGGTGCAGCTGAGCGTACCGGTCCTTGCCATCGCGGGTGGCGCAATGCTGTTGGGCGAAGCGCTGTCACTGGCGTTGGCTATGTCAGCGGCTCTGGTTGTGGGGGGCATAGCCGTCGCAGTCATCGCACCAAGGGTTCAAGAGGATCATAGCTGATCCCGCCTGAACCAAAGGCCACATCGGCAAGGCTGTCAGGCTTGTGCGCCAGCTCCTCTTTCGTCACCCAGCGCCGTTCGGTCACCAGTGCGTCAGTGTCCGTCCACGTTGTTGGACGGGGTGACCCCGGTACGACCTCGCATCGGAAATACACATCCACCTGATGATAGTGCCCGTCAGGGTCGTGGAACTCGTTCACCAGACAGGGTGCGCCCACGGTCACCTGCAGGCCCGTTTCTTCATGGACTTCGCGGGCAAGATTGTCGGTCAGGCTGCTGTGCAATTCGGCCCCGCCACCCGGTGCGCACATCAGAGGGCTTTGATCCTTATGCCATGCATTGACGATCAACAGGCGCCCGTCCTCGACAATAATGGCTCGGACGGCAATGCGGGGTGATTTCGGACGCATGAACAAACCTTTCCAGCGGCAACGACGCGTTATTATTCCATATGCCCGTGCATGGGGTTATCTCAAGGGTATGAAATGGATCGTTGCCCTTGTTCTGACTCTCTTGTCGACCGGCGCCCGCGCCGACTGCGTGGTGCTGTTGCATGGCCTCGCGCGGACCGAGGCATCGCTTCTGGTGCTGCAACGGGCGCTGCTTACGGATGGCTACCGCGTTGTACGCCCAGGCTATCCGTCCACCAACGAAACGGTTGAGACGCTGGCACGTGACGTTGTGCCCCGTGCCATCGAAAGCTGCGGTGCCGAAACGGTGCATTTCGTCACGCACTCCATGGGGGGCATTCTTGTGCGCTATTGGTTTGCCAACCATGGCGTGCCCGCCAATCTGGGCCGTGTGGTGATGCTGGCCCCGCCCAACCGTGGCAGCGAAGTGGTGGATGAGCTTGGTGACCTTGAGGCTTTCGGCTGGTTCAACGGCCCCGCAGGTCGGCAACTTGGCACGGGTGATGACAGCCTGCCGCGCAGCTTGCCCGCCGTCACGTACCCGGTGGGCATTATCGCTGGGGAACAATCCCTTAATCCGTATTTCTCGTCGCTCCTGCCGGGGCGGGATGATGGCAAGGTGTCGGTGCTGGCCACCCCGGTGGCGGGTATGGCCGATCACATCGTGCTGCCTGTCACCCACACCTTCATGATGAACAACCCGAATGTCATCGCGCAGGTGCTGACCTTTCTTGACAATGGCGCCTTTGACCGCGAACTGCGCTGGATTGATGCCGTGCTGGAACAATTGGGATGTCCGGACGGGGGTTGCCTGCAAGGAAGCGATGATGCTGAAAATTGATCTGGTTGGCGGTGCGGTTCTGCAGCCTTCCGGACTGGAAACCATCCGCCTGTCGATGGCTGATGGCGTTGTGGTCGATGCGCCTACGGGCCGGTCCGTTGACCTGAGTGGTTATCGCATCCTGCCCGGTATCGTCGACGTGCATGGAGACGGGTTCGAGCGGCACATGGCCCCGCGCCGGGGCGCGATGAAACAGATGAACGAAGGGATCGTGGCCGCCGAGGCCGAGATTGCGGCCAACGGTATAACCACCGCCGTCATGGCCCAGTTCATCAGCTGGGAAGGCGGGCTGCGCAGCCTCGACTTTGCCGATCAGGTGTTCAACGCGATGATCGCCACACGTGGCGACATTGTAACAGACTTGCGCCCGCAATTGCGGTTCGAAACCCATATGCTGGAACTTTATGCAGAGCTGCCTCAGCGCATTTCAGACTGGCAGGTGGGCTATGTCGTGTTCAACGACCATCTGCCGCATGACCGTTTGGCGGAAGGGCGCAAACCACCGCGCCTGACCGGGCAGGCGCTCAAGGCGGGGCGGAACCCGGATGTCCATTTCCAGATGCTGTTGGACCTGCATGCGCGCGGGGACGAGGTGCCCGAGGCGCTTGATGCGCTGTGCACGCAGCTTCGACAACAAGGCGTGCAAATCGGCAGTCACGACGACACTACCGGTGGTCAGCGCGCCGAATGGCGCGCGCGTGGGGCAACCGTTGCCGAGTTCCCTGAAACAGCAGAGGCGGCAGAGGCCGCACACACGGCAGGCGACCTCGTCGTGCTGGGATCACCCAATGTCGTTCGGGGCGGGTCGCACAAAGGTAACGCCTCCGCTCTGGACCTGATCACCATGGGGCTTTGTGACGCGATCGCATCCGACTACCACTACCCATCGCCGCGCCGCGCAGCACTCATGCTGGCCAAAAGCGGGCTGATGGATTTGGCCGCTGCATGGGCGCTTGTGTCATCCGGCCCTGCGAAAGTGTTGGGCCTGACGGATCGCGGCACGCTCGCGCCGGGCAAACGGGCGGATATCGTGATCCTGGATGAAACGGACCGGGTGGCCGCCACACTCTCAGGCGGGCGGGTCAGCTACATGTCCGGTGATATCGCGCAACGCTTCGTGGCAGCGGCCTAGCCGACCACCCGGTTTACATGGCCCATCTTGCGGCCCGGACGGGCCTCGGCCTTGCCATAAAGGTGCACGGCGGTGCCCGCCTCGGCAGCCAGTGCCGGAACACGGTCAACATCATCACCGATCAGGTTTTCCATAACCACATCTGAATGACGCTGTCCGTCGCCAAGCGGCCAGCCCGCAATGGCGCGGATATGCTGCTCGAACTGGTCCACAACGCACCCGTTCTGGGTCCAGTGACCCGAGTTGTGCACGCGCGGCGCGATCTCATTCACGATCAACCCCTGTGGCGTGACAAACAACTCAACACCCAGCACTCCCACATAATCGAGAGCATTGAGGATATTGGCGGCGAGTAAGACCGCATCAGTGCGCTGGCTGGCGCTCAGACGGGCAGGGACGATGGTGGTATGCAGGATGCCATCCTTGTGCACGTTCTCGCCCGGATCGAAACAGGCAACGGCCCCGTCCAACCCACGGGCCGCGATGACGGACACCTCGTGGCTGAAATCAACAAAACCTTCCAAGACCGCAGGCGCGCCGTTCATCCCGGCCAGGGCGGCCCCGGCCCCGTCAGAATCCATGATGCGGGCCTGCCCCTTGCCGTCATAGCCAAAGCGACGGGTCTTCAGGATCGCGGGCGTGCCAATGTCGGGCAGGGCCGCAGCAAGGGCCGCCATATCCGGCACGTCGGCAAAAGGCGCTGTCTTCAGACCCAGATTGGTCAGGAATTCCTTTTCAACCAACCGGTCCTGGCTCACCCGGAGCGCCTGGCGGCCCGGACGGATCGGCACGTGATCCTCAAGGGCATCCAGCGTCAATGTGGGGATGTTTTCGAACTCGTAGGTGACAGCGTCAACTGTCGTGGCAAAGGAATAAAGGGCGTCGTTGTCTTCATAAGGCGCCGTGGTCACCATATGGGCGACATCACCCGCTGGAGGCTGGGCGGACGGGTCAAAGATATGCGTGCGAAAGCCTAAACGGCTTGCGGCAACTGACAGCATGCGACCCAACTGGCCACCGCCCAGAATTCCAATGGTTGATCCCGGCGCCAGTGGCTCAGTCATCGCTTGGCACTTCTGGGATCGAAGCGGACAGGGCGTCGCGCCATGCCTCCAGCCTCTCGGCCAAGGCCGGGTCCGACATGGCCAGAATGCCAGCCGCCATCAGACCCGCATTGGCGGCACCTGCCGCACCGATTGCCATCGTCGCCACGGGAAAACCGCGCGGCATCTGCAGAATGGAATACAGGCTATCGACCCCGCTCAGCGCCTTGGTCTGCACGGGCACCCCAATGACAGGCACACGGGTCTTCGACGCCATCATGCCCGGCAAATGCGCCGCACCGCCCGCACCTGCAATGATGACCTTCAATCCCCGGTCCACAGCCGTCTTGCCGTAATCCCACAGCCGATCCGGCGTGCGGTGGGCCGACACGATGCGCGCCTCATACGGCACCTCCAGCGCGTCCAGCATTTCGGCGGCCTCGCGCATGGTGGGCCAGTCCGACTGGCTGCCCATGATGATGCCAACGGGGGAAGGGGTGTCTGTCATCTCAAATCGCCCTGCGGTCAGAAAGCGCGCACTATAGCCAGATCACGGCGCGGGGCAATGGCGGCACAGCGGGTTTCATTTGACACAATGCTGCGCTGCGGCAAGGCTGGCAGCATTGAGACAAGGAGATTGCAAAATGATGACCCCTTTTGACGTCTGGGCGCCCATGTTCCGCGCCCCGTTTTTCGGCGATGTGACACAGGAAATCGTGCCGCGCGTCTTTTCCCCGGACATCGCAGGCAGCGCCGAGATTGAGGTCAGGAGCCAAACCGATGTGGCAAGCTATGGCACGCAACTGGGCAAGGTATTTGAAGCACAGCAAACCCTTGCGGCGGCGACCAAGACAGACCTGCCCGAAATCGACAAACTGGTCACTCAGATCGAAGGCGTAAAGGATCAAAGCAAGGACGCCATCCGCGCGGACGTCGAACGCGCTCTGGCACGGCTCAAGGCGGTGGACAAGGAAGGCTGGCGCACCCTCACGCGCAGCGAATAGGGATCAGGCGATGATATCAGGGGTCAAGCGATCCTCGATAATCGCGATCTGGTCCTTCAGCCTAAGTTTTTTCTTTTTCAGGCGCTGAATGGTCAGCTGATCGCCCGTGGCCTTTTCCTGCAATGCATGAATGGCTTCGTCCAAATCACGATGCTCGCGTTTGAACACTTCCAGTTCAACGCGCAATACCTCGTCGGTCTTCATCGAGATATCAGAAGGAGCATTCATGATGCGATTCCAAGCAATTGCAGAACCTTTAATATAATCACAACCCTGCGATGCGCCTAGACCTTGTTCCCAACATGGTTTCTGCCCATATTTACCTTATCCGTTGCCGCATCAGGGGCGGACCACAGACTGTCGCTTGACCAAAAGGACGTGTCGCATGACGAAGATGACCCTTGCCTCGTACCCGCATATGTTGGGATTCGAGCAACTTGAACGGCTGTTGGAGCGGACTGCCAAAAGTTCCGAAGGCTACCCGCCGTTCAATATCGAGCAGACCTCTGACTATTCTTACCGCATCACACTGGCCGTGGCCGGGTTTGCGGAAGGTGACCTGTCAATCACCGTGGAAGACCGCCAACTGGTCATCCGGGGCCGCCAGGCCGAAGACACCGAAGATCGCGTTTTCCTGCACCGCGGCATCGCCGCACGGCAATTTCAGCGCAGCTTCGTGCTCGCTGATGGCGTCGAAGTGGGTGAAGCCATCATCGAAAACGGCCTGCTGCACGTCGACCTGACCCGCTCCAAACCCGAAACAATCGTCCAAACGATCAACATCAGGAAAGGATAAGTCATGAATACACCCTATGATTTGAACGCCGATGTGGGCCGGATGGTGTATGTGAAACCCATCGCCGTCGATGCCCTGTCGCAAGAGGTACAGGATCAGGCCGAAGGGCTGGACCAGCTCTTCGCCGTGCACGACGCAGAGGGGCAGCAATTGGCCTTGGTCGCTGACCGCAAACTGGCCTTTGCGCTGGCGCGTCAGCACGACTACGCGCCCCAACCTCTGCACTGATGTCTGGCCTTGGGCGTGATGCTTTGGGCCGGACATGCAGAAGCACGAGATGGTCAGAGGTGATCCGTTGAATCACCAATTTGGAGCTTCTCTGCGCCGACGCCTTGATGCAGCGTTCAGGCATGCCAAACGGCGATGGAAAAAGTCGTGAGCATATTTGATCCAATAGCGGCTATGCGGGACGAACGCGCGTCCGCCAACTCGCTTTCGACGGCCGGTTTTTGCGTATCGCAAGTCAACCAAACAGCCGTGTAGTCTTTCCTTATATAAAGACCCTTGGCTGCTTCTTTGCGGTTCTGATTACAATTGGTTCAGAGCGCAGGAATATTCTCCGCAAAAACCACTTGCAGCCGTGGCAGGTATTGAGGTTCGGCTGCCCCGCGCACGGCAGAAGCGAGCAATTTGACGACCTCTCGCGCTTCGACCCGGGGGTTTTGATCGATCACCGCATCCACTGTACCGTCCAGCAGCATCCGTTTCGTCGCACCCGTCAAATCATGTGCGATGAAAACGGTGTCGCGATAAATGCCTGCTTCGTTCAGAGCCTGTCCGATCCCCTGGTTCCCTGAACCCACGCTGTAGATTGCAGAAGGTGGATTGTTGGCTAGGATGCGGCGCATTTCGGTATAGGCGCGATCACGGTCATCGCTGACCTCGACGATTTCCGAGATCGTGAGATTGCGGAAGTCCTGTGCGAGGATGGATTTGAACCCCATCTCACGTTCTTCATGGCCACGGTAGCTGAGCGAACCGATCACGATCACCACGTTGTGGGTTTTGTCCGGATGCAGGAACCGCCCCATCAGCAACCCCGCGAGCCGACCGGCGGACCGGTTGTCGATCCCGATGTATCCTGCCTTCTGCAAGGACGGCAGGTCGGACACCAGCGAGGCCACCGGCACCCCATTGTCGGACAGGTTTTCAATGGCCGCGCGCACCGAGGGGTGATCGAGGGTGACAAGCCCAACTGCGTCCGTTTTGTCGGCCAGTGAGTTCAGGCGCAGGGCCATATGGTCGGGATCAAGGCCATCAACGACATGCACCATGGGTTGGATACCGCCGTAGTTGCACGCCTCTTCCAGCAGGTATTGATGCAACAGCGCAATGAACGAGTTGCTGCCTGCGGGTAGAACGAAATCCATTCGAATGGCGGCTTCTTCTTCTACGGGACCAAACCAACCCCGTCGCCGTGCGATTTCCAGCACGATGTCGCGTGTGCGCGCCCGCACCCCTGTGCGGTCGTTCAAGACACGGTCGACCGTGGTGACCGATACGCCGGCTTCCTGTGCAATCTCGGCCAGGGTGACTTTCATAGGGGTGCCTCGCTAGGGTCCTTCATTGCCCCATCAAAAAGCATCATTTTCGAGAAAGGAAAGGGCTTTCCCGTCACTGTGGAGCTCATCGAGTCTAATTGAAGGAAAATGGTTGAAAATGATGGTCAATGATGTTTGCGATAAGCCCATTTCCAATCAAGGCTTACTCCCAGCAGGGACACTCAGATCCCTTGGGAGGAAAAATGCCAAACTTGTCCAAGCTATCGCGAAGGTCTTTTTTAACATCAACATCAGGTGCCGCCGCATTAGCGGTCGCAACGCCACTTTACCTCCGGCCAGATCGCGCCCGGGCGGCTTCCGGGTTGGCCGACGGTATGATTGGCGGGCCGACGGGTTTCGATGGCGCTGAACGTTATCAATACGGGCCCGACACTCCCGAAGGCCGCGCTATCGATGCGGTGCGTGCGATGAAAGATGCTGGATCTGCGCCCGAACGTATCGTTCTGGGCCTCTCGGATGGCTCCATCGGTCAGATCACACAGCCTTTCCCGGCAGGTGCGCCGTCGATCAAGGAGTTGTGGGAACAGGAAACCGGTATCACGCTGGACATCGTAGGCGTACCCAATGGCCAGGAATTCACCAAGGTCATGCAGGACATTTCCACCAAGGGCGGCGGGTTCGATATCTATGCTGTCGAATGGAACCGTCTGGGCGATCTGGCGGAGTCCGGCGGCATCGTTAATCTGGACGAATATGTCGAAATGCATAAGCCCGAATGGGACATGCCTGAGCGTGGTTATGTCGGGGGCGAACAAGGCGTCAGTCTTCTGAACGGGTATCGCGGGTCGATTTATGGTGTTTGCCTTGATGGCGATTTCCAGACCTGGAACCACCGGACGGATTTGTTTGGCGATCCGGCTGAGCAGGCCGCGTTTGCGGACAAGCATGGCTATGAACTGGCACCGCCGAAGACGTGGAAAGAGCATGATGAGATCGCCGCGTTTTTCCACCGCCCTGATGATGGCCTGATCGGCAGCACCGATTTGCGCAATCAGGGGTGGGGATATACCAACTGGTATCAACGCTATGTCACGATGGCGTCGCCCAACCAGTTCCTGTTTGCCGATGACGGCACCGCACTGATCAATTCGGAACAGGGTGTGCAGGCAACCATGGAATATGTCGCATCGCTGGCGCATCACTCGGCGGATGCGATTTCGTGGGGGTGGCCCGAGCAGTATGGAAACTTCGCGACGGGCGGTGCCGCGATGACATGTGCGTTCTCCAACTTACCGAAATTTCTCGACAATTCGGGCAATGACGGCTCGACCGTGACGGGCAAGATCGGGTCGCACCTGCCGCCCGGACGGGACCATGCGGACGGGCGCGTCAGTCGAACCGTGCTGTGGTTCAACCTGTCTGCTTCGGTCTCAACCCAATCAGAACACCCCGAGTTGTGTTATTTGTTCCTGCAATGGTTGGGCTCATCACGCATCTATTCGTGGATGACGGCCAACCCGGGCGGCTTCTTTGACCCGTTCCAACTCGCCAACTTCTCGGACCCATTGGTGCGGCAGACCTATCACGACTACCACATGGACATCGTGCGGGAATCCGTGCGCCGGACAGTGCCGACCATCAACTATCCGGGTGCGACGGCATTCCACAACGCGCTGGATGAAAACCTGACGGCGGCGTTGACTGGTTCGATGTCCGCCGAGGACGCGATGGCCAATACCGAACGGCAATGGAAGCGCATCGCGCGGCGGGTCGGAGAAGACAAGCTTGTTGAAGCCATCCGCGCCAACAAGGCGGCGTGGCCGGATCTGGTTGATCCGGTCTGACCGCCCGCTTGAGGGAAGAGGCGGACGCCTCCCAACTGCCTCTTCCCACTTGACCTTTTGACGATGGATGACAGATGCAACGCGCGATCCCCTTCGAGATTTTCCGATACGTCGTAATCCTGAGCCTTGTTGCGATTTCGCTCGTACCGACGCTTTGGATGATCTCGATGGCGTTCAAACCGATTGCCGAATGGTCCGCCGCTGGCGCCGATCTGACATGGTGGCCGCGCAACCCGACGCTGGACAATTTCCGGTTCATCTTTGGTCAATCCTCGACCGATCTGATCGTGGCGCTGGAGCGCACGGCGGGGCGCCCGATCTTTGCCTCTCTGCTGACCGCGACATTCGGAACGCTGATTGCAATGACAGCCGGAACGGCGGCCGCTTATGGCCTGTCGCGGTTCGGTCAGGGCGGCAACCTTCCCCTGGCGCTGATCCAGTTGCGCCTGTTTCCACCGATGGCGGTGATGATCCCGGTGATGATCATGTGGTCGTTTCTCGGTCTGATCGACAACTGGTTCGGGCTGTCGCTGATCTACGGCATCGTAACGCTGCCCTTTGCCTTCTGGCTGATGAAGACGTTTTTCGACGACATGCCGCGCGAGATTGAGGATGCAGCACTGGTCGAGGGCTGCACGCGCTGGCGCGTTTTCGTGCGGATCACGTTGCCGATGATGCGCCCTGCGCTGGCGTCTTCCGCGCTCTTTGTCTTTATCCTGAATTGGTCGGACTACCTGATCGCGCTGCTGCTGACGACGCGCGACTGGGCGACGATCCCTGTCTACATGGCCTCGCTTTCATCCTCGATGACCGGGCAGCTTTATGGGGCCAAGGCTGCATTGGGCGTGATAGCCGCCGTTCCGCCGATCATCATGGGCATCGCCATTCAGAAGCACCTTGTGCGTGGCCTGACATTCGGAGCGCTGAAAGAATGACCAAGGTTTCGACCATCGAGCCCGTGGCCGAGCTGACGGATGCCCCCGTAAAGACCGGTGCGCGCCTTGGCCTGTGGCTGACGCTGCCTGCGCAGCTTCTGGTGCTGTTCATCGCGCTGTTTCCCATCCTGATGCAGGTTTATATCTCGCTCACCGATTGGTCGCCGCTGGACGGTATTCCCTGGTGGCGGGCGCACGAGCTTTGGACTGGCCTGCTGAACTACGCGGACCTGATGGCGGACAGTCGGTTCTGGGGTGCCTTGTGGCGGACGTTTTTCGTGATGGCGGTCTGCGTGCCTGTTCAATTCCTCTTGGGCCTTGGTCTGGCGGTTCTGTTTGTCGACGATTTTCGGGGCAAGCGGGTGCTCTATTCCACGCTGCTGGTACCGATGATGGTGGTCCCTGCGGTGGCTGGGTACATGTTTTTCATGCTGTTCCAGTCTGGCGGCCCGGTGAATGACCTGCTCTCGCTGTTCACCAGCGACCCCGTGCGCATTGCGTGGCTGTCTGACCCCGACCTTGCCCTGATTGCGGTCATGTTGGCCGACATCTGGCAATGGACGCCCCTGATGTTCCTGATCCTGCTGGCCGGTATGATCAGCGTGCCCCAGGATCAGCAGATGGCCGCGATCCTGCTGGGGGCGTCCTGGTGGCGGCGGTTCTTTACCATAGTGCTGCCCCGGATGAAGTCGATCATCATCATCGCACTCGCGATCCGCGTCATCGAGATTTTCAAGATATTCGACACGCTGTTCATTATGACCGGCGGCGGTCCAGGTGTCGCGACGGAAACGATCTCGGTCTACATCTACAAGGTCACACAGCAGGAGCTGATCTGGAGCTATGTCGCGGCGATCGCGCTAGCCATCCTGATCGTGCTGTCAGTGGTGTCTGTCTTTGCCATCAAACGGATGCAGCGGGGACAGGGCACATGAGCGAGATTGCACTGGAAAACCTTGGCAAGACTTTTGGCGATTTCACCGCTCTGGCGGACATGAACCTGACCATTGCCAACGGGGAATTCATGGCGTTGTTGGGTCCGTCGGGTTGTGGCAAATCCACGACGATGAACATCATTGCAGGCATGTTGCGCCCGTCCCACGGTGCCATCCGGTTCAACGGGCAGGATGTGGTGGACGTGCCCATGGCCAAGCGTGGCGTCGGGTTCGTCTTTCAGAATTACGCGATATTCACCCATATGTCGGTGCGCGAGAACCTGGCCTATGGTCTGCGCGCGCAGGGTGCCCCGGGGGCAGAGATCACCAAGCGGGTAAAGGCCTTTGCCGAGTTGCTGCAGCTCGAGACGATGTTGGACCGCCCAGCTGCGGGCCTGTCAGTCAACATCCTGCAGCGACTTGCCATTGGCCGTTCGGCCATTCTGAAACCTGCGATCTTTCTGCTGGATGAGCCGCTGTCCAATGTCGACGCGGCCTTTCGTGCTGTCATGCGATCCGAGTTGAAAAGCCTGCAGGGCCAGTTCGGGCAGACCATGGTCTATGTGACCCACGACCAGTTGGAGGCGATGACAATGGCCGACCGGATTGCGGTGATGGATCATGGCAAGCTTTTGCAGGTCGGCACGCCGCTCGACATCTACAACAACCCTGCCGACACCTTTGTTGCGCGGTTCATCGGAGCGCCGGGGATGAACATTCTCGATGGGCGTCTGATCCAGAAGGACGATGCCGTGTCCGTCGAGGTGCCGGGCATCGGGTCCGTTGATCTGCCGCCCGCACTGCAATTCGCCGCGCGGGATTTGAACGGCTCCGACGTCCAGATCGGGTTTCGCCCGGAACAGGTGAGTGCCACAGGCTCGGGCCTGACCATGCGGGTGGGTCTGGTGGAACGTATCGGCGCGCGCACAATCGTTCATCTGGAACACGAGGGGATCGCGGCAAAAGCGGTTCTGCCCGCAGATGTTGCGCCCCCGGTTGCGCGCAAGGACTGGACGTTCACGGTGCCCGAAGACGGCGTTCGCCTGTTTGATCCGGTCACCGGTCAGGCGCTGAAAGCGAGGGCGCACTAATGGCCTCAATCCGGTTTGAAAACGTCTCGAAGTCCTATGGCGACGTGCTGGCGGTGGATCAGGTCAACTTTGAGGTGCCGGACAACGCCTTCTTCTGCTTCTTCGGTCCGCCCTTGTCGGGCAAGTCCACGATCCTGAAGCTGATCCTCGGGCTGGAGACACCGGACAGCGGCGAAATATTCTTTGATGGGCGCCCCATGCGTGACATCAGCCCGCCGGATCGGAACGTGGCGATGGTGTTCCAGAACCTCGCCCTGTTCCCGCACATGACGGCGCTGGAAAACGTACGCTTCCCACTGGTGGAGCGCAAAATTGACGGGGCCACGATCAAGGCTCGTGTGGCGCAGGTGACAGACAAGCTGCACATGGCCCATATCCTGCACAAACCACCCGCGCAGCTGTCGGGTGGCGAACGGCAGCGCGTTGCGATTGCCCGCGCGCTGGTGCGCGATCCGGTGGCCTATCTGATGGACGATCCCATCTCGGCCCTGGATGCGCGGCTGCGCGAGGAAACGCGGGTCGAGTTGCGCCGGATGCAGCAGGATATGGCCAAGACCCTGATTTACGTGACCCACGATCAGGAAGAGGCGATGTCCGTCTCGGATCAGATGCTGATTTTGGAAGCGGGCCGCGTGCGCCAGATCGGCGCGCCGCATGACCTCTATGACGCGCCCAATAGCGCCTATGTGGCGTCAATGCTGGGCGCGCCTGCGATGAACATGGCTGACACCTCGGATGCGATTGGGGCGCTGTCCACAGCGCCGGACATTGGCCGTGGCACTCAGACGATAGGCATCCGCCCCGAGCATTTGAAGGTGGCGCGCAAGAACGGGCCGGGCCGGGTCACGGCGATTGAGCCGTTGGGAGCCACGACTGTGCTATCCGTGGAAGCCGCAGGGATCACGTGGAAAGCGGCGCTGCGCGGTCAGCCCGATCACGAGATCGGCGCGCCCGTGGAATTGAGCGTCGATGCCGGTGGGCTGCATTGTTTCGATGCGCACGGCAATGCGTTGTCGGCGGCATGAAGAACGGCGAATGAAGATGACACAACTGGACCTGAAACCAGACCCGGATATTCGGGTGAAAAAGTTCAAGATCGGCTGCATCGGGGCCGGGATGATCATGGCCGAATGCCATCTGGCCGCTTATGCGGAAGCCGGGTTTGACGTTGTCGCCATCGCGTCCCGCACCAAGTCCCGCGCCGACGAGGTCGCCAAGCGCTGGGCGATCCCGGCGGTGCATGACACGCCCGAAGCCCTGATTGCGGATCCTGATGTCGAGATTGTCGACATCGCCTATCCGCCCGATAAACAGCCCGCGCTGATCCGGGCCGCCCTCGCTGCCCCGAACGTCAAGGCGATCCTGGCTCAAAAGCCGCTGGCGTTGACATTGGACGAAGCGATCGCCCTGCGCGACGAAGCCGCTGCCGCCGGAAAGGTGCTCTCCGTCAATCAGAACATGCGGTTTGACCAATCCATGCAGGTGCTCAAGCAGCTCTTGGATCAGGGCGCGCTTGGCGATCCGGTCTTTGCCCAGATCAACATGAATGCCATCCCCCACTGGCAGGGGTTTCTGGAACAATATGACCGCCTGACGCTCGCCAATATGAGCGTCCACCATCTGGACGCCTTGCGGTTCTTGTTTGGTGAACCGGTCGAGGTCACGTCCGTTACCCGCCAAGACCCGCGCACCAGTTTTGCCCATGACGATGGCATTGTCGCCACCACCTTGCGCTTTGCTTCCGGCGTCTTGGCGTTGTCGCTCGAAGACGTCTGGGCCGGACCGCGCGAAGAGGGGTTCGAAGATGATCAGCTCATCACTTGGCGGGTGGAAGGCACCAAGGGCGTCGCCAAGGGCAGCATCGGCTGGCCCACGGGCGCACCATCGACCCTCCGCTATGCCAGCACCAGCCACACAGGCGGGAAATGGGTCACGCCGAAATGGGACACGATGTGGTTCCCGCATGCCTTCATCGGCGTGATGGAACAGTTGCAATACGCGGTGGAGACCGGGACGGAACCGGCCCTGAACGTGGCGGACAACGTGCGGACCATGGCGCTGGTCGAGGCTGCCTATCAATCCATCGAACACGGAAAAACCGTGCACATGAACGACATCAAACACTGAACGGGAGGAACGGAACAATGATGCAAACAGGGATATTCTCGGGGTACTTCCCCTACACGCTGGAAGAAACCGCCAAGGTGATCCGGTCGCACAACTTCAATTGTGTGCAACTCGACATGCATTTCAAGGATTTGGACGTCTCCGACGGTCAGATCACCAAGGACAAGTGCATTCAGGTGCGCGAGACGTTTCGCCGCCACCACCTGCCGGTCTCGGCCATCTCGTGCTATACCAACATCATCAATCCAGACCCCGACAAGCGAAAGGTTCTGCTGGACCGGTTCAAGGAAATCCTGCGGCACGCACAATATCTGGGATCGCCCTTTGTCTGCTCCGAAACGGGCACGTTCGATACCGAGAGTGACTGGGTCCATCACCCCAAGAACAAAACCGAAGAAGGTTGGGACGACTGCCGCGCGGTCATCGCGGAACTGGCGCAATACGCCTATGACCATGGCGCGGTGTTCCTGCTGGAAACCTATGTGAACAACGTCGTCGGTTCGGTCGAGGAAACCCTGCGCATGTTTGCCGAAGTCGATCACCCCGGCCTGGGCGTGATCATGGATCCCACGAACTATTTCGAGGATCACAACATCGACAAGATGGACGCCACGCTGAACCACGTCTTTGATGCCTTGTCCGACAAGATCTATCTGGCCCATGCCAAAGACGTCGCGCGGGCCGAAGACGACGGTGCGGAAAAGCACGCCGACATCGGAGATGACGATGCTGCCGAAAGCCACACGTTCCGCGGCGTGGGGGCCATCGAATTGCCTGCCCCCGGTCTGGGTGTGCTGAATTACGACCTGTACCTGCAGCGGCTGGCCAAGAAACATCCCAACATCTCCATGATCATCGAGCATCTGGACGAAAGCGACGTGCCGCGCGCCAAGGCGTTCCTGGATCAGAAGCTGTCCGAGAACGGCCTGTAACCCCTTTCGCCCGGATCTTGGCGGGTCCGGGCACCTTTCAACCCTTCAGCACGGGAGCCGAACTTGACCACAGTGACAACCGACATTCCGCCACGTGATTATCAACTGTCTGACAAGAACGCGCAGCAGGCCTTTGACCGCGGCCTTGCATCGGCCGAGTGGTATCACACGGATGTGGACCGCAAGGTGATGAAGGCGCTGATGAAGCGCAGCGATGGGCCTGCGATCCGGGACACGCTGATCTGGCTTTGCCTTTTGGTCGCGTCAGGTGCAGGGGTGATCGTCTTGTGGGGGTCGTGGTGGGTCTTGCCCTTCGTGTTGATCTACGGCGTGCTCTATGGTTCTGCTTGTGATGCGCGCTGGCACGAATGTGGCCACGGCACCGCGTTCAAGACGGCGTGGATGAATGACGCTGTTTACCAGTTCGCCAGCTTCCTTGTGATGCGCAATCCGGTGACGTGGCGGTGGAGCCATGCACGCCACCATACGGATACGGTGATCGTGGGCCGGGATGCGGAAATCGCAGTGATGCGTCCGCCGGATCTGCTCAAGGTCGTGTTGAATTTCGTCGGTGTTTTTGACGTTTGGTACTCGATGAAGGCGCTGTTGCTGAATGTAGGCGGTGTGCTGCAGGAACACGAGTTAAGTTTTGTGCCTGAGCCGGAGCAGGGCAAGGCGGTCGCCGCCGCGCGCGTGCATGTCGTGATCTATGCCGCAACGATTGTAGCGGCCATCGTCCTGGGCTCCTGGCTGCCGCTGATCCTGATTGGCGGGCCGCGCGCGTATGGCTGTTGGCACATGCTGATGACCGGCCTGTTGCAGCATGGCGGGCTGGCCGACAACGTCACCGACCACCGTCTGAATTCGCGCACGGTCCTGATGAACCCGGTCAGCCGTTTCATCTACTGGAACATGAACTACCACGTCGAACATCACATGTTCCCCATGGTGCCGTTCCACGCGTTGCCGCAACTACACGCGTTGATCAAACACGATCTGCCTGCCGCCAATCCGTCCATCTGGGATGGTTATGCCGAGATGATCCCGGCCTTCCTGCGCCAGTTGCGCAACGAAGACTACTATGTCCGCCGCGAACTGCCGCCCACCGCAAAACCCTACCGCGAAGACCTTCGCGAAATTTGAGAGGCCCCGATGTCTGACTGGATTGATGTATGCGCCACCGATGACATCGAAGAAGAGGATGTCATCCGCTTCGATCACGGCATACGCAGTTTTGCGATCTACCATTCGCCCGAGGGCGAATTCTTTGCCACCGATGGCCTTTGCACCCACGAACAGGTGCATCTGGCCGATGGGCTGGTGATGGATCACACAATCGAGTGCCCCAAACACAATGGCCAATTCAACTACACCACCGGCAAGGCCACGCGCCTGCCTGCCTGCGATCATCTGGGCACCTACCCGGTGCGCGTTGCGGGTGGTCAGGTCCAAATCCAACTGAGCGAGTGACCTTGATGCCCCGTACCAGACCCACCATTGCCGACCTGCGCGCGATCCGCGGCACGCGCCAACTGTCCATGCTGCGCGTGCTGACCCTGCAAGAGGCAGAGGCGGCGGAAAAGGCGGGCATCGACATCGTCTCGATCCCGCCGGACCTGATGCTAGACCCCGAATATCGCGATGCAGCACCCAGCCTGTTTTCCATGCCCGGCGACAATTTCTACGAGATCGGCGGGCCGGATGATTTCCTGCGCTGGTCATTCAAGATGTACCGCGCGGGTGCGGATGCGGTCTATTGCAGCGCGGGTTTCGGCACGGTCAAGAAGATGACGGACGAGGCAATTCCGGTGATCGGACATGTGGGGCTGATCCCGTCGCGCGCCACGTGGACCGGGGGGTTCAAGGCTGTCGGCAAGACCGCCCAATCGGCGATGGAAATCATGGAGGCCGTGCGCAAATACGAGGCCGCTGGGGCCTTTGGCGCCGAGATCGAGGTTGTCCCGGTTGAGGTGGCAGAGGAGATTTGCAAACGCACCTCTTTGTTTCTGATCTCGATGGGCGCGGGCACGGGGTGTGACGCGCAATACCTCTTTGCCGATGACATTCTGGGCCAGACGCAAGGAAAGATGCCGCGTCACGGCAAGGTCTATCGCGACTTCAATGCCGAATACGCGCGACTTCAGGATGAAAGGATTGCGGCATTTGGCGAATTCAAGGCCGATGTGGACAGCCTCGCCTATCCGGAAGACCGCCACATCGTGAAGATGGACCCGGCCGAGCTGGACAGGTTCATGTCGCAACTGGATGCCGCCTCATGAGGCTTTATGGCCAGGAACTGACCCGGCGCGAGGTCGCCGCCTTGTCCGGCGATCTGTCCCAATTCGCAGGTGTGCGGCAGATGACGCTCTGTGACGGCGCAGAAGCAGGCCAACGGGTGTTGGAGTTTCGAACCGGTACCGGCTTGCGCTTTACCCTGATGGTGGACCGGTGCCTTGATATCGGCAGCTGTGAGTACAACGGCATGGCGATTGGGTGGCATTCTGCTCCCGGTTTTCGCAACCCGACTTTGCACGATGCCGAGGGTGAAAATGGTCTGGGGTTCATGCGGTCGTTCTCCGGCCTTCTGATGACCTGCGGGCTGGATCATATCCTTGGCGGATACGAGGCGGACGTGCCGGAATACAATTACCCCGGACGGCCTACTGCCACTCACGGAATCCACGGGCGCGTCAGCATGCTGCCTGCACGCCTGACGGGCTATGGCGAACGCTGGGACGGCAACCGCTGTTTTCTCTGGGCCGAAGGGGTTGTCCGCCAGTCCGCTGTCTTTGCCGAAGACCTGGAACTGACCCGCCGCATCGAGGTCGAGGTCGGCACCAACGACATTCAGCTCATCGATGAAGTACGCAACCGCGGCTTCAACCGCACCCCGCACATGCTGTGCTATCACATCAATGTCGGCCATCCGATCCTGGCCGAAGGCGCACGCTATGTGGCCCCTATCGAAGACGTGGTGTGGGCCGCCCATGCCGACACTTATCAGGATCAGGGAGTCGGCTATGCCCGACCATCCGGCCCTGCGGACACATTTCGCGAACAGGTCTGGCAGCACGAGATGAAGGCCGATGCGGACGGCAATGTCGCCATCGCCCTTATCAACGACGCTTTGCCGCTGGGCCTTGAGGTGACAACGCGCAAGTCCGAACTGCCCTGCACATACGAATGGCAGCACCTGCAATCGGGCGGCTATGCCTTTGGTATCGAACCCTCGACCCATCACGTGTTGGGCAATGGGTTTGCCCGCGAACGGGGCGAGATGATCTGGCTGGAGCATGGCGACAGCCGACTCTACACCGTCAGGCTCAAGGTTCTGACGGACACGGATGACATCGCACGCAGTGAAGCCGCCATCGTGGCCACGCAAATGCAACCGGACGAGCCTTTTCCAATGCCGTCTGGTGATTTTCGGGCACTTTCGGGCCGGGGATGATGGCAGGGATTGTCATCGTCGGGGCCGGGTACTGCGGGGTCAGCGCGGCCCATGGTGCGCGCGAGGCTGGCTTTGAGGGTCAGATCACCCTGATCGGAGATGACCCGGAATTGCCCTATGAACGTCCGCCCTTGTCAAAGTGGGAGGGGGCGGAGCCGCGCTTGCAGCCGATATTTGCGAATGACTGGTACGCTGCAAACGACATCGACCTCAGGCGGGGCAAGCGCGTCACCGCCATCGACCGCGCCACGCAAACCGTGACCCTCAGCGCGGGCGAAACACTGTCTTACGCGAAACTGTTGCTTGCCACCGGAGCCGCCCCACGACGGTTGCCGCCCGAGGCGTTGCTCTTTGTAAAGCCACATTATCTGCGCACGCATTCCGATGCGCGTGATCTGGCAAGGCGCATCGGCGACGGGGCGGATGTGCTGATCGTGGGCGGCGGCTTTGTTGGATTGGAGCTTGCGGCAAGCCTTGCCGCGCGAAAGGCTTTTGTTCACGTGATCGAGGCGCAGGATCGGATCTTGGCCCGCGCAGTGCCGCCCGAAATCTCGCGGCGCGTACACGATCTGCACGTCGAACGCGGCGTCACGATCCATACGGCCACCACCATCACGGCGGTCAAGGACAATGTCGCGCGCCTGTCTAACGGGCAAAGTGTGCGGGCTGAACATGTGATCATTGGCATTGGGTCTGTTCCCAATACAGATCTTGCCACAGATGCCGGTCTGAGCGTGGACAATGGCATCGCTGTCAACGACCGCTTTGCCACGCAAGCCCCCAACATCTTTGCTGCCGGTGACTGTTGCAACGTGCCGGTTGCGGACGGGGGGCGAGCGCGGTTTGAATCGTGGCAAGTGGCCGGGGAACAGGGTCGTCGCGCTGGGCAAGCAATGGCCGGTGTCGCACCTGAACCAGCCCAGCCACCCTGGTTCTGGTCGGATCAGTTCGACCACTGTCTGCAAGTTGTTGGCCTGCAATCGGCAGGGACGCAAAACACCCTGCGTCCCTTACCCGATGGCGGGATCATTGCAATCGAAACGCGTGCCGGTGGGCAAATCACTTTTGCCGCAGGCTTCGCCCCGGGCAATGCAGCAGGTCGCGATATCAAGGTCCTGCAAAAACTCATGGAAGCCGGGATCGCAGGCGATCCTGCGGTACTGGCCGACCCGGGCACTCCCCTGAAAACCATACTCAGGCAGCGCTGAGCCGCTGTCGGACAGACAAAAGGAGCCGCACGTGCCAGATTTTTTTAAGGACATCCCGCCCATTACCTTTGAAGGACCGGAAACAGGTAACGAATTCGCCTTTCGTCACTACAACCCGGATCAGGTGGTGATGGGTAAGACGCTCAAGGATCATCTGCGCTTTTCCGCGGCATACTGGCATTCCTTTGCCTGGCCGGGCGGCGATCCGTTTGGTGGGCAAACCTTTGAGCGGCCCTGGTTCGGGGACACGATGGCGCTGGCCAAGCGGAAAGCGGATGTGGCTTTTGACATGTTTCAAAGACTGGGCATGCCGTTCTTTTGTTTTCATGACGCCGATATGCGCCCGGAAGGCCGGGATTTTGCTGAAAACGCACGCAATCTGGAAGAGATGGTAGAATACTTCGCCGAAAAGATGGAGGCGACCGGGGTCAAACTGCTCTGGGGCACGGCCAACCTGTTTTCGCACCGCCGGTTCATGGCCGGGGCAGCAACCAATCCGGACCCCGAGGTGTTTGCCTTTTCCGCCGCCACCATCAAAACCTGCATGGATGCAACGATCAAACTGGGTGGTGAAAACTACGTACTGTGGGGCGGGCGTGAAGGTTATGAGACCCTTTTGAACACCGACTTGGGGCGTGAACGCCAGCAGACAGGCCGGATGCTTCAGATGGTTGTGGACTATAAGCACAAGACCGGTTTCAAGGGCGCGATCCTGATTGAACCAAAGCCGCAGGAACCGACCAAGCACCAATACGATTATGATGTCGCCACGGTCTATGGCTTCCTTAAGGAGTTTGGTCTGGAAGGTGAGGTGCAGGTGAACCTCGAACAGGGCCACGCGATCCTTGCAGGGCACAGTTTCGAGCATGAATTGGCAATGGCGCGCGAACTGGGCATTTTGGGTTCTATCGACATGAACCGCAACGACTACCAGTCGGGCTGGGATACGGACCAATTTCCAAACAACGTCCCCGAGGTGGCATTGGCTTATTACGAGGTTCTGAAAGCCGGTGGATTTACGTCGGGCGGCACCAATTTCGATGCGAAGTTACGGCGGCAATCCCTGGATGCCAAAGATCTGATCCTTGCCCATATTGGCGGGATGGACACCTGTGCTGCCGGGTTCAAGGCGGCAGCGGCGCTTCTAGAAAACGGCGCGTTGGAGGAGATGCGAAACGCGCGATATGCTGGTTGGGATACTGATTTTGGCAAGACGTTAATGACGTCGGACTTGTCAGAAATTGAGGCTCTGACCAGACAAAAAGGCATCAATCCGAAGCCACGTTCTGGCAGGCAGGAACGCCTCGAAAACTTGGTTAGTCGCTATGCCTGAATTGCTGTTGACTGGGAAATGATAGCCAACTGAACTGCTGCCGCTTGGATCTATTTGGGTTCAGTCTCACGATTGACCGCAAACGCACCAAAAAATGTGTCGGCTTGACCTCATCGGCTAACGGTGCGCTGTTCCAATGGACGGCACGTGACTATGGCGCTGCGCAGTGGTTGGGTAGAGAAGGGAACAGGCGATGACATTCAATGTCGATTGGGTGGATGCGTTCACCGACCGTGCCTTTGGTGGCAATGGTTGTGCCGTTGTGCACGACGGTGCGGGTCTCGACGATGATATCTGCATGGCCTTCGTACGCGAGACATCGCTGGTTGAATGCACCTTCACGGGCCCGTCCGATGTGGCCGATATCAGGGTACGCTACTTCCTCGCCAGCCGCGAAATCCCGTTCGCTGGTCATCCGACGGTGGCTACGGTCGCCGCACTCCGGCACCGCAATCTGATCGAGGATGGTTCGCTGACTCTCGAAACCGGTGCAGGCGTCGTCCCGGTCGAGGCCGATGGTATGTCAATCCGCATGACCCAAGTGGCGCCCAACTTCGGCGCGCGCCCCGATCCGGCCCTGGTGGCTGCGGTCGGCGGCCTGACTGCCGATGACATCGTCCACCCGCCCCGCGTCACATCTACTGGTTTGCCGTTCGCCATCACGGTTCTGAAAGACCGCGCGACGCTCGATCGTGTTCGGTTCAACTTGGATGCTTTTGAGACCTATCTCGCTGCGCTGGGCGTCCACGGCACAGACGTGATGGAGCCATTCTGGTGCACGCGCGAGGGTGCGACGCATAAGGGCGACACATTCGCCCGCTTGCTGATGGCCCCGCCCAGCCCGGCAGAGGACCCGTTCACCGGCTCCGCCACCGGGGCAATGGCTGCCTATCTCTGGTCCGAAGGATTGATAGAAATGCCGCACTTCACGGCCGAACAAGGCCACGGTCTGGGTCGACCGGGGCAGGCGCGTGTGTCGGTGCAAGGTCCACGGGATGCAATCACGGGCGTGGTGGTCGAAGGACAGGCACATGTCCTGATGAGCGGCCAGTTGCGCCTTTAGCAAGAACGGTAAGGCGCATCCTGATGCGCCGCCGCCTGCCTTCGTTTGGCAGTGTGCCGTTCGCGTGGTTAAAATTAACTAAGTCAACCGCGCGCCGCGCAAGTAACTGATATCTCGCGTGAATCATACGGGCACTAACATACCCAAAAGCCACCGAACACGTTGTCCCCGCGGGGACAAAACGAAAAAGGCGCACCCAAAGGTGCGCCTCGCAGTAAGGTGGAGGTGTCCTCCGCCCGACCTTGTTTATTCGGCTGCGATCAGACCCATGCTTTCCAGCTTCAACAGAACCTGATGGGCGCAGTTGTCCACGTCCACATTCTCGGTCTCTACGCTCAGTTCAGGGTTTGCGGGCACGTCATAGGGGTCGGAGATGCCCGTGAACTCTTTGATCTTGCCTTCACGCGCCAGCTTGTAGAGGCCTTTGCGGTCCCGGCGTTCGCACTCCTCGATCGAGGTGGCAACGTGCACTTCGACGAAGGCACCGAACGCCTCGATATCCTCGCGCACGGCCCGACGGGTGGTCGCATAGGGCGCGATAGGTGCACAGATCGCGATGCCACCGTTCTTGGTGATCTCGGACGCGACATAGCCGATGCGGCGGATGTTCAGATCGCGGTGTTCTTTTGAAAAGCCCAGCTCGCTCGACAGATTTTTCCGCACGATGTCGCCATCCAGCAGCGTCACGGGACGTCCGCCCATCTCCATCAGCTTGACCATCAAAGCGTTGGCAATGGTCGACTTGCCGGACCCTGAGAAGCCCGTGAAGAACACGGTGAAACCCTGCTGCGAACGCGGTGGCTTGGTGCGGCGCAGTTCCTTGACGACTTCAGGGAACGAGAACCACTCGGGGATCTCCAGGCCCTCGGCCAGACGACGGCGCAGCTCGGTGCCCGAGATGTTCAGGATGGTCACGTTGTCACGATCCTCGATCTCATCGTTGGGCTCATACTGGGCGCGCTCCTGCACATACACCATGTGCTTAAAGTCGACCATTTCGATGCCCATCTCCTCCTGATGCTCGCGGAACAGGTCCTGCGCATCATAAGGGCCATAGAAATCCTCTCCGGCCGAGTTGCTGCCGGGACCCGCATGATCGCGACCCACGATGAAGTGTGTGCAACCGTGGTTCTTGCGGATCAGGCCGTGCCACACCGCCTCGCGCGGGCCCGCCATACGCATCGCCAGGTTCAGCAGCGACATGGACGTGGTGGACGCCGGGTATTTGTCCAGAACGGCTTCGTAGCAGCGCACGCGGGTGAAGTGATCAACGTCACCGGGCTTGGTCAGGCCGACGACCGGGTGGATCAACAGGTTGGCCTGCGCCTCGCGGGCCGCGCGGAATGTGAGTTCCTGGTGGGCGCGGTGCAGTGGGTTGCGGGTCTGGAAGGCGACAACCTTGCGCCAGCCCATCTTGCGGAAATAGGCGCGTAATTCGTTGGGCGTGTCGCGACGACCGCGAAAGTCATAGTGCACGGGCTGCTGGATGCCGGTCACTGGCCCACCAAGGTAGATATCACCGGCGGTGTTGTGCAGGTAGTTGACGGCGGGGTGGGCGCTGTCATCAGCGCCAAAAACCATTTCGGCCTCGTGGCTCTTGTTGGGGGTCCAGCGGTCCGTAACAGTCATGGTGGCAAGGATGACACCTTCCTGGTCGCGCAGGGCGATGTCCTGACCGATCTCGAGGCCATCCGCGAATTTTTCGTTCACGTCCAGGTTGATTGGCATCGGCCAAAGCGCGCCGTCAGTGGTGCGCATTGTGTCAACGACACTGATGTAATCGGCTTCGGACAGGAAGCCCTTGAGAGGATTGAACCCACCGTTCATCAACAACTCAAGATCACAGATCTGGCGCGGAGTAAGATCCCAGCTCACCAGGTCAGCGGCGTCACTCTTCAGTTTCTGCGCGCTGTCATAAGACACATACAGCTCTGGGATCGGAGCAAGGTTGTTTTCCATCAATTTGTTCCTGTGTTTCAAGGGGTTTAACCCGGATGTGGTGCCGGTCAGTTCGGCAAAGAGGGCGTCGTATTCCGCGAATTTACGGGCGAGGAACTGGTCAGTGAGCCGGTTCTTCTCGGCTGCTCCTCGTGAGGTGAGCGCATAGGAAAAGCGTTGCCGCTTGTCGGGGGCGTCCATGTCGTTCACCTGGACAAATCCCGCTTCGGTAGCTTGCCGCAAAAGCGTGTTGAGCCGTCCCAGAGACACGCCGATACCCTGCGCCATGGCGCGTTGAGTGGCACCTTGGGCTTGATCCAGCTGCCGCAACAGGCGGAACAACTGGTCGTCGCTTTCAGGTGTCGATTTGGGCGTGGCTGACATCACATGCATTCAGTTGCGTTCGCAAGTGAACACATTTCACAGAAAGTTTGTTCACGAAAGAACAAACTTTCTTCATGCGCGGATTTCCGCAGTTGTGGCAAATGCGTAACGGCCATACAGGCCGCGTCAAGGGGGTCAGGCAGGTGCGGTCGCGTGTGGCGTTAAAACGCTGATATCCGAAGCATCTGCCATCGGGACCGCCTCCAACGGTGCCTCGCGCCCGCGCAGGGACAGGGACACCACGACATGCTCGGGCGCGCGCATCCCGGCGGCCTGTAGCGTGTCCATGGACACGAGCGCTTGGGCGCCACGCACTTTGGTTTCGCTTTCCAGCCGCGATGCGATGTTTACTGTATCACCGATCAGCGTGCGGGGGGCCTGGCCCGCGGCGCCAATCTCGCCCAATACAACGTTTCCAAGATGCACACCGATACCGATGGCCACCGGCGCGCTGCCCTCGCCATCCAGCTTTTTATTGAAGCCTGTCAAGGCAGAGCCGATGCCCTGCACGGCCTGAATGGCTGCACGGGCCGATTGTTCTGCCGTGTCACTTTCGAACACGGCCATTAGGCCATCTCCCATATACTTGTCGACGGTTCCACCGGCAGCGTTGATCGGGGGCACGATCTCGTCAAAGAAGCGGTTCAGCAGATGCACGACATCATAGGGCAGTTGCCCATCGGTGCGCGCGGTGAACCCGCGCATGTCCAGAAACAGAACGGCCAATTGTGCCTCTTTGCCTTGGCTTGCATGGGCGCGGCTGCGTTTTCCATCGCGGTCAAAGACGCGGAACACCCGAACCGAGCTGGTTGGTCGCACCTGGCAGGCCAGCCGCGCGTTGGGGGGCGCATTCACCGCAGCGAGGCTGCGCTGCTCTGCGTCGGACGGGGCTGGCAAGTCTTCCAGCCCCTCTTCAACGATGATGCGGCATGTCGTGCACCGACCGCGACCGCCACACAGGGCCGTATGGGTTACGCCACTAACGCGCGAGGTTTCCAGGATTGTTTGGCCACGCGGGGCCCTTACGCTTGGCCCGTCGACATAGTGGATGCGGATGGGTCTGGCGATCGCCGCGATGCCACGTCGCAACAGGAACGCGGCAATGGCGGCGCCCAGGATGCCCCAAACCACAAGTGTCGTGTTATTGGCGGCAGCGGCGAGTTGGGCGAACCCTGCAGCGTCGGGCCAGTTCCAAGCGGCATGGGCCACTTGTTCAGCGCGCGGATTGCTCAGCAATCCGTCGATGGTCCGGGCAAAAGTGACAAAGCCCACAAGGGCCAGTGTCGGCAATGTAACGGCCAGACCGATCAGCCAAGGCACCCAACGCTGCCACCACTCTGTTAGCCGCAACCACATGTGCAGCCCGATAGCCCCATGGACCCAAGCGATGATCAAAAGGGCGGCCTGACCCCACCCGTCGTTGGTGCCCCAGATCAGGCGATTGACGTAGCCGAACATGGTGGTGACGCCCAACATCTCGTGCGCGCCGCGGGTGTAGACCAGATGATCGACCAGCATGATCGGGATCAAGAGGCCAAACGTGATCTGAACCCAGTCGCGCAGTGGCATACGCAGCGTACGGGCCATCACGACCTTGGTTAGCGACAGCACCATATGTGACAGCAAGGCCGTGCCGATGATGACCGTCCCGATGTCCGACCGGATCACCCAAAGCCGCGCAGTCTGGATTATGTCAAAGGCCGTTGGGGAGATCAGGATCGCGGCAAGGTTCAGAACGTGCAGGGTCAGATAGATCATAAGGATCAGACCGCTGACGATCCTGATCTTCGTTGCCAAACTGCCGCGCCAGATCGCGTGCGCCATGACTGCCCTTTGCGTATTATTACTTCGGTACAGCGTGGCCGTGGCGATGCGTCTGGTCAAGCGCGGCAATGCATGGACGCGTCGGGGGAGGGGGGCTCTGCCCCCGCGGCTGCGCCGCTCCCCCGTCGTATTTTCGGTCAGAAGAAGAAGCGGGCGTTACTCGGCTGCCAGTTCTTCGGCGCTGTTTTCGGTTTCGGCGATGAACCGTTCGGCCTCAAGTGCCGCCTGGCACCCCATGCCAGCGGATGTGATGGCCTGGCGGTACTGCCAATCGGTGATGTCACCAGCGGCGAACACACCCGGGATGGATGTTTCGGTGCTGTCAGGCTTGGTCACGACATAGCCGCCCATATGGGTTTCGAGCGTGTCTTTGACCAGCTCGTTGGCTGGGGCGTGGCCGATGGCGACAAAAACGCCCTTGGCCGGGATGTCTGTGATTTCACCCGTCTGGACGTTCTTGACCTTTACACCCTCAACCCCCAACGGGTTGTCGGTACCATAGACCTCTTCCAGCTGATGGAACCAAAGGGGTTCGATCTTGGGGTTCTTGAACAGGCGGTCCTGCAGGATTTTCTCGGCGCGCAGTTCGTCCCGGCGGTGGATCAGCGTGACTTTGGAGGCGAAGTTGGTCAGGAACAGCGCCTCTTCCACGGCGGTGTTGCCGCCTCCGATCACGACGATCTCCTGACCCCGGTAGAAGAACCCGTCGCAGGTGGCACAGGCGGATACGCCAAAGCCTTTGAATTTCTCTTCGGATGGCATGCCCAACCATTTGGCGCGGGCGCCGGTGGCGAGGATGACGGAATCGGCCACGTATTCGGTGCCGCTGTCGGATTGGGCCACGAAGGGGCGTTTGGACCAGTCAACGGATGTGATGATGTCACCGATGATCTCGGTGCCCATCGCCTTGGCGTGTTCCTGCATGCGGATCATCAGGTCGGGGCCCTGAACCTCGGTGTCGCCGGGCCAGTTCTCGACCTCGGTGGTGGTGGTCAGCTGGCCACCGGGCTCAATCCCTTGCACCAGGATCGGGTTCAGCATGGCGCGGCTGGCATACACGCCCGCAGTATAGCCGGCAGGACCCGAGCCGATGATCAGAACCTTGGTGCGTTTCGTGTCAGCCATTTTGACCCCCGTCTGGTGTATGAAATCCTGTCTGATATAGACGCGCAGGCGGATGGATTGAACCCAGGAAATGGGCAGCCGGGTTGCAGCATACGCAATGCGTCATTTCGGAAAATTGCGCAATTGTGAAATATTATTGCGCGCACCTGCGGGCGTGTTATAACAACCGCAAAATCATGGGGGCTTTGATGGCGAGCACGCGACTCGATCCGATTGACCGGAAAATTCTGGCAGAACTGCAGGCGGACGGTCGCATGACCAATGTGGAGCTTGCGAAGCGAGTCGGCATTTCCGCGCCGCCCTGCCTGCGCCGGGTGCGGACGTTAGAGGAAAGCGGTTACATCAAAGGCTACCATGCGGACGTGGACAGCCACGAACTGGGGTTCGAGGTGCAGGTCTTTGCCAATGTGGGGCTTGCCAGCCAGGCCGAGGCGGACCTGAGCGCGTTCGAGGACAAGTGCCGTGCGTGGCCGCTGGTCCGGGAATGCCACATGCTGAATGGCGAGGTCGATTTCATCCTGAAATGCGTGGCGCCCGACCTGTCCAGCTTCCAAAGCTTTCTGACGGGCGAGTTGCTGACGACGCCGAACGTGGCTTCGGTCAAGACCTCGCTGGTGATCCGGCAGGCCAAGGATTCCCCCGGCGTGCCGTTCGACGTGTTGGAAGCGCGGTTGGCCAAGTCGGCCTGAGCCGCCCAACTCCCCCTCCTAGTTGCTCACACTGTCCCGTTCCGGAGCACGCGGATGTGCCAGCGGGCCGAAATCCGTCACATGGGCAATGTGCGGGAACATCGACAGGAACAGATCGCGCTGGGCAAAGGTCGCCTGCCGCGCCGCGTTCATGCCGGGATGGAAGGTTTCGGCTTCGATCCCGCCAACATCCACAGCCGCATGGCGCGTCAGGCAGATGTGGAACAGGCGAATGGGCGTGGGCGGGACCACCTCGATCACGTTCACATTGTCCACGAATTCCGAGGCGGGCGTCAGCAGCGCGCCGCCGCCGGTTGTGCCGCGCAGATGCGGCGGCGTTTGAAGCAAGCGCGCGCCCGGTCCCACGGTAATGAAGGAACTGGGGCGGTGCTGGCCAAAACTGTCCGCCATGATCCGGATCAAGGGTATACGGCGCCCGGTGTCCGATGGCACGAAGCTTGATGATCCGATCCAAATGACCTGCGCGGGGTCGCCTGATGATGTGTTCAGCCAGTCGCCGGGCTGAAGATCCTCGATCGCGATGCCGCCATTCGGGCTGGACAGCACCACGCCGCGTGCAAAAGCGGAGAATGCGGCTTCAAACAGCGGAAGGGCCGGGGCCTTGAATGTGGCTATGCTGCGCGACCCATCTGCGCGCAGTGCCGCAACTTCGAATGTGCGGAGAGGAATATATTCAGGCCGAGCCATGGGCGTCGCAAATCGTTCTTCTAGTGCGCGCGGCGTGCGCAGGGCAGCAGGGGACGTCATATGTAATATGTAACCTCGCAATACCGGTCACATCTGTGTCGGCCCCCACCGACGACGTCAGACGGAACGCGTCCATGTGTCAAGTTTATGAAGCCTAATTCTTAAAATTGCCGCAAATTGTCAAAGAAACGGGTATATAAACCATGAACGGCGCACCAATGGCGCGCCGTTCATGGCATTGTTCATAAACAAACGGGCAGGTTTGCCACAATTCGATTCGCCGCTCAGGCGGACTTGCGCAACTCCAGCGCAGCCTTGCGCTTGGAGATAAACATCGCGCGCCGTTCACCACGAGCCCAAGGCATCTGTGGTGCGTCCTGCTTGGCGGCGTCGGTCACGGATTTGATGAAGCGTGCGTTTGTCATGATTTGTCCTCTGCTCAATGTTCTGGGTCTGTTGCCCGTTGAGAAACAGAATGGCTGCGCAATTGGGCAGGTTTTGGGCCAGTGCACACAATTTTTGGAAAAATTTGCAGGCGCATCAGCGCAATTGTGGCGTGGTCGGATCGCCTGTGTTTGTTGACAGCTTTACGCCCGATTGGTCCCAATCCGGAAACAATGGGACCGTGAGGTGGCACGGCCCGCCCGAATTGTGCCCCAATCAAAGAACGATGGTCGAAATCAGACGCCCGTAGTCCGGATCCTTTTGATGCACCGATCGCCGATAGGAATAGAACCGGTCGGGATCGAAGTAGGTGCAATGCCGTGTCCACTCGGCCGACGCGATGCCTGTGGCCCGCAAGCGCATCAGCCCGTATCCCGGCAGGTCGAAATGCATCCGATCACCGTCGCCACCAGCAAAAAAGCGGGTGTTTTCCGGATCCTCATCCAGGAAGATGTCAAAGAACTCTGGTCCCACCTCGTAGGCGCGTTGGCTGATCGTGGGGCCAATAACCGCGTGTATGCGTTCGCGTGCGGCGCCCAGGTCCACCATGGCGTTGACCGTCGCCTCCATGATACCTGTCTGTGCGCCTTTCCAGCCCGCATGAGCGGCCCCGATCACCTTGGCGTCTGCATCTGCAAACAGCACGGGCTGGCAGTCGGCGGTCAGTACCGACAGGGCAAGGCCGGGGGTTGCCGTGACCAGCCCATCCGCCTTGGGTTTCGGATCGGGCGCTGTCGTGACATGCACCGCGTCACTGGAATGGACCTGATGCACGCTGGCAAGCTTTTCTGCGTTGACGCCAATGGCCTCTGCCACCCGGCTGCGGTTGATCGCCACGATCTCTGTCTGGTCCGAGCTGCCCGTTCCGCAATTGAGACCGGCAAAGATGCCCGAGGACGCGCCCCCCTTGCGGGTGAAAAAACCATGCCGGATCGGTGCCAGGCTGTCGGCAGTCAGAATTTCCAGAGTCATCGTTCCAGTCCGGGCGGTGGTGCAGCAGTGGTTGGGAAAAGTCCCAGAACCTTGAACAGGTTTCCCATTTCATCGGGATGCGTCAACCGTCGATGTGCCGCAATGTGAGCATCCAGTGCGGAACCGTCCAGTTTTGCGGCCAATGCTTGCGCGCGCGCCGTGATGCCCAGCCGTTCTAGGAACACGCCCTGGGGCGTGACCCTAGAAAAGACGGCAGGCGTGGCGGCCTGCGTCAACGTCTCGAAATCCACATGTGCCGTCAGATCTGCTTGCCCGGGCTGGGCTAACGGATCGGCGGACGCATGGTTTTGCACTGCTTGCAACGTTTCGCCAAGTGACCGCCAGTCGCCATAGTCGATGATCAACGCGGCCCCGCCATGCGCTTCGATCCGAGTGCCGATGGCCGAAATGATCGGTGCGGCGGATGGGCAGATCTCGACAAGTTGGCCGTCCTCGGTGTCCTCCAGCCGATGGGCCAGCATGGCCTGCGGCCCGGCGGGCGAGAGGCCAAAGGACAGAACGTCGTTGCTCAGGCCGACGCACCGTTCACGCCAGCCCGCGCCGTCGCGCTGGAACTGTCGCACCGGCAGAGCGTCAAAAAATTCGTTTGCGATCAGCCAGAGCGGCACGTCGGGCAAATGATCGGCCCCGTCAACGTAGGCGATGTCAAACCCTTCAAGGGTGCGGCGCTGCACATTCCGCAACGCTGGCGACACCTCGATCAGGGTGATCCGTGCGGCCGCGTGAAACCCCGGCACCCGCGCCGTGGCGCGCAGGATATCAGCCATCAACGTGCCACGTCCCGGCCCCAACTCGGCCAGGGTAAAAGGCGCGGGCGCCCCCTGGTCCAGCCAGCTTTGGGCCAGCGACAGGCCGACAAGCTCTCCAAACATCTGGCTGATCTCGGGCGCGGTGGTGAAATCACCTGCAGCCCCCAGCGGATTACGGGTGGTGTAGTAGCCATGCACCGGATGCAGCAACGCCTCGGCCATGTAGTCCGCAACGGTGATCGGCCCATGCGTCGCAACGCGCGCGATCAGTCCGTCCTTCAGGCTCATGCCGGTGCTGCAACCCGCCGGCGGGCGCGGGTGATCAGCCACAGGCCCAGAAGGATCATCGGCAGGGACAGAATCTGGCCCATAGTCAGACCATAGCCACCCATGTGCCAGGCAAGGCCCAACGGATTGCCGTCAGAAATGAACTGCGCATCGGGCTGGCGTACAAATTCAACAAGGAACCGGCTGACGCCGTAGCCTGCCAGGAACACGCCCGTCAGCAGGCCGGGTTTCTTGAACCCGTCCCGTCGCCACGCCATCCACAACAGGACAACCAGCAGGACAAACCCTTCCAAGAATGCCTCGTAGAGCTGCGACGGATGCCGCGCACAGGCCCCCACGATGTCAGGACAGTACTGCGCCGCCTGACCGGGAAAGACCACACCCCAGGGCAACTCGGTCGGTCGCCCCCACAGCTCGGCATTGATGAAATTCGCCATCCGACCCAAGAGCAGACCGGGTGGCGTGCCAATCGCGACCGCATCGGCGGTGGTCAGCAGGGGCAGCCTGTGGCGGCGGGTATACAGCCAGAAGGCCAGGATCACGCCCAACATACCGCCATGAAAGGACATCCCGCCCTCCCAGATCGCGATAATGGACAGGGGATCGCTCAGATAGGTGCCGGGTTGATAGAAGAGCACGTAACCAATCCGCCCACCCAACAGGACACCCAGAATGATCCACGTCAGCATGTCCTCGGTCTGGCTGGGGCTCAGGGGTGGTGTCTGGTTCGGCCACAGGCGCGGGGCCTTCAGCGCCATCACCACCAGCCGCCAGCCGATGATGATGCCCACGATATAGGCCAAGGCATACCAGCGCAGGGCCAGTTCCATGCCGAAAAGCGAGATCGAGAAGATCTCGGGCGAAATGTCGGGGAAGGGGAGTGCGCCTGTCATCTGCGTCTCAATGCCTCTGCTTGGGGGGCAGGTCAACCTTGCCTCGCCCCGCGTGTGTGCCCATATAGGCATCAGGTTTCAAAGGATCACGACATCATGCAGGCACGCGGCAAGATTTTCGACGACATCTCGCAATTGATGACCAATGCGATGGGCGTGGCCCAGGGCGCGAAGGACGAGGCCGAGACGGCGATGAAATCCATGATGGACCGCTGGCTGGCGGATCGTGATTTCGTCACCCGCGAAGAGTTCGACGCGGTGCGTGCGATGGCACAGAAGGCGCGGGAAGAGAACGAAGCGCTGAAGGCCCGGATCGAGGCGCTTGAAGGGAAATAGGCGCGACCACCGTCCGAACAGGAAGCCCGGTCCACGCCGGGCTTTTTTTGTTGGTGCGGCGTTGGCTGTCTGAGAACAGAGGGTTGCCTCAGACAGAGATCGGAATCCCAAACAGCTGGGCGATCCCTTCGATATTGATGATAACCGCAATAAATAGCAGCACGATGATCATCCAGACGCGGAAAGGGATGCCCAAGAACTGTTTCGATTTGACCTGAACGGTCTGTCCACCAAAGCTGTCTTCGACCAGTTCGACATCGTGACCGGCCGTGCGCATGATGTCTTCGATATTGGCTTCCGTCGGTTGTGGAAGATCTTGGACAGGATGCGTCCAAAACTCGCTGCGCTCGTTTTTGCTGAACAGCTTCTTTTCCAATCGCACCAGGGCGTCAGCGGCGGCTTTGTTCGGTGGGAAAATGAAAATTGCCCATTCTTCATCTATTCCGGGCCGTGACAGCATTTGATGGCGTTTGTCTCCCAAAGGACGCTGTACAAGCTGTGCGACGAACTCGTAGTCTGACCATGATCGCATCGGTGCAAAACTCTGGTCTATCTCCACTCGCTTTGCGTCGTCGCCATCGGCAACCCATTGGGATCGCAGGGTCGCCGACACATGCACCGGAACGATGTTTGCGAAACCCTGCTCCGCAAGCGTCCAGTCTTCGACGGCGACAACATCGTCCGCAAAGCAGCTGACAAGGTGTTGGACCAGCCCTTGGTAGTAGCCTTTGCCGCCTTCCGCACCGGCCTTATTCATATTGAAATGGGTACAGCACTTCCGATCAAGTGCCAGCAAACCTGCGAAGTAGTAACTGCGCATGTCTTCGAACAGGTCGTCGATGGCTTCAAATTCTTCACCATAAAGGATGTCGGCCCTATAGGCCTTCATCACACCCTCAATTGTGTCGAATGTTGAAGCAGCAAACCAACCATGCGGTCGCAGCTCATCCACGCATTCTTGAAAAAACTGCTGGACCTTGGTCATGGCTCCCTCTGCCAGTCACAGAGCGGAAGGCAAGCGCGCTGGCACTGCTGGCTCTACCCCGGTTTGCAACAGGCCCTCGCCTGCCGTTTGATCGTAGGTGAGGTGCAGAAGGGTGCAAAGTGCCGGACACTCCCGCCTGCCACAAAGTGGCGAAAGCCCGCCTTCCTGGTCAACGGGATACATGCCCAGCGGGTGCGGCGCGTACGATGGCTGTTTCGGTGACTGGTTCTTCGCCCCCTCGATCTTGCCTATCAAACCGACCTCTCCCCAACTTATTGCGGTTATCCCCAAATAAAGGGTTGCCAGATGGCTGCACCCTCGTCACCATATCTTGTAGAGGCACGGGGGATCGCCCCGGTTTCTAGAGCAGGCACCTAGCGCTTGGGGCGCTGCCAGCCCCACGCGCTACAGCGAATAAGAGGTGGCACCATGGCACTTTCCGAGCAGTTCCTGGAAGACGACATTCATCCCATCGACATCGTCGAGCATCTGGCCGAACACCACGAGTGGGATTTCGACCGCATCGCAGACGACCAGATCGCTATGGCCGTCGAAGGTCAGTGGCGCACTTATTCCATCACGCTCGCATGGTCCGGCTATGACGAAACGCTCCGCATGGTCTGCACGTTCGAAATGGAGCCACCAGAGGAAAAGCTTGGCGGCCTTTACGAGCTTCTGAACCATGTGAATGACCAGTGCTGGGCGGGCTCCTTCACCTACTGGGAAGAGCAGAAGCTGATGGTCTATCGCTACGGTCTTGTGCTGTCCGGCGGCCAGATGGCCAGCGCGGAACAGATCGATACCATGATCGGCGCCGCCGTCATGAGTGCCGAGCGCTACTACCCCGCGCTGCAGCTTCTGGTTTGGGGCGACCGGACACCCAAGGATGCGATGCAGGTCGCCATTGCGGAGGCCTATGGCCGCGCGTAACCTGCGCCCCTGAACGAACGGGGGTTTTCAATGCAAGACAGTCGAATTGCAGCCCGGGGCCTCGTGCTTCTGGGCTGCGGTAAAATGGGATCGGCGATGCTCGCCGGATGGCTCGAACGGGGCCTGCTCGCTACATCGGTCTGGGTGCAAGACCCAGCTCCGTCGCCATGGGTGCAATCAACCGGCGTCCATGTGAACACCGATTTGCCCCCCCATCCCGCCGTCATTCTGGTCGCTGTGAAACCACAAATGATGGGCAACGCCTTACCCGGCATCGCGGCCTTTGGAGGCAGTGACACCGTGTTTGTTTCGGTTGCCGCCGGTACGCCTTTGTCGGCATTCGAGGACGCGTTCGGCACCGCTACCCCCATCGTCCGTGCCATGCCAAATACTCCCGCCGCGGTCGGCCGTGGGATCACCGCGATCTGTGCGAACAGGGCCGGGCTGGACGCCTTGGACGAAGCCGAAATGCTGCTCTCCGCCGTGGGGGACGTGGTGCGTCTGGACGGCGAAGACCAGATGGATGCTGTCACCGGCGTCAGCGGGTCTGGCCCGGCCTATGTCTTTCATCTTATTGAAACTTTGGCCGCCGGTGGTGTGGCGCAAGGGCTGCCAGAGGATTTGGCAATGCAACTGGCAAAGGCGACCGTTGCGGGCGCCGGGCATCTGGCGATGGAAGCGGACGAGGCCCCCTCCCAATTGCGTGTTAACGTCACCAGCCCCAACGGGACAACACAGGCAGCGCTGGAAGTGTTGATGGACGAAAAGTCTGGCTTTCCCAGCCTGTTGCCCCGCGCAGTTGAAGCTGCAACCAAACGATCCAGGGAGTTGGCCCGTGGCTGAGATTTCGTTCGATGATTTTCAGAAAGTTGATATTCGAGTGGGGCGCGTGGTGCGGGCCGAACCGTTCCCCGAGGCGCGCAAGCCCGCCATCAAGATGTGGGTCGATTTCGGCGGTGATCTGGGTGAGCGCAAGACCTCGGCCCAAGTGACGGTGCACTACGATCCCGACGTGCTGGTGGGCCGCCAGGTGATGGCGGTCGTGAACTTCCCGCCCCGCCAGATCGGGCCCTTCATGTCCGAGGTTCTGGTGCTGGGCTTTCCTGATGACAAGGGTGATATCGTGCTGGCGACGCCGGACAAGGATGTGCCGGTCGGTGGACGGATGCATTGATGCGTCTGTGGATCACACGGCCCTTGCCCGACACGGTTATCGAGGCGGCACGCGCGCTGTGCGAGGTTGAGGTGCGCAGCGAGACGTTGCCGTTGACGCCCCCTGAGTTGCGGCGGGCGTTGACCGAATTTGACGTGGTACTGCCGACGTTGGGAGACGTGTTCTCGGCGGATGTGTTTGCTGATGTGGACGCGCCGCGCTGTCGGCTGCTTGCGAATTTTGGTGTGGGCTACAATCATATCGACGTGGGTGCAGCGCAGGCCACAGGGATCACAGTCACAAATACGCCCGGGGCTGTTACGGACGCAACCGCGGATATCGGTATGCTGCTGATCCTGATGTCGGCCCGCCGCGCAGCAGAGGGGGAGCGTTTGGTGCGGACAGGAGCGTGGCCGGGCTGGCATCCAACGCAGATGCTGGGCCTGCACTTGACGGGCAAACGAGTGGGCATCGTCGGAATGGGGCGGATAGGCCAAGCCATCGCGCGACGGTGTCATTTCGGGTTTGACATGCAGGTGTCATACTTCAACCGGTCAGAGAAAGATCTGGGTTTCCCGGCGGAACGGGTCGCCGACCTGGACGATCTGGCCGCTTCTGTCGATGTGCTGGTTGTTGCGGTCCCCGGGGGGGCAGAGACCAGACATCTAATCGATGCACACGTGTTGAGGGCGATGCCGGATCATGCCCATCTGATCAACATTGCACGAGGGGATGTTGTGGAAGAGGCGGCGTTGGTCGCGGCACTTGAAGCCGGGTCCATCGGCGGCGCGGGACTGGATGTGTACGAGCGTGAACCGGCGGTGCCGGACGCATTGCGTGCGTTGGATAACGTCACGTTGCTACCGCATCTGGGAACTGCCGCGCTTGAAGTGCGGGAGGCGATGGGACTGATCGCGGTGGAGAATATCGCAGCGTTTCTGGACGGAAAACCACTGCCAAACGCGGTCTGAGGCAATCTGTCCCCGCGGGGACAGGGTGTCCGGTGCGTTTGGCTGGAATTCACCTTGTTCGATTCCTGCTTGTAAATCAGCGAGTTGTCCACCGTGCGGTTGAGATAGCAGATGTTAACCACGTAAGAGGCATACTGCTGACCGGCAGCGGCAGGCAGGTCGCGTGCCATCCATTCCGGTGAACAAGTTCCTCTTTCGATGATGCGTGGAATTGGGCAGCGGTGGTGTTGAGTGGTCCGCCCAGCCAACCAGGTCACACTCGTTTTTCGCGGTGTTCTAAAGGCGGTTCTTCAGCCGTTCTTGCGGCGTTTGCCAGCTTGGAGGTCACCAACACCTGAAAGTCGGACTACAAGGCCGGGGCGTGGTCGCCTTGGTTGCTCTTGCCCGAGCTTTCCAAGTGGCCCCGATACTGCATGCATGTCGAGCATTCATGCGTGAACACCTTATGTGCCAGCACGGTAATCCGATAAGAGCGACGTCAGTATCGAAATCCTTGTCCCAACCCATGGGCCACCTCTTTTCAAAGTTGAATACATCTAGACATTTCATGCCGTACGGTCAGTATTTGTGGCTGAAACATCCTGCGGCGTGACAGAGGAGGAGTGCGGCGCAAGGTTGGCGAGATGCCCGATCAGCCAGCTGCGGTGGAAAACCGCGCGGCAGGCAATACCTTCGCCCCGAGGACGAGCAGAACCGTTTTGGAGGAAACGATGTCTGCAGCAGATCACATCAAGGAAATTGAAGCCGCTCTTTCGGAATACCCGGTTGAACGCGACGACTTCATCGTCGCATCGTGGCGCAGATGTATCGAACAGCATGGGCTGGACCCGACCAAACCTTCGCCAGCTTATATTCTTCCGGAACAACAACTTCGGCATCACCAACAACAGGCCGAAAGGCTGACGTCGATCGCCCGGTCTGGTGTCGAAGACCTGTTTCGCCAAGTGGCGAGCCAGAATTACGTGCTTTTGCTGACCGATGCGCAGGGCGTTACCGTGGACTATTTCGGAGATAGGAAATTCGAAGACGATCTACGCAAGTCGGGCCTGTTCCTGGGGGCCGCCTGGTCAGAGGCGCAATCAGGTACAAACGGTATCGGCGCGTGTCTTGCGACCGGCAACGCCGTCACCGTTCATCAAGAAGACCATTTCGATCTGCACCACGTACCGCTCAGCTGCAGTGCGGCCCCCATCTATGATCTTGATGGTGGTCTGGCGGCGGTGCTGGACGTGTCGCTGTTACGTTCGCCGCAGCCGAAGGCGACGCAAGCGCTGGCTTTGCACATGGTTAAAAGTGCGGCACGCCGGATCGAGCTTGCAAACCTGATGGCCGAGATGCGCACCAATTGGGTTCTGCGATTCTCGGCACGGTCCGAATTTGTCGATGTGGACCCTGACGGCGCACTTGCGGTCGACAGTTCCGGCAGGATCGTCGGCGCAACACATCAGGCGCTTCGGATGCTGTCTGGTGCGTGTGAAGCGCCTGTCGTTGGCCAGCCTGTGAATGCGTTCTTTGACCTCGAGATTGATAATCTCCCGACATTTTCGAGGGGCCGCTCGGCACAGGATCGGTGCTTGTTCATGAAAACGGGGGAAGTCGTTTATGCACATGCAATCGCGCCCCAACCCTTGTCACGCAAGCCCGAGGCGGCGCGATCGGCAAAGCTGCCAGCGGCCTTCGCAGCATTGGAATTCGGGGACCCTAAGATGCAGAAGATCCTTGCGATGGCCGCGCGTTTGGCGCGCAGCGATTTGCCGATCTGGATCACGGGTTCAAGCGGCACGGGCAAGGAACGGCTTGCACGCGCCATCCACAAGGAACGCGATGCACAGACACCCTTTGTGGTCGTTCAGTGTGCCGATTTCCCGGAGTGGGAACTGGAAGGCATTCTGTTCGGCGATCAGCAGGGAAACGAAGGCCTGATCGCGCAGGCGCGAAATGGCGTTTTGTTTCTTGATGCCGTGAACGAACTCCCTGTGACGGTGCAAGCGAGGCTTGCCCGTGCGCTCACGGATGATGGAATTCGACCCGCGGGTGGAGCAAACCCGATTGCCATCAAGACAAAGATCGTATCGGCCAGTACGAGGACTTTGGCTGAGAGCAATTTGCGGACAGATCTGATGTTCCGATTGGGTGGTGCATGCCTTGAATTGCCCGACCTCGGTGATCGCGCTGATTTCAACGGTCTTGTTGACAGGATCATGCGGCTGGTCGGCATTGCGGCACCGCGTGCTTTCACGATCTCCGACGCTGCCCGGTCCAACCTGAACCACCGCAAGTGGTCTGGCAACATCCGGGAATTGAAGAACACGTTACGCGTGTCCATGGCGATGAGTGATGACGGCCATATCGATGTCGAACAGCTTCCCGATCCGGTGATCAAGCCGTTGACCCGTAACGGGGCCGAACGGACTGGGGACCTTGAACGCACCTTGACCGAGTGCGGGTGGAACATTTCCCGGGTTGCGCGTTTGCGCGGCGTGGACAGGTCTACGATACACCGCCAGATCAAGCGGGCGGGTCTGCGCCGGTCGTGATGCAACACCCTGTTGCATTGCAACAGTTTGCGACACTCCCGATCGCGTTTTGTAGCTGCATCGCAGCAAGCAGCGGTCTTTCCGTATGCGGGGGGATCGATTCCGCGAAAACTGTCTCTGACCAGAGAGAGGAGACCCCAACATGCTGGATACAACTCACAATGACCTGGTGGAAGCGACGCTGACCGGTTTCGGAGATGCGTTGGCCCAGGGCAATGTCGATGAGGCTGTGTCGATGTTTCAGGCCGATTGCTACTGGCGTGACCTTGTGTCGTTCACATGGAACATCCGCACGATGGAAGGCCACGATGACATCCGTGACATGCTGACATCGCAGCTGGGCAAGACGAAGCCATCCGGCTGGCAAATTGCCAAAGACGAGGTTGCAACAGAAGAAGGTGGCATCACGACGGCCTGGATCACGTTCGAAACCGAGGTATCCCGCGGCTACGGGCTGATCCGTCTGAAAGACGGGTTGATCTGGACCCTTCTTACTTCAATGACCGAATTGAAGGGGTATGAAGAGCCGCTGGGCTATGAACGTCCTCTTGGCGCCAAGCATGGTGCGGGCAAGGGCCGCAAATCCTGGCGCGAAGAGCGGGATCAGGAAATTGCAGAGCTGGGGCATTCTGTTCAGCCCTACACGGTGATTATCGGGGGTGGGCAGGGCGGTATCGCGCTTGGGGCCCGATTGCGCCAATTGGGTGTGCCCACCATCATCATCGAAAAGAACAAAAGGGCCGGTGACAGCTGGCGCAACCGTTACAAGTCGCTCTGCCTGCATGATCCGGTCTGGTACGACCACCTGCCATACCTGCCGTTCCCGCCAAATTGGCCCGTCTTTTCGCCCAAGGACAAGATTGGTGACTGGCTGGAAATGTACACCAAGGTCATGGACCTGAACTACTGGACCCAGACGACGGCCAGATCCGCCAAATTCGATGAGGACGCCAAAGAATGGACCGTTGTCGTAGAACGCGATGGCCAGGACATCACCCTGCGTCCCAAGCAATTGGTCATGGCCACCGGCATGTCCGGCAAGGCCAACGTGCCGCATTTCCCGGGTATGGACGCGTTCAAGGGCGATCAGCACCATTCATCGAAACATCCCGGTCCGGATGCCTACAGGGGCAAGAAGGCTGTAGTCATCGGGTCCAACAACTCGGCCCATGACATCTGTGCCGCTCTTTGGGAAAGCGATGTGGATGTGACCATGGTGCAGCGGTCGACCACGCATATTGTGCGCTCCGAGCCGTTGATGGAGATTGGCCTTGGCGATCTTTATTCTGAACGCGCGGTCGAGGCGGGTGTGACCACCCAGAAGGCCGACATGATCTTTGCCTCACTGCCCTACAAGATCCTGCACGAGTTTCAGATCCCCGTGTATGACAAGATCAAGGAAGTTGACGCCGACTTCTACGCCGGTCTCGAAAAGGCTGGTTTCCGATTGGACTGGGGGGCTGATGGGTCCGGCCTGTTCATGAAGTACCTGCGTCGTGGGTCCGGCTACTACATCGACGTGGGCGCGAGCCAGTTGATCATCGATGGCAAGATCAAGCTGGCCCACGGCCAGGTGACAGAGGTGATAGAGGACAGTGTCGTGTTGGACGATGGCACGAAGCTCGAGGCTGATCTGATCGTCTATGCCACTGGGTATGGCTCTATGAATGGCTGGATCGCGGATCTGGTCGATCAGGACACTGCCGACAAGGTGGGCAAGTGCTGGGGCCTTGGGTCGGACACGCCCAAGGATCCGGGCCCGTGGGAAGGCGAGCAGCGCAACATGTGGAAGCCGACGCAGCAGGAAAACCTGTGGATGCATGGCGGCAACCTGCACCAGTCGCGTCACTATTCGCAGTACCTGTCGTTGCAGATCAAGGCGCGGTACGAGGGGATTGACACGCCTGTCTACAAGCTTCAGGACTCCCATCACCTGGGGCGGTAATATGATCGATCCGGGTGGCTTTGGTGGCCCGGATCCCGTCCAGGGAAACCGAACAATGGCCGCCGCTTTTGTTGTGCTGTGTGCATAATATCATCACCCCGTTGGTCGGTGCCGGCACAGCGGTCAGGACAGCACCTTGGGAGTCGTGAAAACAGACGCTGCCGGGCGACAGTGGGAATCCCGCCCGCGTATGATATCTGATTTCCGCGTGTGATGTTGCAAGCGGGCAGGCGTCGTTCCCGCCATTCGATAGCGGCCTCAGATGTCCCCAACGGCGTCGCGCCAGTGTTTGCGGCAGAGCGAGACATAAGTTTCGTTCCCGCCAATCTGCACCTGGGCACCATCGGTGATCGCATCACCGTCAGCGTCCTGTCGGATCACCATGGTCGCCTTTTTCCCGCAATGGCAGATCGTGCGCACCTCGCGCATCTCGTCTGCGAGGGCCAGCAGTGTTGCAGACCCGGGAAAAAGCTTGCCCTGAAAGTCCACGCGCAGGCCATAGCACATCACTGGCAGCTTCAGGTCGTCCACGGCGCGCGCCAGCTGCCAGACCTGATCTTCGGTCAGGAATTGCGCTTCATCTATGAAGACGCAAGCGACAGGGCCTGCTGCCCGCTGCGTGGTAAGCTTGTCAAAAAGGTTGTCTGTGTTGGTGAATGTGTCCGCTTCGGCCCCTATCCCTATGCGTGACGCGATCCGCGCGGCGCCTGCCCGGTCATCGAAGGACGCTGTAAGAAGATAGGGTTCCATCCCTCGTTCGCGGTAATTGTGCGCGGCTTGTAAAAGCACCGTCGATTTGCCCGCGTTCATGGTTGAATAGTGGAAGTAGAGCTTAGCCATGATCGGCTGCTTAAATCGGCCCACACGTCACGGCAAGGGGGGAGTGCCAGGTGGGTGCAAGGGCCGCGCGCATGATCTTGTCGCCTGCGTTACATGCCCTTGCGCCGCTTCGGCACTGGGTGACGATGGGGTTGGCCCTGGGTGCTTACGCGCCCGATTGGGGATGGTGCCCGCCCCGATACTCACAACCTCCGACGGATCGGCCATTCCTGCTGCCGGTCAGACCGGCCTGTCGCCCCCACGGGACAGAGGATGTGACTGACCCCACCCGGTCCCGACGCTTGGGGGCGCCGGGCACTTGTTACATCCCGAAAACCGTTGGGATGCTTTTAAAAATGACATTTGGTAGCTAGATGATTAATGGGAAAAGACTGGCCAAGTTCCCCGCGTGTGCGGTTGAATAGGTGCCACGCGTAACAGGGGGCAGGCCGATGAGCATTGGCAGTTATCTGAAGAAACATACTGAATCCTTGGTCAAGGATGTCGGGATCG
Source organism: uncultured Tateyamaria sp. (assembly GCF_947504105.1). GTDB lineage: Bacteria > Pseudomonadota > Alphaproteobacteria > Rhodobacterales > Rhodobacteraceae > Tateyamaria. Next base: position 47,737 of record NZ_CANNGP010000021.1, read on the forward strand.
AGGCGGCGTGCGGTCTCACTGGCAAATCCAAGGCGACCCTTGGCCGCTACTATTCCGACAACGCCGAGCACGCGGATCGTTTCATGCCCATTGACGCGGTGATTGCTCTTGAGCAAGCGGCGAGCTACCCGCACGTCACCGGCGCGCTGGCCGAGCTGCAGGGCATTACGCTCAGCCACGATGACCGCCGCCCCAATGACGAACGGTCGGGCGGGGTAAACTCGGACGTGATTGCCCTGAGCCAGCGCTTTGCCATGCTGATGACCGAATACCAGCAATCGATCGAAGATGGCGTGATCACTGTCAACGAAGCCAAGCGGTTGTTGAAAGAAACGACCTTGCTGCAACAGGTCCTGATCGACATGAAACTGCATCTCGAGGATGAAAGTGCCTGAGGATCTTCCGGCCCTTGTGGCCGAAGCGTTGCCGCAGATCGATACAGATGCCTTGCGCGCGCGCGGTGATCCGGGTCACCCCCCGCGCATCCTGCTGCTTTACGGCTCGCTGCGCGATGTCAGCTACTCACGCCGCGCTGCCGAGGAAGCGGCGCGCATCCTGTGCCACCTGGGCTGCGAAACACAGCTATTCGACCCGTCCGGCCTGCCCCTTGTCGATGATGCCGACGGGGATCATCCCAAGGTGGTCGAACTGCGTGAACTGGCGACATGGTCCGAAGGCATGGTCTGGTCCAGCCCCGAGCGCCACGGCGCGATGACCGGCCTGATGAAGACCCAGATCGACTGGCTCCCCTTGTCCATGAAGGGTGGCATTCGCCCCACGCAGGGCAAGACGCTGGCCGTCATGCAGGTCTCTGGCGGGTCGCAAAGCTTCAATGCTGTCAACCAGATGCGCATCTTGGGCCGATGGATGCGCATGGTCACCATTCCCAACCAGTCCAGCATCGCCAAGGCGTGGTTGGAGTTCGAGGACGGGCGTCTGCCCGAAGGGCCGTTTTACCGCCGTGTCGTGGACGTGATGGAAGAGTTGGTGAAATTCACGTGGATGGTGCGCGGGCGCAAAGACTATCTTGTGGACCGCTATTCCGAGCGCTGCGAGAGCGTCGAGGACGTGCACAAGCGGGTGTCTCTGAAGAAGCTGTAGCAGACTGGTGTTAGGTTTGAGCCTTAGCCTGCTTGGGCGCTGTTCGCTGATTGTGATCGTGGATCACTGCCCACCCACCCCAATGCAATCCGAGATAGAAGTACCGGCAAGCGAGGTCAGGTTGCCCTGCCTGGTCCGCGTGCTGCAAGGACGAAGGTTAGCCGTGCCGTTCCACCAGCACGGACCCAACGGAATAGCCCGCCCCAAAGGAACAGATGATGCCGGTATCGCCGTCCGCCAGATCGTCTGAGTATTTGGAAAACGCGATGATCGACCCGGCCGAGGACGTGTTGGCGTAGTCCTGCAGGATGTTGGGTTGTTCTCCGGGCTCCGGCGTGCGCCCCAGCACTTTCTTTCCGATGAAGTCGTTCATGGTTTTGTTGGCCTGGTGCAGCCAGAGCCGTTTCAGGTCCGATGCCTCGACACCCTCGTCGGCCATGTGACCGGCAATGTGCTGGCTGACCATGGGCAGCACTTCCTTGAACACCTTGCGCCCGTTCTGCATGAACTGCATGTCGCGGCGGTCTTTCACTCCATCCGGGCGGGACCGGCGCAAGTAGCCATTGTTGTTGCGGATGTTGTTCGAGAACTCGGTGGCGCAGCGCGTTGACTTGATCTCGAAATAGGGGCCTTTGGCGTCTTCGGCCCGTTCAATCAGGGTGGCCGTTGCCACGTCGCCAAAGATGAAGTGGCAATCGCGGTCGCGCCATTCCAAATGGGTCGAGCAAATCTCGGGATTCACGACAAGGGCCGAGCGGATCGATCCCGAGCGCACCATGTCCGCGGCCGCCTGAATGCCGAACGTGGCCGACGAGCAGGCGACGTTCATGTCAAAGGCGAAGCCCTGAATGCCCAGAAGCTGCTGGATTTCGATGGCCACAGCCGGGTAGGCGCGTTCAAGGTTCGATGCCGCACAGATCACCGCATCCACATCCGCTGCCGTCTTGCCCGCATGCGCGAGCGCCTTTTGGGCCGCATCCAGTGCCATTTCGGCCATGATCGACGGTTCGTCATCGCTGCGCTGACGCAAAAGCGGGTGCATGACTTTGGGATCCAGAATGCCCGACTTGTCCATCACGAACCGGCTTTCGATCCCCGAGGCCTTGAAGATGAACTCTTCGGACGAATGGTCTTTGGCCTCGACCTCGCCCGTCGCGATCGCGTCGGCGTGTTCGGCGTTGTAAAGATCGGCATAGGCGTTGAATGCCTCGACCAATTCCGCGTTAGAAATGGATTGCTCTGGTGTGAACAGGCCCGTGCCGGTGATCGCTGGTGTGAAAGCCAAGGTGCGCCCCTTTCAGGCTTGTCGCGTTTCGGGCGAACTTATAGGTGCCGCGCCCTTATTCGCAAGGGGGTGCGCCGCTGCGGAAATCCCGAAATTACAGGGCGGGGTGGTGGTGGGCTTGCCAATGCGGGCGTGAGGGTGCTTTCGTGCGCGCGACGGGCAGGAGGGCCAAGATGAAACTGGGATGTATCGGGGACGATTTCACCGGATCAAGTGATCTGGCCAATACGCTCGCCAAGGGGGGGATGCGCACGACGCAGTACACTGGTGTGCCTGGCACGGATGCAGACCCGTCGGTTGAAGCTGGCGTCGTTGCGCTCAAGTCGCGCTCGATTGATCCAGCCGATGCAGTGGCAAAGTCGCTGGAGGCTTTGGGCTGGCTAAGAGCGCAGGGATGCACGCAGTTCTTCTTTAAGTATTGTTCGACCTTTGACAGCGCGCCGGAGGGCAATATTGGCCCCGTGGCTGATGCGCTGGCTGAGGCATTGGACGCCCATCAGGTGATTGTTTGCCCTGCTTTTCCCGGTACGGGCCGGTCGGTCTATCAGGGCCACCTGTTCGTGAATGATGTGCTGTTGAGCGAAAGCGGGATGCAGAACCATCCGCTGACCCCCATGACTGACCCTGATCTTCGTCGGTGGTTGGCGCAGCAGACCCAATATGCGGTGGGGCATGTGGCCGCTGGGTCCGTGTTTGCCGGGGCGGATGCGATCCGTACGGGCTTGGCCACCGAGCATGCGGCGGGCAAGCGGCACATCGTGGTGGACGCGATCCGGGATGAGGATTTGCGCGCCATCGGTGCAGCGGCCCGGGATCTGCCCTTGATCACGGGTGGATCGGGCGTGGCGTTGGGTTTGCCCGCGAACTTCGGATGTGTCGCCGGGGATGTGCCTTGGATGGGGCAGGGCGGTCGCGCCGTGGCGTTGTCTGGTTCCTGTTCCATCGCGACACGGGCGCAGGTGGCCTATCACGCGGTCCGGCATCCGGCGCGCGAGGTTCTGGCAGCTGATGTGATCGAAGGGCGATTGACCGCTGGTGATGCAGCGCTGTGGGCCTTGGCGCAGGATGGGGTGCCATTGCTCTATTCCTCTGCCGATCCGGAAGTGGTGCGACACGTACAGGATCAGTTTGGCCGTGAGCAGTCGGCCGTGGCACTCGAAGGTTTTTTTGCCGATGTGGCCCGCGCGGTCCGCGACGGTGGGGCGACCCGCATCATTACTGCCGGAGGCGAGACGTCGGGCGCGGTGGTCGAAGGTTTGGGCCTTGATACGTTGGACATCGGACCGGAGATCGATCCGGGTGTGCCTGCTTTGCGCGCGGGGCCTGATCTGGTTGTTGCCTTGAAGTCGGGGAACTTCGGGACCGAGGATTTCTTTGAAAAAGCGGATCAGGTGTTGCGGGCATGAGTGCGGACAGCGCGTTGCGCGAACAGATTTGCGTGCTGGCGAAGTCCCTGTTCGACCGGGGGCTGACCCATGGCTCGACGGGCAACATTTCGGCCCGGACCGAGGATGGCGGGCTGCTGGTGTCACCCACCGGCACGAGTTTTGGACGGTTGGACCCGGGGCGGCTGAGCCGTTTCGATCCGGGTGGGCGGCATGTGGCCGGAGATAAGCCCACCAAGGAGATGCCGCTGCACACCGCGTTTTACGACACGCGCAGTGTGGCGGGTGCCGTAGTGCATCTGCATTCCTGCCACTCAGTTGCGTTGTCCATGCTGCCCGGTGCGGATGAAGACAATTTCCTGCCGCCCCTGACACCCTACGGCATCATGAAACTTGGCAAGGTTCAGTTGCTCCCCTTCTTCCTGCCGGGCGATCCGGCGATGGGTGAGGCGGTGCGCGGCCTTGCCGGCAAGCGGTCGGCGGTGATGCTTGCGAACCATGGGCCCGTGGTCGCAGGCAAGGATGTGGAAGCGGCGTGTAACGCCATCGAAGAGCTTGAGGATACGGCACGGCTGGCGTTGATGACGCGAGGCATGGGCGCGCAGGGGTTGACCGAGGATCAGGTGCGGTCGGTCGTCATGACGTATGACGTCGCGTGGGACGACTGAGTGACGTATCTGGCCCAGCTTATGCGGTGATCGTGTTCCCATCCGCATCAAAGAAATGCGTGCGCTCGGGATCGAAGCTGAGCCCCACCAAATCGCCCACCTTCAGTTGTGCATCCCCCGAAATCCGCACGTTGATCTGACCCGCTGCGCCACAGTCCAGCAGAACGAATGTGTCGGCCCCCAGATACTCGGCCACGTCCACGGTGCCATCGCACTGCCCCGTGCCCGAGGTCCCCACGACAATGTGCTCGGGCCGCATCCCCATCTGCACAGCACCTGCGGCCACAGGGTACGGACCCGTCCGGCCGCCCGACACGGTGTAGCTGTCGCCTGATGCCTCGCAGTCAAAAACATTCATCTTCGGGCTGCCGATGAATTGCGCCACAAAGACGTTGCCGGGGTGATTGTAAAGCTCGCGCGGGGTGCCGACCTGGATGATACGGCCCGCGTCCAGCACCACGATGCGGTCGGCCAGCGTCATCGCCTCGACCTGATCGTGGGTGACATAGATCATCGTGGCTGACAGCGCCTGGTGCAGCTTGGAAATCTCGTAGCGCATCTCGACCCGCAGGGCCGCGTCGAGGTTCGACAGTGGCTCGTCGAACAGGAACGCCGTCGGTTCGCGCACGATGGATCGGCCAATGGCAACACGCTGGCGCTGCCCGCCCGACAGGTCCTTGGGGCGGCGATCAAGATACTGATCGAGTTTCAGGGTCTCGGCGGCGGCGTCCACCTTTTCGGTGATCTCGGTTTTTGGCGCACCCGCCGTTTTCAGCGAGAACCCCATGTTGTCGCGCACGGACATGTGGGGGTAGAGCGCGTAGGACTGAAACACCATCGACAGACCGCGCTTGCTGGGCGGCTGATCGGTCACGTCCTGACCATCGATGTCGAGCGAGCCGCGGCTTATGTCCTCAAGCCCCCCGATCATGCGCAACAGCGTGGACTTGCCGCAGCCCGAGGGGCCTACAAAGACGATGAACTCGCCATCGTTGATCTCCAGATCAACACCTTTTATGACCTGCACCTCGCCGTACCACTTTTCGACGGCATTCAGAGTGATCGCGCCCATCTTTACGCTCCTTCAGTGTTGGGAGAGGCCCAGGCCAGCCAGACGGCGGCGGTCCATGTAAACGTGCTGCCGCCCGCGGGGGCCCCGTCGCGGGGGTCGAAGTATTCGGCAAATCCGTGCTCAGCAATCAGGTCTGCGGTATTGGCGCGGAGCGCCGTGCCCTGGGGCAGGCCGAAGTCCATAAGCCCCTCGCTGATCATCAAGTTCATGATCGCCCAAACAGGCCCACGCCAGTAGCGCTTGCCGTCGAAGCGTGCGTCATCCGGGGTGAGCGACGGCACACCATATTTCGAAAGCGCCATCACTTCATCCAGACGGGTGCGCATGTCGGGGTGGTCGACACCAGCATATCAGCAGAGGAACGACGCGTTGGATATGGATCCGGCCCAGCTGCCGCCCACAACATCACGTCCGTCAAAACAGGCCAACGTGGGGTTCCAAAGTGTCTTCGCCCCTGCTGCCAGCGTGGTGACCCATCTGCGCAACTCGTTCACGTCTTCGCCCAATATCTCGCCTATGGTGATCAGGTCGCGCGTGGCGCGCAGCAGGATGAAGGTCATGGTCGGGTCGGCCACACGGAAAGGGGTGTCCTCAAGCATTGCTGCCTCATCCCAGCCCAACCGCGCGCCCCGTTGCACCAGCCAGATATAGCGGTCGTAGTCGTATTTCGTGGGCCGCATTGAACTGTCGACATGGGTCGTGTCGCGGCGCGTGTACTCGCCTACACCATCGGGTGTAATGGCTGCCATCGCGGCATCCCAATCGGGGGCGTTGTCGCGACCCGCTTCCCATGGATGCGTGACGCAGACGGCGCCGTGATCCAGCCGCCAATCCATGAACCAGCGATGCCAGGCGACCATCTTGGGATAAAGTTCGGCCACACGATCCCGACCAAAATCGGTATCCTTTTCCAGCACCATCCGCGCCATGGTCGCCGCCACGGGCGGTTGGCTGATACCTGACGATGGGATCGGACCCGTGCCCTGCCACACGTCGTGGTTCGGGAAATACCCGTCATCGGGTACATGGAACAGGATATGCGGCACCATCCCGTTGTCCCACTGGCCCGAGAAGAGGGTCTCGATCTCGGCCCAGGCGCGGTCGATGTCGAATTCGGCAAAACCTACCGCGGCAAAGGCACTGTCCCAGTTCCATTGGTAGGGATACAGGCCCGAGGTTGGGATCGTGTACCCACCCTTGTCGTTGCGTTTCAGGATTGCGCGCGCTTCCTCGTCGCGCATGTCCGTGGATGTCATGTCTCGCATCATCCTTTTACCGACCCCGCGGTCAGCCCTTTCGTCATGAACCGTTCCAGCCCCAGGAACAGGGCCATGATCGGGATCGTTGCAATCACAGCGCCCGCCATCAGGTGCTGGCGCGGAATTTCAGAGGAGTTCAACATCGCGACCCCACGGGTCAGCGTGAATTTCGATGGATCGTCCAGCAGCATGAAGGCCAGCAGGAATTCGTTCCAGGCGATCATGAAGACATAAAGCGACACCGACACCATCGCGGGCAGCGACAGGGGCAGGGTGATCTTCCAGATCACTTGCAGGCGGGACAGGCCGTCCATCAGTCCCGCCTCCTCGACCTCGCCCGGCAGGCCGCGGAAGTATCCCTGCAGCATGTAGAGGGCAACGGGGATCGTGGTGACCGGATAGATCATCAGCAGCCCGGGAATGGTGTTGCGCAGGCCGGTCATGGAAAAGGTGATATAGATCGGCAGCGCCAGCACGATCATCGGCACCATGTAGATCAGCAGGATCGAGCGCAAAAACGCGGCCCGCCCCTTGAACCGCAGCCGTGCCACGGCATAGGCGCCGGGGACGGAGAACAGCAGCGTGATCAGGACCGTCAGAACCGACACATAGAAGCTGGTCCAGAGGTAACTGCCGAAATTGAACTGGCCAAACAGCTCGATGTAGCTGCGAAACAGGTCCCAGCCGCGGCTGAGTTCGATGGAGAAATCGAGCGGGTTCTTGAGCAGCGCCTGCTGCGATTTCAGGCTGGTCATCACCATCACGTAGAAGGGGATCAGCACGGCGGCGGTAAAGACAATGTAGCCGAACCCGGTCAGAAACCGGATCACCGCATCCTCAAATGCATGGCGTGTAAGTGGACCGGGATGCGCCTCGACCAGCATGAGGGTCAGGGGCCAGATCATGAACAGACCAAAGGAGATGACGGCCATAAGCTGCCACAGAACCGGGACGTTCTCTTGAAACAGAATCGGGGACAGTGGTGTGAACATCAACACGACGCACAGCAGGATGAAACCGCCCATTACCAGTCGCGCATCGCGCACATAGATGCTTGCCAGCCCACCGCCCAAGCCAAGGATAAGGCAACCCAGAGACCCGGGCCGAAAGCCAAGACCTGAGGCAAAGGACAAGGTAACAGATACCGTGACGGCGATGACAAAGGCCCAGAACAGGCCAATCAATGCACCGGTTACAGTGCCCTGACGCAGCATGCTCATGCCGATCCTCCTTCATCTTGCCAGATAAACTCCGGGGTGAATTGGCCGTCAGGCCAAGAGGGGCAGCGCCCCTTTTCCCCGCCCGCCGTAGGCACCCCGCTCACGCCCGCCTCCGGCAAGACGCAAACTTGTTTTGTGGCTCCCGACATCACAGCCCTTCCTCCTGAGAAATGTATTTGAAGAAGAAAAAGCTGAACAAAAGCAGCGTGGCAAAGATCACCACGGCCACCGCAGCCCCTGCTCCAATATTCGAGATGGCGAAGGCTTGTTCATAGACGTTCACGGTCAGCGTGCGCGTGCCCGCATTGCCGCCGGTCAGCAGGAAAATGTCGTCGAACTTGTTGAAGGTCCAGATGAAGCGCAGCAGGAACAGGACCGACAGGATACCCAAGAGCATCGGCAGCGACAGGTACCAGAATTTCTGGAAGGGCGACGCGCCATCCATGTCGGCAGCTTCGTACATATCGGTGTCGATGGACTGCATCCGCGCAAGGATGAACAGGAAGGACAGCGGGAAATAGCGCCAGATCTCGAACACCGTGACCATGATCAGGGCAAGCGGGCGCTGGCCGAAGAAGTTGATGCATTGGCGATGGCCTTGTAGAAATCCAGCACTTCTGTCGTGGCCGCGGCATCCAGTTCCTGGAAACCGTCATCGCCCACCGGGCTTACGCCATTGGCGAGGAAGACATGTTCCAGAACCTGGGACATGAAGTTCTCGTCTACCTTGGTGGCTGCGACGAAACCGTACATTTCCGGCGGGTTGTGCAGAGCCTCAAGCGCAGCCTGCACGTTTGCAAAGGTGTTTGGTGGTTCCAGCCCTTTCTCGGCAAAGAGATCAGCGCGGTAGACGATCATCTGTGTCCAGCCGTCGACGGGGACCGATGCAATGTCACCGTCATAGTCCGCCATCGCCAGCGGTCCGGCGGCGAACGTATCGCGGCCCAGACCGTCGACAACCTCGGTCGCGGCTTCGGTGTCCAGAATGCCGGCTTCGGCCCAAGGCAGGGCGTATTGCAGCGAGTGGTAAATGACATCGGGCAGGTCTCCGGCGGCAAAGGCGGCTGTCGTGCGCGTGCCCAGCTCGGTCTCCGACACCGGGATCACTTCAACGCTGTTGCCCGTCGCCTTTTCGAACTCCGCCGCCATCTCCTGTTGCTTGGCCAGCCGCTCTGGCTGCTCTTCAGTCGTCCAGAAACGGATATCGTCTGCCATCGCCGCACCGGCACCCAGCACAAGGCTGAGCGCAGTGCCCGTGGCCAATCGGGCCATCAGACCTTTGGTTGCAAACATTCAGGTGTCCTCCCATTGGATATTCGTCGGCCCGGTCGCCTGCACAGCAATCCGAACGGAACCTGCTCTAAATGGTGGGCGGATAATTGCAACGATGCAACAAATATTTTTGCTGCGGTGCTTTGGGTAAAAATCAATAAATATCATTTATTTGCCGCAGCGCGGCGATACAGCGGTATTAAAAATTGCAACGATGCACTATGATTCGTTGTTGATCAGAATGTGTTCGCCTGCTCTGATCTTTTGACAAGATACCCCAAGTTGATCCAAGGCAGGCCATGGCCGATCCGACCCGCAAACCACCAACGCTCAAGACGATTGCAGAGATCACTGGTCTCAGCCTGTCGACGGTGTCGTTGTCGTTGCGCGATGGATCGCGCCTGAAAAAGGAAACACGGGACAAGATCGCGGCCGCAGCGGCTGAAGTGGGATATGTTCCCAATCGCGCAGGCGTTCGCTTGCGTACGGGGCAGACCAACGTCCTGACGCTGGTCTTGTCACCGGCCAAGAACACCATCGACTACACGCGCCAGATGATCGAAGGGATCGGCGCACATCTGTCGGGCACCAAGTACCACCTGAATGTCATTCCCGACCTGCAAGGGGCCACGCCCGAGGAATCGGTGCGCTATGTCCTTCAGAACCGCACATCCGATGGAATCATCCTTACGCATACAAGTGCGCGCGATCCGCGGGTGCAGATGTTGATCGATGCCGATTTTCCCTTTGTTTCTCACGGGCGGACCGAGTTCTACGCCGCCCACGCCTTTCATGATTTTCACGCCGAACGATTTGTCGAAATGGCGGTTGAGCGGTTGCTGGAGCGCGGGCGCAAGCGCTTTGTCCTGCTGGCCGAGGATGATGCCACCACGAACTTCGCCAAGATCACGGGTGGGTTCCATCGGGCACTGGCCCGCCACGGGCTGACGGGCGAGGTCGCGACCGACACGGGCATCCTGATTTCCATCGATACGGCGCGTGGGTTCGGGCAAGCGCTGGCACAGCGCAGCGATCCGTTTGACGCGATCATCAGCAACAACGAATTGGCGACGCTGGCGTTGATGGGCGGTATGGCAGATCAGGGGCAGGTCCTGGGCCGCGACTATGATCTGATCTGCCGCCAGACAACGCCCATTCTGCCGACGCTATACCCGCAGATCGATACAGTGAGTGAAGATCTCGTTGCGACAGGTCACGAACTTGCCCGCCTGTTGATCGACCGGGTGAGCGGCGTGCCCGTGGATCAGTTGCAGACCCTTCACGAACCTGAACCGCAGTGGCGCAGCGGTTGAAAGCACCCTCGTGTGCGAATGCCTTGCTCCTAAGGGCGATTGACCGACACTTGGTGTCCTAGGCCACGCCGCGGATCAGGTCGGATGCTTTTTCACCAATCATGATAGCGGGCGCGTTGGTGTTGCCGCTGACAATCTCGGGCATGATCGAACAGTCGGCGACGCGCAGTCCCGTGATCCCGTGCACACGCAACTGTTCGTCGACCACCGCCCCCTTGTCCTGACCCATCTTGCAGGTGCCGGTCGGGTGATAGATCGATGCCGTGTTGTTGCGGGCCCAATCAAGTGTTGCGTCGTAGTCGTCCATCGGCAGATCGGCATGAGGCCGATACTCTTCCGAGATTTTTGACGTGAGTGGCGCATGCCGGGCGATCCGGCGGGCAATATTCACGCCTTCGACCACTGTTCGGCAGTCTGTCTCGGTGCTCAGGTAGTTCGGGATGATCTTGGGATAGGTCTGCCCGTCCTTGCTGACCAACCGAATCTCACCCTTCGATTCGGGTCGAAGCTGGCAAACGGACATGGTGAACGCCGAAAATGGGTCAGCGCCTTTGCCAGGGTTTTCTGCAGAAAGGGGCTGGACATGGAATTGAATGTCCGGCGTCTCCAGGTCATCGCGGGTCTTCATGAACCCGGTTGCGAGGCTCGCCGCCATGGTCATTGGACCGGCCCGAAACATCAGGTACTTGAGGCCGATCTTGGCCTGTCCGAACAGGCTCGACACCTCGTCATTCAGGGTCGGTTCATTGCACTTGTAGACAAGGCGCGCCTGCAGGTGGTCCTGAAGATTCTTGCCCACGCCGCGCAGGTCGGCAACCACGTCGATTCCGTGCTCTTGCAACTGCGCCGCCTCACCGATTCCTGACAGCATCAGCAGTTGGGGCGAGTTGATGGAACCGCCCGACAGGATCACCTCCTTGCGCGCCTTGACGGTCTGCCATGCACCGCTGCGATCGCGGTATGATACACCCGTCACCTTCTTGCCATCCAACTTGATCTTTTCGACCTGGGCATGGGTCACGATATTCAGATTCTCGCGGCTGCGGGCGGGGTTCAGGAACGCCACGGCGGACGAGCAGCGACGGCCGTTACGGGCAGTTAATTGAAAGAAACCAACACCTTCCTGATCGGCGCCGTTGTAATCCGGATTGAATTTGTAGCCCGCCGCTTGCGCTGCTGCGACCCACGCATCGGTGATCGGGCGTTGGATGCGCATGTTAGAGACAGACAGGTTACCCTGGTCGCCGTGGAAGTCATCGGCGCCGCGTTCGTTGCGTTCGGACCGCTTGAAGAGGGGCAGCACATCGTCCCACGCCCAGCCGCGGTTGCCCATCTGCGCCCAGCGGTCATAGTCCTGCTGTTGACCGCGCACATAAAGCAATCCGTTCAAGGACGACGACCCGCCCAGCACCTTGCCGCGCGGCCATTCGATTGAGCGGCCATTCAGGCCCGGATCGGGTTCAGTCTTGTAACACCAATCAACATTCGGGTTGTGAATGGTTTTGAAATATCCGACCGGAATATGGATCCACGGATTCCAGTCACGACCGCCTGCTTCGAGCAGCACAACCTTCGTGTTCGGGTCCGCGCTCAGACGATTCGCGATCACGCAGCCGGAACTTCCTGCACCTACGATGACATAATCGGCTTCCAAAACGGACCCTCCCTTCCTTAAAGTCAAAAAAAGACTAGGCAGATTGTCGAAGCTGCGCTAGCCTTTTCTGAGATAAAACGTCTCAATAATGTGTATCAGGGAGGATTGCATGAAACTTGAGAAAAACCTCGCGGGCATCTCGCGCCGTGATTTGTTCCGTGTGGCAGGGCGCTACGGCCTAAGCTCCACGCTGCTTGCAGCGGGTAGCTTTGGTGGTGCGATGAGCCTTGCCAATCTGGCGGCGGCAGCGGAATCAACCTACGAAAAGCGGTTCGCGAAAGAGCCCAAGCACGTGCTGAAGTTCGGCGCGGCCGGCTTCAACCAGCAGAACTTGCTGATCGAGCGCGCCGGTTGTCTTGAGTTCGCGCGCGATCTCGAAGAACGGACAGACGGTGAGATTCGCATCGAATTCATCGGGAACAACCAGATTTGTGGCCAGCTGTCCTGCGTTGAGAAAGCGCAGCAGGGAATCGTCGATTTTTATGCGGCATCCACTCAGAACTCCGCCGGTGGCGCGCCTTACCTGAACGTGCTCGACTATGCGTACATGTTCCGCAGCCGTGCCGACCAGTACTACTTCATGTACAGCCCAGACAGCCAACGCATCCTGCGTGACCCGTTCGAAAAGCGTCACGGCCTGAAGTTCCTGTTTACGCACGCAGAACTGCGCGGCATCCAGCTGGGTCTGTCGTGGGAAGACAAGCCTACTGTCGACAACATCGACGTGCTGCGTGGCACCAAGAACCGCGTGACCGGTACACAGCTTGGCCGTATTGCGATGAACGCCCTTGGCTTGAACCCGGTTCCGGTTGCATGGGAAGAAACCCTCGACGGCCTGAAGCAGGGCCTGATCGATGGTGCGGAAACATGGGCCTCGGCCGTGGCGTACGCCAACATGTCGCCCGTGGTCAGCCAGTGTGTGGACCTGCGTTTCTTCTGCGGCACCGAGCACACTGCCATGAACGCGCAAAGCTTCGACAACCTTGGCGGTGAGCTGCAGGATGCGGTTATGGAATCGTCCTACCTGACACAGGTGCACGTCCAGGCCGCAAACGAGGCGGCTCTGGTCAACACCGTTGGTTTCAGCCATCCGCACCAAGGCCCCGACACGATCTTCGCTCAGAACAACGTCCGCGTTGCCGCACTGTCCGACGCCGAGATCAAGAAGGCCGAAGAGCAGTGCTCGCCCGAGTTCCAACCGCAATTGTGGGAACAGTGGCGCGAGCGGATCAATGGCTGGGCTGATGGCATCGACACGTACCAGGAAATCTATGACGGTGTTCGCCAGAACCCGCATTCCCTGGCCGAGAACGTCGAACCCCGCCGCTGGTGGCGCGGTTAATCCGGAAGCGGATTTCTCACAAAATCAATGGCTTGGGCGTATGTCGCCCAAGCATCTGTCCATGTCGCGTAACACCGGCATGGATTTCCGTATCCTGACGCGACAAGATGCCGGAACGGATTTGCCAGGCACGAGGGAGGTGCAGCATGGACATGATTGCGGGCATGGGAGAAATCATCTCCGCCCTGATGACAGGCGATTCATTCGAGTTGCAGACCGCCCTGCGCGGCAACTCGGGAATGTGGCCTATTGGGTTCGTCGTCACTTTCGTGGGGGGCGCCCTGGTGGCGCTGCTGTATCGTGCGGTTCCTGTTATTGAGCGTCACCTCGAACCGGCTGTAATGGTCGTCGCATACCTGGCGATCGGCTACATCATCTTTGCGGGTGTGGTGCAGCGCTTTTACCTCAGCGGGCAACCGGCGTGGTCAACGACCCTGCCGCCGTTCCTGTTCCTCATCATGACCTGGGTCGGGTGCAGCTATAACGTCAAGCTGCGCACGCACCTCGCCTTTGCCGAGTTTCGCAAGATTGCGCCGCGCGGCATACAAATGGCTCTGCTTCTACTCGATGCGATCCTGTGGTTCGGTTTTGCCTGGATTGTGGTGGTCACCACGGCGCAGGAAACCGTCCGCGCCGCCGCCAACTTCGCCATCATGCTTGGTACCGACAACGTGATGCAGTGGTGGTTCCTGGGCACCGTGCCCATCGCATTTATTCTGCTGACAGCGCGCGTGATGGAAAATCTGTCCGCCGACTTGCGCAAATACCGCAACGGGGGCGAGATGATCGAAACCGCTGTGATCGGAGGTGACGCATGAGCGATCCAACCCTTATCACGCTGATTTCCATTGCAGTGACAATCCTGTTTATGATGGGCGTGCCTGTCTTTCTGGTCATCGCCTACTGGGTGATCGGCATGTCCTTCGTGCTTGAACTGCAGCTTCTCAACATGGGTGCGGCGCTTCAGGACGTGTTCACCGACGGCTTTGCGCTTCTCGCCATGCCGCTCTTCATCCTCACGGGTGACCTGATCAACCGCTCCGGCATCGCCCGGCGCCTGTCCGACTTCGCCTATGCGTGCCTCGGCTGGATCCGCGGCGGCCTCGCCATGGCCTCGCTTGGCGCGTGCGGCCTCTTCGCCGCGATCTCGGGGTCGAACTCGGCCACCACCGCCACGATCGGCTCTATGCTGCACCCGGAAATGGTCAAGGGTGGCTATGATGAACGCTTCTCTGCGGCCACTGCTGCGGCGGGCGGGACGGTGGGGATCATCATCCCTCCGTCGATCATCTTCATCGTCTATGGCTTCCTGATGAACTTGCCGATCTCCGACCTGTTCGTTGCCGGGATCATCCCGGGTGCGTTGATGGTCCTGGGCATGATGCTGGCCTGTTTCATCATTTGTTGGCGCAACGGATGGGGGTACCTGATTGCCCTCAGCCCGTTCCGGGTGTTCAAAACCGCGCTGGGCGCATGGCTTGGTTTCTTTGCCATCGGTCTTGTGCTCTGGGGTATCTACACGGGCAAGTTCTCACCCACCGAAGCGGCGGGTGTAACCGTGGGCTTTGGCATCATCGCGGGTCTTGTCAGCTGGGTGATCAGCAAAGTGTTCAACATGGACCAATCCAAGGATTGGTCAGAGAAGTCCGCGATCTCTATGCTGGTGGTGGAAGGGTTCACCATTCCGCAGATCCCCGGCATCGTTATGCGCTCGGCCCAGATCACAGGTATCCTCGCGCCGCTGATCGCTATCTCGGTGGTGATGCAACAGATCTTGTCGCTTCTGGGCGCGCAGCAGGTGATCGGCGATTTCGTAACCTCAATGGGCGGCTACTATCCGGTTCTGTTTACAGCGATGGGCATCGTGTTCATTTGTGGCATGGTGCTGGAATCACTGCCCGTGACCATCATCCTTGCCCCGATCCTTGCGCCCATTGCGGCCTCGGTGGGTGTCGATCCTGTCCACTTCGCCGTGATCTTCCTGGTTGGTGCATCCATCGGCTTCGTCACACCTCCCTACGGTCTCAATCTCTACGTTGCGTCAGGCGTAACAGGCGTTCCATATTTCCGCCTGCTTCGTTATACCGTGCCGTATCTGTTCGCCCTTATTTCAGTGTGGATCATCGTTTCACTAACGCCTGACCTCGCGCTGCTCCTGCTGCCAGAAAGATAATGCCGTAGAGCCATGCCTGACGATCATCGCCCCCGCAAGGAAACCCAAATCCCCACCAATCTGCGCCTGCTGATGGTGCTGGAGGAGGTCGCCAAGCGTGGGGTGGCCGTCAAACCGACAGACCTGATCGATGCATTGGGTCTGCCTAAACCCACCGTCCACCGTCTGTTGCAGACGGCTGAGGCCGAGGGGTTCCTGCAACGCGATCTGGATGGGCGCAGCTATGGGCCGGGCCCGCGTCTGCGGGCCTTGGCCGTCAGCACAATGTCATCGGAGCATTTGCGCACGGCACGCCTGACCATCCTGCGCAGCGTGGCAGAGGAGGTGGGCGAGACCTGCAACCTTGCCACTGCTGACCGCGAGGGGATGACCTATCTCGACCGGGTCGAAACCGAATGGCCGCTGCGCATTCAGCTGCCCATCGGCACGCAGGTGCCGTTCCATTGCACGGCATCGGGCAAGATGTACTTGTCGACCCTGCGCCCCCACATCCTGCGGACAGTTCTGACGACCCGACCGCTTGAGGCGCATACCGAAGGCACGCTGGTCGACATGGACGGCATCAAGGCCGAGTTGGAAACCACGCGCATGCGCGGATATTCCACGGACAATGAGGAATTCATGTCGGGTATGGCTGCCGTCGCAGTCCCGATCTGGGACGGGCAGGGGAAACTTTTGGCCACCTTGTCGGCCCACGCCCCCATCCAGCGCCGCAGCCTTGTGGATCTGATCGACTTTCTGCCAGCCCTGCGCCGCGGCGCGGAAGAGTTGACCCGGCTGCACACGTCGTAACTTACAACCCGTGAAACTGGTGCTTCTCAAGAAGCGCCACCAGCATATCGCGCGCCGCTTGCCGGTGGGCATGGTGGGTATCATGCGCCGTCTGCACGTCCCCGCGCGCGATCGCTTGATAGACGATCCGGTGATCTTCGTTCGATTGTTTGGGTTTGGGGCGCATGAACAGGGTGGTGGCGCGCGCGCGGCGCACCTGATCACGCATGACCGACACCACCATGCTCAGCCGTGCATTGCGGCCCAAGCGGACAAGCTCGCGGTGGAACCGGTCATCCGCCTCGGCCCAGGCCCGCAGATCGTCCGCCGCCAGCGCGGCATCCATATCGCGGATGGCTGTGGCCAGCGTGGCAAGGTCGGACTTGGAATACTGCGCTTGTGCCGCGCGGGCGGCGGCAAGGCTCTCCAACTCGGTGAGGATGTCATAAATCTCGGCCATGTCGGTGGCCGATACCGGGCTGATGCGGATGCCCCGGCGCGGTCGCATCTCGACCAAACCCTGCGCCTGCAACATCAATGCCGCCTCGCGCACGGGCGTGCGGGACATACCCAGCTGTTCGGCCAGCTCGCTCTCAAGATGGTCAGACCCGGGCGGCAACTCTCCGGCAAAGATCATCTGGCGCAGGGCCGATACGGCCCGTTCCACATTGCTCATGGCCCCCATTACTCCACCTCTTCCAAAGTGACCTTTCGACCCTCCTTGGCCGAAGCATAGATTGCATCCTTCACTGCAATAACCCGCAGGTAGTCGCGCGCCGTGTTCTCAAGCGGCGTGCCTTTTGTCATTGCGCGGATCACATGGGATTGCAGCGCGTGCACGCAATCGCCGCCAAACCCGTCCCATGTGTCGGGGCCAAGGATCGTTCCGACCTCTGACAGACCGAAGGTGCGCCGCGTGACAGATCCATCACCGTGCAATGCAAGTATGCCCTGTGTCCCCTCGATCAACGCCTCGCCCATGGTCCGGCGCAGGTTGTCGGCCACATGGTCCAGATGCCTGTTGCCATCAAACAGCGCCCGCACCGGCCCATGGTCAAAGATCACGTGGCCTGCATCTTCGCCCGCGATCACGGGATTGATGCGGCGCAGATCGGCATAGACGGCGCTGGCGGGGCCAAAGAGATAGGCAAAGGTGTCCACCCAATGCACCGCCGTTTCATGGACCAGAAACCGGGGCATCTGCTGGAAATAAGGCTGACGGTCCAGATAGGCTTTCGGCCCCTGGCCGTCACCCGGGCGCAAACGAAAGGTCGCGTTCAGCACATCCCCTATCGACCCGGCCTCCAACTCGGCCTTGATGGCGCGATACCACGGCTGAAACCGGAAATTCTCGTGCACAACCAATCGCGCGCCTGCTGCCTCTGCCTCCGCAACGATGGAGCGCACCTCGTCGATATCCATGCAGAACGGTTTTTGGCAGATGATCCATTTGATCCCTGCCGTCAGGGCCGCACGAATGGTGGCGGCATGGGCGGGCGGGGGCAGGATGATGTCCAGTAGATCGGGTGCTGCCTCCGTCAGCATCACGCGCAGATCGTCAAAGGCAGGCGCGCCGGTGGCGCGCGCCTTTTCAATATCCAGATCGCAGGCTCCGACCAAAGTGACCCCATCCATGCGCGCCCAACTGCCATAGTGGAACTGGCTGAAATAGCCCGCGCCGACGCAGGCCACCCGGATCATGCCAACGCCCCTTTTACAGCAGCAGCGACCTCCGCTGTCCCGGCGGTTCCGCCCAGATCACGGGTCAGGACGCGACCCTCGGACACAATGGCATCGACCGCACTCCGCAATTTTTTGGCATCTTCTGCCATCGCAGGCATGTCATGCCGCCCGGCCAGCCATTCCAGCATCATCGCGCCCGACAGGATCATCGCCATCGGGTTTGCCACACCTTGGCCCGCAATGTCAGGGGCCGAACCATGGCAGGGCTGGAACACCGCGTGATCTGCCCCGATGTCCGCCGAGGGCGCCAAACCAAGGCCACCCATCAGACCAGCCCCCAGATCGGACAGGATGTCGCCAAACATGTTCTCGGTCACCATCACGTCGAACGACCACGGGCGCTCGACCATCCACAATGCGGTTGCATCGACATAGGCGTGATCGGCCTCGATCTCCGGATGCTTGGCCGCCTCGGCATCGAACATCTCGCGGAAGAACGCGAAGGCGCGGAAAACATTGGCCTTGTCCACGCACGTCACCTTGCCCGGCCCTTGTCCCGACGCTTTGCGCGCATGGGCCATGTCAAAGGCAAAGCGGAACAGGGGTTCGGAGATCGCGCGCGTGATGCGCAGTGTCTCGCGCGCTTCGTCAGCCTCAACCTCGCCGCGGCCTTGCGTATAAAACAGCCCCTCGGTGCTTTCACGGATAAGGACGAAATCCACGGGCTTGTCGGTGGCCAAAGGGGTTGGCTGTCCGGGCCGGATGGTGACGGGGCGGACACCCGCAAACAGGGTCAACGCCTTGCGCAGGTCAATCTGCGGTGCAATTTCGGTCCCGTCCGGGTAGCGGATGCTGGGCAGCCCCATGGCGGACAGAAGGATTGCATCTGCCGCGCGGGCGCCCTCCATCGAAGTGGCGGGCAAGCTCTCGCCCGTCTTGGCATAATGCGCCGCACCCGCAGGCAGGTCGATCCAGTTCAGGTCATAGCCGCTGCCTACCGTCAAACCGGTTAACAACTCAACCGTGGGGGCCATGATCTCGGGGCCGATGCCATCCCCCTGAAACACGGCGATATCAAAACTTCTGTGCATGGCGCGGGCCCCTTTTGGCATAGGCTGGCGAAAAGCGACTCGCTTCTCGTATATGTTTATGTATACATTAATGTATGAATTATCAAATACCCGGCCGCATTCACTGCGGAGGGCACGGAAAAAGGGGCACCCATGCCATATGCAGTCACCGTCATCTTCGACCTGAAACCAGGAACCCAGGACACGTTCTTGTCGCACATCATCCGCAACGCGCGCCGCTCGCGCTATGATGAACCCGGGTGCCAGCAATTCGACGTGTGCACAGACCCCAGCCAGCCCGACACAGTCTTCCTCTATGAACTCTACGATGACCTTGCGGCGTTCGAGGCGCATCAGCAGACGCCGCACTACCTCGAAACCGGTCCCAAGATCGCCGACATGGTTGCGAAAAAGACCCTGAACACCTTTGAACTGGTCCACAGATGACCTACGAAGTCTACGCCATCAAATACGCTGAACAGACGGCGCGTGTGCGTGGCGACAATTACATGTTCGACGACAATCACGACGCCCCCGATCCCATCGACTTCTACATGTGGCTGATCCGGGGGGAGGGGCGGGTGATCCTTGTGGACACCGGCTTTGACGCTGCCGAAGGGCAGGCGCGGGGGCGACCCATCCGCCTTGATCCGGGTGAGGCGTTGAAGCCGTTCGGCCTGAACCCCGAGGACGTGACCGAGATCATCGTGACCCACCTGCATTTCGATCATGCGGGCGGTCTGCACCTGTTCCCGAATGCTAAATTGCATCTGCAAGCGGCCGAGATGGCCTATGCCACCGGCCCGTGTATGTGTCACGACGCGCTCCGCGCACCCTTCACCGTGAGCCATGTTGTTGCTGCGGTGCAGCGGCTCTATTCCGGCAAGGTGGTCTTTCACGATGGCGACAGCGAGATTGCCGAGGGCATCACCGTGCACCGCATAGGCGGCCACACAAAGGGGATGCAGGCCGTGCGCGTGCGCACGCAGGCGGGGTGGTTGGTGCTGGCCTCGGATGCTGCGCATTTCTACGGCAACTTCCTGACTGGAACACCCTTTCCCATCGTGGTGGATATGCAGGACATGTTGGACGGGTTTGCCACGATCCAAAGGCTTGCAAGTGCGCGGAAACTTGTCGTGCCCGGTCATGATCCCTTGGTGCGGCAGTATTTTCCAAACGCTATGGCTGACCACATCACGCGGCTTGATGTCGGACCTACGCAGGACCCGACACTGTAACAAAGCGCCATCGCCTGCGCTCAAATATGAGGCAAAACGGCGAAAACAGCCGGTTCCGGCGGTAACACTTAGCGCCATTTCTCACGTGGTAGAGAGGTGAACGCCAAAAAGTTGCTGCACATGCAAAGCGGCCCTACCTCTTGAACAATCACGGCTTTCCGCGCCGCAGCATTGTCCAGAGAGGTCACCCATGACACGCACCGCCATCATCACCGGATCAACCAGCGGCATCGGGCTCGGCATTGCCGAGGCTTT
The DNA here is from genome assembly GCF_947504105.1 of uncultured Tateyamaria sp. GTDB lineage: Bacteria > Pseudomonadota > Alphaproteobacteria > Rhodobacterales > Rhodobacteraceae > Tateyamaria. The sequence continues at coordinate 68,498 of NZ_CANNGP010000021.1, forward strand.
CGCCGCCCAAGGCTTCAACATCATGCTGAACGGGTTCGGCGACGCGAACGAGATTGAGGCGACGCGTGCAGACCTTGACGCCAAATCCGCGGGGACGGTCGCCTATCACGGCGCCGACATGACCAAACCGGACCAGATCGCCGATCTGGTGGCGACAACCGAAGCGCAGTTCGGTGCTGTCGATATCCTCGTGAACAACGCGGGAATCCAACACGTCGCCCCGGTCGAAGAGTTCCCGTTGGACAAATGGGACGCAATCATCGCTATCAACATGTCCTCGGCCTTCCACACCATTCGTGCCGCTCTGCCGGGGATGAAAGAGCGTGGGTTCGGGCGGATCATCAACGTGGCTTCGGCCCACGGCCTTGTCGCGTCGCCCTACAAGTCAGCCTATGTCACGGCCAAGCATGGGATCGTCGGTTTGACTAAGACCGTCGCCCTTGAGGCCGCGCAGCACGGTGTCACCGTAAACGCGGTCTGCCCGGGCTATGTGCTGACCCCGCTGGTCGAGGGGCAAATTCCCGACACGGCCAAGGCGCGCGGCATCACCGAGGAAGAGGTGAAACGCGATGTGTTGCTGGCGGCCCAGCCCACCAAGGAATTCGTGACCGTCGAACAACTGGGTGCGGTGTGCACATTCCTGTCCTCCGAGGCCGCAGCCTCCGTCACCGGCATTGCGATGCCGGTTGATGGTGGCTGGGTCGCGCAGTAGGGGGCGGGGACATGTCAGTCACCAACGGCCGGGCAAAGCGTCACGAGAAATCCATCAACCTCGCCCTTCAGGGCGGGGGATCGCACGGGGCCTTCACCTGGGGCGTCCTTGATCGGATGTTCGAAGAGGACCGTCTGTGGATCGAGGCGGTCAGCGGCACCTCTGCCGGGGCCATGAATGCAGTGGTTGCGACGCAAGGAATGTACGACGCGGGTGCGGCCGGAGCGCGGCAAGCGCTCGAAGATTTCTGGCGCGCGGTCAGCCGCGCAGGGCAGGGCAGCCCGATCAAGCGCACGCCGCTCGACATGATGCTGGGGTCCTGGTCGCTCGATGCCTCGCCCGGCTACGTGATGATGGATATGATGAGCCGGATGGCCTCGCCATACGACCTGAACCCCCTGGGGCTGAACCCATTGCGAGACGTGGTTGAGGATTTCATCGACTTCGACAAGGTCGCCAAATGCGATGACATGGGGCTGTATATCTCTGCGACCAATGTCGAAACGGGACGGGCGCGTGTCTTTCACCGACATGAAGTGACATTGGACGTGGTGATGGCCTCGGCTTGCCTGCCCAACATGTTCAAGGCGGTCGAGATTGATGGCGTGCCCTATTGGGATGGCGGTTATATGGGCAACCCGGTGCTGTTCCCCTTTATCGATCACTCGCCGTCCTCGGACATCGTGATTGTGCAGATCAACCCGCTGAAACGCCCCGGCACCCCCCGCCGTGCGCGGGATATCCAGAACCGGATGAACGAGATCACGTTCAACGCCTCGCTTTTGCGCGACCTGCGCACGATTGATCTGGTGCATCGGTTGATCGAGGACGGGGCCCTGTCCGACAACGAGTACCGCGTGATGAACATGCACATGATCGACGGGTGCGACGACATGCTGGCGCTTGATGCGTCGTCCAAGCTGAATTCGGAATGGGCGTTCCTGATCCATTTGCGCGATCTGGGGCGGCAATATGCGGACCGCTGGTTGACCCAGAATTTCGACAAGATCGAGAGGGAAAGCACGCTGGATCTGCGCGAGATGTTCGATGATTTCGGGGCACCTCATGGTGCCAATGCGGTGGAGCTGAAATCGAGAAAAGGATGAGTGAAGCCGGTCCGATGTGGGGTGTCCCCACGGGGACAAACACATGAAAGTTCGCAAATTCAATGGTTTGCTGATCACGCTAACCAATTTTTAACCCGTGGACACCGCGACTGCGCGGCGCCGAAACCTCGGAGGCATGACCCATGGCCGTGACTGCCCAGATGACGGGCCTTGCGCCTGAATTGGCCGAAAAGACGCCGGAAGATCGCCGCATGGTGATCCGCCGGTCAACGATGATCGCGCTGATCGCCTTTTTGACGCTGATTGACCTTTTTGGCTCGCAGGCTTTGCTGCCCACGCTGGTGGAGACCTATGGCGTGTCGCCAGCGGCGATGGGCTTTGCCGTCAATGCGTCGACCATCGGGATGGCGTTTGCCTCGCTGGTGGTGGCCATCTTTGCCCGGCGGATCGATCGCAAGCGGGGGATCTGGATGTGTCTTGCGCTGCTGAGCATCCCGACCATGCTGTTGGCCAGTACCGATGACTTGACCACTTTCACCTTACTGCGCGTGGCGCAGGGCGTGTTCATGTCCGCCGCCTTTACCCTGACGCTGACCTATCTGAGCGAGGAGTGTTCGCTGACCGCCGTTGGTGGGGCGATGGCCGCCTATATTACGGGGAATGTCGCGTCGAACCTTTTGGGGCGACTTCTGGCGTCCGAGATTGCAGGGAATTTCGGCCTTGCCGAAAGCTTTTATGGTTTTGCGGCGCTGAACCTGACAGGGGCTGTGGTTGCATATTTCTATATCGGGGCGCGGGACAGCCGTGGCCATGATACTGCCGACGGGCCCTCGGTCATCGAGGCGTGGTTGGATCATCTGAAGAACGCCAAGCTGGTGGCGATGGTGGGCATTGGGTTCATCCTGTTGTTCGTGTTTGTCACGACCTTCACCTATGCCAATTTCATTCTGGCTCAGGCTCCGTTTGACTTGCCGCAGACGATGATTGGGGTGGTATACTTCGTTTTTGCCCCGGCGATCCTGACGACACCCTTGGCGGCCGCGTCCGTCGCGCGGTACGGCGCGCGGGCGAGCTTTCACGGCGCGATTGTCGTGTCGCTGGTGGGCCTGGTGTTGTTGTTGACACCTGTTCTGGCAGTGTTTCTGTTGGGTCTTGCGCTGGTTGGGGCGGGGTTGTTCTTTGCCCAGTCTGTCGCCACCGGATATGTCGGGCGCACTGCCACCCATGATCAAGCGGCAGCCAACGGGTTGTACCTGGCCAGCTATTATCTGGGTGGGATTGCCGGGGCTTTTGTCATCGGGCAGGTGTTTGCCACGCAGGGCTGGACCGTTGCCGTGGTGGTGCTGCTTGCGCTGACTGCGCTGGCCTGGGCCTTGTCGCTCAGGATGGGGCGGTGATCCAAAGGCGCGCTGCCGCGCACGCGATTCATTTTTGCTGACGAGGGGGCTGTCTGCCCCCTCGAACTCCCCCAAAGGTATTGTTGGCCAGAAGAGGGTGTCAGTCGCCTTCGAGGCCTTCGGTTGAGAGGCCTTCGAGTTTGGGCATCAGGCGCAGGAGTTCTTTGGTGTAATCCGCTTTTGGGGCAGCGAAGAGTTGTTCGGTATCCGCCACTTCGACCATCTTGCCCTGCCGCATGACACCCACGCGGTCGCACATTTGCCGGACGACGGGTAGGTCGTGGCTGATGAACAGCATGGTGAGGCCCAGATGTTCCTGCAGATCCTTGAGGATGTTGAGCACCTGCGCCTGGATCGACACGTCGAGCGCGGAGGTGGGTTCGTCGCAGATCAGGAAGCGTGGTTGTGTGGCGAGCGCCCGGGCGATGGAGATACGCTGGCGTTGACCGCCCGAGAATTCGTGCGGGTATTTCCGGCCTGCGTCTGCACCGAGGCCCACGCGGTCCAACAGTTCGTCGACGCGGTCCTGCACGGCGCGCCCTTCGAGCAGTTTGTGGTGGAGTACCGGTTCGGCCACGATGGCGTCCACCCGCATACGCGGGTTGAGGCTGGAAAACGGATCCTGGAAGATCATCTGGATCTGGCGCCGGTAGGCGTCACGTTCTGTCCGAGAGGCCAGTTGTGTGACGTCGGTGCCGTCGAAATAGATATGGCCGCCGTTCGTTTCGTAGAGCGTGGCGATCATACGCGCGACGGTGGATTTGCCGGACCCGCTTTCGCCCACGAGGCCGAACACCTCGCCCTCGCGGATGTCGAAGCTGACCTTGTCCACGGCTGTGAACATTTTGCGCCATGCGGGGATGATGGAATCGCGTTGGACGAAGGTTTTGGTGATCCCGTCCACCTGCACCAGTGTGCCGGTTTTGGATTTGGGTGGGGTGGGCCAGTTGCGGGCGAGGTCTTCGATGGCGAACTTCGTGCTGCGCCCGCCATAGGAGAGTTGTGGGAAGCGGTGCACCTTGAGCGTGGCGCGAGGCACGGCGGCGATGAGCGACTTGGTGTACTCGTGTTCGGGGGCGCCCATGACTTGGGCTGTGGTGCCGCTTTCGACCACTGCGCCCTGGTACATGACCGCCACGCGATCGGTCGTGTCGGCAATCACGCCCATGTCGTGGGTGATGAGGACCACGCCCACCTGCCGTTCGCGGGCCAGCTCCTTGATCAGGTCGAGGATTTGCGCCTGGATCGAGACGTCGAGTGCGGTCGTGGGTTCATCTGCGATGATGACATCCGGCTCAGAGCAGAGGGCGAGCGCTATGACCACGCGCTGGCGCATGCCGCCCGAGAACTGGTGGGGGTATTGTTTGACCCGTTCCGCAGGGTCGGGGATGCCGACGCGGTCGAGCAGTTCCACGGCGCGGGCCTTGGCCGCTTTGTCGCCGAATTTCAGATGCGCTTCGATGGTTTCGGTGAGCTGGTCTTCGACCGTGAGCAGCGGGTTGAGCGAGGTGAGCGGGTCCTGGAAGATCATGGAGATCTTTGCGCCACGCAGGGCGCGCATGCCCGCGGCGTCGCGTCCACTGATCGCCTCGCCCCGGAAGCTGACCGTGCCATCGGCGATGTGGCCGGGCGGGTCAATCAGGCCCATGACGGCAGCACCGATGGTGGATTTGCCTGCGCCGGATTCCCCCACGAGGCCGTGGATTTCACCGGGGGCGACAGTGAGGTCGGCACCGTTGACGGCGACGAAGGTGCCCTTGCGGGTGGGGTAGTGGACCGAGAGGTCGGAGATGTTGAGGAGGTGGGTCATTGGTTTCCACTCTCTCTTTTGCGCATCACTTCCTCCCGCCATGCTTCCAGTTCCGCTTCTTTCGCATCGCGATCAACCTGTGTATAAGTGTCTACATCCAAACGTCTATTGCCGCTTGCTATTGGTTTCCAATCGTTCCTCATTTTCTTGATCTCATCCGCAATCTGCACGAGTGCAGAACCGCGGCCTAGGAAACTCACGCCCTCGGCGGAATTCATGTCAATAATGTAAGAAACAGACTCCCGCGCGACACGATTTGGGTGTCGCTTCCAAGAAACAGTCACCGGATATTTCATACCTTCTAAATTTTCAAATCCGGCCAAATAGCTTGTTAGGATCTGACCTGGTCGCAGCAGACTCACGCGGGTGAATGGAAAAGGGCGATCTGATTTTTTCTCCGACAGCACTGGTTGTTTTTGAAACTTAACCTGAACATCGAATGCTGTCGCATTGCCAGTGTTCTCCACAACCAAGTCGAAGTGAATGACTGACCACTGATTGACCTCGATGCTCGCAACAACTTGAGGTTCCGATGTTGCGCGGGCCATATTTGCGGTCGCCTTGGCGAGGAACAAGGTTAGCAATGCCAATACAGCCGTTGCAGCAGCCGTTACCCATGATACCAGCTCAACGGAGTTAAATGGATTGTCGGGTTCGACAAATCGGCTCCAAGCGCCAAGATCATAAGCGATCACGAAGAACAAAACGGCGAACGACATCCCCGCAAGATACTTCTCCATCACCGCAACCTCGGGTTCAGCGCGTCGCGCAGCCAGTCGCCCAGAAGGTTGACGCTGAGTGCGAGTGCTAGGAGCGTGCAGGCGGGGAAGAAGAGGATCCACCATTCGCCGGAGAAGAGGAAGCCTTGGCCGATGCGGATCAGAGTGCCGAGGGAGGGCTGTGTGGGTGGAGCGCCGACGCCGAGGAAGCTGAGCGTGGCTTCGGCGATGATGGCGAGTGCCAGCGAGATTGTGGCGATCACCAAGACGGGCGACAGGACGTTGGGCAGGATGTGTTTGACCATGATGGCAGGGCCGCTGCGGCCGATGAGGCGGGCGGCTTGCACGTATTCCTTGCTCTTTTCAACCAGCGTGGCGCCGCGCACGACGCGGGCGAATTGGACCCAGTCTGACAGGCCGATGGCGATGATCAGGACCCAGATGGCCATCTGATCTCGGTATTCGATCGGGGTCACACCCTTGGCGATCCCGAAGATCAGCATGGCGACAAGGATGCTGGGGAAGGTCAGCTGTACGTCTGCGATGCGCATGATGATCGTCTCGGTCCAGCCGCCAACATAGCCCGCGATGAGGCCTAGCGAGATGCCAAGCACCATCGCAAACAACACGGCGGCGACGCCGACGAACAGGGAGATACGCATGCCGTAGAGGATGGTCGAGAAGACGTCGCGGCCCTGATCATCGGTGCCCAGCCAGAAGCTGTCACCGGTGAAGGCGTTGGGCGTCATAGGGCGGGAAAAGCCGTTCATCAGGTTGAGCGAGGCGGGATCAAACGGATTGTAAGGCGCGATGAGCGGGGCGAAGACCGCGCTCAGGACCAAAATCAAGGCCACGGCGAAACTGACAATAGCGACGGGGGAGCATTTGAACAGGTAGAAGAAATCCGAATCCGCCCAGCGTTGCAGGCGGGTGGGCGCTTTGGTCGGGGTTTGGGCCGTATCGGTCATCTTAATGTCCTCCCGCCCGATCCACGCGCAGGCGCGGGTCGATGGCGAAGTAAAGCAGGTCTACGATCAGGTTGATGCCCACGAACATGACCGAAATCAGCATCAGATAGGCGGCCATGACCGGAATATCGACGAATTGGATCGCGTTGATGAACAGGAGGCCCACGCCCGGCCACTGGAACACCGTCTCGGTGATGATGGCGAAGGCGATGATGCTGCCCAACTGCAGGCCCGTGACCGTGATCACCGGCACAAGCGTGTTCTTGAGCGCGTGGCGGAAGTTGATGGCCCGTTCCTTGAGCCCACGGGCGCGGGCGAAGCGGATGTAGTCTTGTCGCAGCACTTCCAGCATTTCGGATCGCACAAGGCGCATGATCAATGTCATTTGGTAGAGGCCGAGGGTGATCGAGGGTAGAATGAGGGCCTTGAGCCCGCTGGCTGTCAGGAACCCTGTGGACCAATTGCCGATCTTGACCGTCTCGCCGCGTCCAAAACTGGGCAGCCAGCCCAGTTCAACCGAGAACAGGTAAATCAGCAGGATACCTATGAGGAAGGTGGGCAGGGACACGCCAATCAGGGATGCCGACATGATCACATTGGCCCAGAGCCCGTTTCGTCGGATGGCGGTAAAGACGCCAAGCGCGATGCCGAGGGTGATGGCCAGGAAGCCACTGACGGCGGCCAGTTCCAATGTTGCAGGCGCCCGCTCCAACAGGATGTCAGACACAGGTCTGCCCTGCCGGTAACTGACGCCGAAATTGCCCTGCACCGCCCCTTCCAGGAAGCGATAGTACTGCACGGCAAAGGGTTGATCCAAACCAAGCTGTGCGCGCAGGCGCTCGACATCCTCGATGGTCCGTTCCTGTCCCAGCATATTGTCGATTGGGTCACCGACAAAGCGGAACATGGAAAAGGCGACAAGGCCGACGACCAACAGAACGAGGGCGGATTGGGCGACACGTTGGAGAATGAAGGAAAGCATTTCCCCGTCTCGCAAGATGTGCGGGCCTGGTCAAGGGACCGCAGACATGCGCACCCTGCGGGCAGGATTGTTTTTGAAGGAACTTCACGTTCTGCACGCAGGTGAAGCAGCCAGCCAAGTGTGAAACATCAGATGACTTTGAACTTTAAGTCAAAACATTGGTCCAAAACCAGAAAGTCCGGCAAAGCCGCCATTGGTTGAGATTGCAGCGAAGGTCCTGAGTGAGTATCCGTCTTGTTCAAGTACGGTTTTGCATCCATAGCCTGTCTGCTTTGACCAATGCATTTGCGAGTTCGA
>NZ_CANNGP010000022.1 GCF_947504105.1 uncultured Tateyamaria sp.
TCAACCCTGCCATTTGAAGACGGTTGAGCAACAGCAAAAGTCATACTTGACAGTAGTCCACATAAGAAAGGCCCCGCGAAATGCGAGGCCTTCGACACATTTCCCGACAGAGTGTTACAGGATGGGTTGCTTTGTGCTCAGGCCAATCGCGGCCCCAACAGCAGCCATGTCTGCCAGAAGTTTGGCCGCGTCGTCCACCGGGCCGGTGTCGCTTTGAGATGCATCCTTGGCGCGATTGTAGATGTCTTGGGCGTCATCAAACATCGCATCCATCTGGTCTTGCGTCATGTCACCCTTCGACACCGCACGTTCAGCCAAAACAGATACGCCTTGCGCACCAATTTCTGCGAAACCACCGGTCACGACATATTCATGAGTGTCATTGCCCGCATCAACCTTGAGCACGCCGGGGCGCAGTGTCGTGATCGTGGGGGCGTGGTCGGCCATCACGGTCATGTCGCCATCGGCACCGGGAATCTGCACGGCTGTCGCGTCCATGGACGCGAGGCTACGCTCGGGCGATACCAAATCAAATTGCATATCGTTCTCCTCTTTGGGGCGGCGGGGTGAACCCCGCACTAAGCCCGGAGATTGAGATGTAGGGCGGGCCCCAAGCCCGCCTTACGATTAGGCTGCGTCGGCCGCCATCTTCTCGGCTTTGGCGATCACTTCGTCGATGCCGCCAACCATGTAGAACGCACCTTCGGGCAGGTGGTCATATTCACCGGCCACAACCGCCTTGAACGAAGCAATCGTGTCTTCCAGCGGAACCTGAACACCGTCCGAGCCGGTAAACACTTTCGCCACGTCGAAGGGCTGCGACAGGAAGCGTTGGATTTTCCGGGCGCGGGCCACCGTCAGCTTGTCCTCTTCCGACAGTTCGTCCATCCCGAGGATGGCGATGATGTCCTGCAGCGACTTGTAGCGCTGCAGGATCTGCTGCACGTCCGAGGCCACCTTGTAGTGCTCTTCACCCACGATCTGCGGGTCCATCAGGCGCGAAGAACTGTCGAGCGGGTCCACGGCGGGGTAGATGCCAAGTTCCGAGATCGCACGGTTCAGAACAGTGGTCGCATCGAGGTGCGCAAAGGTTGTCGCTGGCGCAGGGTCGGTCAAGTCATCCGCAGGCACGTAAACGGCCTGAATGGATGTGATCGAACCGGATTTGGTTGAGGTGATCCGTTCCTGCATCGCACCCATGTCGGTGGCCAGTGTTGGCTGGTAGCCCACCGCCGAAGGAATACGGCCGAGCAGAGCCGACACTTCGGAACCCGCTTGGGTGAAGCGGAAGATGTTGTCGACGAAGAACAGAACGTCGGTCCCCGAGGCGTCGCGGAACTGTTCCGCAAGCGTCAGACCGGTCAGAGCCACACGGGCACGCGCACCGGGAGGTTCGTTCATCTGGCCGTAGACCAGCGCAACCTGACTTTCTTCGAGGTTGTCGGGCTTGATCACGTTGGATTCGATCATCTCGTGATAAAGGTCGTTGCCCTCACGTGTCCGTTCACCCACACCCGCGAACACCGAATAGCCGGAGTGCACTTTGGCGATGTTGTTGATCAGTTCCATGATCAAAACCGTCTTGCCCACGCCCGCACCGCCGAAGAGGCCAATTTTGCCGCCCTTGGCGTAGGGGGCCAGCAGGTCCACAACCTTGATACCGGTCACGAGGACTTCGGATTCTGTCGACTGCTCTGAAAAGGCGGGCGCGTCCTGGTGAATGGCGCGTTTTTCTTCCGCTTCAACCGGGCCACCTTCGTCAACGGGCTCGCCCACGACGTTAAGGATACGACCCAGTGTTTTCGGGCCAACCGGCACCATGATCGGGCCGTCAGTGTCAGTTACTTCCTGACCGCGCACCAGACCTTCGGAGCTGTCCATCGCGATGCAGCGCACGGTGTTTTCACCAAGGTGCTGCGCGACCTCAAGGATCAGGCGGTTGCCGTGGTTGTCGGTTTCCAGAGCGTTCAGAATCTCTGGCAGGTGGTCATCGAACTGCACGTCGCAGACGGCCCCGATGACTTGTGTGATTTTGCCTTTAGCGTTTGCCATTTTTCGTCTCCGGGTATCTTACAGCGCTTCCGCGCCGGAAATAATTTCAATCAGCTCATTGGTGATCACAGCCTGACGCGAGCGGTTGAACTCGATGGTCAGCTTGTCGATCATGTCGCCAGCGTTGCGGGTCGCGTTGTCCATGGCGCTCATTCGAGCCCCCTGTTCGGACGCACCGTTTTCCAGCAGGCCGGAAAAGATCGCTGTGGCCACGCCGCGCGGCAGAAGGTCGGCCAGAATGGCCTCTTCGTCTGGCTCGTAATCATAGAGCGTGTCGCTGCCCTCGTAATCCTCGGGGATTGCAAAGGGGATAATCTGCTGTGCCGTGGGGATCTGCGTCACGACGTTCTGGAACTTCGAGAAGAAGATCGTCGCCGCGTCATATTCGCCCGCATCAAAGCGGCCCAACACATCCTTGGCCACGCCTTGGGCATCCGCATAGCTCATGCGTTTGACCTCGGTCATATCCACATGACCAACGAACATGTTGCCAAAGTCGCGTTTCAACTGATCGCGACCTTTCTTGCCAACAGTCAAAATCTTGACTGTCTTGCCTGCGGCTTGCAGCTCGGTGGCCTTGGCCCGTGCCAGTTTGGCGATGTTGGTGTTGAACCCACCGCACAAACCGCGTTCCGACGTCATGACCACCAGCAGGTGCGTCTGGTCCGACCCGGTGCCCGACAAAAGCCTGGGCGCGCTGTCAGAGCCAGCCGCAGCCGACGCCAGCCCCGCCATCACGGCGGTGAACCGTTCGGCATAGGGGCGCGACATTTCGGCAGCTTCCTGTGCCCGCCGCAGTTTTGCGGCGGCCACCATCTGCATGGCCTTGGTGATCTTCCGCGTCGACTTGACGCTTTCGATCCTGTTTTTCAGGTCCTTGAGATTTGGCATTGCCCGATCCCCTTATGCGAAGGTCGAAGCGAACTCGTCGAGGACCGCCTTCATCTTGTCGACGTTCTCGCCCGACTTGAACTTGGGATCTTCATCAGCGATCCACTTCAGGAAGTCGGCTTTTTGCGACCGCAGGAAGTTGAGCAGGCCCGCTTCGAATTTACCAACTGCGCTGACGTCGATGTTGTCGAGGTAGCCGTTTGTGCCCGCAAAGATGGTACATACAATCTCGGCATTCGTCAGGGGCGAATACTGCGCCTGCTTCATCAGCTCTGTCAGGCGCGCGCCACGGTTCAGCAGCTGCTGTGTGGCGGCATCAAGGTCAGAGCCAAACTGGGCAAAGGCCGCCATTTCACGGTACTGGGCCAGCGACAGTTTCACCGGACCCGCAACCGACGACATCGCCGATGTCTGGGCCGAAGACCCAACACGCGAAACCGACAGACCGGTGTTCACGGCGGGGCGGATGCCCTGGTAGAACAGTTCGGTTTCAAGGAAGATCTGGCCGTCGGTGATCGAGATCACGTTGGTCGGAATAAAGGCTGACACGTCGCCGCCTTGCGTTTCGATGATCGGCAGGGCCGTCAGCGAACCGGCACCGTTGTCTTCGTTCAGCTTGGCCGAACGTTCCAGCAGGCGCGAGTGAAGGTAGAAAACGTCGCCAGGATACGCTTCACGGCCTGGTGGGCGGCGCAGCAGCAGCGACATCTGGCGGTAGGATACGGCCTGTTTGGACAGGTCATCATAGATGATCAGCGCGTGGCGGCCATTGTCACGGAAGAACTCGGCCATGGCGGTCGCGGCGTAAGGTGCCAGGAACTGCATGGGGGCCGGGTCGGATGCAGTTGCGGCGACGACGATCGAATAGTCAATCGCACCGGACTCTTCGAGCTTCTTCACCAGCTGCGCCACGGTCGAACGCTTCTGGCCTACGGCGACGTAGATGCAGTAGAGCTTCTTGCTCTCATCATCGCCGGCAGCGTCGTTGTAGGATTTCTGGTTCAGGATCGCGTCCAGAGCGACGGCGGTCTTGCCGGTCTGACGGTCACCAATGATCAGTTCGCGCTGACCACGGCCAATCGGGATCATCGCGTCAACGGCTTTGAGGCCGGTCGCCATCGGTTCGTGCACCGATTTACGCGGGATGATGCCGGGCGCTTTGACGTCAGCGACGCGACGCTCGGACGAGGCGATGGGGCCTTTGCCGTCCAGCGGGTTGCCCAGACCGTCCACAACGCGGCCCAGCAGTTCGTTCCCGGCGGGCACGTCCACGATGGAGTTGGTGCGCTTGACGGTGTCACCTTCTTTGATGTCGCGGTCGGACCCGAAGATAACAACACCAACGTTGTCGTTCTCGAGGTTCAGGGCCATGCCCTGAATGCCACCGGGGAATTCGACCATCTCACCGGCTTGCACGTTGTCGAGGCCATAGACGCGGGCAATCCCGTCCCCTACCGACAAAACGCGGCCCACTTCGGCCACTTCTGCTTCCTGACCAAAGTTCTTGATCTGGTCTTTCAGGATCGCAGAAATCTCTGCTGCTTGGATACCCATTTATCCGACCTCTTTCATTGCATTCTGGAGGGAAGCGAGCTTGGAGCGGATCGACGTGTCGATCATCTTCGAGCCCACTTTTACGATCAAACCGCCGATAAGGCTTTCATCGACGGTTGCATTGATGGTGACGTCCTTGCCCATGCGGGCCTTGAGCGTCTTGGCAAGCTTGTCGCTTTGCGTTTTTGTCAGCGCTTTGGCGGTTGTGACGTCAGCTGTGACTTCACCCTTGTCTTCGGCGATCACGTCGCGCAACGCCTTGACCAATTGCGGCAGCACAAAGAGGCGCCGCTTGTCAGCCATCAGGGCCAACGTGTTCGACATCAGGTCGGTCAGCTTGGCTTTCTTCGCGATCGCGGTGACGGCGGCGGCCTGCTCTTCCCGGCTGTAAACGGGCGAGTGGATCAGGGCATTGAAATCACCGCTGTCGGCCATGGCAGCCGTCAGGGTTTCAATATCACCTTCGAGTTTTTTGACGGCTTTGCCTTCCTTGGCAAGGTCGTAGACAGCTGTGGCATAGCGGGCTGCGATGCCTGTGGAGATCGAAGCTGGTTCGGACACGTCCACCCTTTCGATGTCTTGGCCCGGATTGCTGCACACGGATGCATGGCCCGGGGTGTTGGACCGCCCTGATTTTGGCCAAGGCGTGAAAATCAGGGGGGATGTAGCAGAGGGTTTGCCACCCCGCAACATGTCTTCGTGAACGGGCACTGGGGTGCTTATTTCATGATTTCAAGGGGTTAACAAAACTGCGACCTATTGGCCCTCAGGAATTGTAAGAATTCCGTCACAAAACGTGCGCGTTTGGGGCCGATTCCGAGCCGCAGGATAGGCCACGTGGTCTGAATGCAACGTTTTGCGGGGCAATAGAGATTGGCTGCTGATCACCGCATTGACTCTGTTTAGCGTCAGCCACAGCTTACCCGAGTTCGGGGGCGAACGGAGAAGGATTTGGTATGAGTGCTTTGCTGCTTTTGGCATTGATGTCGGGTGGATTGACGCTGGGGGCTTTGGACGATGGCGACGCGGCGCGCGATGGCGATTCCGCTGACACGCCTGATGAGCCGGACACAACGGATGAGCCGGACGTTGGCGCGGCGTTCAGCTTCGATCCAGGAGCCAATGAGATCTCGGTTGAAGTGGGTAAAGATGAAACGCGCACGCTTGTTGCCGTGCGCCTAACCGAAGAATTCGCAATCTCAGGCTGCTGCGCGAGCGGTACAGATTACTCCATGCGCTTTTTTCTTGTCGACGACATCGACAACTTCCCCCCATCTGCGGAAGACGTTCTTGCCGCCAATGCAGACACGCTGGTCGAGGGGGAAGACTTCGAAATCGAAGGCGAGGATCTGTTTTTGTTCTATGATGCCTATTGGGACAATGTCGCCGGGGCCGAGGAAGTCGGCCAAGTGGATCTGGGTCGCTTTTCATCCAATACGGGCGATGACGGAACGGAACCCTTCGTCAATGACACGCGTGACACCGACGCGACTTTGGCCACGAATGCCCCTGTGACGATATTCGAATACACGAATCCGTTTGGAGAAGGGGACGGCTTCACCGAAGACAACCTGACCGAAATCACAGTGGATCCTTTTCTAGTCCCCGAGCGCTCGACCGACATTGTGACCCAAATCACCGGCGAAGATGGACAAACTGAAACGCAATATGACCAGACGGGTGCTGTTGTGTTCGGCAGTGACGGCGATGACGTTGTGACTGTTCTTGGGACAGGGATCGACGCGACCTATTCAATCCAGACACTTGCGGGTGATGATAGCATCACCGTCGATGCCTCGAACTCATACCTGGCAAATACTATCGGCGTATCCACTGTGAACATTGATGCCGGTGATGGAAATGATACCATTGACGGTCTGGGTAACGAGACCAACGTATTTGGCGGCGCTGGCAACGATCAGATAGTGCTGGATTTTGACTTTGACGGCACCGCAGTCGGAGGCGACGGCAATGACCTGATCATCGCGGCGGACGGCTTGGTCACGGATGGCGCCACACTGGATGGCGGTGCCGGGGACGATCAGATCATTATCAACAACGCGCTCGATTTTGACATTACGACCGGCGAAGGGGCCGATCTTGTCGCGCTTGGACCTGAACTGCGCGACAGTTTGCTGCCCATCACTATTACAGACTTCGATCCGAATGAAGATGCGCTTGTTCTGGCGCTTGGCGTCGATACTCCCGACGAAGTTGCGCTGACGATCTTTCGCAACTTAGCCGAAGATCGGACCGAAATTCGTGCCATCGTCCCGGCGGTCGAGGCGATGACAGATACCGAATTTGGCGTACTGCTGTACCTCGAGGGCGCACCGGAAATTGCGGATGACAGAATTGCCATCGTGAACGACCTACCGACACCTGCGGTTACTTGATCGTTCTAAACCCGCCCCGCCACGGGGGCGGTGACGCCCTGTGGTAGCTTTTGCCGCTTCGCTTTCGCCCGTACCACCTTGCCCTTGGGCGGGTAGACCAGTTTCGATGCTTCCACCATGAAGGCCCCGCCAGCCACCATCCCTGGCATCAGGCGCCCGACCTTTTCGAACATAGCGGCTGATTTCATCCACACCCGTCTGCTGGATGGAAACTGATAAAGCGCGCCGACATGCCGTTCGGGCAGAAACTGGTGTTTGCGCAACTGCGTCTCGAGCTGGCTGGCGGAATAGGGTCGACCAAAACCAAAAGGGGTGCGGTCACGGCGACTCCACAGCCCTGCGCGATTGGGCACGATGAACAGCGCTTTGCCGCCCGGCCCCAACACGCGCCACGCTTCTTCGAGAAGGTCATAAGCGCGTTCCGAAGTCTCGAGACCATGTAGGATGACCAACTTGTCCACGTGACCCGTCTCGATCGGCCAGAGCGTTTCTTCTGTCAGCACCGATACGTTGGGCATATCGGGCGGCCAGGGCATCACCCCTTGGGGACCGGGCATCAAAGCGATCACGCGGCGCGCTTCCTTCAGATAGGGGCGCAAAAGGGGTGCCGCGAACCCGAAACCCGCCACTGTCTGGCCCTTGGCCTCGGGCCACAGCTCCACGAGCCGTCGTCGTAGCGATGCCTGCGCCGCCCGCCCCAACGCGCTGCGGTAATAGAAATTGCGCAGGTCCTGCACATCAAGATGCATGATCGTCTCTTGTTCAACCGGCCCGTTCGGACCACCTTGTTCCTAACACTAAGCACAAAGAGCCGAATTGCCATGCCCCTCGACATCCGCACAATCCCTTGCCTTGACGATAACTATGCCTTTCTGGCGCATGATCCTGAGACGGGTGACACCGCTTTGATCGATGCGCCTGAGGCGGAACCGATCCTTACCATGCTGGCCGAGACGGGGTGGAAGCTTACCGATGTTCTTGTCACGCATCATCACTATGATCACGTGGACGGGTTGGCCGGCATTCTGGCTCAGCACCCTGCCCGCGTTATCGGGGCAGAGGCAGACGCGCATCGACTTCCAGAACTCGACGTGCAGGTGACAGAGGGCGACAAAGTGACCGTTGGGTCGGAAACAGGTGTCGTCATCGACGTGTCTGGCCATACGATCGGGCACATCGCCTTTCATTTCCCGGGTTCGAAGGCCATCTTTACCGCCGACAGTCTCATGGCCCTCGGATGTGGTCGCGTGTTCGAAGGGACCAAGCCGCA
Organism: uncultured Tateyamaria sp.; assembly: GCF_947504105.1. Classification (GTDB taxonomy): domain Bacteria; phylum Pseudomonadota; class Alphaproteobacteria; order Rhodobacterales; family Rhodobacteraceae; genus Tateyamaria. Next base: position 8,164 of record NZ_CANNGP010000022.1, read on the forward strand.
AATGCATGATAGCCTGCAAAAGCTTGCTACTCTGCCTGGCGACACCGTTGTCTACTCCGGCCACGAATACACAGCCTCAAACGGGAAATTCGCTCTGACCATTGATCCCGGAAACCCCGACCTTATATCACGGGTCCGCGAGGTGACCGAAAAACGCGCATCGGGCATCCCGACCGTTCCATCGCTTTTGTCCGAGGAACTGGCAACAAACCCTTTTCTGCGCGCCCACGATCCCGCCGTTCAGGCCCATCTGGGCATGGAGGGCGCCAACGCCACCGACGTATTCACGGAAATCCGCACCCGGAAGGACAACTTCTGAGACGCGCGGGTCCACCGATGCGCCCAATGTGACACCATAGTAACGTTTCTCACGCACATTGTGAGGGTCAAGGCAAAGAAAAGCCTTGAAGCTGCGCGATCTTCAACCAAACTTAAACACATGAGGCCATGGTTGGTATGGGGCCTCGACATACCTTGGCGCCCCCACCCGACCCCGATCGAAAGGAGCACTGCCCGTGCCTTCATTCTCGACGACACTCGAAAAAGCCATTCACCAGGCGCTTGCGCTGGCCAACGAACGCCGGCACGAATTTGCAACGCTTGAACATCTGCTGCTGTCTCTGGTCGATGAACCGGATGCTCACCGTGTCATGCAGGCCTGTTCGGTCGACATCGACGAGTTGCGCGGCACGCTTGAGGAATTCGTGGACGACGACCTGTCGAACCTTGTGACCGACATTGACGGGTCGGAAGCCGTACCCACAGCCGCCTTCCAGCGCGTGATTCAGCGGGCCGCGATCCACGTTCAATCCTCCGGCCGGACAGAGGTGACGGGCGCCAATGTGCTTGTCGCAATTTTTGCCGAGCGCGAATCGAATGCGGCATACTTCCTGCAAGAGCAGGACATGACCCGCTATGACGCGGTGAACTTCATCGCGCATGGTGTCGCCAAAGACCCCGCCTTTGGCGAGGCGCGGCCTGTCTCTGGTGCGCCGGAAGCCGAGGAAGAGCCGCAAGGCGTGACCGAAGGCGAGAAGAAGGAAAGCGCGCTGGCCAAGTATTGCGTGGACCTGAACGAAAAGTCGCGCGAGGGCGATATCGATCCGCTGATCGGCCGATCAGCTGAGGTTGAGCGCTGTATTCAGGTGCTGTGCCGCCGCCGAAAGAACAACCCGCTTCTTGTGGGTGATCCGGGCGTAGGCAAGACCGCCATCGCCGAAGGTCTGGCGCGCAAGATCGTGGCTGGTGAAACGCCCGAAGTGCTGTCTGGTACAACCATCTATTCGCTCGACATGGGCGCGCTGTTGGCCGGTACGCGCTATCGCGGTGATTTCGAGGAACGTTTGAAGGCGGTCGTGACCGAGCTGGAAGAGCACAAGGACGCTGTTCTGTTCATTGACGAGATTCACACCGTGATCGGTGCCGGTGCCACATCTGGCGGCGCTATGGATGCGTCAAACTTGCTGAAACCTGCTTTGCAGGGCGGCAAGCTGCGCACAATGGGCTCAACCACTTACAAAGAGTTCCGCCAGCATTTTGAGAAAGACCGCGCGCTGAGCCGCCGGTTCCAGAAGATCGACGTGAACGAGCCGTCGGTCGAAGACGCTACGAAGATCCTGAAAGGGCTGAAACCCTATTTCGAGGATCACCATGGCGTCAAATACACCTCCGACGCGATCAAAACCTCTGTCGAGCTGGCGAGCCGGTACATCAACGACCGCAAGCTGCCCGACAGCGCCATTGACGTGATCGATGAGGCGGGCGCGGCTCAACACCTTGTCGCCGCCGCCAAGCGCCGTAAGACCATCGGCACCAAGGAGATCGAGAATGTCGTGGCAAAGATCGCCCGCATTCCTCCGAAAAACGTGTCCAAGGACGATGCAGAGACCCTCAAGGATCTCGAAGCCTCGCTCAAACGCGTGGTGTTCGGCCAAGACAACGCCATCGAGGCGCTTTCATCTGCTATCAAGCTGGCACGCGCCGGTCTACGGGAACCTGAAAAGCCCATCGGCAACTACCTGTTCGCCGGTCCCACCGGCGTGGGCAAGACCGAGGTAGCCAAGCAACTGGCAGACACGCTGGGCGTGGAAATGCTGCGCTTCGACATGTCGGAATACATGGAGAAACACGCCGTCAGCCGTCTGATCGGTGCCCCTCCGGGATATGTGGGGTTCGATCAGGGTGGCATGCTCACCGATGGCGTCGACCAGCATCCGCATTGTGTTTTGTTGTTGGACGAGATGGAAAAAGCACATCCGGATGTCTACAACATCCTGCTGCAGGTGATGGACCACGGCAAACTGACTGACCACAACGGCCGGACAGTGGATTTCCGCAACGTGATCCTGATCATGACGTCGAACGCGGGGGCGGCAGACATGGCCAAAGCGGCCATCGGCTTTGGCCGCGACCGGCGCGAGGGCGAGGACACGGCCGCTATCGAGCGCACATTCACGCCAGAGTTTCGCAACCGGCTGGACGCTGTGATCAGCTTTGCACCGCTGGGCAAGGATACGATCCTGTCCGTGGTCGAGAAGTTCGTGCTGCAACTGGAAGCGCAGCTGATGGACCGCAACGTGACTATCGAGTTGACCAAACCCGCAGCCGAATGGCTGGCCGACAAGGGTTACGATGACAAGATGGGCGCGCGCCCACTGGGCCGCGTGATCCAAGAGCACATCAAGAAACCCCTGGCTGAAGAATTGCTGTTCGGCAAATTGATGAAAGGCGGCGTTGTCCGCGTAGGTGTCAAGAACGGTGAGTTGGACCTAAAGCTCTCCGGCCCCGACAAACCTCGCATATCGGGCGACAAGCCACCGCTTCTGACCGCAGACTGATGCGGGCAGCAGCCTTTGGCGTGCTAATGTCCACCCTCGCCGCGACCCCGCTTGCGGCGAGGGACTTTTCGTTGGACGTCCCGATTGAGTGTGACCTCGGCGCAGAATGTTTCATCCAGCAATATGTGGATCATGATCCATCGCACGACGCGAAGGATTTCCGCTGTTCAACCCTCAGCTACGACACGCACCAAGGCACCGATTTCGCCCTCCGGTCTCTTGACCAGATGCGTCGCGGTGTGAACGTGATTGCCGCAGCCCCGGGCACGGTCAAAGGCACGCGAGATGGCATGGAGGACCGGCTTTTCAACGACGAACAGAGCAGCCAGATCAACGGGCGCGAATGCGGCAACGGCGTTCTAATCGATCACGATGACGGTTGGAGCACGCAGTACTGTCACCTCAAGCGCGGCAGCGTGACCGTCAAAACGGGAGACCAAGTGGGACCGTCCACCGTATTGGGTCAAGTGGGTCTCTCGGGGCGCACACAATTTCCGCATGTGCATATGACCGTCCGCAAGGATGGCGAAGTTGTCGACCCGTTCGATCCTGATGGACACATACAATGTGGTGCTCCGAGCACAGAAACCCTGTGGCAAACACCGCCGTCCTATCGTCCCGGCGGTGTGCTTGACGTGGGATTCTCCGACCGGGTGCCCGAGTTCAATGACATCAAGGCTGGCAATGCCGCCCTTCCGCAAATGCCTTTGGATGCGCCTGCAATCGTTGTCTTTGGCTACGCGTTCGGCAGCAAATCGGGCGACATAATGCACCTGCGCATCGACGGGCCCGATGGAACACTGATTGATGAAAAGGTCGAAATAGAGCGCAATCAAGCGCAGTTCTTTCGTGCGCTTGGCAAGCAACGAACAACCGTCAATTGGCCCGGCGGTGAATACACCGGCACGGTGATCTTACGCAGGGGCCAGCAAGAGATAAGTCGTTTTCAAGGCAAAACGATCATCAGGTAAAGTGCAGTTTCACTGCCCCATCCTGATATTAAGTCTATTGCTGTGATAAAACTGTGAGGCGCACGTGTCCGTGCGCCTTATTTTTCGGTAAACTTCAACTCGATCCGTCTGTTTTGCGCACGTGCATCAATAGTATCCTCGGGATTGATCGGCTGGTACTGCCCGAAACCGTTGGCCGATAGCCGATCCGGCGGAAGCCCCAGGAAATTGACCATGTACCGCACAACCGACAAGGCACGCGCCTGGCTCAGTTCCCAGTTGTCCGCAAATTCCCCCTGCCCCGACAAGGGAATGTTGTCCGTGTGTCCGTCGACCTGCAATACCCAGTCTATGCCATCCGGAATATCATCTGCGACACCGCGCAGAATACCTGCGATATTCCCGATCTCACGCTGCCCCGCCGCCGACAAGTTCGCACCGCCCGGCGGGAACAACACCTCAGACGAGAAGACAAAGCGATCCCCAACAATACGCACCCCTTCTTGCGCCCCCAACACGTCGCGCAACTGGCCAAAGAATTCTGATCGATAGCGCTCCAAGTCTTGCGCCTGTGCTTCCAGCCGCTTGCGCTCGGCTTCTTCCAGCTCGCGTCGCCGACGCTCCTCCAAAGCGGCCCGTGCGAGGGCGGTATTCAGATCGCGACCAAGCGTGCTCAATTGCACCTCTTTCGCAGCATCCCGCGCGACCGCGTCATCCAGCAGAGCCTGCAATTGGCCCAGTTGCGTGCGCAGTTGCGAGACCTGCTGGTTCAACAGTTCAGTCTGCCGCTGCGCCTCCAATGTGGCAGCTTCTTCAGTGCTCAAAGCGGTCCGTGCAGCAGCCAGCAAGGCCGCCCTCTCTTCAGCCGCCGAAGTCTGGGACGTCAGCGCCTCCTCCGCCGCCAGCTTCGCGGCAAGCGCTGCCGCCAGTTGTTCCCGTACATCGGCATTGCTGCTGCCCTCAGCCTGTGCATCGGCAAGGGCCGCATCACGCGCTGCCAAAATGCTGGCCAGTTGCGTGCGCAATTCTGTCAGATCGGTCTCCTGCGCAGCCACTTGACCTTCCACGGCAACCTTCTCGGCTACGGTCGCCGCCAAACGCGCGCGCAGATCTGTACGCTCAAGATCCAGCGCGGTAAGACGTTCCTCGACCAAGGTCATCTGAGCCTGAACGTCTGCTAAGGTTTGCGATGCTTCCGTTCCGGCCTCTGCCTCGATCAAGGCCGCGGCCAGGCGCGCCTCCAGGCTGGCTTGCGCTTGGGATAAGGCAGTCCTTTCTGCATTTGAGGTATCAAGCGCGGCCAAAGCTGCCGCCAACTCGGCCTCCAAATCCCCGATACGCGTCTGCGCCTGCGATGCAGAACTGTCCGAATCCTGTGCTGTCAAAAGGGCGGCAGCCAGACGGTCGTTCAAATCCTTCTCCGCCGCACGTGCCGCCGCCAAAAGGGTCAGCGTGTCCTCGGCCTCCTGCCGCTGGGCTTCCAGCGCCAGAGTCATGGCCGTCAGTTCTGTATCTGCATTCTCCAACCGCGCGCGCAGGGCCGCGGCTGCCGCAGCTTCAGCCAAGCGCGCAGCTTCTTCCTTACTCAGCGCCTCTTGGGCCGCGTCCAGGTCGGCTTGCAGCGCTGTGGCCTGATCCGCGCTGGCAGCATTCCGGCTGCGCAGATCTGCGATCAGGGCTTGCAACGCATCCGTGCGGGCGGCCGCAAGGCGCGCCGCTTCCACCTGCTCGTCCACCTCATCCCGCGCCGCCGCCAATGCCAAGTTCAGCGCCTCCTGTTCAGACAAAAGTCGCGTCTGTTCTTGTTCAAGCCCGGCCACGTTCTCAAGCGCCGTGTCACGATCAGCGATCAGTGCGGCGACCTGCGCCTCGAAACTGGTGATGCGCGTTTGAGCCTGCGCAAGCTGCGTGGCCTGCGCATCCCGTTCAGCCGTCAGCGCCGCAATGGTCGCTGCCTGTGCATCTACCTGCGACCGGGTGTCGGTCAACGTCGCGTTCAGCGCCGACAGGCGGGCATCCAGCTGGTTTGCCCGACGCTCTTCCAGCCCAAGCGCCTGCGCCAATGCCGCCACTTCACCGGCCAGTTGGTCCAATTCGTTTTCCTGGCCCGAGATCGTCTCGCGCAGCACAAATTGCACGATCATAAAGATCGTCAGAACAAACATCAGCACCAGCAGTAGCCCGGTCATCGCATCCACGAAACCCGGCCAGATAGACGCCTGGAACCTTTGTCCTGTGCGTCGCGACAGCGCCATGGTCAGCTATCCCCTGCGGAGTGGCCTTGGCGGTTGCGATTGTTGCCGCCGGGCTTGCGCCCTTGGCCCCGCGGCTGGCTGAGCGCTGTGGCAAGGGCGGAGATATCAGTGCGCAGTTCCGCCATCGTTTCCTGTCGACCTGCGCTGATTTCTTCGAGAATACGCAGCATCTGAACGTCGATAGACCGCAACCGCATCCTGCTTTCAGCGTCGATCCCGTCGCCTGTGCCTTGCCGTTCGATCACATCAATCAAGCGTTCCTGCCCGTCGGCCACCCGCGCCAACGCATCGTTGCCACCGCCTTGAGCCTCAAGCCGGGCAGTCATGCGGTCAACGGAGTCCGCCAACAGGCCCAGCTTTTCATCGACCATGGATCGGCTGACATCCGATTGGGTGAACATGGTCTGCAGGCTCTCCATCTGTTCAGCGAGATGATCGATCACACCTGCCATCGCACTTTGATCACTGCCGCCTTCGCCATCGGTCAAACCGAGGCGAGTTATGGAACTGAGCCATTCCTCAAGCTCGCGGTAGAAGCGGTTCTGCCCGCGCCCTGCAAAAAGTTCGAGCAGCCCAACGATCAACGAGCCGGCCAAACCAAGAAGGGACGACGCAAAGGCAACGCCCATACCGCCCAACTGCGCCTCAAGCCCCGTCATCAAGCGGTTGAACACCTCTACACCACCTTCGCCTTCTTGCGGGGCGAGGCTACGGATCGTGTCCACGACCGCCGGTACCGTCGTGGCAAGACCATAGAACGTGCCCAAAAGGCCGAGGAAAATCAGCATGTTGACGATGTAACGCGTGATATCACGCACTTCGTCTATCCGCGTCGCTACCGAATCCAGAATAGACCGAGTGGACGTGGCAGACAGCTGCATCCGCGCGCCACGCGACCGCAAGAGCGACGCAAGCGACGCAAGCAGTTGCGGCGCCTTAGTTTGCGCATCCGCCCTGTCGCTGGCAAACTCTTCGATCCAGCGCACGGACGAGATCAGCGAAAACACCTGCCAGAAACAGGCAATCACCCCGATCACAAAGACCACAAGGATAAACCCGTTCAGGTAGGGGTTCGCCTGGAACACAGGCAACACGCGAGGCAGTGCAATCACCGCGCCAAACAGCGACAGCCCCAGTACAAAGACCATGGCGAAAATCTGTTGGACCGGCTGCGAAAAATGCGGCTGTGCCTTGGGTGTGGTCTGTGCCATAGCGTGGCTCCTGACCCCTGCTCTGTTCTGCTTTTGCAGCAATCTATCGGCTTTTGTGCCCAAGCGCCAAGGATTTATGCCAGTATCGCTGCGACGCGGCGTGACAGCCAATCAAGGTCGGAATCAGCCACGCCCATCTCGGTTAGATGCTGCGCCGTGTTATACAAGTATTCACTGTTTGGGCCCCGTCCGCCATGCGCGTGCGCAATGATCTGGGCCTGCTCTTCCAGCGGCAGGCCGCCGCAATACTGTACGTGATCTGGATCGATCACATATGTCACTGCCTCGATCCGCGTGCCATTGGCCAGGTCCACGTCCAGCATCTTTTCCAGGTAGGCGGACGAGATCAGTTCGCGTTCCCTGAGATAAGCCAGCGTTGCGTCTTCGGTCCCCGGCTCCACGCGCAATGCCACACCCTCACACGCAGCATCGGCGGCTGCATCAAGAGCAAGAACAAGCCCGGGTTCTGCCTCGGACCCGCGGTGGTGGATCGACCGCATGCAAAACGACCGCGCCCAACCCGGCAAAGTGCCGCGCGCGGCCTCGGCCACTTCGAAGCCGGGGTTCCAAAGCAGGCTGCCATAGCCAAACACCCACATGGTCATTGTTACTGGTCCTTTTGCTGCGCTGTGGGGTAGACCCGATTTGGCAAGAAAGGGAAAGGGGCGCGCATGCGCAAAGTAATGTGGATCGTTGCACTGGCCGCGCTAGCCTGGTGCGGCTGGTGGTGGGTCGCCTCAACCGGGCTGCGCAGTGCCGTGCAGACGTGGTTTGACGCGCGCCAGGCTGACGGATGGCAAGCCGAATTGCGCGAGGTTGATGGCGGCGGCTTTCCCCTGACGCTGCACGCCGGGTTGCGGGACATCGCGCTGGCTGATCCACAGGCCGGGCTCGCGATCCAGACCGAAGCCCTGGACATCTCTGCTCCGGCCTGGTGGCCCGGTGACGTGGTAGTGACCCTTGATGACGACCCCATCCTGGTTGCCTCGCCTCTTGGGCGCTCGCTGCTGACCATGGCAGACGGGGTGATGGCCATGAACCTGCACCCGGGTACAACCCTCGAACTTGAGGCGCTGGGATGGACCGCGGGACCATGGCAGGTGAATGACCAGGACGGCCTGCAAATGCAGGCCAACGACCTCACTCTGACCATGGAACAGACCGATGGCGCGCAATACGCTCTCACAGCCAGCGCGGACACCTTCGCCCCCGGCGCCCCGATCAGAAGCAATCTGCGTTTGCCAGACAATTTCCCGCGCGCGTTCGACAGCTTGCAATTGCGGGCCGACGTCACCTTTGACCAGTCTTGGGATCGACGTGCGTTGGATCAACGTCGTCCGCAACCACGTATCATCGAACTGCATCTGGTCGAGGCGATCTGGGGGGATCTGAAGTTCAACCTGACGGCAGATCTGACAGTCGACGCCACTGGTGTCCCCGCGGGGACAGTCGCCATTCAAGCCGAAAACTGGCGCAAAATGCTGGACATGTCGGAAACGGCTGGATTGCTGCCAACCCAATTGCGAAGCCAGGCCGAGGGTGTTCTGCAAGCCCTGGCCGGAGCGTCGGGCAATGAGAGCACACTTGATGTCGAGCTCTCCATACGGGACGGTGCCATACGCCTTGGCTTTATCCCCTTGGCCCCAGCACCGCGCCTGATCCTGCGCTGAAGCGCGTCAAAGCCTACCTACAGTAGGTACCACCGCGGTAACGGGCCGTGTCGAAGTGAAAGTGATCTCGGTGAAACCGGTCCGAGTTCGGGCCCAGTACGGTTCCAAACGGACCACATGCCGCCTTGTGCATGGATCGCAACGCCCTGCGATGCCGCGAATTCCAGTCGTTCAGCACAGTCAGCGTGGTCCCATCGTTCAACTGGAAGCCCGAGATGTCGATGGCGCGCCCCTTGCCATGCTCGGAAATCCGCGCGCCCGGCTGGTTGTTGCGGGTCCGACAGGCGTAGTGCGTCGCCACGCGGTAGCTGGCCAACCCGCCGCCCTTGCTGCGCAGCGCGGGCTTGGCGCCCCGCTCTGTCCAGCTTTTTAGCGCCTTGGCCGTGGTACAATCCATCAGCGCCGACTGGCTCAGCGTCACACCCGAGACCGAGCGCAGCCGCACAGCCTCGGATATCCCGCAACCATTGATGCGTCCCGGCACAAAGCCAACCACATCTCCCTGCAAGTCCGGATCACCACAAACCTGACCGCGACGCCGTTCAGCCCTGCGCGCCATGGCTTGTTCGACGATCGCTCCGGGTCGTAGCGTCGGACGCAAAGAGGTCGCACTTTCAGGCAAGATCGCCGCCGACGGAACGGCCGAAGCCACAGTCGGCACAACCGGCGTCACGACCGCGTCCCGTACGACGTTTCGGGCGTCTGTACCGGCTCGGGCCACGGGCCGCTTTGATGTATCAGGTGCCGCAACCGCAAGGCCCGCGGCCAGCATCAGACTGAGCGCCAGCACTTTCATCGTTGCGCCCCACGGCCAAAGTCGGGCGCATCGGTGTCTTGCCCGGCTTCGATGATCCCACGGCGGATGGCGCGGGTGTGCGTGAAATAGTCGAACAGGTGATCCCCGTCACCGGTACGGATGGCGCGTTGAAGCGCAAACAGTTCTTCTGTGAAGCGCCCCAGTATCTCCAGCGTCGCATCCTTGTTGGTCAGAAAGACGTCACGCCACATCGTGGGATCGCTCGCCGCGATGCGGGTAAAGTCCCGAAATCCAGCAGCAGAGAACTTGATGACCTCGCTATCCGTCACACGCCGTAGATCGTCAGCGACACCAACCATCGTGTAGGCAATCAAGTGCGGGATATGGCTGACCACGGCGCAGACGCGGTCGTGATGCTGTACATCCATCCGCTCGGTCATAGCCCCAAGCGCCGACCAATACCGTTCCACATTTGCCACGGCGGTCGCGTCCGCATCGTCAGGAATTACGATCAGAGTCCAGCGGTTGTCATACAGCTCCGCAAACCCGGATTCTGGGCCGCTGTGCTCAGTCCCGGCCATGGGGTGCGTGCCCACGAAATGAACGCCTTGAGGCAGGTGCGGTACAACCGCATCAAACACCGCCTGTTTTACAGAGCCAACGTCGATCACCGTGGCGCCGGGTTTAAGCCCGCCTTTGATCTCTGCCATCACTTGGCCCATCGCGCCCACAGGGACAGCCAGCACCACAAGGTCAGCATCTTGTACAGCCTCGGCAGCCGTGTCCGTCACCGTGTCGCAAAAGCCAAGGCGCCGGGTTGTGTCGCGCGTTGCCTCGGACCGCGCGTACCCGCTGATCGTCGTGGCAGCACCGGCACGCTGTGTGGCCCACGCCATCGAACCCGCGATCAGGCCAAGCCCGATAAAGGCGATCTTCTCATAAATCACGCTCAAGATGCGTTCCGCCATTCAGTCAGGGCCGCAATCACGCGGCCTGTTTGGTCTGCATTCCCCACCGTGATGCGAATACCTTCGGGAAAGCCATAACCGGCGACGCGGCGCACGAGGATGCCGTCGGCATTCAAAGCCGCCTCAGCCGCATCGGCTTCGGCCACCGTGGCAGCGCGGGCCAGAACGAAGTTTGTATCGCTCTCATCGCAGGCCAATCCTAGCTGGCGCAGTGCACCGATGAGCCGGGCGCGTTGATCAGCATTCAAGGCTGCGCAGTCCTCGACCCATTTGATGTCTCGCACTGCAGCCTCCGCAGCGCTCAAGGCGACGGTAGATAGGTTGAAGGGTTGGCGGATACGCGTCATCACATCGATTATGTCCCTTGGGCCATATCCCCAGCCCACACGCAAGCCGCCAAGGCCATAAATCTTGGAAAAGGTTCGCGTCATCAACACGTTGGGACGCGTTCTCGCCAAGGCAAGACCGCCATCATACCCATCTGCATATTCGGTATAGGCCCCATCGATCACAAGGATCACATGCTCCGGCACGCCATCGGCGAGCCGAACAACCTCTGCATCCGGCAGGCGCGTGCCAGTGGGATTGCCGGGATTCGCCAGCAGCACGATGCGAGTGCGTTCGGTGACAGCACTCAGAATAGCATCCACATCCACAATCCGGTCCCGCTCGGGCACGCATACAGGCGTGGCACCAGCCATGTTGGCCAGGATCGGGTACATCGAGAATCCATGAGCGGTGTGGATGATCTCATCCCCCGGACCTGAAAACGCCTGCGTCACGAACTGCAACACCTCGTCACTTCCGACACCACAGATCACTCGGTCCGCATCCACGTTCCACACTTCGGCAATGGCCGCGCGCAAAGCGGCGTGATCGGTCGAAGGATAGCGATGCATGTCACTTGCCGTCCGCGTGAGGGCGTCAATGGCCGCCGGGCACGGCCCTGCTGGGTTCTCGTTTGAGGACAGTTTCAACACGTTCTCCACATCCGCCAAGTACGACGCCCCGCCCTGATAAAGCGCGATGTCCATGATGCCGGGTTGCGGTGTGATGCGGGTCATTGATCCTCTCCGTTCGTCCGAGATGTTTTAGGGGCGTCCGGACAGAGTGGCTAGGGGCAAAAGCACGCAAACTCCAGTCGGCACAGAGAAGGGCCGTGACTTGCCGTCCCGTGGGCGGCTCGAAGCGGTTCATCGTTCCCATTTACCGATGGGGCCATATCACGCGCAGACCGAGATGTAGCGGCACCTTCGGCTTGATCCGTTCTAGGCTTAGCTCGTCACGTCCGGCGCGGGCTTCCACTTGAACCCGACCCGGATCACCCCGTGGTCGTTGGTCCCGCTTTCCTTGTGATCGTTCTGGTTCAGGTGATCGTTCTGGACCACCATCTCGTCAAACGCCCACTTCCGCCGCCTGGAGTTGTCGTAGAATTCCTGGCTGAACAGAATGTGGTCCAAGCTCTCGCGCTGCCCCTTATAGACATGGGTGTAGTACACATCGCGGACCGATCTGTATTCCTGTATCGTCTGCGCGGTGTAGAGCGCATTGTCCCCACCACCCGACGACAACGGCGATAGGTAGGTGGGCTGCTCGGATAAGATGTTCAACGTGTTGCTGGACTTGCCGTCATTCATGTCGCCAATGACAACTACGGGCGTGTCCGTCTTTTTAACCAGCTTCGTGATGATGACCCGCAGCGCAGCAGCCTCTGCCGTGCGCCGAACGGTCGAAATGGCATAGCCCAGCGCGTTGACATGCGGCCCATGCACGTCCTTGTCGTACCAGCTGCGCTCACGCCAGATCTGCGTGGGGCGGCGGGATTTGAAGTGGCAGACAAAGACATGGATCACAGGTGTCCGCGGGTCGGGCTGTACCTGAAAATGCAGGACCGGGCGGGAAAAGGTGCTCAGGTTGACCTCAAGAAAGTCCTGTTGCGGATCGTCGCCGCCCGTTTTCAACACGTACTCGTCCGGGAAATCGACAATCCATTCGGGATCGCCCACCAGGATATCGGTGCGGACGGCGGCTGCACAGACGATCTTGTCCCCGGCATGATCCGTCGGCACCAAGGCGGTATATTCGCTGTCCATCCCGGCTTCTACCAGCACCTGATCCAACGCAGCGGCGGCCCACAGCTCTTGCAGGCCCACCACATCAGCAAAAAGCCGACCCATGGTCGCGGCAGTGTAGTCGATCTTGCGTTGGTAGATCACCGGATCCCACCCGTCGGTATCGCCGTAAATCGCGTCCCCGGGGGTTTGCAGGTTCAGAAGGTTGAAACTCGCGAAGGAAATATCGCGCGCGCCCATGGCAGTCTCCAATTCTCGTCAATCAATGCGAGAACGCTACCACAGGTTAGGTAACGCGGGCATGAAAAGTTCAAAGCGCAAGTGCCCGGCAAGGGCGTGGGCGAACCAAGGTGCAAAAGACAAACGAGGGCGCTGCACCAGCGCCCTCGCCCCAAACAATCGAACGGACGTTATGCCTTGCTGCTTGCAGGTTCTTCGCTGCTGTTCGCTTCGGGCTTTGTCACTGCTGCGTTTTCAATCGTCTTTGGCCGCGCAGGTTGATCCACCGGAGTGACCGTGTTGCCCACCGCTGCATCCGCGATGCCGGCCATCCCGTTTTCCATACTGATCCCAAGCTCTTTGCCAAGAGCCTGCATGGCGGGCATTTGCAGCGCCATGCCCAGCACGGAATCGAGCGCCTGATTGACCGGAGTGCCGCCGTTCGGCGCACCGTCTGCACCACCACTGGCGGGGGTCATGCCCGTCACCTGGTGGATCTTGATCGAGTCGATCTTTTCAGCCGGTTTGACCATTTCCGCGATGATGGCAGGCATGGCCTCAAGCTGGGCAAGGCGGATCTTCATCGCCACGATCTCGGCACTCAGCTCGTTCTCGGAGTTCGCTATGGCTTTCTGACCTTCAGCTGTTGCCAGCATGTCGGTCCTTTTTGCCTCGGCACGCACGGTCAACGCATTTGCATCGGCCTGCGCCTCTTCCAATTGGGCCGCGGCACGGTCGCTTGCAGCGTCCTTTTCCGCCTCGGCCGTCACACGAATACCCGTTGCCTGACGCTCCGCCTCTTTCTGCGCCTCGATGATGGCGATCCGCTTGATCCGCTCGGCCTCAGCCACCGCGCGTGCGGTTTCAATGGCTTCCGCCGCTTTCTTGGCCTCAGCCCGCGCCGTGTCAGCGGACGCACGTGCCTGGCTTTCTTCCTCGGACTTGCGGGCCACGATGATCTGGCGTTCCTGATCCGCCACTTCCAGCTCGCGTTCCTTGGCGATCTCGGCTTCGCGGATGCTGCGCTCACGCGCAATCTCGGCTGAACGTACCGCCTTCTCGCGTTCAATCCGCGCTTCTTCCTTGGCGCGGTCCGACGCTTCCTGGTTGCGCGCGATCTGTGCCTCCTGTTCCGCCTGCAGAGTCTGGATTTCCTCAATTTGGGCGATCTCGGCCTGCTTCTGCTCGCGCTCGATCTGATACTTGCGCTTTTCGGCTTCCATCTCGGACTGGGCGACGGACACGTCAGCCTCTGCCGAAATCTCGGCCCGCTGTTTGCGCGAGGTGGCAATGACGGCCGCCAGCTTCTGCATCCCGACTGCGTTGAACGCGTTGTTTTCATCAAGCGAATCAAACGGTGTCTGGTCCAGAGCGGTCAGCGACACGGCCTCAAGCTCCAAACCGTTCTTCAGCAAGTCTTCGGAGATGGCATTCTGCACCTCTTGAACAAAGCTGGCGCGGTTTTCGTGCAATTCATCCATCGTCATCTGCGCGGCCACGGCACGCAGACCATCGACCAGCTTACCCTCGATCATCTCGCGCAACTGTTCGACATGGAATGTCCGGTCACCCAGCGTTTGGGCCGCGCGCGAAATGCCGTCTTCGGTGGCGTTGACCGAGACGTAGAATTCAACGCCCACATCAACACGCATCCGGTCCTTGGTGATCAGCGACTGTTCAGCCACCCGCGCCACTTCCAGGCGAAGCGTCTTCATGTTGACCTTGGATATCTCGTGCAGGAACGGGACAACAATGGTGCCGCCATCCATGATAACCTTGCGCCCGCCGGACCCGGTTTTCACAAGGCTGGTTTCGCGTGTTGCACGTTTATAGAGGCGCGCCATGATCAAGCCGATCAGAACAAGAAGACCAAGAATGATGGCGGCAATCGTCAGGATTGCAGTGAGTTGCATATGAATACTCCTACATGAACTAAAGGTAAGGTTGGACAGACAGCGTGTATGATGAGCCGCAAGGCTGGTCAGATCACGAAGAACTTGTCACCGCGTTTGCGAATGAGCGTGACATCGCTGCCCTTGGGGAAAACATCTTCATCGTGAAGCGGCTCAACCCGAAGATAGTGGATGTTGTTGTGCCGATCCTTGATCTTGACCTCAGCCGGGCGACCGCGTGCAGCGGTGCCTTGCGTGATGGTGCCGTGATAGCCGCCAAGGAACCGGGCCCGCGTGGCGCTTGTTTCGGTCTTGGGCATGATCAGGGCCACCCAGTTGGCGATCACACGGGTCACGGCCAGCGCCGGGACAGCCGCAACAACCGAGGCGATGAGGGCAGGCAGGCCCTGCCCGAACAGACCCGCGACAAAGGACTGAAGGATCAGGCCAAAGAGACCAAACATAGTCAGGAATGACGCAAGCCAGATCAGGAACGGCACATCACGCGCACCGATCCATGTGAACAGCCCGGAGGACTGAGCACCGGCATCAATGTCAGGCATCTCTGCCGCATCCACGGCATCGACAGCATCCACACCGGGATCAATGTCCGCCGCAAACTCGGTCGACAGATCAAAGTCCGCATCCACGTCGATATCTGGCGCGTCACTGCCAAGGCCCATGAGTGTGCCGCCTAACACGGCGCTCAATATCTCAAGAACAAACAGGCCAGCCACCACTGCCAGTGCGATGGCAAACGGGGCGCTCTCGGGCGATAGGAAAAGTGCAATCATGTCTTTCATTTCCATATCTATATAGTCACTGATAAAAAAATGTTAGGTATTTATGTGCAGAAATTGTATTTTTTTTATTCATACCTATCTAGGGTGTTGTACCAGCCACGGTTTCAAACGGGATTGAGCGCACACCATGCCGGACTTTCTCCACCGCCGCCGCCTTGCGCGGATGATTGATCGTACGGCCAGCCAAGTGTCCGATGTTGCCGTGCCTGACAAGGGTTGGATCGCTTCGGTCCGTCATGCTTTGGGCATGTCTGCAGAACAGGTGGCACGACGCAAGGGTGTTAGTCGAAACGCGGTGTATCAGGCGGAACGCAGCGAACAGGACGGAGCCGTTTCGATCAAGCAGATGGAACAGCTGGCCTCTGCCATGGGCGCGCGGTTTGTCTATGCCATCGTGCCTGAGGCACGGATCGAAGACCTGAAATATGCTCAAGCCATGAAACTCGCACACGCGCTTATCGCAGATGAACCGGATGCAGGCACGTGGTCAACAGATGCTCGTCAGGACTGGATCGAGGACAAGGCGGCAGAATTGCTACACGACATGCCCCCCACCTTCTGGGACGACAAGTAGCTGGTCGGTCTACGCCGGGCGCGGCGGTGTCGCAGGGGCGCGGGCCACGCGGGCAAGCGCATCACGCGCGATCAGAACGTGGAAGGGCATGATCGCGGCCAAGTAAAGCCGCCCGCCCATATTGTGCGTATGCACCCAGGTTGCCAGCGAAACGACACCCTCCTCGGACCGGACGCTGACCCGGAAATCCAGATGCCTGTCGTTGAACCCGGCAATCAACTCGGTTCCCGTCTCGCTTTCGACCGGGAATGGACCCAATTTGTCTGCCGCATCTGGCCCATCCTGCGACAAGCCAAACGGGGTCGTGATCAAGCCACGCAGTTTGACCAACATCTGCGCCCAACCCGGAAAAGCCGTGATGATCTCGGACGCCGCGCGCGCGTTGGCTGTGCTCGCAACCGAATAACAATCCAGAAAATCACCCCGCTGCATATACCCGTGCAAAGCACTGTCGGCGGGCAATGGCGTGGCGGTGACGCGCGGTGCGGAAAGCATGGGGCACTCCTTTGGCTGACTGTGGTCACTCTATTGACGCATGCCGACCCTGACCCTGTGACATGAAACCACAACGGAACTGAAAGCTTGCTACACTAGCGCCACCTACATCCGACAGGAACCGCGCCATGACCGATGATGACAGCCCGCAATCACAAAACATCTGGCCCCTGCCAGCCTTCTATTTCCAAGTTACGATGGCCGGGGAGGACATGACATTCCAAGAGGTGAGCGGCCTCGATGCCGAGAGCCAGCCCATTGAATATCGCGCAGGCAACAGCAAGGTCTTTTCCACGATCAAGATGCCCGGCCTCCGCAAGACGGGCAACCTGACCCTCAAAAAGGGTGTCTTCATCCGGGATCAAACATTTTGGGACTGGTTCAGCGGTATCAAGATGAACACGATCAAGCGTCAGGATCTGACCATTTCATTGCTTGATGGAAGCGGTACGCCGACCATGGTCTGGCGGGTGATGAACGCCTTTCCCACCAAGATCACAGGCACCGACCTCAAGGCAGAGGGCAATGAGGTCGCCATCGACAGCGTCGGGATCGCGCACGAAGGGATCACCATCGAAAACGCATGAAAAAGGGCCGCCCAATGCGGGCGACCCTTTGAAAATCTGACGGCGGGACACTCCCGCAGCGTCTTAGTTCTTGGCGTAGAATTCCACGACCAGGTTTGGTTCCATCATCACCGGGTACGGCACGTCGCCCAAAGTGGGGGTGCGGGTGAAGGTGGCGGTCATTTTCGAGTGATCTGCATCGATATAGTCAGGCACATCACGCTCTGGCAGTTGCGTGGCTTCCAGAAGGACGGCCAGTTGCTTCGAACGGTCACGCACCTCGATCACGTCACCCTCTTTCACGCGGTAGGAGGGGATGTTGACCTTGCGGCCGTTCACACGCACGTGGCCGTGGTTCACGAACTGACGGGCGGCAAAGACGGTTGCCACGAATTTCGCGCGGTAAACAACCGCGTCGAGGCGGCGTTCCAGCAGACCGATCAGGTTTTCGCCGGTGTCACCGCCCACACGTACCGCTTCGGCATAGATGCGACGGAACTGTTTCTCGGTCAGGTCGCCATAGTAGCCTTTCAGCTTCTGCTTGGCACGCAACTGAATACCGAAGTCGGACAGCTTGCCCTTGCGGCGCTGACCGTGCTGGCCGGGGCCATATTCACGACGGTTGACGGGGGATTTGGGGCGACCCCAAATGTTTTCGCCCATGCGGCGATCAATCTTGTACTTGGCAGACGTGCGTTTTGTCACGGCTGATCTCCTTCGGTTCAGGTTTCCAAAGGGCGTTGTCCTCTCCCCGGATTTGGCCGGGACGACAGGGATCTTCTTGCGAAGGCCACCAACACCAATGAAGCCGCGCTTATACGACCAGAATTGACAGAGTCAACGGCTACTTCGGCCCACCCATGGCAGCGCATTCGGCATGGCGGAAACACGGGGTGATGTGATCATTGACCAACCCGGTTGCTTCCATGAACGCATAGACGATCGTGGGACCCACGAACTTGAAGCCCCGGGCCCGCAAATCCTTTGAGACCTGTTCGCTCAGTTTCGTCTTGGGCGGTACCTGATCACGGCTGGCAAAGTTGGTCTGAAGCGGCGCACCATCCACATAATTCCATAGAAATTTATCGAAGCCGACGGTGGCATTAACCTCGAGATAGGCGCGGGCGTTGGTAATCGTTGCTTCGATCTTGCCACGGTGGCGGATGATACCGGGGTTTGCCAACAGCCGTTGTACATCATCCTCGCCCCACTCTGCCACGATGGCAGGATCAAACTCGCCAAAGGCATCGCGGAAGGCATCGCGCTTGCGCAGGATGGTGATCCAGCTCAAACCGGCCTGAAAACCGTCGAGGATCAGCTTCTCCCACAGCGCCCGCGCATCATGTTCAGGCACCCCCCATTCGGTGTCATGATAGGCGACGTAGTCGGGGGCTTCCCCCTCCCACCCACAGCGGTGCACCATGCCAAATCCTCCCCGTTTTGATTAACAACTAAAATTGGAACAAAATGCAAACATTAAGACAGTTTTTACAGCTTCGGCTCAATGCTGATGCCAGTTTTCAAGCACAAGGGTCGCTGCCAGCCCATGACGAACAATCGGTTCTCGAACGTGCCCGCTGGGGCGGACAATCCGCTGAATGCAGCCTTGTCATCACGCGACCGCAGCACGTTGTTGATGGTCGAGCAGGCGGTCAAGCATCAGCAAACTCTGCTCGCATTTCAGCCAGTCGTGATCGCGAACGACCCGGGCCGCGTGGGATTTTACGAGGGACTGATCCGCGTCATGGACGACACGGGGCGCATTATCCCGGCCAAGGATTTCATGCCGGTTGTTGAACGCGCCGAACTGGGCCGCGAGATCGACGTGGTGGCGTTGAACATGGGCCTACGCACGTTGCACGAAAATCCGTCGATCCGGTTGTCGATCAACATGTCGGCCCGTTCCATCGGCTACCAAAGATGGATGCAGACCCTGAACCCCTGGCTCAAAAAGGATCCCTCGGTCGGTGAACGGCTGATCCTCGAAATCACCGAAGGATCGGCGATGGATCAACCCGAACTGGTCGTGGACTTCATGGATCGGCTCAGTGCCAAGGGGATCTGTTTTGCCCTCGATGATTTCGGCGCCGGGTATACCGCATTGCGCTATTTCAAGGACTTCTTCTTTGACGTGCTCAAGATCGATATGGAGTTCTGCAACGGCATCGCCAACGATCCGGACACGCAGGCGCTGACCGCCGCGATCATCCAGATCGGGCACCATTTCGACATGCTGGTCGTGGCCGAAGGGGTCGAACGGCAGGAAGATGTCGAGATGCTGACGCAGATGGGTGCAGATTGCTTGCAGGGCTTCTATTTCCAAGCGCCGCAAGTCCGGCCTGACTGGCTCTTTGGCAAGGGTGATACTGCACAACCAGCAGGTATGCGCGCCTGAGACATAACGTCCGTTGCCGCATGGCAGCGAATCCGGTAGTGCACGCGCAGCGCGGGACCATTCTGAGGCCCGCACCGGCGTGCAAAGTCTCGGATTGGTCCTCAAGGAAACTGACAGAGGACCCGACTCCATGACCAACATCGTCATCGCTTCGGCCGCCCGGACTGCCGTCGGCAGCTTTGGTGGCTCATTTGCCAACACCCCCGCCCATGATCTTGGCGCAGCTGTGCTTGAAGCCGTGGTAGAGCGTGCGGGCATCGACAAGTCCGAGGTTTCCGAAACCATCCTTGGTCAGGTCCTGACCGCCGCCCAGGGTCAGAACCCCGCCCGTCAGGCGCACGTCAGCGCGGGCCTGCCCAAGGAAAGTGCCGCGTGGTCGATCAATCAGGTCTGCGGTTCGGGCCTGCGCGCCGTGGCACTTGGTGCTCAGCACATCGCCCTGGGTGACGCTGACATCATCGCCGCCGGTGGACAGGAAAACATGACCCTTTCGCCCCACGCCGCCGCCCTGCGCGCCGGCCACAAGATGGGCGACATGAAGTACATTGACACTATGATCCGCGACGGTCTGTGGGACGCTTTCAACGGCTACCACATGGGTCAGACGGCCGAAAACGTGGCGGACCAGTGGCAGATCACGCGTGACATGCAGGACGAGTTTGCCGTTGCCTCCCAAAACAAGGCGGAAGCCGCTCAGAAAGCGGGCAAGTTTGGCGATGAAATCACCGCCTTCACCGTGAAAACCCGCAAGGGCGACATCGTGGTCGACGCTGATGAATACATCCGCCACGGCGCCAACATGGACGCCATGAAGAAACTGCGCCCTGCCTTCACCAAGGATGGCTCGGTCACGGCGGCCAATGCATCCGGTCTGAACGACGGCGCCGCAGGTGCCCTGTTGATGACCGCCGACAATGCAGAAAAGCGCGGGATCGAGCCGCTGGCCCGCATCGCAAGCTACGCCACAGTCGGTCTTGACCCATCGATCATGGGCGTTGGCCCGATCTATGCCAGCCGCAAGGCGCTTGAGAAAGCAGGTTGGAAACCCGAGGACCTCGACCTTGTCGAAGCCAACGAAGCGTTCGCCGCACAAGCCTGCGCCGTGAACAAGGACATGGGCTGGGATCCGTCGATCGTGAACGTGAATGGCGGTGCCATCGCCATCGGCCACCCCATCGGCGCATCCGGCGCGCGTATCCTAAACACATTGCTGTTCGAGATGAAGCGCCGCGACGCCAAGAAGGGCCTTGCCACACTGTGCATTGGCGGTGGCATGGGCGTTGCCATGTGCCTCGAACGCGACTGATCCAGATCAAGGCGGTGCCGCACGGCGCCGCCTACCCTTTCCCAATCAAAATTCGCTCAAGGCCAAAGTTGGCGCGTAATATTGTTGCGCCTGAACCGCATTTAAGCAAAACAATGCGAAACGCACCCAAAAGGAGTTCTCCCCATGTCCCGTGTAGCACTTGTCACCGGCGGTTCCCGCGGTATCGGCGAGGCCATTTCGAAAGCCCTGAAAGACGCAGGATACACCGTCGCCGCCACCTATGCAGGCAACGACGAGGCAGCTGCAAAGTTCACGGATGAAACCGGCATCAAAACCTACAAGTGGAACGTGGCCGACTACGACGAATCGACAGCTGGCATCGCGCAAGTCGAAGCAGACCTCGGTCCCATCGACATCGTCGTTGCCAACGCGGGCATCACGCGGGACGCGCCCTTCCACAAAATGACACCAGAGCAATGGCATCAGGTTATCGACACGAACCTGACAGGCGTGTTCAACACCGTGCACCCGCTGTGGCCCGGCATGCGTGAACGCAAATTCGGCCGCGTGATCGTGATCTCGTCCATCAACGGTCAAAAGGGCCAGTTCGCCCAAGTGAACTATGCTGCGACGAAAGCGGGCGATCTGGGCATCGTCAAATCGCTTGCGCAAGAAGGTGCACGTGCTGGAATCACCGCCAACGCCATTTGCCCCGGCTATATAGCGACGGAAATGGTTATGGCCGTGCCTGAAAAAGTACGTGACAGCATCATCAGCCAGATTCCTGCTGGCCGTCTCGGTGAACCGGAAGAGATCGCGCGCTGCGTCGTCTTCCTTGCATCCGACGATTCGGGTTTCATCAACGGCTCGACCATCTCGGCCAACGGCGCGCAGTTCTTTGTTTGACAGCCGACGGCTTCAAGCATGAAAAAGGGCCGGTGCATCGCTGCACCGGCCCTTCTTTATCCCGTAAGATGCCGCGCGCGCATCAGCGGGAAGTTTTAGCCCCGAACAGCCAGTTCCAAGCCTCGGCCAGGACAGCACCTCGCTCTGCGTGTGCTCTTTCCAGACCTTGGCGGATGGCGGGGTGTGCGGATGTCTCGAACATGGGCGGTATCCTTCATTGGATCAGCGTTTCTGAATTGAGCTGAATATGCGCCCTTTTCTAAAAGCCCTCAAACGAGACTTTCCATAACTTCACTTAAGCTGTACTTAAGTGAATGTGCCTGACCGCCTCCCTCCTTTGACCGCCTTGCGCGCCTTCGATGCCGCTGCCCGCCATATGTCCTTTGCCAAGGCCGCAGAAGAGCTGCATGTCACGCCCGCCGCACTCAGCTTTCAGATCAAATCGCTTGAGGAACACTTGGGCACACAAGTGTTTCACCGGCTGAACCGCGCCGTCGAACTGACCGAGGCTGGCCGCGCCATGGCACCCGGCATGGCTGATGGGTTTCAGACCCTAGCAGCCGCTTGGCGCGCCGCCGAGAGGACATTGGACACCAGAACGCTAACCGTCACAGCTGGACCAGCGTTCACGGCCAAATGGCTCGCTCCAAGGCTTTATGACTTTGCGCAAGCCCATCCCGAAATCGAACTGCGCTTTTCGGCGTCCCTGAAGATGGTCGATCTCAACCGCGACGGGGTCGATGTTGCCATCCGCTTTGGCACTGGTCAGGACGAAGCCATGTTCAGCAAGCTGTTGGCGATGGAATGGGTCTGTCCAGTGATGACACCCGACCTCGTCGCGCAATACCCGACGCCAGAGAGCCTCAAAGACGCGCCCCTGATCTTTGACGACAGCATCGCCAATCTGCGCCCAAGCGCGGATTGGAGCACATGGTTTCGGATGATGGGAATCGATTTTGCCCCGACCCACGGTGCCCGGTTCAGCCAGGCCGACCATGCCGTTGACGCGGCACTCGCCGGGATGGGCGTAACACTGGGCCGACGGTCACTTGTGGTCAAGGACATGCATGACGGTCGCCTTGTCGCCCCTTGGCCGCATGCTCTGGACACCGGGGTGCGATTCCGGTTTCTGTGCGCTGAAGGAGCCGAAAAGCGGCCGCACCTCGCTGCCTTTCTAGAATGGATGATCGCCGAGATCGACAAGACCAGCCACATCACTGACCGCATGATCCGTAAACCTTCCTCCGATTTCCAAGCCGTATGAGCCGGGCAACAGCGACCCTGATCGGCTTCATCGCCGTTCTTCTGTGGGGTGTCCTGGCCCTCCTGACGGTTGGCTCCGCACCCACACCGCCATTTTTGCTGAATGCGTTATGCTTTGCCATTGGCGGTACTCTTGGCTTGATCTGGACTGCCGCAAGCGGTGGCCTGCGCCAATTGCGGGCCGTTCCCTCGCATGTCTACCTCATGGGCACATTGGGGCTATTTGGATATCACGCACTCTATTTTTCGGCCCTGCGTCTCGCCCCTGCGGCCGAGGCGAGCCTGATCGCCTATCTCTGGCCTCTACTGATCGTTTTGTTCTCGGGGTTGCTGCCGGGCGAAACGCTGCGCGCCGGTCACGTGCTGGGCGCGCTTGTGGGCTTTGCGGGGGCCGCGTTGATCGTCACGGGCGGGGTGACCGGATTCAATGCCGCTGCCCTGCCCGGCTACTTGCTCGCCATGGCCTGTGCGGTCACGTGGTCCAGCTATTCTGTCCTGTCGCGTCGTTTCGGCACCGTGCCCACGGCATCAGTTGCCGTATTTTGCGTGGCAAGCGCCATTCTGTCGGTGCCACTACACCTGATGCTGGAAGATACTGTATGGCCATCTGCTGGCATGGGGTGGACAAGCGCCATTCTACTGGGCCTCGGCCCAGTGGGGCTTGCCTTTTATGTCTGGGACATCGGCGTGAAACGTGGCGATATCCAGATGCTCGGCACCGCATCTTACGCGGCACCGCTCTTGTCGACAGTGGTCTTGATTTTGGCTGGCGTTGCTGCGCCCAGCTGGTCACTGGCCGTTGCGGCCATACTGGTCACTGGCGGAGCGCTCCTGGCAGCCCGCGCCAGCCTGAAGGGGGTGCCCTAACTCGAAAGTCGGGTAATTTCCTCTTTCAGTTTCAGCTTCTGCTTTTTCATGGTGGCCACTTCGATCTGATCCACGCCCGGCGATCGTTGGGCCGTCTCAACCTGATCACTCAGGGTCTGGTGCTTCTTTTTCAACTCTTCGAGATGGGCGATCACGCTCATGCAGTCCTCCTTGCTGACAAAGTTGCCTCCACAGCCAAGCACAGCTTTGCGTATAAGTCACGCCGCAGGCGCAGCATATGGACCTACAAAATGTATGTATGGTCAACGCCAGATTAAAGGTGCAGCGCAGCGCCTTCGCGTAAAACCGACTGAATTTTATGGGTATAGCTTTCGCCATCCCTCTCGTGCCGTGCGCCCCCGTGCAAAATGACGGGAAAATGCAGGCGAAAATCTGCACGCCCGTTCTTGCGCGCCCGGAAAATCACCAGTTCTGCCGCTTTTCCGACCCGCGGGCAAAGCGGCCAGACCTCGGGACTGCCCAGCCGCCCGGCGGCACCAACCAACAGGTCCGGCACCCGCTCGGCCCGGTAGATCATGTGCAGATACCCCTTGTGCCGCAGCCGTCGCGCCGCCGCATCGATCCATGCGGCAACAGGTGTCTCCACACCGCGCGCCGCCTCGCGCCCCGAATCTTCGGCCACGTGCCCCGCGGTGCGATCAAAATAGGGCGGATTGGCCAGAACATGATCAAAGCTGCGATCTCGCACCTCCGCGGGCATATCCGTCAGATCGGCGACGTGAGCCTGCAAGCCGTTCCGAACCGCAAGTGCGGCATAGTCGGCCTGCCGCTCGACACCAACCAGTTCCAACCCGGGCACCCGCGCGCCAAGACACAAGGCTACAGCCCCAACGCCACAACCAAGATCCAACGCCGATTGCCCCGCGCGCGCAGGCACCGACGCAGCCAGCAACACCGGATCAACGCCCGCCCGATACCCGTCGCGCGGTTGCCACAAATGCAGCCGCCCGCCCAGAAAGGCATCGTGCGTCAGGTCAACGTCCAAGATCGATGTCATTGTCGGTCACAACCCGCAAGGCGGCGTCATAGTCGTCCTCCCGCACCATCAGCCTGCGGGGGAAAATTCCAATCCCACCTTCGAGGATGCTCATATTTACGTCCATCTGAAAGCAGTCTATATCCTCGCCCTCAAGAAGGGCAGAGGCAAAGGCGATGATCGTCGGGTCGGTGCTGCGCAAAAGTTCCTTCATATCATGGATGTAGGGGCACATCGGCCTAACTCTCGAGGGGTGCTATGGGGAAAGTGATGGACGCGTCCACAATCGCAAAGCCACATGACCGTCTGGCTGCCTATCTCGAGGCGGATCTGGAGGGTGTGAACGACCTGATCCGCGACCGCATGGCGTCGGAACACGCGCCGCGCATCCCCGAGGTAACGCGTCACCTTGTCGAAGCGGGCGGTAAACGGCTGCGGCCCATGCTGACACTGGCGTCGGCGCATCTGTGTGGCTATCCCGGCCCCTATCACGTGCATCTGGCAGCCACGGTCGAATTCATCCACACGGCCACTCTTCTGCATGACGACGTGGTTGACGAAAGCGCACAGCGGCGCGGACGGCCCACTGCAAACCTTCTGTGGGACAACAAATCCTCTGTGTTGGTGGGCGATTACCTGTTTGCCCGCAGCTTCCAGTTGATGACGGAAACCGGAAATATCGCCGTCCTGCGCATCCTGTCTGACGCCGCCGCCACAATCGCCGAAGGCGAAGTACTGCAAATGACGGCGGCACAGGATCTCGCCACCGATGAAGCGATTTATCTGCAAGTGGTGCGGGGCAAGACCGCAGCCCTGTTCTCGGCCGCGATGGAAGTCGGCGGCGTGATCGCCGGTCAGGATGACGCCACAACAAGGGCATTGTTCGACTATGGCGACGCGCTTGGCATCGCCTTCCAGATCGTGGATGACCTGCTCGACTACCAAGGGCAATCCTCTGCCACTGGCAAGAATGTAGGCGACGATTTTCGCGAGCGGAAGCTGACCCTGCCGGTGATCAAGGCGGTGGAAAAGGCAGGCGCCGAAGAACGCGCCTTCTGGTCACGCACCATCGAAAAGGGCCAACAAGAGGATGGCGATCTCGACCATGCTCTTGCCCTGCTGCACAAACACGATGCGTTGGAACAGACGAAACAGGACGCCATCGCTTGGGCTGAGAAAGCCAAGGCATCTCTGGGCACCCTGCCTGCGCATGACCTGCGCGACATGCTGATTGATCTGGCGGATTACGTGGTCGAACGGATCAACTAGTCGGACCAGTCTGGGAACTGACCGTCTTCACGGCGCGGACCCACCATCGGGGCTGCTTCTTTGCAATCCCGGCAGCCGCGTCGCTGGCAGCCTGCGCATCCGCGTATACTCCGAAGCAGGTCGATCCCGACCCGGACATACGTGCAAGCTTTGCCCCCTTCAGCGCTTTCAACGCCGCCAATATCGCTGGATTACCAGAGGCGGCGGGTGTCTGCAGATCGTTCCTCTGTTCCCCGAGCCAAGCCAGGAATGCGGCATGGTCCAACCAGTTCAAGCGGTCCTCCATCGGCGCGTTGTCCTTCGTTCTCAAACGCTTGAACGCCTCAGGCGTGGGCACGTGAATGCCCGGATTGACCAACACCAGATCAAGGGCTGGCACACCGCCAACAGGTGTCACATCCTCGCCGATCCCTCGCATCCTTTGTGGAATGTCCAACAGGCACACAGGCACATCAGCACCCAATGCCGACGCGTGCGCCTCGGCCCCCAGAACACGCAAGATGGCCGCCGCATCAGATGACCCGCCACCGATACCCGCGCCATGGGGCAAGTTCTTTTCCAGAGATATCTGGCCCGCAACCCCGGCAAGCACTGCCGCGCGCCAGACCAGGTTCCGCTCATCCGTAGGAACGCCCACTGAAAACGGCCCGGACACGTCCAGTCCCATCCGGGGTGCGGGCGCGATCTCCAGTCGGTCACCGACATCGGCAAAGACCACAAGGGAATCAAGCAAATGATAGCCATCCGTGCGTTGGCCGGTCACATGGAGCGTCAGATTGATCTTGGCAGGCGCAAAGACCTCAATCGCCATTCGCCACCCGCAGCGGTTCAGCGCCTTCCTCGGACAACACTGTATCCAGCCCTACGGCCAGCTTGCGGCGCATCCGTTCGGGGTCGGCCTCTCCGTCAACTTCAGTGGGGTCGACAAAGCTCAGCGCGCGCATCCACTGGAACCGCGCCTCACGCTCGCGGCCCACGGCCCAGTACACATCGCCAAGGTGATCGTTGACCACCGGGTCAACCGGCATGAGTTCGACCGCGCGTTCCATATGGCTCACCGCTTCTTCGTAGCGGCCAAGCCGGTACAGCACCCAGCCAAGGCTATCGACGATGTAGCCGCTATCCGGGCTCGCCTCCACCGCCTGTTCAATCACCCCAAGCGCTTCGTCCAGCTTGATCTGCTTTTCCACCAGTGAATAGCCCAGGTAGTTCAGCACCTGCGGCTGACCGGGGTTCAGTTCCAGCGCGCGCCTGAAATCGGACTCGGCGTCAGGCCATTCCTTGAGCCGCTCGTGTGAAATCGCACGGGCATAGTGTAGGAACCACGCGCGGCGGTCATCCGGGTCCGTCAGTTCCAGCGCGCGATCATAAGAGGCCACAGCCTCCTCGAACCGGCTTTGCTGTCGCAACACATCGCCCAATGTCGAATGGATCAGCGGCAGATCTCCAAAGCGTTTTGCCAACTGCTCCAGCACTTCGATGGCAGCATCGGGTTTGCCCGACTCACGCAGTGCCGCGGCGCGACCCAGTTCGGCAGCATGAAAGGCCGGATGATCGGCGGGCACCTGCTTGTAGGCGGCATTGGCCAGTTCAAATTGTTCCAGTGTTTCCAGCAGATCGGCGTTCAGCAGCAACGCGTCAACATGATCGGGCCGCAAATGCCGCGCGATGCGGCCGTACAGCAGAGTGTAGTCAGCCCCGGCATCCTGACGTAGTGCCCCCGCAAGGGAATAAAACACTTCCGCCGCACCATCGCGCGCGCCAGTGATATGGGTGAAGGCCAACGTTTCCCCAGCCTCAAGCGCCAAGATCATGGCGTCCAGTTCCGGATCGCTCACCGAGCCAAAGGCCACGTCCAAGGACGCGATGGCCTCTTCGTTCCGCCCCAGTTGCGACAGAACTTCAGCCCGCGCCATGGCACCGCGGCGGGTCTGTTGCAGGGGGCCAGACCCTTCTGCTTCGAAAATCTCTCCTGCTGCTTCGAACTGACCAAGACCGGCCAGCGCCATCGCCTTGTGATACAGCGCAAATCCACGCACGCCGCGCTGCTCAGACACAGCATCGAACGCGGCAAGAGCCCCTTCGACATCCTTGATCCCGACCAAGGCCCACGCGTTCAGCAATCCATCGACCAGCGGACCGATGCCTTGCGTTTCAGTGTCACGCTCCAGGTAGCCCGTGAAATCCTCCTGCGCCAGCATGTCGGCAATGATGACCATGTGCGCGGCCTGGCTGCGCACCTCCTGCTCTTCCACGACGCGCGCGATGGGCAAAGCACGATCCAGACGACCCAAGGCAAGCTGTGAAACGATGGCATCCTCCATCAACTCCACATTGTTCGGATCGCGGGCCAGCGCGGCCGCGTAATATCGGGCTGCGGCATCAAAATCGCTTGTCATCGCGGCCTGTCGCCCGGCTAGGTATGACCCGGCCACGGACTGCGCGGACGCGATATGCGGGGTGGTCGCCAGAATGGCGGCCAACGCGACACTGGAAAGAAGCGAACGGATCACGGGATGCACTGCCTTTTGCCTGTTGTTGGGCAATAGGCTAGCACGTCTGCGCCCATGTGCAACGCACGCTCGCGAAATGGTCAGCGGTTGAGCGCCATAAAAAACGCCGGACACAGGGCCCGGCGTCGTTTTTGTTCACATTTCACGCGAGATCGCGAACCGATCACATATTCGGATAGTTCGGTCCGTCTCCGCCCTGCGGCGTGGTCCAGGTGATGTTCTGCGCCGGGTCCTTGATGTCACAGGTCTTGCAGTGCACGCAGTTCTGGAAGTTGATGACAAATCGCGTGTCCTTGCCCTCTTCCTCAACGAATTCATACACGCCCGCCGGACAGTACCGAGCCGCCGGACCTGCGTATTTTGCAAGGTTCACATTCACAGGCACATCCGCATCCGTCAGCTTGAGGTGCGCAGGCTGGCTTTCTTCGTGGTTGGTAAAGCTGAAGGACACGTTCGTCAGTCGATCAAAGGACAGCGTGCCATCAGGCTTGGGATAGTCGATGGGTTTGTGCTTGCTTGCCTCTTCCGTGGCCTCGGCGTCGTTCTTGCCGTGGCCAATCGTTCCAAACAGCGAAAAGCCCAGCGTGTTGGTCCACATGTCAAAGCCGCCCAGCACGAGGCTGGCCGTCAGACCGTACTTGGACCACAGCGGCTTCACGTTGCGCACCTTCTTGAGGTCGCTGCCAATGGGTCCGGTGCGCACCAGCGCCTCGTATCCGTCCAACTCGTCGCCGGAACGACCCTCGTTGATCGCGACATAGGCCGCCTCTGCCGCATGAATGCCCGAATGCATTGCATTGTGGTTACCCTTGATGCGCGGCACGTTGACCATGCCCACCGAACAGCCCAGCAGCGCGACGCCGGGTGCCACCATCTTGGGCATCGACTGGTATCCACCTTCGGAAATGGCCCGCGCGCCATAGGCCACGCGCTTCCCGCCCTTGAGCAGCTCTGCCACCATCGGATGATGCTTAAAGCGTTGGAACTCCATGTAGGGGAACAGGTGCGGGTTCTTGTAGTTCAGGTGAACGACGAAACCGACATAAACCTGATTGTTCTCAAGGTGGTAGATGAACGACCCGCCCCCGGCATTCGATCCCAGCGGCCAGCCCATCGTGTGGGTCACCGACCCTTCCCTGTGCTTTGCCGGGTCAATCTCCCATATCTCTTTCATGCCCAGGCCGTATTTCTGAGGCTCCTTGCCATTCGACAGGTCATACTTGGCGATGACTTCTTTCGACAGTGACCCACGCACACCTTCGGACAGGAACACGTACTTGCCGTGCAGCTCCATGCCGGGCTCGGTATTCTCGCCGATGGACCCGTCCTCTTCGAGACCGAACACACCAGCCACAACGCCTTTCACCTCGCCATTGTCACCATAGACCAGCTCGGAACACGCCATGCCGGGAAAGATTTCAACACCCATCTCCTCGGCTTGCTCGGCCATCCAGCGGCACACATTGCCCATCGATACAATGTAGTTGCCGTGGTTGTTCATCAGCGGCGGCATGGGGAAGTTCGGGATACGCACCCGCCCGGCTTCACCCAGCATGTAAAAGTTGTCGTCCTTGACCGGCACGTTTAGCGGCGCGCCTTTTTCTTTCCAATCGGGGATCAACGCGTCCAGACCACTTGGGTCCAGCACAGCACCGGACAGGATATGGGCGCCCACTTCGGACCCCTTTTCCAGCACAACCACGTTCAGGTCGGCATCCAGCTGCTTGAGACGAATGGCCGCCGACAGGCCCGCTGGGCCGGCCCCAACGATCACCACGTCATATTCCATCGCTTCGCGTTCAATCTCTGCCATGTGGCGGCTCCCCTATTCTCCCGCGCCTTCGCGCAAATTTCCGTGTCGCTAGCCTACAGATAGGCTTTGCGCAATGTGGTGCAGCGTCATCGTGAAAAAATCCACTAAAAATTCACGAAACGACGGCACGTTATGGCAAATG
Source organism: uncultured Tateyamaria sp. (assembly GCF_947504105.1). Classification (GTDB taxonomy): domain Bacteria; phylum Pseudomonadota; class Alphaproteobacteria; order Rhodobacterales; family Rhodobacteraceae; genus Tateyamaria. Next base: position 38,865 of record NZ_CANNGP010000022.1, read on the forward strand.
ACGTAGCGGCGCACCACGTCAAGCAGATCGGCGCACAAAGCTGATGCACTTCAGCCCGACACATTTCCGCCAATGGCGTACCGCACGGTTTGTCGAATCCGCAAAGCCGCGCATGGTGGTCACATGCAACACGAGGACCCAGAAGATGCCCATGACCCTGCAAGTGCTCTATCCTGTCAGCAACGGCAGCACATTTGACGATGACTATTACCAATCCACTCATATGGGGCTCGTAGCCCAGCACATGGGCGCACATATTCAAAGCCAGGTGGTGACCAAAGGGTTGGCAGGCGGGCCGGACACTCCACCGGGCTTTCACGCCATCGCCACCTTTGTCTTTGCAGATCAGGCCGCGTTTGATGCGACAATGGCAGATGCAGGCCCGGTGCTGGCCGATTTACCCAACTTCACCAACGTCACCCCAACGATGCTGATCGGACAAACATACGACTAGGGCGGCGTATCCCCCATCAAATACCGCGGTCCCTGCCCCTTGTCTGCTGCCGTATCCTTCGGATTGTACAGCGCACAAACCTCAAGGCTCAAACAGCCACAACCGATGCACCCATCCAATGTATCGCGCAGTTTTTCCAGCCGCGCGATACGCTCGTCCAGACCTTGCCGAAATTCCACGCTGATGCGCGCCCAGTCCCGCTTGTTCGGGGCGCGGTGGCGGGGTAGCAGATCCAGTTCCGCCTTGATCTGGGCCAAGGTGAAACCAAATTGCTGCGCCACCATGATGAAGCTTAACCGCCGGATATCGGCCCGCTGAAACCGCCTCTGCCCACCGGCATTGCGCCACGGTGCCAACAGCCCCTCGTCCTCATAGTAACGAATGGCCGACACGGCCAAGCCTGTCCGTGACGCGATTTCGCCAATGCTCAAACCCTCGGATACAGCCATGAAAAAAGTCCTTGACCTAAAGTTAACTTGAGGTCGCAGGATGCCCTCATCGACCTGAAAAGGAAAGACCACATGACGAAAGGACCAGATCATGCCCGCAATGCTCGAACACACCAATCTCACCGTTTCCAACCCGGATGCGACCGCAGCATGGATGTGCGACCTCTTTGGCTGGCATATCCGGTGGGCCGGCAACGCGATGGAGGTCGGGCGCACCGTCCACGTCGGGACCGACAAACACTATCTCGCGCTGTACACGCAGGACGCGGCGGGCAAGGCCACCGATAACTCCTATGCGACCATCGGCGGGCTCAACCACATTGCCATCGTGACGGACGACCTCGAAGGGATTGAGGACGCCGCACGCGAACAGGGGTTCCGCGTGGGCCAGCACCACGACTATGAACCGGGCCGCCGCTTCTATTTTCATGACAAGGACAATATCGAGTTCGAGGTGGTGCAATACGACTAGGGCTCCGCCCATTCACAGGCGAAACGGTCCCCCAGACCGTTTCCGGGACGCCTGTTCATTCTTCTGACCGAAAATATCATGGGGGAGGCGCGCCGCGCCGGGGGCAAAGCCCCAAACCCTCTTGCATTCCCCCGCTCCATTGGGTCAGGTATCTCCTATCGCAAACAACGGCGGCTCCATCGCGGGCCGCCGCCTGTTATTAGGACGACGCCGATGGAAAAGATCCCAATGACCCGCGCCGGTGCGACCGCACTGGAAACGGAATTGAAACATCTCAAGACCGAAGAACGCCCCGCCATCATCAAGGCGATTGCAGAGGCGCGCGAACATGGTGACCTTTCCGAAAACGCGGAATATCACTCGGCCAAGGAAAAGCAGTCCTTTATCGAAGGCCGGATCAAAGAGCTCGAGGGCGTGATCTCGTTGGCCGAGGTGATCGATCCGACCAAACTGTCCGGGGCCATCAAGTTCGGTGCGACCGTGACGCTGGTGGACGAAGATACGGACGAGGAAAAAACCTATCAGATCGTCGGTGAATACGAAGCCAACATCGAAAAGGGTCTTTTGAACATAAAATCGCCCATCGCCCGTGCCCTGATCGGCAAGGAAGAGGGCGACAGCGTCGAAGTGCGCACGCCGGGCGGCGAAAAGTCCTATGAAGTCCTGAAAATCAGCTATAGCTGAGGCCATGGCCGAAAAGCCCGAACCACAAGCGCGCCCGACCCCCCTGGGTATCTACGACAAACCCACCGAAGTGGGTGTCACGGGGATCGAGGTTGCTGCCCTGATCCTGACCGCCATCTGGCTGGTTGGGGCAGCGGCCTATTTCATTCTGGCTGGTGATGACCCCACGGGGACAGGCGAAGGTCTGCGCTTTCTGATCACCATGCTTGCCGTGTTCATGCCGGTGGCGATGATCTGGGTGGCCGCAACGGCAGCCCGGTCCAGCAAGGTGATGCGCGAGGAAAGCCAGCGTTTGCAAACCGCGATCGACGCCATCCGACAGGCCTACATCGCGCAGAACCAGGGGCGCAACGTGGCGGATGAACCGTCCGTGGCCCGCAAGCTGGACGAAATTGCCGCCGCCACCCGCAAGACGGAAACAGCGCTCGCCACCTTCCAAAGCCGCCGCGAACAAGCCCCGGCCCAGCAACCTGTGGCGCAGCCGGAACCCAGCGGAGACCAACCCACCCTTGCGCTCGGCACCAGCGCCGAAGATATCGCGCGGCCGCTTGCGACCGAGGATTTCATCCGCGCTCTGAACTTCCCCGAAACGGCAGAAGACGAAGAAGGATTTACCGCGCTCCGCAAGGCCATGCGCGACCGCGAGACCTCGAAGCTGGTGCAGGCCGCGCAGGACATCCTGACCCTGCTCAGCCAGGATGGCATCTACATGGACGACCTGCGCCCCGACCGCGCCCGTCCCGAAGTGTGGCGGCAGTTTGCCCAAGGTGCACGCGGCCGCGCCGTCGCTCCGCTGGGCGGCGTGCGGGACCGGTCGTCATTGGCGCTGTCCGCAGGTCGCATGAAACAGGACCCGATCTTCCGCGACGCGGCGCACCACTTCCTGCGCCGCTTTGACCAAACGGTGTCCACTTTCGCCGAGACGGCCACGGATGCAGAACTCTCGGCCCTGAGTGACACCCGCACCGCCCGCGCCTTCATGCTGCTGGGCCGCGTGGCGGGAACATTCGACTAGGCTCCAAACCCCGCCCAGGGGATGAAACGAACAAGGTCGCCTCGCTGCACTGACATCGCCTCGTCCGGCAGTTCGACCAGACCCTCGGCCCAGCTCAGTCCACTGATCCGTCCGGACCCTTCCGAGGCAAAAACCTCGACCTGACCGTCGCGGATTCGAGCCCGAGAAAACTCACGCCGTCCCGCTTTCTTCGTTTTTGAAAAGCCGGCAGGCACCATAAAACCCTGCGGAGCCTTCCAATCTGCCCCCGCAAGAACGGACAGCGCAGGCGCGCCGAACACCAGCGTGCAGACCATGGCCGCCACCGGGTTGCCCGGCAGTCCAAAGACGGGTTTGCCTTGCCACATCCCCAAGGCCAAAGGTCGCCCGGGTTTGATCGCCACACGCCACAGTGCCATCGCCCCCGCCTCGTTCAGCAGGGCGGACACATGATCCGCATCCCCTGCAGACGCGCCACCGCTGGTAAAGATGACGTCCACCTGTTTCGCCCCCTGATCGAGACGCGCACGCAGGGCGTCGCGGTCATCGACGACATGCCCAAGGTCGACAGGGATATGCCCCAGATGCGCAATCAGGCCCCGCAACATGGGCCGGTTCGCATCATAGATCTGACCCGGTCCGGCATCGGCGCCCGGCTGCACGACCTCATCCCCGGTCGACAAGATGCCGACCCGCAGTTGACGACAGACAGACACCTCCGCCACTCCCACGGCAGAAAGCAGGGCGAGGTCAGCAGGCGTCAATCTGCGCCCCGCCTCCGCAACAATATCTCCCACTTCGACATCCTCGCCCGCCTTGCGGGTGTTGGCGCCCTGTCTAATGGGGCCGGTGAAGTGGATCGCGTCGTCTTCGACCGTCACATCCTCTTGCAAAATGATCGTATCTACGCCGGGAGGTAGCGCGGCACCTGTGAGGATACGAATGGCTGTCCCCGCGGGGACACTTGCGTCGGGCGTGGCACCAGCAGGCATATGTTGGGCCACGAGCGGGATATGGTGGTCACCCTCCCCGCGTCCGTTAAGGAATCCGTAACCATCTACGGCCGTGTTTGGCAACGGGGGATGGGCCCGCGGGGCTTTGATGTTGGCAGCAAGGATGCGGTCGAGTGCTTCTGCCACCGACACAACCTCTTGCCCGACGACAGGGCTGAGACGCGTCCTGAGGTCCGCCAGCGCTTCGTCCACGGGGGTCCAGTGTACGCCGGGCGGCAACGCAAAACAGTCGTTCTTAAGCGGCGGCATCACTGTCCTCCGCATGAGTAACGAGTTCTTCGGTGTGACCGGCTCCGAGAATCCACGCCTCTTCCCGCGCGGCACCGGGCAAATCAGTCATCCACTGATACAGGGTTCCGGACGGCAGACGCGAGAGAGCTAGGGCCAGAAGGCGGACCTGCACGGCATCACGGATGTCGGTCGATTGCATAGCTTTTACAGCTGGTTCGATCAGGCCCGGCCAGATTTCGGCCAGCACCACAGGGGCATCGTGCCAATCCTCGAACGGCCACACGGCGACTCCAGCACGCGCACGCAGACGGTTGAGGGTGGGCAGGCCCATGAGGATTTGGCCGCCCACGGTGGGCGGGAAGGCCAATTGGAAGCAGCTTGAAGCCGCCTTGGCCGCGAGGTCGCAGACGCGGCGTTCGGGAACCGTGTCGTAGCTGATCCCAGCTTTGCGGTAAGGCACACCGGGCCAGTCGGTCTGGTTGGGTTTGCCCCAGAACGGGCCGGGGCCATCAAAGTGGCGGTTCATTTCTTCGGCGATGGCATAGCGGTTGTTGCTGCCATCCGAGGCGTCAGTGATGCGGGCGGTGATCCAGTCCCAGAGGGCGAAGGGATCATCTTGACCGGTGATACAGCGGGCAAGCCCCGTGGGGTAGCCGAACGGGAAATCAAAACTTGCAAGCAGGCGTCGGCCTGCGGCCTGTTCAGCGTCGATCAGTGCCGAGATCTGCGCCTCGGCCTCTTGCCGGGAGCGGCAATAAATGGGGGTATCGGGAATGCCGTTGCGAGCAATCCCCAGCCAGATGGCGTCTTTGCTGGGCCGTGCGGGGCGGCGTTTGCCAGCCGACCAGTCTGCGACCAATATCGTATCGAACGGAGTCAAAGCCCAACCTCGGACAGGATGAAGTCAGCGATGGCCTTGGTGTCGTTCAGATCAAAGACCGGACGATCCATCGTCAGGGCCGTATCGCTGGCGATGGCTCGGATCGTGGGATCGTTCGGGGCAATGAGCGGGTTGCCCGTCTCGGCTCTATGCGCCTCCACTTTGGGATGGGCGTCGCGCTTGTATCCTTCGACCAACACCAGATCGACAGGGCTGAGCCGGGTGAGAAGTTGATCAAGCGTGGGTTCATCTGTGTTGCGCAGCTCTTGCATGAGCGCCACGCGGTTGCGCGAGGCCAGCAGCACTTCGGACGCGCCTGCCACGCGGTGGCGAAAGCTGTCCTTGCCCGGATGGTCGACGTCGAATGTGTGATGGGCATGCTTGACGGTCGAAACTGTGTAGCCGCGGCCGGTAATCTCGGTCACAAGCCGCTCCATCAGGCCGGTTTTGCCTGCATTTTTCCAACCGACAACGCCGTAGATCTTCATGCCATGTCCTTTGCCCGCGCGAGGTCATCGGGGGTATTTACGTTGAAAAAGGCCGCTTCGTCAGAGAAGAGCGCCGTGCGCCCCTTATGCATGTCGGTCCACAGAACAACCTTACGCAGCCCGCCCTGAAGAGCCGCACGCAAGTCATCGCTCAAGGCGACGGGCCAAAGACCGAAGGTAGGGTGCCGCGCCTGTCCCCTCTTGGGATCGGGGGTGGCGGCAAGGGCCAGAGGGTGTTGCATGTCTTCGGTCGCGAGTTGCAGGCGCGGGACGAGATCGCAGGGAAAAAACGGTGTATCGGCAGCGGCCGTCACGATGGTGTCGGCGCCCTGCTCCGCTGCCCAGTCGAGGCCCGCGAGGACACCCGCAAGAGGACCGGCGAAGCCGTCAATACTATCTGGAATGACAGGCAGATCCAGATCGGCAAAGCGGGCCGGGTCGCCATTGGCGTTGAGTGCGAGGCCTGCCACTTGGGGACTGAGCCGGTCGATCACGTGGTCGATAAGGCGTTTGCCGCCTGCCTGCAGCAGCCCCTTGTCACCGCCGCCCATGCGCGTGGCTTGCCCGCCCGCCAGGATCACGCCAAGGGGTGGGGTCATTGGCAGCTTACTCTTGTCTTTTGCAGGGGCAGAAGACATCCCTGCGGTAATCGGCGGGCGCGTGGAAGGGTCATGACGCGGCCCCCTTGCGGCCTGCGCCTTTTGGTTCGTTCTTGATACTGGCTGGATCCGTGTCACGGATCAGCCGTTCTTCTCCGCTCAGGCAAACAAAGCGTTGGCCGCGCATCCGTCCGATCAGCGTCAGACCGACTTCGCGCGCGATCTCGACACCCCAAGCCGTGAAGCCCGAGCGGGAGGCGAGGACGGGGATGCCCATGAGCGCCGTCTTGATCACCATTTCAGACGTTAGGCGGCCGGTGGTGTAGAGGATCTTGTCCGCTGGGTCTGCACCAGTTTGCAGCATCCAGCCTGCCACCTTGTCCACGGCGTTATGCCGGCCCACATCCTCCATATAGACGAGCGGCTGGTCTTGCTGGCACAGCACTGTGCCGTGAATCGCGCCCGCTTCAAGGTAGAGAGAGGGCGTGCGATTGATGGCTGCGCTGAGGGCATAGAGCCAAGACGTTCGGACCTGCGCTTGCGGCAGTTGCACGTCTTCCAACCCCTCCATCATATCGCCAAAGACGGTGCCCACGGCGCAGCCGCTGGTGCGTGTCTTTTTCTTCAGCTTGTCTTCGTGGTTGGTAGGCTGAGAGGTGCGGACGACGACGGTTTCAAGTTCCTCGTCATAGTCCACACCCGTGATCGTGTCGGCATCCGTCAGCATCCGTTGATTGCGCAGGAAGCCGAGCGCCAGGTAGTCGGGGTAGTCACCGATTGTCATGGCTGTGACAATTTCCTGCGCATTCAAGTAGATAGTCAGGGGACGCTCTTCGACCACCGAAATTTCGGTTTCGGCACCGGTGTGATCGTGCCCCGTGACTGCGCGCGTCAGTCGCGCCGCTGCAGGATCGGGCGCAATCAGGTATCCGGTTTGATCGGTGTCACGCGCCAATTGCATCCCCCTCGTGCACGTCATAAGTCTTGGCAGATAGTCTAAGGCCCCCTCATGCCCATCACCACCACCAAATCCGCTTTTTGGGCGGGTGTGCGCGACGGCGCACCGTTTATCCTCGTGGCTGGCCCGTTTGCCATGCTGTTCGGCGTGTTGGCGACCGAGGCGGGGCTGAACGTGTTCGAAGTTATGACCTTTTCGCTGGCAGTCATCGCGGGGGCCGCGCAGTTCACAGCCTTGCAAGTCATGCAAAACGAAGCACCGACAGTCGTGGTGATCCTTTCCGCTCTTGCCGTGAACCTGCGCGTGGCAATGTATTCCGCCGCGTTGACCCCCTATCTCGGCCGCGCACCGCTGTGGCAGCGGGTGTTTGCGGCCTATCTGCTGGTGGACCAAAGCTATGCCCTGAGCCATGCCAAGTTCGAGGCTGTACCCGAACTGACCGTACCGCAGCGCATGGCGTACTATTTTGGCACCTGCCTGCTGGTCATGATCTTCTGGTTCGGAATGAGCTATGTCGGCGCGGCCGTTGGCACACAGTTGCCGCAGGATCTGCCGCTGGACTTCGCCCTGCCCATCGCCTTTCTATCGATGGTGGCCCCGATGGTGCGCACCTTGCCACATCTGATCGCGGCCACGGTCGCCGTGATTGTCGGGTTGCTGGCGGTGTCCGTCCCCTACTCGCTTGGCTTGATCCTTGCCGGGGCCGCCGGGATGATGGCCGGGGCGCAGGCCGAACTCCAGCTCAAGGGACGCACGCCATGACTGACAATGCAACCTTGTGGATCGTGATCATCAGCCTTGGCGTGGGCAGCTTCCTGTTACGCTTCACCTTTCTGGGCTTCGTGGGCGACCGCCCCCTGCCCGAATGGCTGTTGCGCCATCTGCGCTATACTGCCGTCGCAATCCTGCCTGCGCTGGTGGCGCCGCTGGTTGTCTTTTCAGGAGAAGGTGGCAGCACCGACATGACCCGCGTATTGGCCGCCGTTGCGACGCTTTCAGTGGGCATGTGGACACGGAATGTTTTTGCCGCAATTGGCGCAGGGGCAGTCACGCTGTTCGTACTGGTCTACGCGCTCTGACGGGACGGCGGGCGGGGCGACTTTGACAAAGTCAAAGAGCGTCCGAACCCGTCACTCAGAGATCACGATGCCTTCAATGCCGTCGATGATCGTGCCCTCGTCATCTTCGAAATACTTTTCTTCTTCCACACCCGGGCGCTGAGACATCTGTTGCATCAGGTTTGTGGGAAAGAAAGTGACGCGGATGTCTTCGAACCCGGGCACTTTTTTCATCAGCGAGGTCGTTGCGTTGGTACAGAACGCCCGCGCAACAGCCCCGTTCTGTTCAACCAATTGCAAGGCGATCTCTGCCTGTTCGGGCGTCACTTCAACAGTTTGGCTCACCACGTGATACGTGCTGCGGGCGTGGGCGCTTTTGTACCCCGCCAAAACTGCGGGAGACACGCCATAGAGCACGTCTTCCTGCTCCGGCACACGGTCATTCACAAACGAGCCCGCCGGATCAAAGATCACACGCTGGCTGCCGTTGATCATAAGAGCCGAGTGCCCACCCGAGCCATCGCGGTTCGACACCATTGTCATCAGGGTGATTGTCGCGGGCCCCGGCGCGCGATAGGCGACTGCCGCAACGCGTTCGTTCGATGCGTAAGACACGGTGGGCGGCGGGGCGCATCCCGCAACCACAGCACAAACGGCCAAGACCGCAATCCAACGCATACCCGAACTCCCCGATCACCCGGCAGGGTGCAACATCACTTTATGAAATGAAAATGGCCATGCCGACCAGCAGCACCAAGATCACGATCACCGACCATGTGACCCATGACATGAAGCCATCAAATGTCTTTTCCTGGGACTCGACGTTCATCTCGCCCGCCTTATGCTCTGCCATATTCGGTTCCCTTGTCCAATCAGCTTGCGCCGCGCTTTAGCGTATCCATCCGGGTGTGTCACTGCGTCTTTGCGGCACGGCCCTATTCATCTTCGAGATCTTGGGCCAGCCGGAAGCCGATCCGGTTGGGCTCCGCCTGTTCTACCGCCTTCGGCAGGGCCCGCAGCATGACGTTCAATTGGCTCACATGCTGGATCAGCTGCGTTTTTGACCCGGTTGGGTCTGAACCGTAAAACGTGACCACGTCAGGTGGGAAATATCCCATCCCCTCGATTCGCAGCACACCGGCATCGCCACCGGTGAATCCCATGGCCACCTCGTGCTCGTTATCCAGGCTTTCCTCGAAATTCTTGAGGTACATGATGATGCGCTCATAGGCCCATTGGGCCGGACTTTTCTGCTCGGTCGGGGTTTTGCTTACGCCCTTGGGCACGGGTTGATCCGCGGCATTGCGCGCGTCGGGGTCACAATGCACCTCATGCGCACGCGGCAACGCATCGGCTTCCACCGCTTCGGCTGCCGTTTTGATCTCGTCATTCATGACCTGCTCCTGTCACTCGGCGCGCTGGTAGATCCACGCGCCATCCTCCCGTCGGATGCGGCTCGCCCGCCCTTCTTGGTAAAGGTGCGACAGATGCGCGACAGCTTCAACCAGTGCGAGGCCATATTCCGCGTCGCCGATGTTGCGCTTGAACAATGGAGTAAAGCAATCCGAGGCGGCCTTGGGCGTGTCGATGTAATCCATCAAGCGTGAAAGCGCGCCATGATGGTTGTCGATCAGTTGCCGCATCCGCGTGGGCAGCCCAGTAAAGGGCAGTTTGTGCCCGCCCAGCACCAGTTGATCGTCGCGTGCCAGCAGTTTGAGCCGTTCGCACGCCTCCAGCCAGTCACCAATAGGATCGGCCATGGGTTCCGTGGCGTAGACACCGATATTGGGGCTGATCGACGGCAGGATCTGGTCGCCGGACAGCACAAGGTTGTCGTCCCTACTCCAGAACGTGGCATGTTCGGGCGCGTGACCATTGCCGATATGGATATCCCATATGCGCCCACCCATGGTGATAGTGTCGCCCTGCTTGATCCTGGTGTAGCCCAGCGGCATGGGCGCCACGATATCCCCGAAGTTGAACGGGCGTTCCGAAGCCCGCTGGTCAAAGATCGCCTTGTCCATGCCGGCACTGCGGTAGAAGTCCAGTGACTCTTGCGTCGGAGTTTCCTGCACATCCAGCGTCAACATGCGCGAGAACAGCCATGCGGTGCGGGTGGTGATCAGCTCGGCCCGGAAATCCGATTGCAACCAACCGGCAAGGCCCACATGGTCAGGGTGGTGGTGGGTCACGATCACCCGCTTGATCGGCTTGCCGCCGAGCGGGCCATCCATCAGCGTGTGCCAAATGGCTTTGGTTTTCTTGGATGCAAAGCCCGTGTCGATCACGGTCCAGCTGTCACCATCGTCAAGCGCATAGATGTTTACGTGATCCAGCTTCATCGGCAGCGGAAGCCTGCACCAGAGCACACCGGGGGCCACTTCGATTGCGGCCCCGTGCTCCGGCGCGTCCGCCCACGGGTATCTCAGTCCAGCGGGCGGTGTGTCTTTCATCAGGCGGCGAACTCTTCTGGTGTCAGGGCATAGACGTCGTAGTCGCCCACCTGTGCCTGCGCAAGCAGGCTGTCATGTTCGGGCAGCAGCCGCTGGATGTAGAACCGCGCCACCTTCTCATGCGCACCGCCCTGATCGTTCAGTGCCGAGGCGAGGTGGATATGCCCGCCCAGCACCCGTGCAAAGGCGCGCAGGTAGGGCACGGCACCCGCAAAGCGGACGCGGTGGTTCTGTGCGATCATCCATTCGGTGGTTTCGCGCAGACTTTCGCTTGCCTGCCACACGGCTTCTGCCATCTTTGGGAAGGTGGCCCGGGCAGCTTCGGCCGCTGCTTCGATCTCGTCCATGATGCGGGAAGCTGCCTCGCCCCCGTCCATCATCTTGCGTGCGACGAGGTCCATGGCCTGAATGCCGTTGGTGCCTTCGTAAATCGTGGTCACCCGCACGTCACGTGCGTATTGGGCGGCGCCCGTTTCCTCGACAAAGCCCATGCCACCGTGGACCTGGATGCCCATGCCCGCCACCTCGTTCCCGATATCGGTGCCGAACGCCTTAGCGATCGGGGTCAGCAGGGCCGCGCGGGATTTCCATGTTTCGTCGTCAGTGGCTGTGGTCATATCGATCGCTTTCGCGCACAGCAGTGCGATGCCGCGCGCGGCATAGGTTTCGGCGCGCATCGTCATCAGCATGCGGCGCACGTCGGCGTGGTCGATGATGGTGCCGGTATCGCCTTCGGTCCGCCCTTGCTTGCGGTCCAGCGCATAGGCCAGCGCGTGCTGGTATGCGCCTTCAGCCGCACCCACGCCCTGACCACCGACGCCGAGCCGTGCGTTGTTCATCATGGTGAACATGGCGGCCATGCCGCCCCCGGGGGCGCCAACCAGCCAGCCCTTGGCACCATCGTATTGCATCACACAGGTGGGTGAGCCGTGCAGGCCCATCTTGTGCTCAAGGCTTACCACCTTGAGCGTGTTGGCGATGCCGGGGTTGCCGTTTTCATCCGGGATGTTGCGCGGAACCAGGAACAGCGAGATGCCCTTGGTCCCTGCCGGCGCGCCCGGCAGGCGCGCCAGAACGAGGTGACAGACGTTTTCGGTAAAGTCATTGTCGCCCCAGGAGATATAGATCTTTTGGCCCGAGACGCTGTAGGTGCCGTCGCCGTTGTCTTCGGCCTTGGACGACAGTGCACCAACGTCCGATCCCGCCTGCGGCTCGGTCAAGTTCATCGTCCCCGTCCACTCGCCCGAGATCAGCTTGGGCAGGTACAGGTCCTTGATATCATTCGACGCGTGATGCTCCAGCGCTTCGATCTGGCCTTGGGTCATCAGCGGGGATAGTTGCAGCGACAGGCAGGCCGCTGACATCATCTCGTTCACCGCCGTGGTGACGGTCATGGGCAGCCCCATCCCGCCATATTCAGGGTCTGCCGCAATACCGACCCAGCCGCCTTCGGCAATTGCCTTGTACCCATCAGCATAGCCGGGCGATGTCCGTACGACACCGTTTTCCAGCTGTGCCGGATGCAGGTCACCGGCGCGTTGTAGAGGCGCGATCACGTCCTCGCAGAGCTTGCCCGCTTCGGTGAGGATCGCGGTTGTGACATCGGACGTCGCATCGGCGAAACGGTCGGTTGCGGCGACCTGATCCAGTCCAACGACATGATCGAAAAGGAAGGTATAGTCGTCCACGGGGGCGCGATATGGCATGGGTCAGCTCCGGTATCAATGTCTTGGCAAGCGCACGAACGGCGCTTAAAGGGGCGTGTTTGAAATCATAAATGCGTTTCTGATGGGCGTACCGCAACTCAAACGCGGCGTCACGAGAAAGCGGACAAGGCCCAATGACCGAAACTGAGACAACCCTGTTGCCCGCGGATGCAGGCGGGATTGCGGAGGCAGCAAGGCTGCTTGCCGCCGGTCGGCTTGTGTCATTCCCGACAGAGACGGTGTACGGATTGGGCGCAAATGCGCAGGACAGTCACGCGGTCGCACGCATCTTTGATGCCAAGGGACGGCCCCGTTTCAACCCCCTGATCGTGCATGTGCCGGATCTGGACATGGCGCGCCGATATGCAGACATCACGGGTCCGCTTGCGGCCCTTGCCAATAGCTTTTGGCCCGGGCCGCTGACCCTGGTGGCACCTTTGGCGCGGGGGCATGGCCTGTCACCACTGGTGACCGCTGGGCTGGACACTGTCGCGCTGCGGGTACCGGCCCACCCGGCCGCACAGGACGTGCTGCGCGTCTTTGACGGGCCTGTGGCGGCCCCGTCTGCCAACCCATCTGGCCGCATCAGTCCAACGACCGCCGACCATGTGATGGCGGGCTTGCGGGGGCGGGTCGATGCTATTGTGGATGCTGGACCCTGCTCTGTCGGACTGGAGTCGACCATCGTTGGGGGCGATCCCCTGACCCTGCTGCGCCCTGGCGGGTTAGCGCAGGAAGAGATAGAACGCGTCGTTGGCCCCCTTGCAAAAGCCGGGAATGCGATCACGGCACCGGGTCAGCTGGCCTCGCACTATGCCCCCGGCGCACCCGTCCGCCTGAATGCCAACGCGACCCATCCGGGCGAGGTGCTGTTGGGTTTTGGTCCGATGACCTCGGATCTGAACCTGTCGCTTTCGGGGGATCTGATCGAAGCAGCGGCCAATTTGTTCGACCACTTGCATGTGCTCGATGCCTTGGACCAACCCATTGCCGTGGCCCCCATTCCCGAATGCGGTCTGGGTCGCGCCATCAACGATCGTTTGCGCCGGGCAGCGGCCCCCCGGCCCTAGGCCCGCCCCGCCTCTGCCGACAATCCCAACGGATCGATGCCCAGCGCATTCAGCGCTTTCATCCATTTCGACGTGTTGCCCGTGCCAAAGACAAGCTGTGGTGTCGCGGCAACCGTCAGCCACCCATTGCGGGTGATCTCGGCCTCTAGCTGGCCAGGCCCCCATCCGGCATAGCCCAGCATGACCAGCGCCCGTTCTGGCCCGTCACCGATGGCAATATCCTCAAGCACGTCCTGCGTTGCCGTCATACCGAAGGCGGTACCGACTTTGAGCGTTTGCAGACGCGACGTGTAATCGGTGCTATGCAGAACGAACCCGCGTGACGTTTCGACCGGGCCACCAAAGTGCACAGGGTCGCGACGTGCTGGCGACGTGCAGGCAATCTCGATCTGGTCCAGCAATTCGCCCAGCACCATGTCAGCGGCGGGCTTGTTGACGATCAAGCCCATTGCTCCGTCATCGGAATGCGCACAGACAAATACGACCGAGCGGTCAAAGCGAGGATCACCCATGCCCGGCATCGCGACCAGAAGTTGCCCTGTCAGATCCAGTGTGGAGGCGCCCGTCATTGCCTGTTCCGTTGTTTCTGATGGCAGAATGCCGCCGGTCCGCGCGCGGAGCAACCGGAAGACGTGCCGCAGGCGAGCCACCGCGCACCGGATCGTTACAGGAAGTTGACCGGGACGTGACTTGGCTTTGATCGTCTGGCGTTGCATCTAGAAACTATGAAAACGTGCGCCCTGCCCCTTGCCGCCTTGCTGGCTACCATGACTGCTGTGCCGACACTGGCGCAGGGTCGGTTCGATGATATTGTGCAGACCGAAGTGCTGCAGGGCTGGGATTTGCCCGACGGTCGCCGTCTGGCTGCCGTGCGTCTGGTGTTGGCTCCAGGCTGGAAAACCTATTGGCGCGCGCCGGGCGATGCGGGCATCCCCCCGCATTTCAACTGGTCCCGTGCCCGTAACATCAGCGCCGTAAGTCTGAACTGGCCGACCCCGGATGTGCATGTTCAGAACGGCATGCGCTCGATCGGGTATACCGAGCAGGTGGTGATCCCCATGCACATCACCCCCGCCAAGCAGGGAAAGCCCATGCGTTTGCGCACCACGCTGTCCATGGGCGTCTGTTCCGATGTCTGCCTTCCTCACCAGGTGTCCATCGACACGCTGCTGGACAACCCGGATTCGGGCCCGACGCCGGCCATTGTCGCCGCTCTGGCCGACATGCCCTATTCCGCAGCAGAGGCAGAGGTACAATCTGCCACCTGTCGCTTGCGCCCGACCCGGCACGGCATGCAGATCGAGGCTCGCATAAACCTGCCCCATACGGGTGGGACCGAGGTTGCAGTCATAGAATCTGGTGTGCCTGGCGTTTGGGTAGGCGAAGCGGACACGACCCGAAGCGGCAATACTGTCGTCGCTGTCAGCGAGATGGTGCACGCAGAAGGCGGCGCCTTTGCCGTTGATCGGTCAAACGTCCGCATCACTATTCTGGGCGGCAGTTATGCCGTGGATGTGCGCGGCTGCACGGCCGGTTAGGCGGCGCGGCGGCGTACGATCTGGAAGGCCAGTGCCGCCAGCACATAGGCGGCCAACCCCAACACCATGACCCCGGCTGCAAACAGGACAAGTGCCGTTGGTAGTGCGTCACGTTCGGCAAGTTGCGGTAATATGTTGGTCAGGTAGACAGGCAGCCTGTCGGTGACAAAAGCATACCCCATAGTTGCCCCGAACCAGCACAGCACCAGCGCCCATAGCCCCGTGAAGCCCCAGCGGACCGACGGGGTTGGTGATCCCAACCCGCGCCGCATTGCCTGCACTTGTCGCGCCACATCGTGTTGTACGGCGACCAGTGCCGGCACGACCAGCAATACCAGCACCATGCCAAAGCCCAGACCGTAGACCAGTGTGATAACCGTCGGCTTCAGAAACTGTGCCTGTTGCGATGTCTCGTACAGAAGCGGCGTCATCCCCAACACGGTTGTCAGAGTTGTCAGCATGACCGGTCGAAGCCGGTCCGCCGCACCGTCGATGATCGACGGGAACAGGCCCCGGTCCTTGGCGTACTCATCGATGGTCGTGACCAACACGATGCTGTCATTGATGATGATCCCGGTCATGCCCAGCAAACCGACAACCGTGAACATGCTTAGTGGTATGTCCCACACACCGTGGCCATAGATGGTGCCCACCAGTCCGAAAGGGATGATCGCCATGACAACGATTGGCCGCGTCCAGCTGGCAAAGACCCATGCCAATACAAGGTAGATACCGGTCAAGCACAGGATCAGGCCCGTCAGGCTGTCGTCGAGGAATTCGTCTTCCTGCTCACTCAAGCCCGCCTTGCGAAAATCGACCTGCCGTTCGGCAGCGATGGTGGGCAGGATGTCTTCGGCCAGCGCGCGGCTTATCTCGGTCGCGCGGGCGGGGTCATCTTCAGAGATGTCGCCGGTGACAGAGATCAGGCGAATGCCGTTTTCACGCTGGACGGTCGAAAAGCCGTTGCGCCGCTCGACGCTGACAATATCAGCCAAAGGGACGTATCCGCCATCAGGCGTACGCATCTGGGTACGGTCGAGAAAATCCGCGGTCAACTCATCCTCGGGCAGTTCGATCCGGATCTCTGCACTGCGGGGGCCATCAGGGAAGGTCGCCGCCTCGATCCCGTTCAGGCGGTCGCGCAGGGCGCGGCCCAGTGTGTCGATGGTAAAGCCCAATGCCTGACCTTGCGCGGTGAGGTCAAGGATCAGTTCTTCCTTGTCATAGGCGAGGTTGTCTTCGACCGCGCTGACCTCTGGATATTGCAGAAGCGCGCGCTTGAGGTCCTCGGACGCGGCTTTAAGCGTGTCTGTGTCATTGCCGAAGAACTCAACATCCAGCGCATCGCCCCCCGGCCCTGACCGCCAACCGCGGAAACTGATCGTTTCGGCCAGCGGATGATGGACAACTGCGTCCTGCAGATCGGCAACAAAGGCGAATGAGGAGTAAGGGCGCAGATCGGCATCGATCAGCTCGATCGAGATTCCGCCAAGCAGATCAGTGTCTTTGGACTCTGTCCCGGACAGCCCGCGCCCCGCATTGCCGCCGATCTCGGCAATGACATAGTCGATCGGATTGCGGCCATAGCGCTCTTCATATTCCGCACCCAGCGCATCGGTTGCGCGCTGCATTTCCTGCATCATCGCAAGGGTATCTTCGCGGGTCGCGCCTTCGAGCATGGCGAAATTGCCTGTGACCGACCCGCGTTCGGGCGCGTTGAAAAAGCGCCATTGCACATCGCCCTGGATGAACAGCGCCACTTGGCTCGCCAGCACGACGCATACGCCAGCCAGCACGACATAGCGGGCGGTGATCACGCCGGCCATCATCGGGCGGAACAGCTTTTCGCGCATCCATTCAAAACCGTGGTTGACGATGACCGAAGGTGTGTCGAGACCCTTGACCCCCATGGCCGCGACCCAATCCGCCTTGAAGCGGCGAGGGGCCAGCAGGAAGACGGCAGCCAGCACCGTCGGGCCAGCAAGCAGGTAGGGCCACGCATCCCGAGCCGTTGGAATGCTGTCAGACCAGATCGCGTATCCCACTGCACCCGAGATCACGGCGGAAAGGACTGCAACGCTCAGCACTGCCACGCCTAGCTTGATCCGACTGAACCGCAGCCTGTCCGATGCAGCCAGTGCGTGTCCCATATGATGCGGCAGGATCAGGAAGCATTCGACCAACGACGCGACCAGAACCGCGATCACGGTAAGGGGGATGTCGCGGATAAGGTCGCCAAAGCGCCCGCCCACGGCCACCAACCCGAAAAAGGCGATGACAGTCGTCAGCGTTGCGGCAAAGACAGGCATGGCCATGCGGCGGGCCGCATTTTCTGCGGCGGCAAGCGGCTGCTCACCCAAGGCCCGGTGGCGGTGGTCGGCATGTTCGCCCACCACAATGGCATCGTCGACAACAATCCCAAGGGTGATGATCAGGCCAAAAAGCGACACCATGTTGATCGTCAACCCGCCGAGGAACATCAACGCGATGGCCGCGAACAGCGCCGCAGGAATGCCCGCCGCCACCCAAAAGGCCGTACGGGCATTCAGAAACAAGAACAGCAGGCAAATCACCAGACCGAGGCCCACAATGGCATTATCGACAAGGATATTGAGACGAGCCGAGATGGCTTCAGCCCGGGTGCGGATAAGATCAACTGTCACGGACGGTGGTAGCGTGGACTGCAGTTCAGCAGCCACCTTTTCCACCTGCGCCTGCATGGCAATGGCGTCACCGTTGTTGGTCCGGTCCACACGGATCGACACGGCCGGGTTGCTGCCCACGAAGTAACTGCGGTTGCGGGCGGCCCCCAGTTGCGTGACGGTTGCCACGTCCCGCACGCGCAGCTTGGACCCGTCCGGATTGGACCGCAGCACAATGCCTGCAATCTCTTCCGGTGTGCGTTTTTGCGTGCCGGTGCGTACGCGGGCATTGGCACCTGACACATCGCCCGCGGGATCGGTGTCGACCTCGGCGTTGATGGCTTGGGCGATCTCGGACATCGTGACTTCGTTGGCGATCAGTGACAGCGACGGCACCTCGACCAGAACTTGTGGCGCTGCGACCCCACGGATCGTGGTGCGCGTGATCCCCTCGGCAAAGAGACGCACAATGAACTCATCGGCAAACAGCCCAAGCTGCCGAGGGTTGACCGGACCAGTGATCACCACATCGGTCACACGGTCGCGCCACGCGCCACGGCGCACCGTGGGTTCATCCGCCTCGTCCGGCAGGGTTGTGACGCTATCGACCGCCGTTTGCACATCGTCGGCCGCCCGCCCCATGTCCCAGTTCGGTTCGAATTCGAGCGTGATTGTGGCCGACCCTTCGCGCGATTGCGACGAAGTACTTTCGACACCTTCAACGGCCAGAAGGACCGGTTCGAACACCTGCACGATACCTGCGTCGACGTCTTCGGCCCCTGCCCCGTCCCAAGTGACGTTCACCCTCACGTTGTCGACAATTACATCAGGAAAGAACTGTGCCCGCATGTTCGGCATAGAGGCCACACCGGCCACCAGCATCACAAGCAAGAGCAGATTGGCAACGGTGCGATGGCGCACAAAATAGCTTAGGACACCTCCGGCGGCCTTGGGGATGCCACGCACCATCTACCCGCCCATCCGGCTTTCGAGCCGGGCAACCATCTGTGCAGGCACACGCGCTTCACTCAGGCTGGCCAACGCACGCTCTTTGGCTGCTGCCGGCATGCGTTCGTTCGCCTCTACAAATGCAACAAGCCGGGCGCGGCGTTCATCGGTCAGCTCAAGCATCTCGGGCTCAACCTGCGCCTCGGCCTGATCAGCACGTAAGGGCCGCACCGAGATTCCGGGCCCCAGCAAGGGCGAGCGGGCTTCGACCACGTCACGACCCACAATGTCACCGCTGCGCACCAACACATCGTCACCCTGACGGCGCAAAAGTTCGACTTCAACGGATTCAAGTCGGTTGTCTTCACCCAGCACCAAAACGGTGTTCGCCGCATCAATGGCAGAGGCTGGCAGGCGCACCACCTCGTCCAGCGGCGGTTCAGACACCACAACAGTCACAAAGTCACCCGGCTTGAATCCCACCGCACTGTCGAGGCGAGCAAAGATCAGGCGCCCGGTCTGCATGTCACCACCACCTGCGCTGGCGCGGCTGACCGTTCCGGTGGCTGTCAGATCAATACCAACGACATTCAGTGTCGCCGTCATCGGTGCAGACATCACGCTGCCATTGTCCCCAAGCAGTCGAATATATTGCGCGGTTGAGAGGCGAAATGCCACCTCCAGCGCGTTTGGATCAATCAGCGCCGCAAGCTTTTCATTGCTTGACACAAGGCGGCCCGCCACAAGATCGGTTTCGTTCAGCGTGCCATCAAACGGAGCCATAACCGTTGTATCGTCTACCGTGCGCTGTGCTTCGTCCAATGCGATGCGAGCCCGGGCAAGGCGTGTCCGGCCCTGATCGATCCGCGCCTCTGTTGATGTGACGACTTGTCTGCGCGCCAGCACCGCTTGGCGGGCAGACGATGCGGCCAGTTCTGCCTCTTCCACAGCCGCAGCCGTACCCACACCGCGTTCGGCAAGGTCAACCTGCCGTTGGAAGGCACGTTGGCGCAGGTCGGCCTGATCCTGTGCCGCCTGCTCTTCATCCCGCGCCAAGACAAGGGCCCGATCGGCATCACGCAATTCGGCTTCGGCATCCATCAGGTCCGCGTCAGCCCGGGCCAGGGCCGCTTCGGCATTTGCGGGGTCGATGCGGACCAGTATCTGGCCCTGCTCGACCTCACCTCCATCTTCGAACACGTCCGCCAATTCAATCACACGCCCCGACGCCGCGGCGCGCAGTTCCAATGTACGGCGGCTTTGAATTTCTCCGAACGCCTCAAGCACCGGGGTTTCGGTACCGGCCTCGGCCCGCACGACAGCCACGGCAAAAACACGTTCGCGGGCGGGCGGTGTATTGGCCTCACGCGCCAGCCGTTCCTGTATGGCCCCCCCCACGATGGATCCCGCATAGGCGAGCAACCCAAGGGTGAGTGCCGCCAGTACCAGTCCGATCAGGCTTTGCCTCAAAAATCTCATTCTTTCACGCCATTAACCGTCCCCAACGGGATCTTAGCATAACTTAGTGGCGCCCGGGAAATGTCCAAACAACAAAGCTGTTACGCACTGGTCCATTATTTCCGTCGCTGATGTTCGTCTAGGCGCGGTAGAATTTCGACAAAGTTGCAAGGGCGATGACGGTAATCAAGCTGTCGGCTCAGGATTTCGTCCCATGCGTCCTTGCATGCCCCCGGGCTGCCGGGCAGAGCAAACAGGTAGGTTCCATTGCAGACGCCCCCGGTAGCACGGCTTTGCACTGCCGATGTTCCAATCTTCTGCATCGATACGATGGTAAAGACGGTGCCGAATGCGTCGATCTCCTTTTCGTATACGTCCCTGTGCGCTTCAACCGTGACATCGCGCCCCGTCAAACCGGTGCCACCGGTCGAAAGAACAACATCAATCTCGGGGTCGTCGCACCAGGCCCGCAGTTGATCCGCGATCTGGTTGCGTTCATCGGGCAGGATCTTGCGGTCCGCCAGCGTGTGGCCGGCATCTGTCAGCCGCCCCACAAGCACGTCGCCGGACCGGTCTTCACTTGAGCTGCGCGTATCGCTCACCGTGAGCACGGCAATGCGGATGGGAATGAAGTCGAGTGTTTCGTCGATACGGCTCATGGACGGGCTCCGGCAAGGGCGACGCGGGCGGCCAGGGCGCCAAAGACGCCTGCCGTGATCCAGCGCAGCACACGTTCGATGATTGGGGTGCGGGCCAAGGCGCGGCCAAGACCACCGGCGGTCAGGCCCACACCCGATTTCACGGCAAAACCGAGCACGGCAATGGTACCGCCATAAATCAGGAATTGCGGAAGGATAGCACCGGTGGGATCCACGAATTGCGGGATGAAGGCAAGTATGAACAGAATCACGGATGGATTGGACAAGTTCACAACCAACCCATCGCGGAACGCGCGCGAGGGTCGCACGGGCCGAGTGTTTTCGCCAACCAGCGGCGACATCAGTGTCCTGAAGGCAAGATAGAGCAGATAGGCCACGCCGACCCAGCGCACGACGCCGAAAACCCACGGCGCTGCAGCCACCAAAGCACCAAGGCCAAGCCCGGCAAGGCCCGCGTTTATGAATGCACCCGACGCGATGCCGGCGGACGCTGCAACAGCAGGCCCTTTGCCGCCCCGCAAGCCCTGCGCCATCGCAAACAGCATGTCCGGGCCGGGTGTCAGGACAAGCGCAAAAGCGGCAGGCAGGAACGTGAGATAGACAATCGGATCAATCACGCCCGGCCCCTCAGATGTGCCTGTAGGCTCAGCAGGTCAGCCCAAGCCTCGCGCTTGGCCGCTGGATTGCGCAACAGATAAGCAGGGTGGAACATGGGCAGCGCGGGCTTGCCGCGCGCCTCGGTCCAATTACCGCGCAGGCGGGTGATCCCGCGCTTGCCCAGAAGCGCCTGACAGGAGTGGTTGCCTACAACGACCAGAACGTCCGGGTTCGCCAACTCGATATGACGATGAAGGAACGGCTGCATCATCGCGACCTCCTCTGACTTTGGGTCACGGTTCTGCGGCGGGCGCCATGGCAGGACATTGGTGATGTAGACACTCTCGCCCCGGCTGAGATTGATCGCTGCTAGCATTCTATCAAGCAGCTGGCCTGCCCGCCCAACAAAGGGTTTGCCCTGAATGTCCTCATCGCGACCCGGCGCCTCGCCCACGATCATCACGCGGGCGCCCGGCACACCATCGGAAAAGACAAGGTTCCGCGCGCCACGCTTCAGCTCGCAGTGATCATAGGCGGCGAGCTCCGTACGCAGGCTATCCAGATCCGTCGCCGCTGATGCAACTTGCTGCGCGACCAAAGCCGGGTCGACTGCGTTGTGCGCGGTCGGCGCAGCAGGCGTTTGTGCAGCAGCCGGGGCCTTAGCCACCTTCGGCACGGTTGCAGGCACGTCGTAGCGGTTGACTGGCGCATCGGCGATGCACTCGTCTGCGCCCAGCTCGATCTGCCAGGCAAGGGCCGCGAGGGCACCATGATATTCCGCCGATTCCATGGGGCGATCCTACGCCTGCAAGGCGGGAACCGGAATGCCCATTCAGTGTTCTTCAAATATGGCAACCCGACGGCTTGCCGGGCAGCCCCGCCGCCGCATATAAGCGCCCGAACACGCCAAGGGATACCCATGACCTTTACCCACCGCCATCTTCTTGGGATTGAACATCTGCGTCCCGAGGAAATCGTGACCGTTCTGGACCTCGCCGAGGAATACGTGGACCTCAACCGCGCCGCCCAAAAGCACAGCGACGCGCTGGCCGGTCTGACCCAGATCAACATGTTCTTTGAAAATTCCACCCGCACGCAGGCGAGTTTCGAACTGGCGGGCAAACGGCTGGGCGCAGACGTGATGAACATGGCGATGCAGGCCTCGTCCATTACGAAAGGCGAGACGCTGATCGACACCGCCATGACGCTGAATGCGATGCATCCTGACCTGCTGGTGGTGCGGCACCCGCATTCAGGCGCTGTGGACCTTCTGGCACAGAAAGTGAATTGCGCGGTTTTGAACGCGGGCGATGGGCGTCACGAACACCCGACCCAGGCGTTGCTGGACGCACTGACAATCAGGCGGGCGAAGGGGCGGCTGCACCGGCTCAACATCGCGATCTGCGGCGACATCGCCCATAGCCGTGTGGCACGGTCAAACATCATCCTGCTAGGCAAGATGGAGAACCGCATTCGCTTGATCGGCCCGCCAACGCTTATGCCCGCAGGCATCGCCGAGTTCGGTGTCGAAGTTTATGATGACATGGCCAAGGGCCTCGAAGATGTGGATGTGGTCATGATGTTGCGCCTGCAACGTGAGCGGATGGACGGTGGGTTCATCCCGTCCGAGCGTGAATACTATCACCGCTTCGGCCTTGATGCAGACAAGCTGGCGAACGCCAAACCCGACGCCATCGTTATGCATCCGGGCCCAATGAACCGCGGGGTAGAGATTGACGGCACGCTGGCCGACGATATCAACCGCTCGGTTATTCAGGACCAGGTCGAAATGGGCGTTGCCGTGCGGATGGCCGCGATGGACCTATTGGCGCGCAACCTGCGCAGCGTGCAGGGCGCGGCATGAGCGCAGACTTGCGCATTCCACCCAATGAGCGTGGGGTGATCCGGGTCTTTGCCCTGTCCATGACAGATCAGGATGCGCGGGCGCTCAAAGACGACTCCGACGCGATTGATGCGGCCCTTGGGACATCGGTCGATGCGAACCAGGTCGAGGTGTTTCCCGTTTCGGACCTAGAAGGTGTCGGACTTGTGGGGTACCTTGCCGAAGGCAACGCCGTAGCAGCAGAACAGCTGTCGCCCGACAAGGCTAAGCTGGACAAGCTTGGCGGCTGGGTAATGATCGTCTTCTCGCTCGCATTCGAAGACCGCGAGACGGTGTTGGAGCCAGTCGCTGCATTGACGCTGATTGGCACATATGGCGAGGTCCGCACCGACTGGCGCGCGACCGAAACGGTCGAGGCGGACAGTGCCAAACCCTACTCGGCCCCGCCCGAAACGGTGAAGAAAAAACCATCCGACGCCGCCATGTCTGGCCGGATCGCCATGATCGCCCTGCTTGTTCTTGGGCTTCTGACCTGGGTGATGATCCGGATTGGTGGGTAAGCGCGTGGTTGCCGGGCACCGGTCCCGAGCCTCAAGCCTTCACGCGAGCCAGATGAAACGTTGGGAATAGCCAATCATTTGACCAAGCGCGACGGGTTCAATGATCAACCGTTGGACAGCGATCTGCGCACTCTCTGAAATTACCGTATGACTGTTCTGACCATGAAATCTTGGAAATCCGGGTCGATCCGATCTCAGGATCCACTCATCATTTTGCGTCTTTCCTTGATCTTCTCATTCGACGTTTCCGTCCCATCGTGGAAGGATCCAAACAGCTTGTCCCAAGGCAGTTCAAGCGAGCCGTAATTGCACTCGAAATAACGGTGATGCATCTGGTGGTGGAAAGTGCCAAGTTTTAGCCGGTTCTCATCCTTCACCACCAGCCCCTCGAAGCCGGTATGCGTCGTCGCAGCCGTCAACGCGTAGTATTGCAGGTGAAACAGGATGTGCACGGGACCCGCAGGCACGATGAAATGGATCAGGACCGACCCGAGGAAAATCACATGTTCCACCGGATGCATCGACATGCCAGACCACGGCCCCACATTGATGTTGCGGTGATGCAGGGCGTGCACATGCTTGTAGAAGAACGGGATGTGCAGGAGCCGGTGGATCCAATAGAAATAGAAGCTTTCCCAGACCGGGATCAAGAAGAAGAGCGCGATGAACCAGATCGGGTTTGCCGCCCACGTCAGCATTGGCGCAGGGTCGTTGGCCAGCGCCCAGAACAGCAGCACTTCGTAGGCCGTCCAGATCGTCACACCACTGACCAACGTCCAGAACATGTTGTCCCGGATCTGCCCCCCAAGCGTGAACTGTTTGCCGTTCTTCATCAGCGGGCGCGGGTCATATTTCAGGCGCTGCCCCTGTTTGGTGAAGGTGTAGAAATAGAGATGCAGCCCCCCGGCGACAAAGGCCATCAGGATGAGGTTGCGCACGTACATCTCTGCGATCCAACCAAGCGCGAATGTCTTTGTCTCCTCGAGCGGCGGCTGGAAAAAAGTGATCGAGAGGACGGCCACCCCAACGATAATGAGCCGTTCCGTGATCAGGAACCACGAATTCCAGACCCAGGCCAGCATTGCTTTGGGCCGCAGGGGCCACGTGAAAAACGGCGATACCTGAAGCGGCACATCGGGGACGTGGTTCCAACCTTTTAGCGGTGCATCGGACATTATCGGACCCTCTGTCAAGAAACGCTAAGTTCATTCTGCGCAGCGTCACGCGCCATGAAGAACAGTGTTTAATAAGCACCAAAAACTGGTTGTCCGAGGATGTGACAGCAATACCCCCTAGAGCAATGGATTATTTCACGACAGCCCTGCGTTACCGCAACATTGCGGGTCGGCGATTTCGCCGGAATTCCTGCCGTAGATGCCAAGCAATTCCGTTTATGATCGCGCCGGGGTGACGTAACGCTGTATGTGGCAATGGGCCTACATGCGACAGAAACCAGGCTCGCATCCGTTCAACTCATGCAAGGCGCAATAAGGAGCCGACACATGAACCGGATCACCGCAATTCTCGCCACATTGACCATATTGCCTGCGACTGCATTCGCACATGACAACCAGTCCGAGACTTTCACCGACGGGGACACGACTTGCATCACATCGAACGGGGCGCCAAATCATGATATGGGACGCTTCCCAAATCAGGCAAACCCCAACACTTTCCGTGAACAAACACTCAGCTTTTGCTTTCCGACCGAACCGCAGATGGCGCAGAACGTCACCCACGAATTGATGACTGTCGGTGTTTCGCTCACCGGTGTCCCGTTCCGCCCGTATACGGCTGGTTACTACGATCCGAACGGTCGCGGGAACATTGGCGACAATCCAGCAAGCGGATGGAGGCAGCAAGCAATGCACGACCCCAGACGACTTGGTATGGATCGGCAGAATGCTCATGTCGATCGGTCAGGGCTATATCATTATCACGGCGTATCGGAGGACTACCTTGGGTCCATGGATGGAACCTTGATTGGTTTCGCACCGGACGGTTTCGAGATACATTACCTCCCTGACGTGGCCAAGTCGTCCTGGCAGCTGAAGTCCGGCACGCGACCAACTGCGCCGTTTGGGCCATATGACGGTACTTTCGAAGAGGATTTTGAATACACGGCAGGATCAAGCGCCTTGGATGAGTGCAATGGCGCGCGCATGGATGGCGTTTACACCTACTTTGCAACTGATACCTACCCGTACTTTCCGCGGTGCTTCAAAGGCGTCGTGAACCCACGCTTCATGACCCGTCCATAACCGAACTCGGCATCCGCGCGAGACGGTCACGCTGACGCTCCGGCCGTGACGGAACCCTACAGGAAATCGTCGCGCCGGGGCGTGAAGCTGTCGATCAGCGTCCCGGGCGCGAGGCAGACGCATCCATGTGTCTGCCCCGATGGAATGACAAAACTGTCGCCCGGGCCAACGACGCGTGTGGTGTCGCCAAGCGTGAATTCGAAGCGCCCGCTCTCCACGTAGGTGGATTGAACGTGGGGATGATCATGCAACGCGCCGATGGCGCCTTCCGCTGAGAAACGGAAGGCCACCACCATCATCTGGGGGTGGTCAGCCAGCACTTGCCGTGTGACGCCCTCGCCCGTCTGAACGACCGGATGGTTCGGAGTGCCGGTCATGAAAACAGCATGCCGCCGTTGATGTCGATGTTTGTTCCGGTCAGGAAGGCGCTGTCATCACAGGCGAGGAACAGCACCAGGTTCGCAGCATCTTCGACATGGCCCTGCCGCTTGAGCGGGGCATTCGCTTCGAACCCGCGGCGGCCCGCATCCGACGTGTGGATGTTGTGAAAATCGGTATCGATCATGCCGGGGCAAAGTGCGTTGACGCGGATGTCCGGGCCAAGCTCTTTGGCGAGGCCACGTGTCATGGTCATGACGGCCCCCTTGGACGTGGCATAGGCAACTGCGCCCGGTCCCCCCCCGTCGCGCCCTGCCTGGCTGGCGAGGTTGACGATCGTCCCTTGTGTCATGTGGGCGAGGCAGGCCTTCGTCATCAGGAATGTACTTGTCAGGTTCAAGGACATGACTGCATTCCAGTGGTCCAAATCCATCTCGACGATCGCTTTGCGCGCGATCAGGCCGCCCGCATTGTTTACAAGGATGTCCACACCGCCGAAGACCTCAACGGTCTGTGACACCAGTGCCTCAATATCCGCAGCAATGTTCAGATCGCCTTGGGCAGCGATTGCCCTGCCGCCCACCGCTTCAATTTGCTTGATCGTCTCGTTCGCGCCAGCCGAGCTGGCAAAGTAGTTTATGACGACATTGGCCCCCTCGGAGGCCAGTTTCACGGCGACAGCACGACCGATGTCACGCCCGCCTCCAGTCACGATGGCTGTTTTGCCTGCAAGTTTCATAAAAGTCTCTCCTGTCAGGGCGGGCATGGTGCGGCCCGGGGGTAGTGGTGAAAGGGGTGCCCCTGTGTCAGGGAAACGCCCCCGGCATGAGCATTCTGGGAAGCCACAAAATGATCTCTGGAACTGCGGCCAGGATGATCAGGATCGCCAGCATCGGGGCCAGGATAATCACCACCTCGCGCAGCACCTGCACGACGTTCAGCCCCCCGATGGCCGACGAGATAAGCAGACACAGCCCATAGGGAGGCGTGACCAACCCAAAAGCGAGCGAAACGATACCTATGATGGCAAAGGCGATGGGATCAACGCCACCGGCCTGCGCCACGGGCATCAGAACCGTGCCGAGAATGATGATCGTCGGGATCGCATCGATGAACAGCCCGAAGATCAGGAACAAAGCAGCGATGACAAGCGCTGTACCGAAGGGGCCAAATTCCCACGCTGTCAAGATGCTGACAATCAGACGCGGTGCGTTGTAAAAAGATAAAAGCCAGCCGAAAGCCGTTGCTGTCCCGATGGCGAACAGCGAAATGGCTGCAAACCGAGCTGTATCGTAGAGGATGAACCCAAGATCGCGAGGCTTAACAGTGCGGTAGACGAACATTCCCAACACTAGGGCATAACCCGCCGCGATGATGGCGCTTTCGGTCGGCGTGACAATACCGCCGACGATGCCACCGATAACGAAGACCGGTGTGAGCAACGCAAGCGCCGCCCCCTTCCAAGCCGCCATGAATTCGCGCCAGTTCGGCCGCGCGGTCACCGGATAGTCGCGCACCTTTGCGAAACCATAGACCGTGGCCATCAGGGCCAATCCGATCATCAGCCCGGGCACCGCACCGCCGAGGAAGAGTGCTCCAACGGACACCTGCATCACCCCACCCCAGACAATCATCAGGATGGAGGGCGGAATGATCACCCCCATCACGGAGGAGCAGGCGGTAATCGCGACGGCAAAGCGCGTATCGTAGCCCTCTTTCTGCATGGCCGGGATCAGGATCTTGCCGATTCCCGCCGCATCCGCCGTGGACGAACCCGAAATACCGGCGAACAACATGGACACGGCCACGTTCACATGCCCCAGCCCGCCGGGCATCCAGCCAGTGAGCACGCGAGCCAATTCGATCAGCCTGTCCGTGACCTTGCCGCTATTCATCAAGTTCGCTGCAAGAAGGAAGAAAGGGACAGCAAGGAGGATGAAAGAGTTGTAGGACTGGAACATCCGGTCCAGCACGATAAATGGCGTCAGGCGCAATTCGATCAACACAACCGGAACCGTAGACAGACCAAGTGCGAAGGCCACGGGAATCCGGATAACGATGAGAACAAGAAAGCCTGCAATCAACATGAGACTCGCAGTGGCGGTATCGAGGATCATCGGAAATCTCCGGCGTGTTGGCGGTACACCGCGATCTCTTGTGTAAGCTTGTAGCTGGCAAAAATGGACCAGATCACACCGACAACAGGTAGGGAGATGTGAGTAATCAAGAGGTTGGCGCGCATCATCACCGATCTTTGGTTGCTGCCAAATTCAGCGTATTCGATTCCGTATACGGCAAACAGAAGTCCGAATGTGAGGATCGCCACATGAACGATCCCGTTTTGGATCAAGCGCAAAAGGGGTCGTCTGGCATCCGGGATCACACGCACGTCGAAATGTGTTCCATCCCAGACGGCCACCATGGACCCTATCATGACGATCCATATGAAGATGAAGGTCGCTAGTTCCTCGGTCCAAAGGTACGTGGGGATCAGACCCGTATAACGAGAGATCACCTGCATCGCGACCGGGATTGCGAGAACGCCCATCAACACTCCCAGCAAGATGCGCAGACCGATGCAGAACCGATCCAGAAGTCGTCCAAACATATTCTGTCCTGTGCGGGAGTGTCCCGAAACGAGATCAACTGGGTCGGTGGGCGGCGGCCTTAGCCGGTGCCGCCCACCAAAAAGGATTACATCCCGCGGATGCGCTCAAGAAGTTCTGTCGCGCCCAGCTCGGCGGCATAAGCATCCTGTACCGGCTGTACCAGTTCAAGCATGGCTTCGCGCCCTGCGAAGTCGTGAACCTCGATCTGGCCTGCATCCGCCATGGCCTGCAGCTTTTCACCGTCCTGTCCGCTTTCCAGCGCACGACCAAACGCACCGGCTTCTGCCCCTGCTTCCATGATCGCGGTCTGAAGGTCCGTAGGCAGACCGTCAAATATCTTGGCCGACATCACGATTGGACGCACCGTGATAGTGTGCTGCGTCAACGAGATATGCGGTGCAACTTCGTAGAATTTCAGGTTCTGGATCGACGCGGCCTCATTTTCGAAACCCGCGATCACACCTGTCTGGATCGCATTGTAGACTTCATTGTATGCGATGGCCGACGGCGCGGCGCCCACGGCCGAGAATGTCTGTGCCTGAATCGGCGCGCCCATAACACGCATCCGGTGACCGGCCAGTTCTTCCATGTTGGTGATCGGTTCGGCAGAGGCAAGGTTGCGTACGCCGCCACCGTGGTAGCCCACAATGACGATACCAGCCGCTTCGCGCAGGTCGTCTTCGAGGGGTTGCAGGGCGTCCGATGACAAAACCGCATTCCAGTGATCGAGGTCACGGAACAGGAAAGGCATGTCCATCAATGGGACCGAATCCGAAAAGACAGCCATGTTGGACGGTGCGAGGATCGTGTAATCCACCGCAACCCCTTGGTTCAGGTAGGTCACGTAGTCGGATTCGACACCCAGTTCCCCGTTTAGACGCAGATCGAATGCAACATCGCCGTCATATTTGTCTGCGACGAGACGTTCGAACTCCCGCAGTGTCTGGGTAAAGGCATGGTCCTCATCGAACATGCTCGCACCCCGCAGGGTTACATCAGCCTGTACGGCGGACATGCTGCCGATCAGGACAGCGGCAGCGGTCGCTGCCTTTAGTGAAAAGTTAAACATATGAGCCTCCCGTTCATGTTCTGGTCTTCTTTTGCGGCTGCCGCCCTCCTCAGACGGACACCATGGTGGAAGGCGCAGGTGTACCAGCGAATAGATCATCGCGCGGGTCTGTACGGAAATGTCCGCTTGCCGGCCGTTCCGAGACCTCACGAGACTTCATCCTTGTCGACACTGTGGTCCTGTTCCTTCCTGAAGTGGGAACAAGCAACACGAAAACTTGGATACTAGTCAACAATAAAGTTTACATTTTGCCGAAAAATGATATTTCTCCACAAATCAGACGCCGTTTCCTCATCCGCCTGGTATGCAAAATCTAGGGGTTTCCAACCTGCGTATCTTCGGCACAATGCCCCCGACGAATTTCGGAAAGACTTCACATATGGCATCCACAGAGACCATTGATCGTGTTACAAGCACAGACCGCATCTTTGAGGAATTATACGCCCGGATCGTCGGGCTTGATTTGCTTCCCGGCACAAAGATTTCGGAAACTGAAGTCGCAAAATCCTTCGGGTATTCACGCCAACCTGTCCGCGAGGCCTTTACTCGGCTTGCGAATCTGAACTTGCTGTTGATCCGGCCCCAGCGGGCAACAATTGTTAGACCGTTCTCGCGGGATCTGATTGCGAATGCGCGGTTTGTGCGCGCCGCGATCGAGCTTGAAGTGGTGCGCAGCGCAACCCAATCGCGTGATGTTGCGATCGACGCCGATCTCAAGGCCAGCCTGCGCGCCCAGCGGGATGCAATTGCCAAAGAAGACACAAAGGCATTCCATGATCTGGACTATGAGTTTCACCGTCTGCTTTGCCGGTCCGCGCAGCGCCCCTTTGCGTTCGAGATGATTGCCGCCAACAAGGCTCAGGTCGACCGGCTGTGCATGTTGTCCCTGACCAGCATCGAAGCGATGGAAACACTGTACGAAGATCACGACGGGCTGGTGAAAGCACTGCTTGGACGGGATGCAGGTGCCGCAGATCGAATCTTACGCCAGCACCTCAACCGTCTCGACCCGATCATCGACGCGATCTACACCACGCATAAGGGCTATTTCGACGAATAGCGCCTTTCGCAGATCAAAGCCCTTGTTCCGGTCCCGAACGCGACTTTTCGAATGCTTTGGATGTGTACCGGTGTCTTCTCTGGCAGACGAAAGCGATATGTTTGGTGCGTGTGTGGCTACAGAATGGACATAAGAACACCGTGCAAAGCCGACTTATCTCAGTATCAAGGCTCAGGACTGATAGCCAATTTATGACAGTTGCCGCGAGTGCGATTGTGGACAGGAACGCCTTTGGGCATCTGTCGTATCGGGTTGCGACACGCCGCCAATGCTTGAGCCTGCCAAACATGATTTCGATACGATTACGACGTTTTTAGCGATGTTTGTCATATCTGACGGCCTTATAGCGCTGTTTTCGGCCCAAGATACAGGCCGGTATCCCTTTGTCTTTCAACGCTTCTCTGAACCGATCTGTGTAACAGCCACGGTCGCCAAGCAGCATTCGGCAAGCTGCTTGGCAGAGCCCTGGCTTCGATATAATCACTAACCCACTGACCGGCAGGGTGTTGCACAGCAATATCCCGAGAGGGATTATCACGGTCTTCTCTTCCCCATGGCTCCCTGCCAGACCGACCATTATCTGGGCGAAGATGCCTTTATCGCGCCGCCGCTTCCAACGTTTGTAGAGCATCTTGTGGGGGCCGTATTCCTTGGGAGCACCGCGTCAACGTAAGCCATGGCGATTAACGAAGATAATCCCACTCAACACCCGCCCGTCGTCAACGCGAGGCTTGCCAGGGGGCTTCGGGAGGCAGGGCTCAAGACGCGCCATCTGCACGTCAGACAACCAGAAAAGATCAAACATGTCCACTTTTTGTTCTTACAGCCGTGAAGCACGCCATCAGCCGAAAACCAATGGGGCCTGACCGTAGTAAACTAGGGGCGTCTCATACTTTCAATGAAGCATTGCGATCGTCCATTGCCTAAGCAACGCTGTTACACTCAACGTCACCCGACCAGAACAGACGGAGGATGTCCTGTTGCAAGGGCGTCGGAAGACAAGGGCTGTGCCATTGGTGGCGGCAACATGGGCCAACCAACGTGAATATTTGGGCGCGGCCGTGAGGGCGAGATCGCTTATCAGTTGCTTGGTGTATCTGACGGCGTCTCCGACCTTTTCCATGCAATGGCGCCAAGATAGTTGCCGCTCTCTACGGCATTCACAGTCAGACGCATTGGGCCATAGCCGTCAGCTTTGCGTATCTTGCGATAGTCTCTTCGGTTTCTCGCAAGTCTAATCAACCCAGAAAGCGTTAACACCAGAAAATCGCCCTCACCTTTCAGCGGGATTGTGTCTACGCCATGCCAGCCGGAAGCAAATGCTTCTTCTACCATCTCATACGGATTACGACGTGTTGGAACCGAGTGTTTCAATAAAACTCGTCCTCGTTTTTTTTGCTCAATGACGATAGTCTACCTTGGTTCTGGTAACAATGCGTAGATAGCTGACAGTATCGTGCTGAGCCTCCCCCACTTGAGTGGTCGGTCCCTATGTTTAGGACAGCGGAGGCCCATAGATGGCAACAAAGAGACCGAAGCCCGAAGAGATTGTCGTGAAGTTACGGCAGGTTTGCAACGGGTCATACCCCATAGCATGCGCCAAGCTACAACTCCGGCGAAGGTTTTGTTGGATCGGTAGGAGACAGCGGATGTCTTCTCGCATCGCGTCGATCTTGCTCGAGAGGATTTCGGCTTCGGTTTTCATTTGGGTCATATCTTTCCTTCCTGCCCAGTATTGGAATGAGAGTGGCAGGCAGCACCCTCGAGAGCTTCTTCAGCACGACTGCGGCTCTGAGGACATCGATCCGCTCGGCAAGCCGCATGTGCGTGTAGCTCTTGCTCTGATGATGAACACTGGCCTTGATCCGACAGACGCGCTCAAGCTGCGCAAAGATCAGATTGACGAAGATACGATCTGGGGCGTGCGCGGCAAGACGGGCGAAGAAGTCGCTATTCCGATCAGCGCAACATTGCAGGCGGCGTTAGACTTGTTTCCCAATCATGAGGCCGAAACTGTTCTTGCCAGCTCACGCGGTGAAGCATGGACCTACAATGGCTTTTCAACGGTTTGGCACCGTTTCAAGATCAAGCTTGAGGAAGAAGGACTGATCGAGCCAGGCCTGACGCTCAAAGGGTTGCGACACACGGTAGCCACCACACTTCGCGAAGCTGGCTTCGATGAACGCCGCATCGCCGACCTTCTAGGACAGAAAACACCCTCTATGGCACGGCACTATTCTCGTTCGACAAACCTCGCCGAAAAGAACCGCGAAACCATGGCAACTCTGGAAAAAGAAAACGAAAGACGCGCGAGGATTGTCAAACCTTCGCCGAAAAGCGTCAAACCTGACCAAAGTAAGGATCAAAGATGAGCAGTAAACTCAATAATATCAGAGAGTTATATGGTGCCCGGGGGCGGAACCTGAATTGTTTACTTTCAAATACTTAGCACTACAGAAATCTACTCTTGAGACACTTTAGAGACGTTTTACCCAAAAGGTGATTTTTATCCTATTGGGTAAATGTCTCTATTTCACACCGGGTCTGCAATCTTCTCCACGGACTCCAACGGTGTCAGCAAACGAGATACCCCCGGCGCTTTGTACCGGCCCTCTGGGCGACCCTCTAGCTGGATAACGGAGAACCCGCCGAGCGTCTGACGGGTAACGTCCGTCAGATCGTGTATGGTCAGGCTGGCGGTGGACGACGGTGCCGCGCTTGGGTGGCAACCAACCGCGAGGATACGAGCGTCACCGACTGGCTCTGGCACGACGCAACTGCTGACGCCCGCTTGCTCCGAAAGCACCACGACGACGGCGTTGAATTGGTCGCCGTTCATGTTGACCTGGAGATCGACCGGGGCCTGATCCTTGCCCGGGAATGTAACCCGTCCGCCCGCCATCTCAATCAAACCCGCGACCAGCAGCGCTGCGCCTTTGGCGCGCTCAGACCCGGGCATGGTCGCCGCCTGCTGCTGGGCGGGCGTCTTTCCCATTGTCAGCCAAACTTCGTCCACCTGGAGAACCCGCGCGATCTTGCGGATATTGTCAGGGCGTGGGCGGGCTGTGCCGTGAAACCACTTGGACATAGTGTTGGCTGAGACTGTCAGCCCGGTCTCTTTCTGGAGTTTTTCCAAGACCCAGGCTTGCCGACCGTGTGGCGACGGCGGCGCGAGGGGATGCCCCTCTACTGCGCGATTGAAGCGATGCGCAAATTCTTCGGTTGTATCAGCCACTTATTCCACTCCTAAATTGGACAACGAATTGGTTGCCTCGTTCTTTCACTCATATGTGGAATACTAACCTTTGAGCAAGAAGTTTTACCGCGCGAGTCCTCGCCCGGGGGTTGTATTCGCCTAAACTTGGTAGTTGATAGGCAACTTCTAGCTACATATCGAGAATTTTTGTGGAGATTTGGTTACTTCAACATAAACAGCGGGTTGACTTTAGGTTGAATATGGCAAAAGTTAGGCGCCTTTCGCCTCCAAAAGGTGAAGTTTCACCGCTTCGGTGATTCGATCTTGAGTCGCGCCCCGGTCTTCGAGGACCGTCATCAGGCGCTCATCGAAAGTTCCACGTGTCAAAATCATGTGGCACATCACATAGTTGGACGACTGACCGGGGCGAGGAAGTCGCGCGTTGAACTGCTGGAACAGTTCGAGACTCGAGTTGAGGCCGTACCAGACAAGGTGGTGGCCCCCGAATTGGAGGTTCATGCCGTGGCCGATGCTCGCAGGGTGCGTCAGCATCATCTGCACTTCGCCCCGGTTCCACGCATCAAGTACGCCTGGGTCGGTTGCGATTTTGGCTTTCGGGTACTTCTTCTGAATGCGGTCCTGGTCAAACTGGAACTCGTAGGCGATTAGCAGGTTGGCCCCGTTCGTCTCCGCGACAATGGAATCCAAAGCAACCAGCTTATGGTCGTGGATGTGGATCGTCTCGCGTGTCGGCGGTTCTACGTCGTTGTCAGTGCGGTGGACCGAAGATCACTTCCTCGGCCAGCGCCAACGCCTCACCTCCGCAAAAAAGCTTTCGAAAGAACGACCATAAACGAGCGACAGATCGATGATCTCGATCAAGCTGGGGCGGCGTTTGCCGTGTTCCAGCTGTGAGACCACCGTCTGATGTGTATCAAGAAGATGTGCTAGATCGTCTTGGGTATAGCCCGCTTTCTTGCGCGCTGAGCGCAAGTCGAGGGCAAATTGAGAACTCATACTTTGTACTTACTGATTAAATCCTCGTGGCGAGGATACTCAGTCTATGTTGCCAAGGAGCCTGTATCTAGCAGGCAAGGTATGGTCTGACATTATGGGTTCGGCGGGAGCGTGCATTTCAGGACGAACATATCGTGCAGTGCGGGTGCGCGGAACCGGACCCCTAATGGGTCCGGCAACCAACGAACATTGGCAACAGCGTGTTTGTCTCTGCAAAGACGAAAGAACAGGGCTCAGCAACATCTCGCGACTGATGCTTCTAAGCCCCGGAGAGCGGCTGAACTAGCCGAGGCTGGATACCTAGTATACGCGTCCCAAACATAAATCTTTCAGCGCAGGACATATTGCGCCACTTGGCAAGGGTGGTGGCTAGGAGCCAACGCATTGTGAAAGTCATCGACGTGGCGAAGCAATCGATCATCGAATTTTTTCAGACGGTAGCTTTACGAGCAGCTGCCAAACAACGAACATGTTGCACAATCCACGCGTGGTCCGAACTAGTGCTTTAAGTCACTCCATAGAAGTGAAAGAGGCCCACTTGGCGATCCGCCCCTTTTTGACTTTACTTAACGATCAAAAGGTCTTCGAGCGTTTTGCCATTTGCAAGCGCCTCCTTGACCCAGTTGGGTTGGCGGCCTTTGCCAGTCCAGGTTTTGGCCGGATTTTCGGGGTGGCAGTATTTGGGTGCTGATTTAGTACTTTTGGTTTTTGTGCCGCCAGTCAACTCGCTCAGGCTGAAGCCCATCTCTGCCGCTTTTGCTTCTACGGCTGCCAGCGCTTCCTTGCGCTTACGTGCCTCAAAGCTCTCGATGGCCTTAGTCGCTTTCTTCTGAATGTCCTTCAGCTCGTCCAGCGAAAGCGCGTCCCAATTTATGTCCTTCATAGTTTGTCTGTCTGACGTCAGCGCCTATGGGTCCAAATAGCGGTATTTGCTAAGAGAGGGTTTGTTGCTCATCGTGGCCACCAA
>NZ_CANNGP010000023.1 GCF_947504105.1 uncultured Tateyamaria sp.
CCGGACACAAGACCGCTTCTGAAAAGGTACACGCAATCCCATTTAACCCTTGCTATGCGGGTGCCATCCACACAAGTTATTCGCGACCAAGGGACCAATGACTGTTTTGGTCCCGCGGAGCAGACCTTATCCACTGGCCGGGCCGATGACCGCAAAGCGGACGAAGCGGCCAATGCTCGCTATGGACCAAAGGTCCGCTATCGCACGCGCGTTTCAAAGACCCTGATTGTTGATTGGATCTGACGTTTGAACGCCCGCTGCATGCGTTGATGGTCTCCAAAGCCGGTACTTCGGACAACACTTGCTGCAGGCATTCCCGACGCCAAACGATCCGCTGCCAAACGGACACGAACTGCCTCGACGAACTTAGTTGGCGACATGCCCATTTGTGCATTGAAGCGTCGGGTCAGCGTCCTCGGTGTTGTGCCTGCAAAATCTGCCATTTCGGATAGCGTCCACGAACGGGCCGGGCTTTGAGCGATTTCATCAACAAGATCGGAAAGCTGGCAGTTGGATGCAAACTGAGCAGACAGCACATCGTTGAACTGGCTCTGATCACCAGAGCGCGACAAGTGAACAAGCATACCTCGGGCGGCAGACAAAGCGGCTGCGGTGCCACAGTCCTGTTTCAAAATGTACAGGGCTAGATCAATCCCCGCCGTCACGCCGCCGGATGTGTGAATATGGCCATCTTGGACATACAGCTTGTCAATTTCCCAATCGACTGTGGGAAAGCGCTTTTTGACGAACCGCTCTCTTTGCCAGTGCGTTGTTGCAGGGCGACCATCCAAAACGCCCGCATGTGCGAGCAACACTGAACCGGAGCAAATGCCCATCAAACGCTGGCCGCGCCAATTTGCCAGATAGGCTCGGAGGCATTCATCCTTCAGCGCATCGTCCACCCCCATGCCGCCAGGCACCAAAAGGTAGTTCGCTCCTGACGCATCTGACAATCCGACGTCCGGAGTGAGGCGCACGCCGCAGGCCGTCGTGACCGACGCTCCATTTGAGGACACATATCTCAGGCGGTAGGCCTGTTTCCCGTTACTTTGTGCATTGCTGAAGACATGGGTGGGCCCGCTCACATCCAGCAGTGTCACGCCGTCAAAGAGAAGCACGTCGATGTGGAAAGGCGCTTTGTCCATAATTGACTAAACTATGTCCAAAAAGACGACTGCAAAAGCGTTATCGTCAGGCAACAGATCCCTATACTGGAAACACCGGCCTTCGGATGACACACAAAGACCCTCAACAGGCATTAACGCGCGATACAGCAAGCGTGATCGGCCCAACCCTTGCCCTGCTGACAGCGTTGATTTTTGCGACCAGCAGCATCGCGGCAAAAATCGCCACATTTGAACTTGAAGCCCTGACGATCATTCTTGTCCGCTCCTCGATTGCCGCCGTGGTTTTGCTCGCCGTTATGCTGTTTCAAGCCAGATCAGTGTTCCGCATCAGCATACGAGACATTCCGGCAATCGCCGTTCTGGGGGTTGTGGGTATCGTGGCGACACTTTGGTTTCTGTTGCAAGCACTGACATACACGACGGTCACAAGCACCGCTCTGATCGGTGCGACGGCTCCAATCGTGACAGCGGTTTCTGCGGCTATCGTGTTCAAGGAGCGGCTGCCGCGTGCGGCCTATCTAGGCGTCGTAACATCATTTGCCGGGGTCATCCTTCTGATCACGGATGGTCGGATCGCGGACTTGCGGGAGTTATCTTTCAACCGTGGTGATCTGTTGATGTTCGGGAACGTCGTCAGCTCTGCGATTTACGCACTGACGATCAAAAGCCTCAGCGTAAAGTATGCTTCTTTGACACTCACGTTTTACATGACGATTGCGGCTATTCTCGCCTTGTTGATCTTGGTCGACTTCGATCAGGTTCGCGAGGTCTCCTCAGCTTCGGCAACCAGCATCTGGGCCTTGCTATATCTGGGCATCGTGACATCAGCCATCGGGTACTTTCTTTACAATTATACCGTCAAAATCGTCGGCCCGACTGTCATGTCCTGCACAGTTTTCAGCGCTATGCCGGTCTTTGTGATGATACTCGCGTGGGTCATGCTGGGGAAGGTCATCGCGTCGTTCGAGGTCATCAGTTCAGCATTGATTTCTGTGGGACTGTTCTTCGTTCTGAGACCAAACAGCAGGGCGTAGCCTACACAATACGACTGGGCCATGAACATAAAGCCGCCGTTCGTTGATCGCGCGGCATCGGTCGTTTTTGGGCACGGAGCAGCCTTTCGCAAAACGCTCCCACACCCCCTTGGCTCCGCCGCTCGCCACAAGTTCAACGTCACCTCTTCCCTATAACTTGGCGACCGGTCCCAATGAACAACCCAAGACTACCGGCACCCAAACGCATCCCGCACTGGACAACGTCCGTCAACGTGTCGCAAATGCTGCAATCAATGCAAAGGGCGCGCACCATGTTCGGATTGATCCGCACACCTATCCTGATCCTGATCGCCTTCCTGGCGGGCCTGATGTTTGAACGTAGCCAGGGGGCAGAGGCGTGCACGGACCAAGGCGGCGTGATGCGTGACGGAGTATGCTGGAATGAGTGATGATGTGATCTGTGTCGGCGTGATCAGCGGCGCCTACGGTGTGCATGGCGAGGTCCGGATAAAGTCATTCTGCGCCCTGCCCGAGGACATCGAAACCTATAGCCCGCTCACGACCGAAGACGGCAAGCGTTCGTTTTCCCTTGCGCTCATACGCCCCATGAAAAACGGCTTCGTCGCCCGCATCGCCGAGGTTGCGATCAAGGAAGAGGCCGACGCGCTCAAAGGAACGCAGCTTTTTGCCCGCCGCGATCAGCTACCTCACCTGCCGGATGATGAA
Organism: uncultured Tateyamaria sp.; assembly: GCF_947504105.1. Taxonomy (GTDB): domain Bacteria; phylum Pseudomonadota; class Alphaproteobacteria; order Rhodobacterales; family Rhodobacteraceae; genus Tateyamaria. The sequence goes on from NZ_CANNGP010000023.1 coordinate 2,849, forward strand.
TTCTACTACACGGATCTCGTGGGGCTTGAGGTGTTCGACACCGGCGGCACATCGCTTGGCCACGTGAAATCCGTACAGAACCACGGCGCCAGCGACCTGCTTGAGGTGCACATGCCCGGGGCCACGGCGACGGTCCTCTTGCCCTTCACCAAGGCCGCCGTGCCGACCGTGGATCTTGCTGCAGGACGCATCGTGGTCGACCCACCCGATGGTCTTTTTGACTGATCGCAAGGCGCCTGATTGCGCATGTGGGTTTTCACAAAACGGGGACCACCTCCATTCAAAAGACGCTGAACGCCAATCGAACCGTCTTGGATGGGCGTCTCCATATATGTCTGCGCACCGATATGCTGGCTTTGTGCGAAGCGGCCCGCAAATGGTCCGTCAAGCGCAGCCACGTCAATCTCGCATATGTCCGATACGAGGCGGCAGAGCTGCTTTCATCGTGGCGTGATGATTGCTCGATGCTGATCAGCTCAGAAGACTTGAGCGGTCACATGCTAGGCCGCCGTGGCCTCACCACATACGACGCTGCGCCCGTTCTGGCAGAGGCTCTGATTTCAGCCTAGGCTGCGGCCCGACCGGATGTTGATATCACGCTCGCCTACACAACCCGAGCAGCGACGCCCTGGTTGCGCAGTTGCTACACGCAACACCTGCGCGCCACGCGCATTACAGTGTCCGAAACGGGCTACACCCAGGCATATGCCGAGTCTGCTGGTCTTGATGGGATCATTGCCCGCGTACGGGACAAGACCAAACACACAAACGTTCAGACCTTTCCGCTAGAGATAGCCAGCGGGCTGCGTTTGGTCCGCTCGACCCGCTTCTGGATCTTGTCAGTCTGCCCCGGGCTGTTCGATCCCAAATTGCCCCACAGCCCCCCGCGAATGTTGCCATGTCGCAAGACGCACGGGACGCGCTGCTTGCCTTGAACCGCTCTGACATCAACGGCGATGCCTACCGAAAGGCGCGCAACGCATTGAAAAAAACGACGCACGTGACCGCCTGCGCCGTTGCCTTTGTACCCTGACCAACGGCATAGACACAGCGCATCGAACAGATAGAACCTGCTTATGACCGCACCTTCAAAATCCCATGGCCGCAAAGTCATTCGCCCGACCCTGAAACCGGCCTCACTGATGGATGAAGCGCCAGACTTCGTCGGCGTCTGGCAAGCGCGGATTGTCACGCTTTTCCCTGAAACCTTTCCGGGCGTGCTGGGTGCATCACTAACAGGCAAGGCTTTGCAGGACGGCAAGTGGCAATTGCACACGCACGATCTGCGCACCCACGGAATCGGCAAGCACCGCAATGTAGACGACACTCCGGCGGGCGGTGGAGCCGGCATGGTGCTGCGCGCCGACGTGGTCAGTGCCGCGCTGACAGAGGCGCAAGCGCATGCCCGCGGACGCTGGCCCATCCTCTACCTGTCTCCACGCGGACAGCGTTTTGACCAAGCCATGGCCCGCGATCTGGCCCGCTGTGACGGTGTCACCATGCTGTGCGGTCGCTTCGAAGGCGTGGACGAACGGGTGCTTGAACACTGGGGCATTACCGAAGTCTCGCTTGGGGATTTCGTGATGACCGGAGGCGAGATCGCCGCGCAAGCCATGCTCGATGCAACCGTGCGTCTTCTGCCCGGCGTGCTGGGCAATGCCGACAGCGCGGTCGAGGAAAGCCATTCGAACGGCCTTCTGGAACACCCGCAATACACCCGCCCCGCCACATGGGAAGGGCGCGACGTTCCCGATATCCTGATGTCCGGTCATCACGGCAAGGTGGCAGAATGGCGGCGGGAGATGTCAGAGAAGCTGACACGCGAGCGGCGGCCCGACCTATGGACACGCTACAAGGATCGCGGCGGTGACTGAGGCACTGACGCTGTATGGATATCACCACAGCGTCTACACGTGGGCGGCACGGATGACGCTGCATACCACCGGCGTTGGCTGGCGCGATGTCGAAGTGAACCCGTTTGCTGCCGCACCCGAAGACCAAAAGCTGCCACACCCATTCGGACGCGTCCCCGTGTTGGATCACGACAGCTTCCGCATCTACGAAACCCGCGCGATCACAGACTATATCGACGCGCAGTTTGGACAGGACCGCCTGACACCACATGATCTACGGGCCAGGGCGCGCATGAACCAGGTGATCGGCATCATCGACAGCTATGCCCACATCCCACTGGTCCGACAGGTTTTTTCGCACAGCGTGTTTCGCCCTTGGGCAAATGAACCAAGCGACCCGGACGCAATCAAGGCAGGCTTGGACGCCGCCACGACCGCCCTCTCCGCTCTGGAGGATATTGCGGCAGAAGGGCTGGTTCTGACGGGTGAAACGCTCAGCCTCGCGGACTGCCACCTCGCTCCGATGATGGCCTACTTCAGCGCTGCACCCGCCGGGGACGACGCTCTACGCACCAAGCCAGCGCTGACGCAATGGTGGGACCGAACCCGGCGCGCGACGGCGCTTGCTGAAACATGGCCCGTTGGACCTGTGCAAAAGCCTTGATTGCTGCGCTTTGCCCTCCTATACACCGCCCATTCCGACTCGGGACTTCCTGATCGGGGGTTTGGCTTGTGGCACTTTCTTCAGTGCTTCTACGCAGGCCAAACAAAGTGAGACAAGGAATGATGACCTGACCTCTGGCGGGCGCAATGGCGGACCCGGTGAAGACACAGAGCTCTGAGGCGCGACAAACCTTCGTGGAAAAACCACGAGCATCATAGGAGTGATGGTCAATGGACCTGATCGCACAGCTAGAGGCGGAACAGATTGCCGCCCTGGGGAAAGACATCCCCGACTTCAAAGCCGGTGACACCATCCGCGTCGGCTACAAGGTGACCGAAGGCACGCGCACCCGTGTGCAGAACTACGAAGGCGTCTGCATCGCCCGCAACAACGGCTCAGGCATCGCCGGTTCGTTCACCGTTCGCAAGATTTCGTTTGGCGAAGGCGTGGAACGTGTGTTCCCGCTGTTTTCGACCAACATCGACAGCATCACCGTGGTCCGCCGCGGTCGCGTGCGTCGCGCCAAACTGTACTACCTCCGCACCCGCCGCGGCAAATCGGCCCGGATCGCGGAAGTCTCCAACTACAAACCCAAGAAGTCCGAAGGAGCCGAGGCATGAAGGCCGATACGCATCCCGACTACCACATCATCGACGTCAAGATGACGGACGGCACAGTGGTTCAAATGAAATCGACATGGGGCAAAGAAGGCGACCAGCTGTCGCTCGACATCGACCCCTCCGTGCACCCCGCATGGACCGGCGGTTCGTCCCGCCTGATGGACACCGGCGGCCGTGTGTCCAAGTTCAAGAACAAATACGCCGGTCTGGGCTTCTAAAGCATCCACGCCACGTAAAAGACAAAGCCGCTCCAACGGGGGCGGCTTTTTTCGTTCCGGGCCAAAGCATCTTGCCGCGCGGCTCCGCCGTCGCGATAGTATCCCGATCCATCTGGGGGACGGCGATGCGCACCGCATCACTCATCTTGGCACTCTTGATCGCGGCCACACCGGCCGCGACCCAGGCGGATATCCAAACCGCCACCAAACGCACCAAGTCCGGTCAATTCGATGCACAAGGCCAAGTGCGCTGCGCTCAAGAAGTCGGACAGGTCCTCGGTGCCTGTGACGCTTCGGTCGCCCGCGCGACAGGATCGGCAGCGGTGGTTGTGACCTTTCCCAACGGCTTTGCGCGCATGCTGACATTCTCGGACGGCGCATTCCTGCGCGACAATGCAACAATGTCAGGGGTCGGCACAGACACGGAATGGCAATTGACCAACGGCACCTACCATATTCGGGTGGATGACCAGCGCTTCGACATCCCCGAAACGCTGGTCACTGCAGATTAGCCGCCGGGCGTCAGCTTATAGATCGTACCTTCGTCGATGGACGTGTACAGGCTGCCATCCGGCCCCATGACCACCGACCGGAACCGGCCCGACTCCATCGGCAGGGTCATCTCGGTCACGTCCTCCACATCCGCAACATCTTCGTTGAATTGGATCACGTCGAGGCGTTGCCCAATGGGCGTGCCGCCAAATCCGATCCCCATGATGCCGACAACCATCGCGTCGTTCCAATCGCCCCAGGCGTCCCCCTCCAGGAACGCGGCCGAGGACATCCCTTGCGACCAGCCGTTGTTGTTCCAGACCGGTGGCATGGCATCAGGATAGGTGTCGAAATCGGTCATCGGCATGAACGCCGCACGCTCGTACCGGTTCATGCCCTCTTCCTGGTTGGGGCTGTAGCCACAGTAGTTGTCCGGGCAATCGCCACGCCCAGCCACGTTCGGGCGCGGGTCCCACCCGGCATTGCCACCGTTTTCCAGAATGGTGATTTCATCCGAATGCCATGGCCCGTGTTCTGCCGTGATGGCCTGCCCCGTCTCGGGGTGGAACGCGATACCCTGCACGTTGCGGTGCCCATAAGTGTACGTCCGCGCGTCAAAGCCTTCGGGCGGGCTGTTGTCGGCATGGGCATTGCCGTCAGTATCGATCCGGATCACTTTCGATCCCATCATCGTCGGGCTCTGCGGCACCTCGCCATTATGGGTGTCACCCGTTGTCAGCCACAACGCGCCATCCGCGCTGAACCGCACGCGACCGCCATTATGCGCTCCGGGTCCCCCGAACGGGTGATCAGACGCCGCCATTTTGTAGGGCACATCGTCGATGATATCCGTCCGATCCGACACGCTGGCAAAATCATCGCTGACCGTAAATCGCATCAGCCGGTTGGTGTGCGGGTCCGACATGTTCGATGTGGAATAGACATAGATGCGCCGGTTGTCGGCAAAGTCGGGGTCAAAGGCGACGCCCATCATGCCCGCCTGCCCTTCACAGAACAGGTCAGCGCCATTGGCCGCATATCCGACCGTGTCGGCAACGCCGTAAAGCGCAGTCACAGTTCCATCCGGCATCCGCACGGACAGCCCCTTGCACTTTTCCGTAAACAGCATCGTGCCATCGTCGAGGAACGCCATGTCCCAAGGGTTTTCGAGGCCATCAAGCACAACCTCGTGCGTCAGACTGGTGGTGTTCATGCCGCTCTGGGCCAGCAGCGGCGATGATGAAATAGCCGTCGCCGCAAGCAGTGATGCAATGACCGATAGTTTGGAATGCGTGGTATAACCGGACATAGTTTCCTCCCTTAAATGGTGTCATTCGCCATCCGGAGGGTGCTCTTTGTTTTTATGTCCGGACAAGCCAGACTTTCACGGTATGGTGGCGCCATACGCTGGTCAATGTTTAGTTTACCCAAGGGCAACTTTACGCCGGTGCGTCCATACGGATACGAATGTTCAATCGAATGCCGTCGCCACGTAGACCGAAATATTGACAATATCCTCGTCCGACAGCCGCTTGGCATGAGAGATCATCAGGATCGAATTGGGCCCAATCTTTTCACCGGCGCGATACCTTTCAAGCTGCGTGGCGATATAGGCAGGGTCCAGGTCAGCAAGTGCAGGATAGCTTGAGGCCCCTTGTGCCTTGTTGCCATGGCAAGCCCTGCACGATTTTCGAAAGATGTCCTGCGCCGCGTCCACGTCGATCACTTGGTCTTCGGATATCGCGGCGGCGCTGGGCGCTGCTGTCCGTCGTGGTATCCGCCCAAGTGGCGCACGCCCAAACGCTGATCGCAACGGTCAAAAGGCAGCGTATTAGCATCGGCACGGGTCTCCTCTGCTTGCACAATCCCTCAGTAGTAGAAGGTCCAGCGCAATTCGTCCAATGCCCGTCCGCGTCGGGAACGCGATCGGGTGGTCTATGGACTGCTAGGAGAGGTGGGGATTTTGCACCAAAGACACCTCGCTCATCCCGTCTGCCTCCAGAACAGGCGGACCCACATCCAATGCCAGCTGCTGCGGTAAAAATATTAACAGTTCCTGAATCCGCCGCTGTAACCCATTGAAATTTCTAAGGCTGGAACATGTCCCACGCCGGGACACCCCTACCGCGACAGGGCCGCAGCCTCCTTCGCCAAGGCCTCGATCCCGGCCCAATCCCCGGCTGCGACCAGGTCCTTGGGGGCGACCCAGGATCCACCGGCACAGACCACATTTGGCAGGCTCAGATAGCTATTCGCATTCCCCATGCTCACCCCACCCGTCGGGCAGAACGATATCTGCGGCAAGGGCGCACCAATGGCCTTCAAAGCAGGTGCCCCGCCTGATGCCTCAGCCGGAAAAAACTTGAGCATATCGTATCCACGTTCGAACAGGCACATCGCCTCGGAAGCCGTGGCAGCCCCCGGCAATAAGGGCAAATCCTCGGCCTCGCAGGCCGCAATCAGTGCCTCGGTGGCACCGGGCGACACCCCAAACTGCGCGCCAGCCTCCTTGGCCGCCTTCACGTCATCCGGCGTGACCAACGTCCCTGCACCAACAACGCCACCTGGCACCTTGGACATCGCTGCGATCACATCCAATGCAGCTGGGGTGCGCAGCGTCACTTCAAGCGCCGGTAGCCCACCCGCCACCAATGCTTCGGCCAGTGGCCGCGCATGGGCGACGTCATCGACCACAAGCACCGGCACGATCGGGGCCAGGTCACAGATTTCGCGGGCGCGCACGGCAGCAGCTTTGGCAGTCAGCATTCAAAAGTCTCCAAATACGGTTGCGCCAGTATTGGCGGACCCGACGGTATTACGGAAGGCGTGGAACATGTCGCGCCCAGCCCCCCATTGGTTGGCCGAAAGATCAGCCGTGGCATGAGGGCGGTCAAGCACACCTTCAGTCAGAACTTCAAGTTGCCCCGCCTCGGCGTCAACGCGGATCAGGTCGCCGTCCCGCACTTGCGCGATCACACCCCCATCCAGCGCCTCGGGGCAAACATGGATGGCGGATGGCACCTTGCCCGATGCGCCGGACATGCGGCCATCCGTGACCAGCGCCACCTTCTGCCCACGGCCCTGCATGATGCCCAGTAGCGGTGTCAGGCTGTGCAATTCCGGCATCCCATTGGCCCTGGGTCCCTGGAACCGAACCACGATAACAAAATCACCTTCGTTGAATTCGCCAGCCTTGAACGCGGCCTTCACGTCGTCTTGTTCATGGAACACGCGCGCCGGGGCTTCAACGATCCGGTGTTCCGGTGCCACGGCCGAGATTTTCATGACCCCTGTTCCCAAGTTGCCGGCAAGGCGGCTCAGACCGCCGGTTTCCTGAAACGGATCAGACGCAGGGCGTACGATCTTTTCATTCAGGCTTTTACCCGCGCCCGCTTCCCAGGTCAGTGCACCGTCGATCAGCTTGGGTTCCTGCGTATAGTTCTCAAGCCCCTCACCCGCGACTGTCTGAGTGTCATCGTGCAGCAAGCCTGCGCCCAAAAGCTCGCCAATCATGAAGCCAAGACCACCCGCCGCGTGGAAGTGGTTCACGTCCGCCAAGCCATTGGGATAGACGCGCGCGATCAGCGGTGTCACTTCCGACAAGTCGCAGAAGTCTTCCCAATCCAACACAATGCCCCCGGCCCGCGCCATGGCGATCAAGTGGATCAACAAGTTGGTCGACCCACCCGTCGCACTCAGGCCAACGATCCCATTCACGAACGCCTTCTCATCCAGGATATTGCAGACCGGCGTGTAGTTGTTGCCCAGAGCCGACAAGGACAGCGCGCGCTTGGCCCCTTCAACTGTCAGCGCGTCGCGCAGCGGGGTGTTCGGGTTGACGAAGGACGAGCCCGGCAGATGCAGGCCCATGAATTCCATCAGCATCTGGTTGGTGTTGGCCGTGCCATAGAAGGTACAGGTGCCCGGACCATGGTAGGCGGCCATCTCTGACGCGAGCAATTCCTCACGCGTCGCTTCGCCCGCCGCGAACCTCTGGCGGACCTTGGCCTTTTCATCATTGGACAAGCCGCTGGTCATCGGACCTGCAGGGAGGAAAACAGCTGGCATGTGACCAAAGGATTGGGCCGCGATGATCAAACCCGGCACGATCTTGTCGCAGACGCCCAGAAAGACGGCGGCATCGAAGACATTGTGGGACAGCGCCACACCGGTCGCCATAGCGATCACGTCACGCGAGAACAGACTCAACTCCATGCCTGCCTCACCTTGGGTCACACCGTCGCACATGGCGGGCACACCGCCCGCCACTTGCGCAGTTCCGCCCTCCGCCCGGATCGCGTCGCGGATCAGGGTCGGGTAGGTCTCGAACGGCTGATGTGCCGACAGCATGTCATTGTAGGCCGTGACAATCCCAAGATTGCCAACGCTTGCTTCGGCCAGCCGGGACTGGTCAGGACCAGCCGCGGCAAACGCATGGGCCTGGCCGCTACAGGACAGGTGCGCGCGGGCCGGACCTTGGGACTTGGCGGTAGCCATCCGATCCAGATACCGACGTCGTGTCGGTGCGCTGCGTTCGATCACACGTTCAGTCACGCGCTCAAGTGTAGGGTGCAGGGGCATCGTGCTCTCCTATCTCCTCATCTCGGTTTGGCCACATCTTATCACAAGGCGCCTGATAGCGCTAACAGCTTCGTTGTGCAATCACCGCGCCACGGTGCCGCAGGAAAGTTTCCATGCCCGCTTTCAAAGGGTGCGAACACAACATATAGTGGCCCAAAATTCGCAAAGCGGATGTGCGGTAAGGGGACAATCATGGCGCATATCATTGTTGTCGGCAACGAAAAGGGCGGGGCTGGCAAGTCCACCGTGTCGATGCATGTGGCCACGGCATTGGCGCGCGCAGGCAAGAAAGTCAGCGCACTTGATCTCGACCTGCGGCAGCGGACGTTTGGACGCTATGTCGAAAACCGCCACGGGTTTCTGGCCTCGGCTGACCTAGACTTGCCGTCACCCGATGTGCACGACTTGCCCGAGATCGACGCGGCGCAGCTGAAGCCCGGCGAAAATATCTATGATCATCGGCTCAGCGCAGCAGTAGCGACGCTCGAACCCGACAATGACTTTATCCTGATCGATTGCCCCGGCTCTCACACCCGCCTTAGTCAGGTCGCGCATTCCCTGGCAGACACCCTGATCACGCCCCTGAACGACAGTTTCGTCGATTTCGACCTGTTGGCACGTATCGATGCAACGGGTGAGAAAATCCTTGGACCGTCGGTCTATTCCGAGATGGTTTGGAACGCCCGTCAGCTCCGCGCCCAGGCGGGTTTGAAACCCATAGATTGGATCGTGCTGCGCAACCGCATGGGGGCCCAACGCATGGTAAACAAGGAAAAGATGGAACGGGCGATCAGGATGCTCGCCCAGCGGATCGGGTTCCGCATCGCACCCGGTTTTTCCGAACGGGTGATTTTCCGTGAACTGTTCCCACGCGGGCTGACCTTGCTTGACCTCAAGGACATTGGGGTCAAGCAACTCAACATCTCGAACGTGGCCGCCCGGCAGGAATTGCGCGATTTGATGAAGGCGCTGAACCTACCCGAGGTCGAAATCGACTTTTGACCCCGAGCCGCGCTGCGCAAGACGCAGCAACAAGCGGCGCAGGGTATCCGCCTCTTCATCGGACATCCCGTCTGTCAGGGCTGGATCATAGGCCTGCACAACCCGTTTTAAATCACCATAGATTTGCTGCCCCACCACCGTCAGCGTCAGATACTTCCAGCGGCGATCCTGCTTGGCACGCGTGCGTGTCAGGCATCGACGCCCTGCCAGCCTTTGTACCTCGCGACTGATCTTGGTCTTGTGCATCCGCGCCCATGCGCCAATGTCGCTGGCCGTCATGCGGCCATAGATGCCCAGGTAAAACAGCACGCGCCATTCCTTGCGCAGCGTTCCATACTTGTCTTTGTAGACCTTCTGGAACTCCAGACTCGACGCCTCAACCGCTTGGTTCAGCAAGTAGGGTAGGAACTGTCGAACATCGAAATCATTTGGGGGGCATCGCTTATTAGCTGCAAAAACACCTGTTACATCAACAATCAATGCTGCAAGAAGGATCGCCATGAACCGCCAGGCGGCGCCACATCCCTGATCCACACCCCTTTCCAGTGCCGGTATCACTGACGGGTACATGCCCGGTTTCGGCGACAATTTCGAAACCGAGGCGTTGCACGGAGCGCTGCGTGAAGCCATGAACTCGCACCGGAAATGCACTTACGGGCTTTATGGTGAGCAACTAGGCCGCACCACATTTACCGATGTGCGGCCCGAACGGACGTGGTGCTATCGCATCCGCCCGTCCGTAAAACATTCCGGTCAGTACAATCGCATGGACCTGCCCGATTGGAAATCCGCGCTACACATCCGCGAAGACTTGGCAAGCCTGGGTCTGCACCGCTGGAACCCCTTGCCACACATCAATTGGGGCCTGACATGGCTGACCGGCATGCGCACCATGACGGCAGCGAACAAGGGGCAAGTTCGAACTCCCGGGGCGCGGCCCTATCAGGGCCAACTGCATAGCAAACCCGCGCGACTTCAAGGCCCCCGTGGCCGCATTCGAAGACGGCAAGGTCCAGTTGACGCTGACCATCAAGTGGTACGGACAGCTCTACGAGACAGCGATTGGCCACTCTCCGCTCGATGTTGTGGCGTGGCACGGCAACTATGCGCCCATGAGATACAATCTGAAAACCTATTGTCCGGCGGGGACCATCCTGTTCGGCCACCCGGATCCGTCAATATTTGCAGTGCTCACCGCACCGTCGGGTCAGCCGGGCGTGAACAATATCGACTTGGTCCTATTCCGCGAACGCTGGAGAGTGACCGAAGACACGTTCCGTCTGCCGTGGTATCATAAGAACATCATGTCTGAGTTGATGGGCAACATCTATGGCCAGTACGATGCGAAGCCGAAGGGGTTCGTGCCCGGAGGCATGTCGCTCCACAACATGATGCTGGCGCACGACCCCTACAAAAACGCATTCGAAGGGACCAGCAACGCAAACCTTGAACCGCGTAAGCTGGAAAATACCATGTCCTTCATGTTCGGAACCCGCTTTCCCCAGCACCTGACCCAATTCACGGCGCAAGGAGCGCCGCTGCAGGATGACTACATCGACTACTGGACGGACATCGAAAAGAAGTTCAACGGGACACCGGGCAAAAAATGATGACGTATCTTGGATACTTCATGGGCGCCTTCATTGTCTTCGTGCTGGGGTTTATCCTCTGGGCGTGGTGGCAGAAATTCGTCAACGACCGCCCCGACCGCTACGGGAAGGGACGCGGCCATGATCCGCGCGGACCCGAGCGCGGACAGTGGGACAGACCTGACAAGTGATCGAATTCCTGTCTTCCCTCTCCTGGATTGGCTGGCTTCTGATGGCTCTTGCCGGGTTCACAGTTTGGCACCTTCCGAGCATTATCAAGATGGCATTTTTTGGCGACCGCGTTTCCAAGGCGCGCCCTATACGTCATGGAACAGACCGGCCAGATCTGGACTTAGACCGCTCTGACCCCTGACAAAAGAACAAGGACCTAAATATAATGACGCTCCTTTCGTCGTGGGTGCCCGGCGCCAACAGCGCTGACACCGACTTTCCGCTGAACAACCTGCCTTACGGGGTGTTTTCCACCGGCACGCTGGACGCGCGATGCGGCGTGGCCATTGGGGACATGATCCTCGACATGTACGCTGCCGAAGAACAGGGGATCATTGACCTTGCCGACGAACCCCTGTTCGAACTGCCATTCTGGAACGAGTTGATGGAGCAAGGCCCCGCCGTCTGGACAGCCCTGCGCAACCGCCTGACGGATCTGCTGACCGAAGGGGCAAGAGATCAGGGCCTGGTCGAGCCACTGCTTGTTCCGATGATTGACGCCACGCTGCACATGCCTCTGGTTGTCTCGGAATTCACCGACTTCTACGCAGGCCGCCACCACGCCACCAATGTGGGCACAATGTTTCGAGGCCCCGAAAACGCGCTCCCGCCCAACTGGCTGCATATCCCAATTGGCTATAACGGACGTGCATCGTCTGTGGTTGTGTCGGGCACCGACATCCGCCGCCCGTGGGGCCAGCTGAAATCCCCCGACCACGACACACCCGCCTTCCTCCCGTCCCGGCGTTTCGATCTGGAACTGGAAATGGGTGCTATCGTTGGCATGGCTTCGGACGGACCGATCACGGTGGACGAGGCCGACGCAGCCATCTTTGGCTATGTCCTACTGAACGATTGGTCCGCACGCGACATTCAAGCGTGGGAATACCAACCGCTCGGCCCCTTCCAAGCAAAGGCAACCGCCACATCAATCAGCCCGTGGATTGTGACCAAGGCGGCACTAGCGCCTTTCCGAACCTCGACACCAGACCGAGAATTCGCACTGCTCGATCACCTCAAGGATACCGGCCCGATGCTCTATGACATCAACCTGAGCGTCACACTTGCCCCGGACGGCAAAGAGGCCACGACCATCGCGCAAACCAACTACCGCGAGATGTACTACTCCTCGGCCCAGCAACTGGCGCATCACAGCACCTCGGGCTGCCCGATGAATGTAGGTGATCTGCTGGGCTCCGGCACCATCTCCGGCCCGACGAAACCGGAACGCGGCAGCCTGTTGGAACTCAGCTGGGGCGGCAAGGACCCCATCACACTCTACACCGGAGAGACACGTACCTTCCTCGAAGACGGCGACACGCTGACACTTGCGGGGCACGCACAAGGCGACGGGTATCGCATCGGCTTCGGCACGTGCACGGGAACACTTTTGGCAGCGCTGGAAGACCCTTACAAACGCTGACCCGTTCATTTCACCAACCAAACCGCGGGGTTCTGGGCAGCGCCCCGGTCCGACACCCGCAAGACAGACCAACATGCGCAACAGGCACGGCCGCACCCGGCGCGATCACGGCTAGGGTGCTGGCGCCCACATGTTCCACCATCCCGATGACACCACAACGCTGTGTGATTGACGCACAAACGCAGTGCGAGGGATTTCGTGCACCCTGCCCTTGCGCGGCGCCTCGAAATTTGGAACCCTCGCCAGACATCTCTGGCACAGATTCACATCTCAAGGGCCGCTGACATCCACTTCCACGAAGGGGAAGGACATGAACAAGCGTCTTCAGGACAGTATTGCGGAAGGTTTCGGTCGATGGCTGGAGGATTTCGCAACCGTTGGGCGTGGTGGCCGGGCGTGACAGATATTCTGGTTCCCACCTCTCTGGTCGCTCAGCCCGGCCGTTTTGGCGGTGTGACAAGCGGCGACTGTCTGCGGGGCGCACCCGTTGTGAAAGATGGGCGGCTGATTGCACTTGATACGCCAAGAGGCGACACCGCCTGCATGGTGATACCCAAGCTGGTCGAGCCGCATTGCCATCTCGACAAATGCCACACGATCAGTCGATTGGGTCAGGTGGGGGGCGACCTGCATCACGCGCTCGCCAGCCAACGCACCGACAAGGTGCATTGGAACGAAGACGACATTCGCCAGCGTGCAACACAGGGATTGACCGAAGCTCATCAGAATGGCTGCACGCTGATCCGCAGCCACGTGGACTGGGGCGATGATCCTGCGCCGTCGCTCTCGTGGTCCGTGCTGGTCGAATTGGCCGAGGATCACCCAAGCCTGCAACTCGCGGCCCTGACCAGCATCGAGCAGTGGACGAATCCGGATTTCGGTAAAACAGTGGGCAAGGTATTGGCCTTCACCGACGGTGTCTTGGGTGCGTTTGTCCACGGACATGAAAATGCACGTGAAGGGTTGGAGGCACTGTTTACCACCGCAACCCAACACGGCCTGATGCTGGATTTCCACGTGGATGAAGGGTTGGGATCGCTCAACGGGTTGGAAATGATCGCCGATGTCGCACTCGAAACCATGTTTGATCGCCCGATCCTGTGTGGCCATTGCGTCAGCCTGATGGACAGACCTTCGCACGAAGTAAAACGCATCTCCGACAAACTGGCGCGCGCGGGGATTACGGTCTGTGCACTGCCCATCACCAACCTCTATCTGCAAGGTCGTGCCGATGGCACGCCGGACCGGCGCGGGATCACACGGCTGAGAGAACTGCGGGAAGCGGGCGTGTCCATCATTGCAGGGTCCGACAATGTCGCGGACGCGTTTTGCCCGCTTGGTGCGCATGATCCGCGCGCCGCATTGGCGCTCGCCTGCGTCGCGGCGCATTTGGACCCTCCCTTTGGTGATTGGTTGCCCGCAATCACAACGGATGCGGCGCGCGCGCTCGGAGCAGCAACTGTTACCGTCGACGACACCGAATTGACCGACATGCTGACGTGCGATGTCACGCACACTGCTGATCTGCTATCTGGCCGTGTGCCGCTGCGACCGGCGATTGAGACGCTCATGTGATCTCATATCGCTGGCAAGACCGACATCATTCGATGAGTACAAACCCGCTCCGAACTACAAAAGCAGGACCAGAAAATCTTGCGCCCCCGATGAACCGTTGAAATGACCAATAACGCGTCGATATCCGGCCAAAAGGCGGTTTTGGGCCCGGGAATGGCGTGAAATCACAAAAGAGTCGAAATCCTGTCGACTATCCCTTTCTGTGCAACTCCGACGACGGGGTTGACGCCATGCGCCCGATCGTTTGAACTTTGGGCGTCCCCCGGGAAGGGGTGGCGAAAAAAACGCAGGTTAACTGCAACACCAAAAAGGTCGGGCACTCACCCCGGCCGAATAAGGGCGCGGACAAACGTTCGTGACGCCAACAGAGAGGAAGAACATGACCTTTGTAACCCGTACCGGCAAGCCGCTGCCGCAATCCATCTTGGATTCGGCTGGCAAAGTCGGCACCGATCCGATCAACCGCCGCGAATTCCTGGCCACGGCCAGCAGCTTTGGCGCAACAGCCGCCGTTGCCTATGGCATGCTGGGCATGACGGCCCCCGCCGCACAGGCAGCAGGGCACAAGGAAGGCGGCGTCGTTCGGTACCAGACCGAAGTGCGCGCACTCAAAGACCCGCGGACCTATGACTGGTCACAGATCGCCAACTTCTCGCGTGGTTGGCTGGAATATCTGGTGACCTACGAAAACGATGGCACGTTCCAGCCGTCGCTACTGGAAAGCTGGGAAATCAATGACGACGCCACCGTCTACACCCTGAATGTCCGCAAGGGCGTCAAGTGGAACAATGGCGACGATTTCACGGCCGAGGACGTGGCCCGCAACATCACTGGCTGGTGCGAAAAAGAGCTCGAGGGCAACTCGATGGCTGGTCGCTTCAACACGCTGATCGACCCCGACACCAGCAAAGCCATCGAAGGTGCGATTGAAGTGGTCGACAGCCACACGGTCAAACTGAACCTGCCTGCATCTGACATCTCGCTGATCGCAGGCATGGCAGACTACCCGGCGGCGATCGTGCACAGCTCCTACACGGCTGATACAGCACTCAGCAACCCGATCGGCACAGGCCCCTACCTGCCTGAATCGCTCGAAGTGGGTGTGAAAGGCGTGCTTGTCCGTAACGCGGATCACACGTGGTGGGGCACTGAAGTCTCAGGTGGACCCTACCTAGATCGCATCGAGTATATCGACTATGGCACCGACCCCGCAGCTTGGATGGCAGCGTCCGAAGCGGATGAAGTCGATATGAACTACTCTGTGGACGGCGATTTCGTCGACTTGATCGCATCGATCGACGGCTGGGTTCAGAACGACATCGTGACGGCGGCGACCATCGTGGTCCGACCGAACCAGCTGGCTGAAGTAGATGGCAAGAAGATCTACGAAGACGAACGCGTCCGTCGCGCCATCACCATGGCCGTCGACAACAACATCCTGCTCGAACTGGGCATCGGCGGTCGCGGCGAATTGGCCGAGAACCACCACGTCGCACCGTTCCACCCGGAATATGCCGAACTGCCCCCGATGGAGGTTGACCCCGCAGGCGCCAAGGCCCTGATGGATGAGGCCGGCATGGGCGATTTCGAGCACGAGCTGATCTCGATCGACGATGGCTACCGCAAGGACACCACCGACGCGGTCGCAGCTCAGCTGCGCGACGCGGGGATCAACGTCAAACGGACCGTTCTGCCCGGATCGACCTTTTGGAACGATTGGGCCAAGTACCCGTTCAGCTCAACCAACTGGAACCACCGCCCGCTGGGCGTCCAGATCTGGGCGCTGGCCTACCGCTCGGGCGAAGCGTGGAACGAGTTTGGTTGGTCCAACCCCGAGTTCGACGAGAACCTGAAAAAGGCGCTGGCGACAGCGGATGTTGAAGAACGCCGCAAACTGATGGCCATCGGCCAGAAGATGATCCAGGACGCGGGCGTTACGATCCAGCCCTACTGGCGGTCGCTGACAAACCACACCAAGGAAGGTCTGGTGGGTGGCGCGCACCACATCACCTATGAATTCCGTCCGGCACAGGTTGCCTGGACCTGATCCAAGGGATCACGGAATTGAAAGGGGCCGCCACCGTGCGGCCCCTTTTTGTGTAAATTGCTAGAACCAGAACGCGATACCCTGGGCATCCCATCGCAATTCTACCAGCAGTTTAAGGGACGGTGGGCGGGGCGTCTTTGGCGCAGCCAAACAGCGTCCGACCAACGGTGTCAGATCACTGCGAGCCGATCCGCTGGGAAATACAGAAGGCGCACGGCCGCCTCCATGTCTGCGCGCAAGTCTTCCCGCATCTCTTCATGCAAGCGCATCACCAACGCATCACCGGTCACCTCGGTACGTGGCTCTTTCGCAAACCACGCCTCTTCACAGATCAGGTCCTCGAACAGCGGATCGATCACGGCACCGCCGCCTCCGGGATATCGGTAGTATCCCCAGCCAAACCGTTTTCCTAAACGGCCCTCAGCTACCATACGCGACAATACGGGTGTAACATCCACGCCGTTACGGGCCCTTAGCACCGCATCCAGACCGACAAGGTCCTGCGTCTCGCAAGGTCCCAGACCATATCCCCACGCCACCAGCGCCTCATCCAGTTCCCAGGGGGTCGTATGTCGATAGAGCAATCGTTCGCAAACGCACCAGAACGCATTTTGCAACGGCGCAACACGCGCGCTCAAGGTCCCAACCCTTCCAGGAAACGCTGCTTGGCAATAATGGCCAGCAATTCGTTCACTGACATGGACACGGGCTTGGCCGACGTATCGACCTGCGCCAAGGCCCGTTCATATGCCGGGCTACGTGTGCTCAATAACGCCTTCAGCTGCTCCATAGCCGCCGGGTTGCCCGCCATGGGGCGCACATCACCCTGGGCACGCACACGGGCCATGTGCTCGCCCGCGCTGGTGCGGACCCATATGGTGTGGAAGCGCTCCAACACCATGTCATAGGTGGTCTTGTCCCCGACGATACCACCGGCCACGGCAAGGATCAGCTTGTCATGGCGGGCCACCACCTGCGACACGGCCTCGGCCTCAAGCGCACGATACCCGTCCTGACCATACAAACCCATAACCTCAGACAAGGGCATACCGGCATTGACCTCAATCTCTTGATTCAGCTCGACAAAAGGGATCTTCAGCTTGTCGGCCGCCATGCGGCCCAAGGTCGATTTGCCTGCCCCACGCAAACCGACCAGACAAATACGCTGGGCGCGTAGCGCCATCGGGTTCTGCGGCGCCAACAGGGCCCGCACACGTCCTTGGACCTGTGCCGGAGCTGCCTGGTAAAGGCGCGCCACACGTGCCACGTCACCGTCCATCGGGGCGGCCTCCGACAGCAAATCCTCGATCCGGACATTCAGGGCTGTCGCCACACGCTCGAGCAGAATGACGGAAATATTGCCTTCCCCCGCCTCCAACTGGGCAAGGTAACGGGGTGATACG
This sequence comes from uncultured Tateyamaria sp., assembly GCF_947504105.1. Classification (GTDB taxonomy): domain Bacteria; phylum Pseudomonadota; class Alphaproteobacteria; order Rhodobacterales; family Rhodobacteraceae; genus Tateyamaria. The sequence continues at coordinate 20,547 of NZ_CANNGP010000023.1, forward strand.
CCCGATCGCTCGGACAAGGCGCGTCGGGGTAATCCCAACGCCTCGCGTGCCGCACGAACGCGGGTAGCGAGGCGCGCGATCATGGGAATTGCTCCGTCGGGTATGGGTCTTGGTGATGTCATGCGCACATTTTCTGGTGTTATCAGGAAGTTGTAGGGCGCATCGCGCTCTGATCAACAAATCAAATGTCGCGAATGTGTGGAGCAAGCACAGCACGCAGCTCAGGCGGGGCTGATTGGCTCTTGAATTGGTCGGCAATTATGAAGACGCAGGTGAACGTACCCTCAAAGCACAACACACCATCCTGCCGCCCGTCCACGCGGAAGGTGACAGACTTTTCGCCCAGACGGCTGGGCCAAACCGCACACATCAGGCGATGACGCGGCGTGACAGGCGACCGGAAATCCATGCTCATATGAACAAAGGGCGTGCCAATGTTGCGATCCAGTTCAAGCTGATACCAGCCATCTCCGCCCAAATGCGCTTCCCACCACGCATTTATGGCGTCCAACGCAAACCATGGTAGCCGGGCGGTATAGGCAATCCTGGCCGGGTCACAATCACCCCAAGTGACCCGGATTTCATGTTCGAAAACTGCACTCAAGCAGCTTTGTCCGCCGCCATCAGGCCCATGATCCCCTGCACCCAGGGCAAGGCCACATCCTCGGGCATGTCAAACCCCGACGCATCATGCAGGCCACGTTCACCAACCTGAACAGCGCCTTGCGCTTTCAGAATCTCGCTCAGTTTCATGGACCCATGATTGAACGTCTCGGCAAAGACCATGTCGCCCAACCCGAAAATGGCAAAACGGACCCCGTTCAGGTCCGGCTTGCCTTCGGTCAACGCCTCTTCAAACGGCAGCGCGGTCGATGGCAGATCGCCATTGCCATATGTCGAAGTTACGATGATATAGAACGCATCCTTCTCCATCGCGGCAGGGTCTACGTCAGCAAGGCTCTGGATGTCGCAGTCGAACCCCTCGCCCAGTTCCGTCTCGATGTCTTCGCATAACATCTCGGAATTGCCCGTCTCGGACCCGTAGTAAATTCCAACTTTCATTCAACGCTCCCTAATGCACGCGTTCGGGTTCCGCGGCCTTGTATCGGCGGCACATTTCGTCTTGCTCGTCCCGCGTCAGCATCATGTAAAGCGCAAGGCACATTCCGGTGCATCCGTCGCATTCCAGCGCACAAAATGGGCGCCGGACCGGTGCATCGTCTGTCAGGGCTGTTCTGTCGATCTGCATAACATCCTCCATCAGGCCATATGCAGCTTAACATATTCGAAATCCCCTGGCTTGTTGTCGATGCCCACACGGGGCGGCGAAATCCAGCTGGCATATTTTCCGGGCTCATAGCACGGCTTCATCAAGGACTGGATAAAGGCGCCGTCTTCCTTGGTCGGCAGCCATTCAGACGCACGCGCATCCCACTCTTCCTGGCTGACAAAACTGCCGTCCGGCGTGATCGGCTGGTTCGCAAAGATACCGATTTTCCGGTGGAACCCCTCATGAGGCAGCTTCAGTTCAAACTCGATGCCCGTGCGCGAAATCTGCTTGTTCCAACGGCGCAAGCCACCGGAAGCATCGCGCACATAGTCGTCGCGCAGACGCATGTTGATCGCCGTCAGGGCAGGCACATCCTCGGTTACGATCTTGCCATCGACGATGCTCGCCACCTTGTAGGTGTCACCTGTCAGCTTGTGATCATCCTCGATCCGCTGCTCCATGTAGCGGCCCTTGATACCGGCATTAAAGGCATTCGCGGCGTTCGTACTGACCTCTTGCCCGAACAGATCAAGAGACAGGGTATAGTGCAGGTTCAGCTTCTTCTGGATCGTGGGCAGGTCAATCACACCCAGATCGCGGATCTTGTCGATGTCATAGGGATCGTCGATGCCGTTGGCTTTCATCGCTTCAAGCGTCGCCTGAACGGTCCGGGTCACGCCTGTCTCGCCCACAAACATGTGGTGCGCTTCCTCGGTCAACATGAAGCGGCAGGTGCGTGACAGCGGGTCAAAGCCGGACTGCGCAAGGCTTTCCAACTGCATCTTGCCGTCACGGTCCGTGAAATAGGTGAACATGAAGAAGGACAACCAGTCCGGTGTCTCTTCGTTGAAGGCGCCCAGCATCCGAGGCGCATCCTCGTTGCCCGATGACCGCACCAACATGTCATCGGCTTCCTCACGCCCATCCTTGCCGAAATATTTTTGGAGCAGATAGACCATCGCCCAAAGATGTCGGCCTTCCTCGACATTCACCTGAAACAGATTCCTCATGTCGTAAAGCGACGGCGCGGTCAGCCCCAGAAAGCGTTGCTGTTCAACCGACCCCGGCTCGGTATCCCCCTGGATCACGATCAGACGTTTGAGCATGTTGCGATACTCGCCCGGCACCTCCTGCCACGCAGGCTCACCATAATGCTCACCCATCGGAATACGGCGGTCCTCAACCGCGGGGGCCAGCAGAACGCCCCAGAGATATTCTGGCATCTTCACATAGTCGAACTTGGCCCAACCCTTCGGGTCCACGCTGACCGCAGTGCGCAGATAGACCATGCTTTCCTGAAAATGCTGCGGAATCAGGTCGTTCCACCAGTTGATGTAACCGGGGTGCCATTTCTCAAGTGCCTTCAGCACCTTGCGGTCCTGACTCAGACCCACGTTGTTGGGGATTTGGGTGTCATAGCTGACATTCATCACAGTCATGTCTTCTTCTCCTCCATCCGCGGTGGGCAATCTGCCTACCAACTGCGCGGGTTACACCCGCTCCATGTTGAAATCACCGCGCACACCGGTCCCGTACCGCTGCAACGCACCATCTTCGCCAACCGCATTGGGCCGGTTGAAAATCCAGTTCTGCCACGCAGTGAGGCGGCCAAAGATGCGCGTCTCCATCGTCTCAGGCCCGGCAAAGCGCAGGTTCGCCTCCATCCCCGTCATGGCATCGGGTGAGAAGCTCACACGTTCCTCAAGGAAGATGCGAATTTCATCCTCCCAATCGATGTCATCAAGGATTTCCGTCACAAGCCCCGCGTCATCAGCCTCCTCGGCATCAAGCGCCTCGCCAATCTGATCGCGCAGCCCCGTGGCATCGTCGGATCCGTAGAATCGTGTCTGCAACCGGGTCAGATCATTGCCCATCGGGTAGGCTCCGAAATTCCCTTCGCTCAAGGTGATGGTCGCAAGGAGCCGATTGTCCCCTTCGAATTCGTCTTCCATCATGTAGGAGCGATCGACCGCCCAAAGCAGCTCAGCCAGTACACCAGCAAAGCAGCTCCCATGCTCAACCAGCGCCACCAATGACCGCGAGGTTACATCGACCCGCTTCAACACCCGCTTCCAGTAGTGCCGGATTTCATTGCACAGCCAGTGATCCCGGTTGTCGAGGATCAGCGCCTCATGCGCCAGAACAGCCTCCGGATCACCTTGGCTCCGGATCACCCACAGGCCAGCCCCCATCTCGTTCAAGCGCAGATGGAGAATGGCGTCCTCCAACTCCCGCGCCAAACGCAAGATGTAGGACTGATCACCTTCCGCCACCAACGTATCAACATCCGCAGGGGCATCGCCCTCCGGCCCTTTGATCAAAACCTCCGCCCGCCGCGCTGCGCGATCCACGGTCACCTCAACCAGCCCATAGGTCACCGAGCCATCGTCAGACACCGTCCGCTCAATCGGCCCCAGCACAATCCCCCGCGCCACATCCGGCTTGTCCGACGCCGCGGCAAACTCCACCGCCCGCGCCGCCACGACCTCGTCAAAGCGGGCATTGGGCACGGCCTCATCCACCAGCTTCCACTGTACGGCCCGCTTGCCCTTTACCCCTTCCTCGGTCGAACAAAACACATCCGCCCGATCCCGCCGTACCATCCGCTTGTCCGTTACGCGGGTCAGGCCACCTGTCCCCGGCAACACCGCCAGCAGCGGCACCTCGGGCAAAGCGACCGAAGAGGTCGAGTCATCCGTCAGCATGATATGATTGCACGCCAGCGCCAGCTCATACCCCCCACCGGCACAAGCCCCTTTGACCGCTGCCACATATTTCTGCCCGCTCTCTGCCTCAGCCGCTTCATAGGCATTGCGCGTTTCATTCGTGAACTTGCAGAAATTGACCTTGTGGGAATGCGCCGCACCACCCAACATCCGAATATTGGCGCCTGCGCAAAACACCCGGTCCTTGGCGGATTTCATCACGACCACCTTCACCTCCGGATGCTCAAACCGCATCCGCTGCACCACATCATTCAACTCAATATCGACGCCCAGATCGTAGGAATTCAGCTTCAACTGATACCCATCGAACAATCCGCCATCTTCATCCACATCCATCCACAGGGTCGCCACCGGACCCTCATACTCCACACGCCAATGGCGATAGCGGGACGGGTCAGTGCGAAAGTCGATGGTCTGGGTCATGAATCACATGCGCCTTGCGAGGTCGAAAGTGGCACTATGCTACATTAAAGAACTGCTAAAATGCACAATATGCCTCTTCATGGGGTATTTTATTGCACTTTACTGCACCTCCGAGAGGGCATCTTCCAGGGCGATCAATGTCTCGCAGAACCCTGCCACCGCGGGCGTCACGACCTCGGGCGTATCCTGATGCGGCGCGTGCCCTGCACCATCCACGATCAGTGCTTCAACGGGGGAATAGGCCCGTTCCTCGACCTCGCGCACCTGTGCCAACGTGCCATAGGCATCCTCTGCCCCCTGTACGACCAGCGCCGGAATGCGCCAGTGATCGATGGCATCACCCACATTCCAATCGGCGAACCCGGGATCGGTCCAAGCATCGTGCCAGCCGTAAAAGGCCACCGCAGGATCATCGTGATGGCGCACCAACCGGTCTTTCAGGTTGCCTGTTTCATAGGCCACCTTCGCCGCGCGAATGGCCTCCAACCCCTCAGGCTCCGTAAAGAAGTGCGGCGCGATCAGGATCAGCCCCCGCACACGCATGTCAGACACCGTCCCAGCATAGATGCCCGCAATTGTTGCGCCGTCCGAATGGCCCAGCAACACGGCATTTTCGATCCCGACCGCATCCATGAACGGCCCCAGAACATCCACTGCCTCGCGGCTCATATAGTCCAGCGGGCGCGGCAAAGGAACGGTCGAGGATCGACCATATCCCGCACGGGAATAGGCCATCACGCCCATGCCGGTCGCCGCGGCCAGCTCGGCAGGCCAGTCCCGCCACAGACCGACAGATCCAAGCCCCTCATGCAGCATTACCAGCGTTGGCGCGTCACCGGGCGCAGGTCCCCAACACGCATAATCCAGCACCTGCCCCGCAACCAAAACCGTACCCGCCGACCACTCCATCACACATCCTCACGCAGCTTGAATCGTTGGATCTTGCCCGTCGCCGTTTTGGGCAGGCTGTCCACGCACTCGACCCAACGCGGGTACTTCCACTTGCCCACGCGGTCCTTCACATGATCCTTCAGCATCTCTTCCAACCCATCAGGCCGCACGCCATGGGGCACGACAAAGGCCTTGGGCTTGTCCAACCCATCCGCATCCTTCATCGCAACCACCGCGCATTCCAAAACGGACGCATGAGACGTAATCGCCTGCTCCACCTCGAAGGGGCTGACCCAGATGCCGGACACCTTGAACATGTCATCCGTCCGCCCGCAGTAGACATATCGCCCGTCCGCGCGGCGCTCATATTTGTCGCCGGTTCGCGTCCATACGCCCTCAAATGTTTCGCGTGTTTTGTCGCGTTGGTTCCAATAGCCGCCCGCAGCAGAGGCCCCGTTGACCAGCAACTCGCCCACTTCGCCCGTACCAACATCCGCGCCATGCTCATCCACCAGCCGCACGTCATAGCCCGGCACAGGCACGCCTGAAGTGCCGTAAACAACATCATCCGGTGCATTCGACAGAAAGATATGCAGCATCTCGGTCGATCCAACCCCATCCAGGATCGGCACGCCGGTCAGCTTTTCCCATCGGGTGCCAACATCCTCCGGCAGCGCCTCTCCGGCAGAAATGCACCTGCGCAACGGCGCATCGGGCGTTCCTTCCGCCTCCATATGCGCAACCATGGCCGCATAAAGCGTTGGCACGCCACAGAATACGGTCGGCTGTGCGTCGGCAATCACTTGTACCATCACATCCGGCGTGGGCCGCCCGCCAAAGATCACAACGGTCGCCCCAACTGACATGGGAAAGGTCATCGCATTGCCCAGGCCATAGGCGAAAAAGAATTTGGCAGCGGAAAACACCACATCGTCTTCGCGCACCTGCAAGACCTGCGCACCATAGGTGTCTGCCGTCGCCCGCAGCGCCGAATGGATGTGAGACACCCCCTTGGGCTGCCCGGTCGAGCCCGAGGAATAGAGCCAGAAGGCCGTCTCGTCGTCCTTGGCCTCAAACGGGTCAATCGGCCCGTCAGCCCTAGTCATGAAACTGTCGTAGGTCTCGGCCCCATCCCGGGCACCGCCAATCACCACGACCCGACGCAGGAACGGATTGTCCGCCAGAACAGGCGCCACAACCTTCCACAAAGCCTCAGAAACAATCAACATCGTGGCGCGACTGTCGCGCAGGATCGCGTCATAGACAGGGGTCGCCAGCAACGTGTTCAGGGGCACCGGAATGACCCCAGCCTTGAGCGCGCCCCAGAACAGGATCGGAAACTCGATCTGGTCCAGCACCAGCATGGCAACCCGTTCCTCGGGCCGGATATCCGCCGCTAGAAACGCTGCCCCAGCGCGCCCTGATGCGTCAGCCAGCGCGCCATATGTCAGGCTGCGCCCTGTGCCGACCTCGCGAAAGGCAAGCTTGGCGCCCCGCCCCTCGGTGACATGTCGATCCACGAAATACGATGCCGCGTTTGCCATGCGTCCCCTCCCAAAGACTCATGAAGATGCTTTATCCTGCATCCCGCGCCCAATTGCCGCAACCGCCCGCCGGGCAGTGCGCAATTTACTGCAACCCAAGCAAGCGTGCCGCATTATCCTTCAAGATACCGGGCCGCACCTCATCCTTGATGTCGATACTATCAAAATCGTTCAACCACCGCTCTGGCGCAATCATGGGCCAGTCCGACCCAAACAACATCTTCTTGCGCAGGATCGAGTTGCAGTATCGCACAAGGATCGGCGGAAAATACTTCGGCGACCAGCCGGACAGGTCGATATAGACATTCGGCTTGTGCTGCGCGACGGCCAACGCCTCTTCCTGCCAAGGGAATGACGGATGGGCCAGGATGATCTTCAGGTCAGGAAAATCCACAGCCACATCATCCATATACATCGGATTGGAATATTTCAGGCGCATCCCGTTGCCCCCGCGCATGCCCGAGCCCACACCCGTCTGGCCCGTATGAAACAGCGCAATCCCGCCCTCATCCTCGATCGCCCGGTAAAGGTCATAGGCCATGCGATCATTGGCATAGAACCCCTGCATGGTCGGATGAAACTTGAACCCCTTGATGCCAAAGTCGCGTATCAGTCGCTTGGCTTCGCGCACTCCCATCTTGCCCTTCCATGGGTCGATGCTGGCAAAAGGGATCAGGATATCGCTGTTCTCCGCTGCAATCTCGGCGACCTCTTCATTGGCGTAACGGCGATAGCCCGTCTCCCGCTCTGCATCGACGGGAAAGATAACAGCGGCGATGTTCTGCGCCCGGTAATGGGCCGCCGTCTCCGGCACTGTCGGCGGATGTTTCCAAGGCGCACGGAAATACTCCGCCATGGTCGACTGCAATTCGTCGTAACCGTCATCCGCATGACACCCGCACGGCTCTTCCGCATGGGTGTGGATGTCGATGGCGCGGATCTTTTTCAGATCAATCATAGAACAATACTCGCAGGGTCGTTGTCGTCATAAAGCCGGTCCACCAGATGGGCCCGGCGCTCCAGCAGCTTGGCAAAATTGAGGTTGCCCTTGGCCGTCACCTCACCCGCCCCGATGTCAGGCAGCTCCGCCATGACCAGGGCGCGCGCCACAACGCGGGCGGACCCTGAGACGGCTTCAGATTGAGCATAAATACGCTGGCATATGTTACGTGATGCTGCGCAGCATAGCGCACCGTTGACAGCCACTCCGTCCATCGCATCGGGCCCTGGAACCACCAACATCCCGACCTCATCTCGTCCAGCCCCACAGATCACCACGTCCCGTGCCAGCGGGCCAAGCAGCGCCAGCATCTCCAACCGGATTTGCGCCGCCTGCACCCATGTTCCTGTGCTCAGCTTGAAGTCTTCGGACAACCGCCCATCAAAGCGCAAGCCCTTGGCCATGTCGTCTCGGTCAGCAAAACGCATCGCATCTCCCGTGATAAAAAAGCCTTCATCATCAAATGCTTCTTCGGTTTTCTCAGGGGCATCGTAGTAGCCAGAGAACACGTTGCCCCCTTTCACCCGCACATCCATGCGCCCCGTTCCATCGTCAATCAGCTTCACGGTCACACCCGTCATCGGCACGCCCACAATGCCCGCCCCCTTGGCCGGCACGTGCTGCAACAGCGCGGCGGGTGCCGTCTCGGTCAGGCCCCAGCTTGACGTGATCAACGGCATCCGCCCAGCCGTTTCAATTGCCATACGCTCAAGTATGTTCCACGTCTCCTGTGGCAGCGATGCCCCGGCATAAAAGATCATGTCGAGGTCACGGAAATACGTCTCGCGCAGCGCCGCATCTGCTTCCATCGCTGTCACCAACTGCGCAAAGCCAACCGGCACGTTGAACGATATCGTCCCTGACACCCGCCCCAAATTCTCAACCGTCCGGCCAAACCTGGCCGGGATCGGCGCGCCATCATCAATGTACAGCGTGCCCCCATTCGCCAGCACCAGATTGAAGTTGTGCGAGCCGCCAAACACATGGTTCCACGGCAGCCAATCCACCAACACCGGCGGGCGGGTAGAAACAAACGGCAAACCATCCCGGATCTGCGCCTGATTGGTGGTCATCATGCCATGGGTTGTCACCACGGCCTTGGGGTCGGATGTAGAGCCGGAGGTCAAAAGCAGCTTCGCCACGCTTCCGGGCCCAACACTGGCATGGGCCGCATCCACATCCGCCGGCCCGGTCAAACCATCCAATGCAGCCGCACGTCCAGACACCACATGCGACACCAGCTTGGGGCAGTCAAACACATCCAGCGCAGGGCCAAACGCGTCATCATCGGCGGCATAGACCAGCGCGGGCTGCACCAGGTCGCGCACATATTCCAGCCGTCCCCGCGCCGCCGGGATCAGACTGTACTGCGCGGCTACAGGCGCAGTCACCAGCCCAACATATTGCGCGGCCAGCGTCAGCAAAGCATGGTTAACCGAATTGCCCGACAGGATCAGGATCGGCCCATCAACCCCACGCGCCAAAAGCCCAGCGGCCAGATCACGCACCCGCGTAAGCGCCTCACCATAAGTTACTGTATTCCACCCAGCCCCCGATCGCTCAGCCAGAAACATAGCATCCGGTGTCTGCGCCGCCCATCGATCCAGCCACACGCCCGTAGAGCGATCGACAGCAGACATCTCGTATCCGGACCGCAACAGGATCGACCCATCGGCACGATCCTCCCGCACCACCTTGTGCGGCCGCAGGTCCAGATGATCCGTCACCCCTGCCCCTCGATCCGCATCAGCGCTTTCTTCACGGCAGCAATCTCGACCTCGCGCAGCCCGTCCAGCATACGCCGATCATGCGCACGCACCGCCGCCCGCGCCTTTTCGTAGACCTGCCGCCCCGCCAACGTGCACTGCAAGGCATAGGCCCGGCGGTCCGTCTCGCTCGGGGCACGCGTCACCCATCCCGCCTCTTCCAGCTGATCCACATAAACCACCACATTCGCCCGCTCCACGGACAGCGCCTCGGCCAACTGACTAGGGCGCAGGCCCGGGTTCTCAACAATCATCGACAGGGCGGAAAAGGTCAGCATGCGCAGCCCGAACGGTTCCAACGTCCGTGCCAGATCCGCCTGCAACACGTTAAACGCCCGCTTCATGTTATAACCGACAAAGTCGCGCAGCGCCGCGTCCGACGCGCCACCCCCGGGCTTCTCCTTTGGCTTTTCCATCACCGGAACCTCGGGCTGCGTTTTTCAAGAAATGCCGCCAAACCTTCGGCAGCATCGGGCGAGGCCTGCGACAACGCCGTGGCAAGGCTTTCGACAAACAGCCCGTCCTGCCGCGACATGTCTGCAATCCGCGCAATCCCCTGGATCATCATATAATTCGACAGCGGCGCATTCCCGGCAATCTGCGCAGCAATTTCCATCGCGCGGAGCAAAGCCTCTCCGGCCCCAACCGCGTAATGCGCCAACCCGAGCGCCACGGCCTCGTCGGTTCCATATTTGCGCCCGGTCAGCATCATTTCGGTCATCCGGTCCGGCCCCAGTATGCGACCAACGCGCACCGTCGCCCCGCCGCCCACAAAGATGCCGCGCCGCCCCTCAGGCAGCTGAAAAATGCACTCCGGCTCGGCAATGCGCACATGGGTCGACGTGGCCAGTTCCAGCCCCCCGCCAATCACCGCACCGGTCATGGCCGACACGACAGGCAGCCCGCTGCCCTGCACTTTGTCCATCACCGCATGCCACCCGCGCGAATGGTGCAATGTGCCCTCGGCATCGCGCGCCACATGCTCCGACAGGTCCAGACCAGCACAGTAGTGCCCGCCCGCCCCGGTGATGACCGCAACACGCACCCCTTCTGGCGGTGCGGAAAAGAACGCATCAATCTCGGCCAGAAGCCCGTCCGACATGGCGTTGCGCTTGTCCGGGCGATTCAGCGTCAGGACAGCAATCGCCTCTTGAACATCCACCAATAAATCCGGCATGCACGCCCCTTTAGTTATGCTACATAACTACCCAAACACAGCTCACCCGATTCCAGCAAGCCTGCCGTTGACGGTCCATTAAGGTTAACGTACCGCGCGCGCCCTTAACCCCGCTCGACACACTGAAACCGCCCAAACCGGTGTACGGGGGGTGCACAGGGGGTGTACGCATGGTGACGGACCCATCCCCCTTGTTTTCATGGCGTTAACACCCGTGTCAGGGAAAACCCGTCGCTCAGACCATCGAACGTTGCGCATCAGGGGATCAGGAACAGCGTGATCGCCGGGAAAGCAACCAGCAGAATCACCCGGAAAATGTCGGATCCCACAAAGAACATGACGGCCTTGTAGGTCTCGGTCATCGGCGTCTCCCGGTCCATCGCGTTGATGATGAATAGGTTCATGCCCACCGGCGGCGTGATCAATCCAACCTCCACCACGATCAGCACCAGAATGCCAAACCAGATCGCCACATGCTCGGGCGTCAGCCCGAAATCGAGGCCCGAGATGACGGGGAAAAAGATCGGCACCGTCAGCAGGATCATCGACAAGCTGTCCATCACGCAACCAAAGATCAGGTAGAACAGAAGGATGACGCTCAACACCAGAATGGGCGTAAATCCCTGGGACAAAACGAAATCGGCCAGCCATTGCGGTGCGCCGGACAGGGCGAGGAAGTTGTTGTAGAGCGACGCGCCCAACACGATGAAAAAGATCATGGCAGTGGTCTTCGCCGTTCCGATCAGCGCCTCTCCCAACACCCGCCAGGTCAGGTTGCCGCTCATCAGTGCAACCAGCCCCGTGCCCGCAGCACCCACCGCAGCGCCTTCCGTCGGGGTGAACCACCCGGCATAGATACCGCCCACAACCAGTGCGAAAATCGCCAGAACCGGCCATGTCTCGGCCAGCGCCTTCCAGCGTTCTGCCATCGGCACCGCCGCGCGCGTGCCCGCACTGTCCGGGTACAAACGCACATAGATCGAGATGGTGATGACATAGCCAATGGCGGCCAGAATGCCCGGAATAAAGGCGGCAAGGAACAGCTTTGCAATGTTCTGCTCCGTGATGATCGCATAGATCACCAAGATCACCGATGGTGGGATCAGGATACCCAGCGTGCCGCCCGCAGCCAGGGTCGCGGTCGAGAACCCCCCTGAATACCCGTATCTTTTCAGCTCCGGCAACGCCACGCGGCTCATCGTGGCCGCAGTCGCCAGTGACGATCCGCATATCGCACCAAAGCCGGCGCAAGCCCCCACAGATGCCATCGCAACCCCACCGCGGCGGTGGCCCAGGAAGCTCTCTGCCGCTTTGAACAGGGCAGTCGACATGCCCGACAGGGTTGCGAACTGCCCCATCAGCAGAAACATCGGTATGATGGTTAACGAGTAGTTAGAGAATGTGGTGTATGTCTCGGATTTCAGTTTGGCGAGGATCGGCGTCGGGTTGCCGTTCATCGCGAATATCCAGCCCAGCAGGCCCATCAGGAACATGGCCAATCCAATGGGCGCCCGCAAAAAAATCAGGCCCAGCAAAATGGGGAACGACCAGAACCCAAGCTCCAGCCGGGTCAAGCCCAGAAATTGGACAATCTCGCGAATCCAGTCCATGTGCCGTTAACCCTCTGGCAAGATTTGGCGATCCGTCGCGGCTTCGACCAGCCGCGCCCAGGCGCAGTAAACAGCCGTCAGGCTCGCAATGGTCGCAGCACCCACGCTTGCCGCATAGGCCCACCAGACCGGAAACTGCAGGAACAGCGTCGTCTCGCCATTGCCCAGATAGCGCAGCATGCCTTCGTACAAACGCAAGGCGATGAACACGATGACAGCGGCCAGCACCACCTCCCAAAAGGCGCGCAACCAGCCCAATGGGCGGCGCGGCATGGCCGAGGTGAACACATCCACAGTCGCGTGATTGCCATAGAATTGGCAGACCGGAAAGAACGCGAAAATGGCAAAGGCAACGCCCGCTTCGGTCAGCTCGTAGGTGCCGTTGATCTCGTCCACGCCGGACGCAACCAGCCACTCGCCCAGCGACACCAGCCAACCATCGGCCATGGAATGCCCCAGCTTGGACAGCTCGCGCCCGATGATGGACAGGGTGGTCAACAGGATCAAAACCAGCAGAACGATCCCCCCGATCACCGCCGACATCCGCGACAGCCATTTCACCACCTCGTGCATATCCGCCTCATTTTATTGGAAAATCGGGCCGCAGCATCTCTGCCACGGCCCGATTTCAAAGGTTAAAAAGGATCAGCCTTCGTAGGCATCCATCAGCGCGCGCGCTTCATCGATCAGGGCCTGACCGTCGATGCCTTTGCTTTCCATATCAGCCACCCACTCGTCATAGATGGGTTGGGCCGCGGCACGCCATGCCTCCAGATCATCGCCAGACACGGTCACGATGCTATTGCCATTGTCCACCGCTGCCTGACGGGCAGGACCATCTGAATCCGCCTGCGTCCCACCAGCAAAGATGCTGAACTCTAGACCGGAGTTGTCATCAATGACCTTCTGCAGATCGGCAGGCAGCGACTCGTAGCGATCCTTATTCATCGCCAGCACAAAAGTCAGCGTATACAGGGCGTTACCTTCGAACTCGGTGTGATTTCCCACCAGCTCCGGCACCTTCAACGCGGCAGTCACCTCCCACGGAATGGTCGTGCCGTCGATCACACCCTTGCTCAGCCCTTCGGGCACCGCAGGAACGGGCATGCCAACGGGGGTAGACCCCATCTTTTCAAGCAGGCTGTTCACGGTGCGCGACCCGCCGCGGATCTTCAGACCCGCCATGTCTGCGGGCGTTTTCACTTCCTTGTTCACATGGATCATGCCCGGTCCGTGCACCCATGTTCCCAGGATGTGCACGTCCTTGAACTCTGTATCTTTCATATGTTTTTCAAACATTTGCCAGTAGGCGGATGACATTGCACGGGCGTCCGTCATCATGAAGGGCAGCTCGAACACCTCCGTGCTGGGATACCGTCCCGGAGTGTACCCAACCACCGTCCAGACGATATCGGCCACACCATCAATGGCCTGATCCATCAGCTCTGGCGGACGACCTCCAAGCTGCATCGACGGATAGCGATCCACTTTGATGCGGCCGTCCGAGGCGGCCTCAACATTGTCGGCCCAGACATCTAGCACCAGCTTGGGCACGTTGGCTTGTGCGGGCAGGAACTGGTGCAGGTTCAGTGTAACCTCTTGCGCCAGCGCGGCAGTGCCGGACCCGATGGCGAACGCCGCGGCGCCCACCATGTTCAGAAACAATTTGCGTGTGAGTGACATGAATTTCCTCCCTTATCCGGTCGGGCACGTGCGGCCTGACTCGCTCTTCCAGAGAGATTGTTATGCAACGCAACTAAATCTGTCACCCGCCTTTGTAACTATATCGCCGCTTTTGGCCGATGCCTGTCAGGCACGCGGACGGGTCGTCTCGGGATCATAAGGACCGGGTGCAATGACCCTGCAACGCACGGTCTCACCCAGCATATCCACCGTGATTTCAGTGCCTTGCGCTGCCAGATCGGGGCGCACAAAGGCGTAGGCAAGGCTCATCCCCACCCGGTGCCCCCAATCGCCCGAGGTCACAGTCCCCACGACACTGTTATCCTGCATCACAGATGCCCCTGGTTGAGCATGTGAGGTGGTGCAGTCGATCTGCAAACTCACCAGCTTGGCCACCGGTCCCTTGGCTTGCCTGACTTCAAGCGCCGCCTTGCCCAAGAAATCCTTGTCCATCTTAACGAACCGGTCCAGCCCGGTCTCAAACGGGTCGAACTCTGTGATCAGGTCGGCCTTCCAATGCAGATACCCTTTCTCCATCCGCATGGACTCGACCGCCCGCGCCCCGAACAGGCGCAGCCCATGCGCCTCTCCCGCCGCGCGGAGTGCCAGGTAGGCCGCGTATAACTGGTTGTTCGGCACATGGATTTCATAGGCCAGCTCACCCGAAAAGCTGACTGACATCACGACCGCAGGGGCAATCCCCACAAAGGCGTGGCGCACCGACAACCAGGGAAACGCGGCCGCTGACCAATCGCCACGAGAGGCGGCTGACAGCACATCCCGCGCCTTCGGTCCCGCCAGAACAAGGATCGTCCAGTCGTTCGTAAGCGACTGAAACGACACGTCAAACCCGTCCGCATGTGCGCGCAGCCAATCCATGTCGTGCCATTCGGCGGCCGCCGCCGACCCATACCAGACAGGCTCATCAGGGATGTTGGCAATCGTCGCCTCACCCTTCACGCAACCATGTTCATTCAGCAGATAGCCAAGGCCCACCTTGCCCGCTTTCCGCGTCACCCGCCCACAGATCACGTGGTCAAGGAAGTCGTGTGCATCCGGCCCCGTGATCTCAATCCGGTTGAACCCGTTGACCTCAGCCAGGCCAACACCGGTCTGCACCGCCTTTACTTCCTCGGCCACGACATCAAACGCTTCGTCAAACTGGAACCCGTGCGTCACTTCAAAGTCAGGCGATGGCTTGAAATACTCCGCCCGCTCCCAGCCATTCACGACCGTGAATTCCGCCCCCTCTGCCGCCAATACAGGGGTCAAAGGCGTGGTTTTCATGGGCCTCCCGGCGGGCCGATGTTCATTCGGGAAATGGAACCGAAACTCGTTCTGATAATCCTCTATCGCCTTCAGCGCCGTCAGTTCGACATTGCAATGCCCTGTGAACCGGCGAGGGTCGAGGCACCATGTGTCATAGCACGCTTCGCCATGCACGATCTGCTGGGCCAACAGCCAACCATGACCACCCCCTTCACCCAGCCCAGCGCGCAAGCCTATGATACAAAAGGCATTCCGCTTGCCCGGGATGGGTCCGACCAGCGGCGCCCCGTCGATAGTGTAGGTGATCGGTCCGTTGACGACGTTCTTGATCCCCACCTCTGTCAGCGCAGGCATTCGCTCAAACGCGCCCTCCAGCACATCCGTGATCCGGTCCAGATCGTCCGGGCACAGATCATTGGAAAAGTCGGGCGAAATCCCGTCCATCCCCCAAGTCTTGCAATCCTGTTCGTAGAAGCCCAACAGCAATCCGTTCTTTTCCTGACGGCAGTAATAGTCGCTGATCGGGCAACGCAGTAGCGGCATGCGATGTCCGGCAGCAACGATGCCGGGAATCTCGTCCGTGACGAAATACTGATGCTCCATAGACGTCACAGGGTGATGGATACCCATCATCGCGCCCACCTCGTTCACCCGATACCCACAGGCGTTCACGACCACTTCGCAGGCGATATCGCCCTTATCTGTACGAACGATCCAACTGTCGTCCTTCAACTGCGTCAGGCCAGTCACATTCGTCTGCCGGTACACCTCGGCCCCGGCCTTGCGCGCCCGTCGCGCAAGCGCCTGGCAAAGCGAAGCGGGGTCAATATCCCCGTCATTGCCGTCCCAAAGCCCACCCAGCAGATTGTCGGTCGAGATCAGTGGATGCCTGCGCGCGCATTCCTCGGCGTCGATCACCTCGAACTCCACCCCCATGCCCCGCGCCATCGAAGCGAAATGGCGATACCCATCCATCTGCGCCTCGGTGTTCGCCAACCGGATGCCGCCATCTCCGTGATTGTACTGCACCGGATAATCCGGATCGTCGCGCAATTCCTGATAGAGGTTTATGGAATGCGTCTTCAGCCCTACCATCGTCTGGTTCATGCCAAAGTTCGTCACCTGCGCCGCCGAATGCCACGTGGTGCCGCTGGTCAGTTCATCCCGCTCAACCAGCACCACATCGGTCCATCCTTCCTGTGTGAGGTGATACAGGGTGGAACACCCGGCAATGCCACCGCCAATCACAACGGCACGGGTCTGGGTTTTCATAGCAATGCTCCGGCTCTGAATACGTGCCGGAACAATGGGGACAACGCCAGCGCGGTCAATCACAGCACCTCACCTTCACTGTTCTGAAAACATGTATTTGCCGTCATCAAATTCAAAGCGGAGGACTTGCATGCGCGCCAAACATCGCAACCCCTGATCGCATGTCCGATCCCAAACCCATGCGCAAAGGACGCTCAGCCCGGAAGAAAGCCCGGGCTGCAGGCCCACCGACGAACCCGGCCCCGCCAGGACAGTCCGGCGGCCAGTATCGCCCCCTGTCGGACACAGATCTAAAAAGCATCTACAACGCTGCCCTGCGTCTTTTGACCGATCTGGGGATGGGAGAGGTTTCTGACCGCTTGCGCGCAACACTCAAACAGGCCGGAGCACAGACGCTGCCAAATGGGCGCGTCGCCCTGCCGCGCACCCTGGTGGAAGAGGCTATTGATCAGACGCCCAAAACATTCCCCCTGCATGGCCGCGATCCCGCCCGCACCATCGAAGTTGGTGGGGACGCGGTCCACTTCGGCACCGGCGGGGCCGCAGTCCAAACACTTGATCGGCAAACCCGGTCCTACCGACCTTCAACGCTCAAGGACCTGCATGATTTCACCCGGCTCCAAGACACGCTCACCAATGTCAGCTGGTTCACCCGCTGCTGCATCGCGGGTGACATGCCGGATGAATGGCTGCTGGATATCAACACCGCCTACGCGCTGATGCGCAACACCACCAAACCCGTTGCAACGGCCTTCACACTGGCGGAGCACGTCGCCCCCATCGTCCACATGTTCGAAATGGTGGCGGGGGGCGATGGTGCCTTTGCAAAACGCCCCTTCGTCAAGGCGCATATCAGCCCCGTCATATCGCCTATGCGCTTTGGGGCAGATGCGGTCGAAACGGTCTATGCCTGCATTGCCCACAACATCCCGCTCAGTTGCATCACGGCCGCGCAAGCCGGGGCCACGGCGCCTGCGACACTCGCCGGTTTCCTCGCCCAATCGCTGGCCGAAACGCTGGCCAGCCTGGTCATGGTGCACGCCATCAAACCGGGCCACCCCATGGTGTTCTCGAACTGGCCGCTGGTCATCGACCTGCGCACCGGCGCCTTCGCAGGCGGGGGTGGAGAGATCGCCGTGATGAACGCCGCCTCGGCCCAGATCGTCAACCACCTCGGCCTCGTGTCAGGCGTGGCCGCCTCCATGACGGATGCCAAGGCGCTCGACGCGCAATACGGGCAGGAAAAGGGGCTGACCTCGCTTGCGGCGGCCCTCGCCGGGGGCAACCTGATCTACGAAAGCTCCGGCATGACAGCGGCCCTGCTTGGGGCAAGTTTCGAAGCCTTCGTGCTGGATGACGAGATGCACGCCAGCACATACCGCATCCTGCGTGGCGTCGAAGTATCAGAAGGCACGCTCGACCTTGCGGGCATCCATGCGGCGGTTCTGGGCGAAGGCCACTTCCTTGGCGGGCCTGCCACCATCGCCGCGATGGAGCGCGACTATGTCTACCCCACCCTCGCCGACCGCGAGACGCCAAAGACATGGGAAGACACGGGCGCACTCACGGCTTGGGACCGGGCAGCCGCGCAGGTGGACGACATCCTTGCCAATCACCACCCATCCTATATCGATAACAGAACCGATGCCGCCATCCGTGCGGCGTTCGACATCCGATATCCCTGAAAGGCGCGCCATGACTGTCAAAGACACCCAATCGATGATTGCAGGTATGACGCCGATCATCGTCCCCGGCGACTGGGTATTCTGTTCAGTGACCGGCGCGGACACCATCCCACCCGACGCATTCGCGGTGATCCAGGAAGCCGAAGGCACAACCCTGATCCTGCCCGAAGCAACGGCCAAGGCGGGCGGCTACCAAAGCAGCGCGGTCATGCAACTGATCACGCTTCAAGTGAATTCCGACCTCGAAGGCGTCGGCCTTACCGCCGCCGTTGCAACTGCACTGGCGGCACAGGACATCCCTTGCAACGTGATCGCTGGATATCACCACGACCATATCTTTGTGCCCAAGGCGCAGGCGGGGCTTGCGTATGCTGCGCTGCTGGATGTCCAGCACACCGCCAAGCAACACTGATTTGCACATTCCTTTGACTGTAGATCTTTCGGGGTGAACTGCGTCCCGAAAACCTTCTGGGGCACGGTATCGGTGTCGCGCGGACAGCACCCTGCCCCATAACTCAAAGACGCCACACCTCAGCGCTCGGCAAACTCATCAGAAAGAGAGGTGCTGAGAATCTGATGGCGGTCCAACACGTACAGCAGGGCTGCCGCTACTATTGCAATTACAGCCCCGATCATTGCCACACCCTGATATCCGGTCAGACTGGACCCAACCGCAAAGATCGCTGATGCAATAATCGCCCCGCCAAAGTGGTTGACCGACAACAAAGAACTGCCTGCACCGGCCCGGTCAGCCACAAGGTTTTGCACATACCCAATAGGTATCGACAGAATGATCCCCGCACCAATTCCCGCAGGAAGAACAAGCCACCATGCAAGCTTTACGGAAGGCATAAAGCCCAAAACCGCAAGAAAGCTGCCGTAAATTGCCACACCAATCAGGATAAGAAGCGACGGAGAAAGCACACGCAGAAATCGAACTGTGAGCATCATCACGGGAATCTCGATAAACGCTATGAGACCCGCAAACAAAGCGACGTCCGCCTCCGCACCTCCAAGATTGTTCAGAATGAGCAAACCCAACAGGATGTTATAGAGGCCGTTGGTCGCAGAAATCACACAGATCAGCACCATACGCACAAGTAGGCCCGGCTCCATGAGTTCAGACAAGGATGCCAGCAATCCGTTGCCAGACTTCTTGGTCCGGGACAGCGTATGATTACCACGCCAAAGCGTCACCACGACCAACAGTGCAACGATGTTTGCGCCCGCGACCACGGCATATGCCCCCATGACGTCAACACCTTTCGCAAGCGCGTAACCCCATATCACTGGGGTCAGTGCATATGCACCGGAAAACGTCGCACGAGACAGCGTTGCCGCATATGGCCGGTCGAGACTTGGGTTTTCGTTTGCCGCGACGACAGATATGGCGAAATACTGTGTAAAGGCCGTTGCGCCGACGGGAAACAACACCACGTGAACCAAAAGAAACGCAAGTTTCGAAGGGGCAAAGAACATCAATACCCCGGCAACCGACCCAATAATCAACGCGGCCAATAGGGCTTCTCGGAAGCGTCCGGTTTGGTCGGTATAAATCCCAACAAGTATGGACGCCACGACGCTGAAGAATGCGCCACCGGTCACAATTGCCGCGTATGCCGCGTCAGAAAAACCGACCTTTTCGATCCCAATGATGGATTGAAAGGGACCGATCGCTGCCGCCCCGATGCCCATCAGGATCAAACCGGCAAGTGCAACCTGAAGCAGTCTGTCAGTAAGCGCCGTCTTAATCATGATGCCAATACGTTCGGTCCGGGTTCAGTACCGCGCGATGCCGCGCTGCTCTTGCCGACGCCCAAGCGGCACTTTCAGTGTCTGCAACGTGGTATGAGAATGGTGGCGTGGGGGAGACTTGAACTCCCGACCTCTCGATTATGAGTCGAGCGCTCTAACCAGCTGAGCTACCGCGCCATGGACGCGTGACCTATGCCAGCGCCTCAGAGTCGTCAAGCCAGAAATCAGGACTTTGTCGACCGGACTGTTTCGATCATCAGCGCCACGTTGTCCGGGTCCGCATCCGGTGTGATTCCGTGGCCCAGGTTGAAGATGTGCGGCCCCTTGGAAAAGGCCTGCACGATGGCGCGCGTCTCGTCCACCAAGGCCTGACCGCCCGTCACCATGTGGGATGAGGCCAGGTTGCCCTGCACACAGCCAGCTGTCTGCACATTGGCAGCGGCCCACTCAGGCGACACCGAATTGTCCAGCGCCACGCAGTCCACGCCCGTCGCTTTGTGGAAACCGATGTACCCGTCCCCAGCCTCGCGCGGGAAACCAATCACCGGGATATGCGGATGCCGCGCCTTGAGCGCTGCGGTGATCTCGGCACAGGGGGCAACGGCGTATTTCTGAAACGCCGGGCCCTTCAGCGACCCCGCCCAGCTGTCAAAGATCTTCACGACCTCGGCCCCAGCTTCGATCTGCGCCGACAGGTATTCGATGGTGGCGGCCGTGATCCGGGCCAAAAGCGCCTCAAAGGCGGCCACATTCCCTTGCATCAGCGCATGCGCTGGGCCTTGGTCCGGTGTGCCCCGTCCCGCAATCATGTAGGTGGCAACCGTCCACGGCGCCCCCGCAAAGCCAATCAGCGTAGTCTCTTCCGGCAGCTCCCGCCGCAGAATGCGTACCGTCTCGTAGATCGGGTTCAGTGTCTCGTGAATGTCATCCAACGGCTTCAACGCGTCCACACCCGCCTGATCGGTGATGGTCGACAGGCGCGGCCCTTCACCCGTCACAAACCACAAATCCGCGCCCAGCGCCTGGGGCACCAGCAAAATGTCAGCAAACAGAATGGCCGCATCGAAGCCGTAGCGCCGGATCGGCTGCAACGTGACTTCGGCAGCCAATGCCGGGTTGTAACACAGCGACAGGAAATCACCGGCTTGCGCCCGCGTGGCCTTGTACTCCGGCAGATACCGCCCAGCCTGTCGCATCATCCAGATGGGTGGCGTCGGCAACACTTCACCCGCCAAAGCCCGCAAAATAGTCTTGCCGGTCCCGCCATCTTTCATCACACACGCCCCTGTCTCTTCGTTTCCAGTTGTCAACATAAGTTGACACATCTAAAAGATAAAGTCATGACCGTGCGCCTACCAACTCCATCCGCCCCACTCAAGATCGGAACCCGCGGATCGCCCCTCGCCCTTGCCCAAGCCCATGAGACGCGCCAGCGTCTGAGCAGCGCGTTCGACCTGCCGGAAGAGTCGTTCGAAGTCGTGGTGATCAGGGTCACAGGCGACAATCGCTCGATGATCGCCGCGGACCGCCCGCTCAAGGAGATCGGAAACAAGGGCCTGTTCACACGCGAAATTGAAGATGCGTTGCTCGATGGCAGCATCGACATCGCCGTGCACTCGACAAAAGACATGCCCACGATCCAGCCGGATGGGCTGATCCTTGACACGTTCCTGCCGCGCGAGGATGTCCGCGACGCCTTCATTTCACCCGGCCTGACGCGGATCGCTGACCTCGCCGAAGGTGCCACGGTCGGCACCTCATCCCTGCGCCGCCGGGCGCAACTCCTGCACAAGCGCCCCGACCTGAACGTGGTCGAGTTCCGCGGCAACGTACAGACCCGGCTTCAGAAACTGGCGGATGGTGTAGCGGACTGCACATTCCTCGCCCACGCAGGGCTGAACCGGTTGAACATGACCGACGTACCCGCCACCCCCATCGAACCAACCGACATGCTGCCCGCCATCGCCCAAGGGGCCATCGGCATCGAACGGCGCTTGGATGACACCAACACGGCCGAGATGCTGTTGGCCATCCACGACACCCCAACAGGCCAGCGCCTCGCCGCCGAACGACAGTTCCTGTTCACGCTCGATGGCTCGTGCGAAACACCCATCGCCGGACTTGCCACGCTTGACGGGGACGTACTGACACTCACCGGCGAAGTCCTGCGCCCCGACGGATCTGACGCCATTCGCGGCATCCGACAAGGGCCCATTGCCGATGGCGCGACCATGGGCACCGACCTCGCCCAAGACCTTCTGAAATCCGCTGGCCCCGGCTTCTTCGACTGGCACTGATCCCATTTCACTTTGCTAAGTAAACTTCGGGGGAGGTCGCAGACCGGGGGCAGAGCCCCAATAAACGGCGCAGTTGGCCACCCGACCCTTCGGGGAGGATTTTTTTAAAACAGGGAAGGATGGACCGGCGCCACTTTTCTCATCAACAAGTTCCGACCTTGACCGACTCAGGCGCAAAGCAGCACGCTTGCACCATGCCCACACCGCGCCGCCATCTGCCCACGCATGAGGTCGAAAACCAGCCTGATCCGCTGGGTGACGTGAACCTGTTTACAGACGATCCCATTCTGGTGACGGTCGCACCCGATCACCTGAAGGAGTACGGCGCGGCATTGGGGCGGGCCGACACACGGGCAACAGGACAAGCTGCCAATCGGCATACGCCGGAACTGACCCTCTTCGATGCAGGCGGGCGTCGCCTTGATGAGGTGACATTTCATCCCGCCTATCATCAGATGATGACGCTCAGCCAAGGCTCAGGCTACGCTGCCACCGCCTGGGATGGCGGCAGCCATGTGGACCATGCTGCGATGGTCTACATGGCCAGCCAGGTCGAGCCGGGGCATTGCTGCCCGCTGACGATGACCTATGCCGCAGTGCCTGCCCTGCAAGCAGATGCAAAACTGGCCGCGATATGGGTGCCGAAACTCAAGGCCCGTTCCTACGACCCCCGCGTCCTGCCAATTGATCAAAAGACATCCGCGACGCTGGGCATGGCCATGACAGAAAAACAGGGTGGCTCTGATGTGCGTACGAACAGCACAAAAGCGATACACGCCGGAGATCATTGGCGCCTCACCGGCCACAAGTGGTTCTGCTCGGCGCCCATGTCGGACGGTTTCCTGACGCTTGCACAAACGGACCAAGGGTTGACCTGTTTCCTCGTCCCGCGCTGGCTCGACGGCGACCGGAACGCGATCCACCTCATGCGGCTCAAGGACAAGCTGGGCAACAAGGCCAACGCCTCGTCAGAAATCGAATATCACAACGCCCTCGCTTATCAGCTCGGCAACGAAGGGCGCGGCGTCCAGACCATCATCGAAATGGTGCACCACACACGGCTGGACACCGCCATCGCACCTGCGGGGCTCATGCGTGGCGCGCTGACCCACGCCATGCACTGGGCGCGGCATAGACGCGCATTCCAGAAAACCCTGATCGACCAGCCGTTGATGGGGACGGTGCTGGCCGACCTGATCCTTGACTGGCAGGCTGCGACCCACCTTGGGCTGCATGTCGCCGCAGCCTTCGATGATCCAAATGCGCGCCCCTTTTCCCGCATCGCTGTGGCCCTCGCCAAGTTTCTCAACAACAAGCTGTGCCCGCGCGTGACGCTCGAAGCAATGGAGGTGCTCGGTGGGATGGGGTATGTCGAAGATACGCCCATGCCGATGTACTACCGCGAAGCCCCCCTCAACAGCATCTGGGAAGGATCAGGCAACGTGATCTGTCTCGACATCCTGCGCACGCTGGCACGCGAGCCTGAGGCAGATGCCGCTCTGACCGCAGACCTCGATAGTGCCACCGGGCAGGATGCCCGCTACGATCAGGCCCTCAAAGACCACCGCGCCCGCTGGCCCGCCCTGCCTGCCGAACACGAGGCGCGCACCTTTGCCGAACGCACCGCGCTTCTTCTGGCGGCATCTGTCCTGATCCGCCACGCCCCCTCTGCCGTGGCTGACGGGTTCATCAGTACCCGCATCCACGCACCATTCGGTCAGATCGCTGGCAGCGCCACTGGCCTCGACATTGCAAGCATCCTGGCAAGTTTCGAAAGCTGAAAGGGTCGGCGGGCGGGCGCCTTTGCGCAAAGCGCAAACAGAGCCGCCCGACGACGCCCACGAAACCGCGCCCCATCGGACACGAGGGTGCCACGCGCAGGGTTAAAATAGGCATATCGCACCGAACGGCGCTCAACTCACTGAAAATACGGCACATTCACAGACCGGTTAAACTTCAGACAAGGCCTCGAACACCTTGTCCCCGCGGGGACAGATCACACCCACTTCGCCAAAGGCGGCAAAGACATCAGCACAGCGTTGGCGTCATGCCCGGTCTCAAGCCCAAACTTGGTGCCCCGATCATAGACCAGATTGTACTCGGCATAGAGCCCGCGATGCACCAGCTGCTTGTGCTTGTGATCCTCGTCCCAATCCTGCACCCGGCGTTTCTCGACCAGCGGCACATAGGCTGGCAAAAAGGCCCTTCCAATGTCCTGGGTCAACGCGAAATCCGCCTCCCAATCGCCGGTGCAATGGTCGTCCATGAAGATGCCACCAACACCCCGCGCGCGATTGCGGTGAGGGATAAAGAAATACTCATCCGCCCATTCCTTGAGACGCGGATAATGCGTGTCCCCGTGGGGATCCAGATGTGCTTTCTGCTGGGCATGAAAATGCGCCGTGTCATCCGCGTATTCGATGCAGGGGTTCAGGTCAGACCCGCCGCCAAACCACCACGCATGGGGCGTCCAGAACATGCGGGTATTCATATGCACCGCCGGACAATGCGGGTTCTGCATGTGGGCCACAAGGCTGATGCCCGAAGCCCAGAACCGCGGGTCATCCTTCATCCCTGGAATACCCTTGCGGGCCGCCATCGCATTCTGCGCCCGTTCCCCCAACGTGCCATAGACCGTCGAGACGTTCACACCGACTTTTTCGAACACACGGCCACCCCGCATCACGCTCATCAATCCGCCACCCGCATCAGAGCCATCATCGGAGGTGCGCTTGGTTTCCGTCACCTCGAACCGACCTGGTGTGCCATCAGACATCGGGCCTGTGCCGTGGTTGTTCTCCAAGCCTTCGAACGCAGCAACAATGTCGTCCCGCAACTGACGGAACCATGCGGCGGCACGGGCTTTCTGGGTGTCGAACTGTTCAGTCATGGCACACTGTCCTGTTTGGTTGACAGTTTTCTAGCCCACACGTCCCCGCGGGGCCAAGGGCAAAACTCTAATGCGCCGGAGCCTCGACCGGGTCGAGCAGACTGCGGCCACCGTCTACGGTCATCACATCCCCAGTCATGAAACCGGAGCCGTCCGACGCGAGAAACTGAACCGCGTCCACCAACTCGGTTGGGCTGGCAATACGGTGGAGCGGGGTGCGTCCCTCTATCTCATCGCGCCAGTCGGGATGATCGCCGATCGAGGCTTTGAGCGAGGCCGACATGACCGATCCGAAGGCTACCGCGTTCACGCGGATGCGTTTCGGCGCAAGGGCAAGGGCCATGGAACGGGTCATCTGCTCAAGCCCGGCCGACGCTATGGAATAACCCAAAAGCTCGGGCCGGGTTTGGTGCGCTGCAATGGAACTGAGGTTGATGATGGACCCGACGCACGCGGCATCCTCGTTGCCCTTGGCCTGTTTGATCATGCGTCGCGCGACTTGCTGACTCAGCCGCAGGGCGGTCATCAGGTTCTGTTCAAGCAGGGTTTCAACCGACTTGTCCTCGGGATCAAGCGCATCGGTCTCCATCACCTGGCGGGAGGCGTTCACAAGGATGTCCACCTGATCGAACGCATCAATGGTGGCCGAGATGAGGTTGGCAATGGTCAGGCGTTGCCGCAGATCACCGGCGAAGTACCGGATGTTGCCTTCTTCCGCGACATCACCCAGTTCATCGGTCAACCGTTTTTCGTCCATGTCGGCGCACATGACGTTGGCCCCACGGTCTGCAAAATGCCGCGCGATGGCGAGACCGATGCCATTGGCAGCACCCGTCACAATCGCGGTCTTACCGTTGATGGAAAAGGACATGGGCTACCCCTTGTTTTTCTTTGGCCGTTCAGCCCGCACCAGTTTGAACCGCGCATCGCCGTCCAGATCAACCACTTTGGTGAAATGAGACGTAAGGGCATCCTCGTAGGGCAGATGTCGGTTGGCGACCATCCAAAGCGCCCCGTGGGGACGCAGGATGCGGGCGGCGTTGGCGATGAAGGAACGCCCCAAGGATGGATCAGCGCTGCGAGACTTGTGGAAAGGCGGGTTCATGATGACCGCATCAACCTTTTCGGGCGGCATCCATACGGTAGCGTCCGCCCAGTGGAATTGCGCGCGAGGGTCCGTCACATTGTGACGGGCACATTGCAGCGCCATGTCGTGCGCTTCGACAAGATGAACCGCTTTGACATCGCGGGTCAGGATGTGGGCAGAGAGATAGCCCCAACCTGCGCCGAGATCGGCAACCGAGCCCACCATGGCTTCGGGCAATGCCGCGACCAGCATTTCAGACGCGGGATCGACACCATCGGCCGAGAAAACGCCTGGGGCGGTCCAAAACCCACCCGGATGCAGTTCGGGGCCGCGTGCCCAGTCGGAAAAATCGGCACCACCAGCCATCCAATAGATCTTGCCATGCGCCTTGGAGATGGGTGCGCCCACCTCGATCCGCTTGCGCAGCGCTTTCAACATGGAATCCGCGCCATCCGTCTTTTGCCCATCGACGATCACAGGGCCATTGGTTTGCGCCATCGCGGCTGCGACGAGGGATTGCGCCTCGGCCCGCGCGCGGGTCAGGCAAACGATGCTGGCGGCAAAGCGGGTGTCTTTGGGAAGTTCGGGTGAGACGGTGTAACCCATACGTTCAAACCGGTCGCACACCATGACCAAGGGCGACACGACGCGCACGCGGTCCTTGGGAAGCGCGGACAGGTCGGCATCCTCGGGCGGGTGCAGAACGGCCACGGGGCCGTCGCCCCATGCGTCCATCGCATCGAGCGCCAGAGGCAGACGATCACCTAGCACGTAGGCGGCCTATTCCTCTTTTTCCATTGTGCATTGCAGCGGGTGCTGATGCCTGCGGGCAAAGTCCATGACCTGTCCCACCTTGGTTTCGGCAATCTCGTGGCTGAAAACGCCCACAACGGCGAGCCCCTTCTTGTGCACGGTCAGCATGATTTCGAACGCCTGTGCGTGATTGAGGCCAAAAAACCGTTCCAACACATGCACCACGAATTCCATGGGTGTGTAGTCGTCGTTCAAAAGCAGCACCTTGTAGAGCGGCGGGCGCTTGGTCTTGGGCTTGGTTTCGGTGACAATGGCGGTATCGCCATCCTCATCCGCCGGACCTGCCGACTTGGGTGCCATCATGTGCATGTCAGACTGCATGCGCGTCCTCATAAACGGGAATCTCTTGGTGAGCTTGGATCACCCTATATAACGCAAGCGCGTATTTAGGAAAGAGGGCGGTGCGGGAATGTCGCGTCATGGTGATCCCAATGGGCTTTGAAACCGCGTGTATCGCGTTCGATGCAGACGATACGCTTTGGCACAATGAGCGCGTGTTCAAGCTGACGCAGGAGCGGTTCGCAGAATTGCTGGCCCCGCACGCAGATGTGCCGGACCTGGATGCGCAATTGCTGGCTGCCGAGCGCCGGAACATCGGGCACTATGGTTTCGGCGTGAAGGGCTTTGTCCTGTCGATGATCGAAACGGCGCTTGAGGTTACCGAAAACCGGGTGCCGGGAAATGTCATCGGCGACCTGATTGCAGCAGGTCAGGAGATGCTACATCACCCCATTGACTTGCTGCCACATGCGGACGAGGCGGTCGCCCGCGCCAAGGAACATGGCCCCGTCCTGTTGATCACGAAGGGCGATCTGCTGGATCAGGAACGCAAGCTGGCGCAATCCGGCCTGAGTGATCTGTTTGACGGGGTCGAGATCGTGTCGAACAAGACCCCGGCTGTCTATGCCCGCATATTCGACCGCTTTGGTGGCGCAGACCGCGGCATGATGATTGGCAATTCGATGAAATCCGATGTGCGCCCAATGATTGATGCGGGCGGTTTCGGTGTTTTTGTGCCCCATGATCTGGCCTGGGATCTCGAGGCCGCCGATGCGCCCGAGGGGCACCCGCGATACGCCGCCCTTCCCAATTTGGGTGCCCTGCCCGACTTTCTGAAAACGCGGCGGTAAGCCGCCGCCACATTCTTGCCACAATCGCCCTTTTGGGGCCATGCGCTGCCGCATCCCCCATATGTTGTTTGATGCGCGTGCAGAAAAACGGAAACGTGAGCCGCATCAACACTTTATCGAAAATGCGACCTGTGTTAGCTTCGCGGCAATTACAAAAAAGGTCAGCCGAATAATCGGCGGCCAGAGGCAGACATAGGCAGGTTTACCGTGAAGGTTCGGCGCGCACAGCCGGCCCGGCTAGGGCTTATTATTTTTGCATTGTTGTGGATGGTGGTCATTGTGCCCGCCTCTGTCATGGCGGCACCTTATGCGGCGTTCGTGATGGACACCCGTACGGGTGAAGTTCTGCATTCCCGCAATGCAGACACGCAGTTGCACCCCGCATCACTGACCAAGATGATGACGCTATACGTCGTTTTTCAGGCGGTGGAACGGGGCGAGATCACCATGGACACCGAGGTGAAGGTTTCAAAAAAGGCCGCTGCCGAGGTTCCGTCGAAGCTGGGCCTGAAGGCCGGATCGAGCATCAAGTTGCGCTATCTGGTGCGCGCCTCTGCCGTGAAGTCAGCCAATGATGCGGCCACGACCATCGCCGAGGCGATCTCGGGTTCTGAAGCTGCATTTGCCCGTCGCATGAACCGCACCGCCAAATCGCTGGGCATGACCCGCACGACCTTCAAGAACGCCCATGGCCTGACCGAGAGTGGCCACATGTCCACGGCCCGCGACATGTCGACCCTTGGGCGGCACCTGCTGTACGATTATCCGCAGTATTACAACCTGTTCTCGCGCACCTCGACCAATGCGGGCATTGCCAATGTGAACAACACGAACCGTCGGATGCTGGCCAACTACAAAGGCGCGGACGGGATCAAGACCGGTTATACCCGTGCGGCCGGTTTCAACCTTGTTGCATCGGCCGAACGCGGGAACGAGCGCATCATCGCAACCGTCTTTGGCGGCAAATCCACCGCATCGCGCAACGCCAAGGTGGCTGAGCTGCTGGATCTTGGGTTCCGCCGTGCGCCCAGCCGTGCGCCGCTGCGCAAGCCGTCCAAGCCCAGCTATGTGCCCGGGGATGAATCGGTTATCATTGCGGGCAATCAGGACGCCCCCAGGGGCGCTGGCAAGATCATTCGCCTAAGCGGCGCGGTCAAGACAAGCTACCGTCCGAAGATGCGTCCGGGCACCGCAGCCCCTGTTCTGGTCGCAGAAGCACCTGTGGCGTCGACCGTATTGCCGGATGACATCCAGACCGCGTTGGTCGCGGCGCAGGTCACCGAGACAACGGCACCAGCGGCAGCCGCTGCGGTCTCCGCCGCGCTGGCACCGACTGTCCGGCCCGAAGCACGTCCCACGCAGGTTGCGCTGCAGGCCGAACCCGAAGTCGTGACCCGCGTATCGACATCCGGTGGCCGCCATTGGGGCGTGAACGTGGGCCGCTACGGCAGCCGCTACAAGGCCGAAAAGGTTTTGTTGCAAACCGCCCTGGCCGAGATGTCATCGCTGGATGGCAGCTTGCGCAAGGTTGTACGCCGTCCCACGGGCTTTGACGCGAACTTTATGGGCATGACCCGTGATGGGGCCGACCTGGCCTGTCGCCGCTTGCAATCGCGCAACGTGACCTGCTTCATGATCGGACCGCAATCCTAGGCCCAATTCGCCGGATCGACGTTCAACAGCATGGAAAGCTGTTCGTAGACCTCGGGCTCTACGGCCTTCAGCCCATCGGGCTTTTCAAAGAACAGCTCGACCGCGACGGCAAAGAACTCTTCGTGGCTGGTGGCACCATAGGCGTCGATAACCGTGCGCCGTCCGGACTGCGTATTGGCAACATGGCGATCATAGGCTTCGACAATCACCTGCGCCCAGCGGACAAAGCTTTGGCCTTCGGCCATGGGTGGCGCGCCGTCGGTCTGGCCCGAGAGGTCATCCAGTTGATGCGCGAATTCATGCAGCACCACGTTCAAGCCGTCGCTGTCATTCAGCCCACCCTGCTGCACATCCCGCCACGACAACACCACAGGTCCGCGTGACCAGCTTTCGCCCAATCGCACCACCTCTTCCTCGGTCACCACGTAACCGTCCTGCTTGGTTTGCTTGGACTTGAATGCACCGGGATAGATCAACACGGTCGTCAGATGTTTGTACCAGGCATCTGTCCCCACAACGAGCAGGGCGGCCTGCCCCGCAATGCTGAGCGCAATGTCATCCGTCACCTCGAGCCCGTCACATCCCACCAAGTCGACCTGATTGAGAAACAGCGCAACCTTGCCTTCGAATGACATCTTTAGCGAGGGTGGCAGTTTGCGAACAAGCGGCACCTGTGCCCGGATGATCCGCCACTCGGCCTCTGTCAGCCGCGAGGCAAGCACCTCTTGTTGCCATTGTCGTTTCGACCATGCGCGCCATGCCAGCGCACCGCCGATCAGCACCAGAAGTCCAAAGAACCAGTTCATGTGCGCGCCGCCTTTCTGATCCAGCGGATGAAATCCCGCAGCGTCGGACGGAGAATGCCGGGACGCGTGACAAGGTAGTAGCCCGCACCATCGGTCGCATCCTCGTGCAGAACGACAAGCCGTCCGGCTGCAATATCGGCGGCAACGAAGTTGCGGACCGTAACGGCAAGCCCCTGCCCGTCCCGCGCGCCGTCGAGCATCAGGTTACCAGGCACCTGTGTCACCGGCCCCCTGGGCATGTCGGCAACTCCGCGCTGGGACAACCACCTGGAGCTTTCCGTGGTCCCAATCTCTTCCAGCCACGGCAAGGCACCCAGACTTGAGGGGTCGGACACATCACGCCCCGCAACAAGGTGAGGTGCCGCAACCACCACCATCGAGGTTGGGACGAGAAGTTCACTCTCAAGCCCATCCCACCCCCCAACGCCATAGCGGATCGACAGATCGACACCGCCCGGCGACAGCGTCACGATGTCGGATGTTGGGTTGAGCACGAGATTGATTTCGGGATGCTTGGCGCGAAACTCGGACAGACGCGGCATTAGCCAGGCCGAGGCAAAGCTGGGCGTGGGCGAGATATGAAGCGGGCGCGCCGCCTCGGCCCCTGTTACAAGCGCCACGGCGCGCGCGATGCTGGCAAACCCGTCAGCACAGCCTTGGGCCAGAATTTCGCCATCCGGGGTCAAACGCATGGCCCGACCCGAACGATCCAGCAAGCTGACGCCAAGATGCGCTTCAAGCGCGCGCAGTTGCTGGCTGACGGCGGCATGGCTGACAGACAGGGCCTGCCCCGCCGCAACAACGCTGCCGGTGTCGACAAAGGCGGCAAAGGCCCGGAGGGCTGCGAGGGGGGGAAGGCTACGCCATTCCATATGTCAGTTCAGCTTACACATGAGCATTCCAATTGAGTCGCATAAAGCGCGCACCGGATCAATATACAATCATGTTCCCTAACCGCCCAAGAGATGCCTCATGCTTGACATTTACGCTCAAACTTTCATGATAGCGACCCGCCAGCGCCGCTGTGTCCGGGTCACCTTGCCCAAACTCCGCTGGTGGCAGGGCAAGCGCACCAAATGCGTCGACCTGGAACGGCTATGAACGCGGTTCTGCGGCGCACCACCGAGACAAACACGATCAAGTGGGGCGCGTCGGTTATCCAGATCTTTGGTTATGGCGCAACGGCCATCGGGCTGGCACCATTGAACATGTACCTGTTCCTGGCCGGGCTGATCGGCTGGCTGATCGTGGGCTGGCGTTGGAACGATATGGCGATGACGCTGATCCATGTCATCGCGCTGGCGGCCATGGTGATCGGACTGGCCTTGACCTGAAGGGACGGTGGGCGGGGTGTCGTTGACCCGAAACGGGGCAACGCACGTCGCCCTCTGTCAATGCGTGGCTTGCAAGAGCAGGCGCGTATAGTCGGTCTGGGGTCGTTCGAACAGGTCCGCTGCCACGCCCTGCTCCACGATATCCCCCTGTTTCATCACCAGCATCTTGTGGCTCATGGCCCGGACGACCTTGAGGTCATGCGAGATGAACAGGAAGGCCAGCCCATATTTCTCCTGCAGCCCACGCAGCAACTCAACGATCTGCACCTGCACTGTCATGTCCAGCGCAGAGGTCGGTTCATCCAGCACCACCAGTTTGGGCCGCAGTACCATGGCGCGTGCAATGGCAATGCGTTGCCGCTGACCGCCAGAGAATTCATGCGGATAGCGATCCATGGTCATGGGATCGAGGCCTACCTCGGTCATCACCTCGGCCACCACCTCTCGCGCGCTGCGCCCATCGTCGATGCCGTGCACCCCCAGTCCTTCGGCGATGATCTGCATCGCAGTCATCCGGGGTGATAGGGATCCGAACGGGTCCTGGAATACGATCTGCATATCCTTGCGCAGCCGCCGCAGCTCGCGCACCGACCACGCCCGGATGTCCTGCCCCATGTAGACGATCCGCCCCTCGGACGAGATCAGCCGCATGATGGCCAGTGCCAGCGTGGTCTTACCCGACCCGCTTTCGCCCACGATGCCCACGGTTTCGCCCGCATGCACCCTGATCGTGGCATCGTTCACCGCTTTGACATGGCCTACCGTCTTTCGCAGCAGCCCTGCGGTGATCGGAAACCAGACCTTGAGGTTTTCCGTCTCGGCCACCAGTTCGGCGCCCTGCGGCACGGGGGCCGGGTGACCCGTGGGTTCGGCGCTGAGCAGCTTTTGCGTGTAGGGGTGCTGGGGCGCGTCGAAAATCTCTTTCGTCGGGCCGGTCTCCACGATCTCGCCATTCTGCATGACGCAGACGCGATCCGCGATGCGCCGGACGATGCCAAGGTCGTGGGTGATGAACAGGAGGCCCATGCCTTCGGCCGCCTTGAGATCCGCCAGAAGGTCGAGGATTTGTGCCTGAATGGTGACATCAAGCGCCGTCGTAGGTTCATCAGCGATCAGCACGTCGGGCTTGTTGGCCAGCGCCATGGCGATCATCACGCGCTGGCGCTGCCCACCGGACAGCTCGTGGGGGTAGGCGTTCAAACGGCTTTCGGCATCGCGGATACCCACCTTGTCCAGCAGTTCCAGGATACGCGCGCGGGCAGCCTCCCCTGCGAGCCCCTGGTGCAGGGCGAGGCTTTCGCCCAGTTGCTTTGCGATGGTATGCAGCGGGTTCAGCGAGGTCATCGGTTCCTGGAAGATGAATGAAATGTCGTTGCCCCGCACTTTGCGCAGCAGCCGTTCATCGGCCCCGATCATTTCCTGATCGTCATAGGTGACGGAGCCGGTGACCTCGGCGCTATCGCCCAGCAGGGACACGGTGGAGAGGGCCGAGACCGATTTGCCCGAGCCCGACTCGCCGACAAGCGCGACCGTCTCACCCCGGTCCACATGGAAGGACACGCCCTTGACCGCTTCGGTCAGTTGCCCGTCCTGGCGGAAGCCGACGCACAGGTCTTTGACTTGCAGTAGCGCCATTAGGAGAAAGTCTTTCTTGGGTCGAACGCGTCGCGGATGCCTTCGAAGATAAAGATCAGCAGGCTGAGCATCACGGCGAACACGGTAAAGGCGGTGAAGGCAAGCCACGGGGCCTGCAGGTTCTGTTTGGCTTGCAACGTCAGTTCCCCAAGCGAGGGGGCAGAGGATGGCAGGCCGAACCCGAGGAAGTCGAGCACGGCCAGGGACGAGATTGTACCCGTGATGATGAACGGCAGCATCGTCAGCGTCGCCACCATGGCGTTGGGCAGCATGTGCCGGAACATGATGGTCAGGTTGCTGACGCCCAGCGCCCGGGCCGCGCGGACATATTCGAGGTTCCGGGCGCGCAGGAATTCGGCGCGCACCACGCCCACGAGGCCCGTCCAGCCAAAGAGGATCAGAAGGAACACGAGCAGCCAGAAACTTCGGCCCAATATCGCGAACATGATGATGATGACGTAGAGGCTGGGGGTGGAGGACCAGATCTCGATGATCCGCTGGAAGATGAGGTCGGTGCGCCCACCAAAATAACCCTGGATGGCCCCTGCGAAGATGCCGACGATGGCCGACGCCCCAGTGACCACGAGGGTGAACAGGACGGACAGGCGGAAGCCATGAATGACGCGGGCCAGCACATCGCGCTTGGTCCCGTCGGTGCCCAAGAGGTTCTCGCTGTTAGGTGCCAACGGGGCAGCACCTGGGCGATCCACAGCGGTGTCGAAACTGTAGGGAATGAGGGGCCAGATGGTCCAGCCCTTGGTGATCGCTTCGCCGTCGACTTCCCCGTCTTGCGCGTCTTCGATCACACCCTCGGGGTCATCGAAACACGTATCAAGCCCGCCCGACACGATCAGACATTCCACTTCCGGGTCACGGTAGCTGGCCTCGGTCCGGAAGTCGCCGCCAAAGGCGGTTTCTGGGTAGAAGTTCCAGATCGGCGTGTAGAATTCGCCCTGATACCGCACGAGGATCGGTTTGTCGTAAGCGATGAGTTCAGCCACCAACGACAAGCCGAACAGGATCGAGAAGATCCACAGCGACCAGTAGGCGCGGCGGTTCTTCTTGAAGTTCCGCCAGCGACGCTGGTTCAGCGGCGACAGGGAGAAGAACGGGCGGCGTGGGGCTGGCACCACCGCGGTTGGCGGGGCGTCCGTATTGGTCACGGGGTCTGGCATCGCCATCAGCCCTCCCTCCGCTCAAAATCGATGCGGGGGTCAACCAACACGTACATCAGGTCCGAGATGATACCCACAAGCAGCCCCATGAGGCCAAAGATGTAGAGTGTGCCGAAAACGATCGGATAATCGCGGGCTACGGCCGCCTCGAACCCGAGCCGCCCCAGCCCGTCGAGCGAGAAGATGGTTTCGATGATCAGTGAGCCGCCAAAGAAGACACCGATGAACACGGCCGGGAAGCCCGCAATCACGATGAGCATGGCGTTGCGGAAGACGTGGCCATAGAGCACGCGGCGCTCAGACAGGCCCTTGGCGCGGGCGGTCATCACGTAGAGCTTCTTGATCTCGTCCAGAAAGCTGTTCTTGGTCAGCAGTGTCAGCGTGGCAAAAGCACCAATCGTACCTGCCAACACAGGAAGGGTGATGTGCCAGAAATAGTCGGCCACTCTGCCCAAGGCGCTGAGATTATCGAAATTGTCCGATGTGAGACCGCGCAGCGGGAAAATCTGGAAGTAACTTCCGCCTGCGAAGAGCACGAGCAACAGGATGGCGAACAGAAAACCGGGGATCGCATAGGCCGCGATGATGGCGCCCGAGGTCCAGGTGTCGAAGGGTGTGCCGTCCTTGACCGCCTTGCGAATGCCCAGCGGGATCGACACGAGATATGCTATGAGCGTGGACCACAGCCCAAGCGTGATCGACACCGGCAGCTTTTCGACGATCAGGTCCACGACGCTGATAGATCGGAAGTAACTGTCGCCAAAGTCAAAGCGGGCATAGTTCCAGATCATGTTCAGAAAACGCTGTATGGGCGGTTTGTCGAACCCAAACTCAGCCTTTAGTTCCTCAATGAATTCGGGCGGCAACCCCCGCGCGCCCACGTATTCGCTGTTAGAAGCAGTATCGAGTTCATCGGCCCCCGCATCATTGTTGCCCCCGGCAAACCCACCAAAGACGTCGCCCCCACCCTGCGCGCGCGCAATGGCCTGTTCCACAGGACCACCGGGCACGAACTGCGTAAGGGTGAAGTTGACCAAAAGGATGCCCAGCAAGGTCGGGATGACCAAGAGCAGCCGTCGCAGAATATAGGGGCCCATTGCCTTACCTCAGTGCGCCGGACGCTTTGAGGGCAGCGGCCTTGTCTTCGTTCACCCACCAGAAATCGAGGTAGCC
This sequence comes from uncultured Tateyamaria sp., assembly GCF_947504105.1. Classification (GTDB taxonomy): domain Bacteria; phylum Pseudomonadota; class Alphaproteobacteria; order Rhodobacterales; family Rhodobacteraceae; genus Tateyamaria. The sequence continues at coordinate 56,611 of NZ_CANNGP010000023.1, forward strand.
CAGGTTGTAAGGCGGGATGACGGCTGGATGTTCAAACATGTCGTAATATGCCACCCAGTGGTTTGGACTGTACCAGAGAGGCACCACAAAAAATTCATGGCGCAGCGCCCTGTCCAAGGCCATCACTGCCGCTTGTTCCTCTTCACGTGTTTCGGCGTGCAAGGATATGTCAATCAACTCGTCCACCAGAGGGCTGGCAAGACCGGCAGGGTTGAACAGAGAATATGCAGCATCCTCGGATCCATACCACTGACTCAGCCCAGTCCCCGTTCCAAGGAATGCGGCATAGCTGTCGTACAGTAAGTCATAGTCCCGGTCCCGTCTGCGTGCGGTGAATTGTGACGAGTCAACGCGTTCTAGCGTAATGTCGATACCCATATTGGAGACGTTGGAAACAAAATTCTCCATAACTCCAGTGAGCGTCGGGGACGACGCACTGTTGAACAGGAAGTTCAGCTTCAAAACCTCGCCATTTGCATTGCGGCGCAAGCCATCGTCCCCCACCTGCCAACCTGCATCATCCAGTAGACGCATCGCCTTGCGAAGGTTGCGTCGATCCCGCAAGGTTTCTGGATTGGATGTATGCGGCATACGTGCTGGTTCAGTCAGCATCGCTTCGGGCACGAGGTCACCCAGAGACTGCAAAATATCCAGCTCAATGCCCTCTGGCGGCGCGTCAGCCATAACAGGCGTGCCTTGGCTAAAAGATGCGCGTTGCTTAAAGAGGCCGTTTTGCAGGCTTTCGTTGGTCCATTCGAAGTTGTAGCCAAAGGCAATCGCTTCTCTGACGCGGCGGTCTTTCAACGCATCTGATCCAAGGTTAAAGATGATGCCCGTGGGTGAAGGCGGCGTTCCGTCGCGCAGTTCTCTTTTCAGAACGGCCCCGGACTCGATCTTTGGAAAGTCGTATTGTGTGGCCCATATGCGGCTGTCGCCTTCCAGGCGGAATGTGTATTCACCCGCCTTGAACGCTTCGAAAGAGGCGGCGCTATCCCCAAACAACTCGACTCTCATGCTGTCTAAATTGTTCCGGCCGACATTGAATGGTAGATCCTTGCCCCAATAGTCGAGGTTTCTTTTAAGCACGATGCGACGCGTGATATCAACGGTATCGACCATGTAAGCGCCCGACCCCGGTGAATTTTCGAGACGCGATTCGTTCAACTTGGCACCTGTCTCCTCGTACCATTTCTTGGACCAGGCGGGCACACCTCCCACTTGCTCAATAAGCGACCGACGGGAAATGCCGTCAGCAAAATAGAACTTGATCGTATGATCATCCAAAACTTCGACTTTCGGAATGCTTCTGCGCACAGACTCGGCGTAAGACTTGAACCCCTGATCCAGCAGCAAGTTGTGGCTGAAAGCGATATCATGGGCCGTTACCGGCGTTCCGTCCGAGAAGCGCGCTTCGGGCCGCATATAGAACTTCACCCATGAACGATCCTCAGGGTATTCTAGTCGCTCGCACAATAGACAGTAGTATTCGCCATATGTGTCCGCGGGCGCTGCACCCCCGCCGGGTGCTTCCCCAAGAAGACTTTCATACATCATGATCGAGAACAGATGTGCTCGGCCCTGGCGCGAAGCCGCGTTCATTGAGTCAAGCGTCCCGACAAACGCAATCGCCAATTCCCCACCCTTGGGTGCCTCGGGGTTCACGTAGTCGAAATGTGAGTAGTCCGCCGGGTAGGTCAGATCACCATAGAAGGAATACCCATGGGACGAGATGATATTCTCATCCCTCTCTGCCCGTGCCATGCCAGCCAGCGCCAGCGTTGCCAAAAGCCCAAGGATCCCCAGCCCTCCCCACAGGATGTGTTTGTTCCGTGTCTCTTTCACACGAGCCTGTGCCTGGGCACGTCTGCGGTTGGGTTGCATTGGTACTCTCCTGTTCGTGGCATTCAGGGCCGTCTTGTGATTGGAAGTAAGCTAAATGCGCAATGTGCCAATATGCAACTTGAGATTCCGTGATCACGATGCCCGGCATGTGAGACCGTTGAAACAATTGGCAAGAAAAAAGCCGCAGGCGAGGCGCTTGCGGCTTTGATCCGGTGGGAATTTGAAACAATCAGTCGTCAATACTGTCGAGATAGGCGATCAGGTTGGCCCGATCCTCGATCTTCTTCATACCATTGTAGCCCATCGATGTTCCTGGCGCATAACCGCGCGGGTTCTCAAGAAAGGCGTTCAGATGCTCTGGTGTCCAAACGTCGACGACAGCGTTCAGCGCACCGGAATATCCAAAGCCTTCGGCGGTTTCTACGGTGCGGCCAACAACGCCATACAGGTATGGGCCGGCGCCGTTTGCGCCAGCTTCCAGCTTGTGGCAGGCGCTGCATTGACGGAACGCTTTTGCGCCTTTGGATGCATCAGCCGTGGCATAAACATCAGCAAAAGCCACTTCGACCACCTCTTCCGCGCCCTCATCGGTGCCGGTGTCGATGGCGTATGCTTGCTCGCCGTGACCATCGACATGGTACAGTTCTTCGGCGGCCCATTTGCCGAGCAAAAGCACCAGCAACGCACCACAAAGGCTGGCCGCAATCTTGGTAAAGGTCATGGTGTCGAACATTTGGCTTCCGATTCCGTGGCTTTTCATGTTGTTCCGGCGGGTATCTACGGCTTCCCCTTGTGACTGGCAAGGTATAGAAAGCGCGACCAATCGCCCTGCCCGACGATCGGTAGCGGGCCGGCAGCAAAGGACAAACGATGTCGACACGGATTGCATTCCAGGGTGATCTGGGCGCCTACGGCCACGAAGCCGTTCTGAAAGCCCGGCCAGATGCCACCCCGGTTCCCTGTCATGCTTTTGAAGATGTGATTGCCGCTGTGCGTGATGGCGCAGCCGACATGGCGATGCTTCCGGTGGAAAACACGACCTATGGTCGTGTGGCAGATATCCACCGCCTGCTGCCACAAAGCGGGTTGCACATCGTTGATGAGGCGTTTGTCCGTGTGCGTATCGCGCTGATGGCCCTTCCGGGCCAAACGCTGGACGATATATCACTTGTCCGCGCCCACCCGGTTTTGATCCCACAAGCGCGCGCTTATCTTGATACACACGGCATTGCAGCCGAGGCCGCCCCGGACAGCGCAGGCGCTGCGGCCGCCATCGCGAAAGCAAGCGAGATGGGCGTCGGAGCACTGGCGTCTTCCGTCGCTGCGGATATTCATGGCCTGAACGTCCTTGCCCGCGATATCGAGGATCAGGGACACAACACCACGCGCTTCTTGTTGATGGCGCCTGAGAAGGACACGGCCCGCCGCGCCGACACGATGATCACCACGTTTGTCTTTGAAGTGCGGAACATTCCGGCTGCGCTCTACAAGGCCATGGGTGGATTTGCGACAAATGGCGTGAACATGACCAAGCTGGAAAGCTACATGGTCGGTGGCGCATTTACGGCCACGCAGTTTTACGCCGATGTCGAGGGACACCCCGACGATCCTGAGCTGGCACGGGCACTTGAGGAGCTGGACTACTTCACCAACCGGCTCGACATCCTTGGGGTGTACCCGGCAGCGCCCGGTCGGGATTGATCACGGGGCGGTGGGCGGGCGCCTTTGACCCGTAAGGGTCAAACAGAGCCGCACAGCGACAATATCAAGCGCTGCGTTCCAGACGCTCTTCGAGCCCTTTGGCGTAATCTGCAACCCGCAGCTTGAAGCGCTTCGTCAGTGACGTCTTGGCCAGTTTCAACGACTGTATGAACAGCCGCGTGGACAGCGTCAGGGGCACAATGTCCAGTGCCAGCGCCATGCGCGTCCGGGTGCGTGACAGGGCCAGCAATTCGACTGAAAAGGTGCCGCTGATCCCTGCAGATGTGATATCGAACACCATCTCATTCGGCGCGTCGTAACGCGTAAGCTCAAGGTCCATTTCACGCCGACGACCACGCATCTTGAAATACACTTTCCAGCGCATGCCGACACCGGCTTGTGTCAAAGGATCCACCCGCTGCACCTCGGCACCGCGGCGCATCGCCTGACGTTCGAAACCGTCAAAATCGTTGAGGGCTGCGAACACCTTGTCGATATGCGCAGCCACGTCTTCCCGGGCCGAGAGCTTCATTTCATATGCCTGTTATTTCCCGGATTCAGTCTCCCCTCAATCAAGGGTGTCCGCAAGCCAGTTCTCAAGTAAAAAGTGTGCAATTGCCCCTTTGCGTGCAGGCAGGACGGTTTTGTGTTCGCCTGCGAAGATCGCAAGCATCTCTTCGCGCGTGACCCATATGGCGTCTTCGATCTCGTTCGGATCGATCGTGATGTCACGTGTCAATGCTTCACCTTGGCACCCAAACATCAACGAAGCCGGAAACGGCCATGGCTGGCTCGAGAGATATGCAACAGGCCCCACACGGATACCCGCCTCTTCAAACACTTCACGTCGCACTGCCGCTTCGAGGGTTTCGCCCGGTTCTACGAACCCGGCCAGCAACGAATACATACCCTCCGGCCATCCGGGCGACCGGCCCATCAGGACCGAGTTCCCATGGGTGATCAGCATGATAACCACCGGATCCGTGCGCGGGAAATGATGTGCGCCACAAGAGGGACAGGTGCGTTGCCAGCCCGCTTGGGTCATCTCCGACGCCGCGCCACACTTGGCGCAGAAGCCGTGGGTATCGTGCCACCCAAAGACGGCTTTGGTTGTCGCCGCGAGTTCGGCGTCGCGCGGTGACAGCCATGTCATGGTGCGCCGCAATTCAGCAAAAACCTCATCTTCGGCACAGGCAGGGTGGTGTTGCTCTGTCGGGTCCAGAAACCCGCCCAACGTCGACAAGTCCAGATCATCTGGTGCCCAGCGGGACACATCCAAGGCAAAGCGCGGCGCACCATCTTCGCTCCCAAGAAACACGGCAGTTTTCATGTCTGCGACTTCACAAGCGGGGTGATCCATCGCAAGGCGCACCAAAGATGCCGGTCGGGTACGTTGGATCAACGGTTTGCCACGCCAAATCAGAACCGCGCGCGCCGTCGGATCAGCCAGCGCCCTGGCGATAGCCTCAGCATCGCCCCGCATCTCTGCCGCCCGGTCGAGGTGGGACCCCCCGAATGTCACGGTCTCAGCATGTTTCATGCCTGCCCTCGCATTTTCTTCATTTGCGCCTTGCTTGGCATGCGCCAGACGGTGACGCAATGGGACGGCGTATGGTCCAACGCGGATGTTTCCGAACCAGATGTTCTTTTTTGCTTGCCTTGAACTCAACCGTAGGGTGCAAGTTGCAATATGACCCTGCCGACCGCTTGTTTACGCATCGCCGCCACATCCGACGTCCATATGCACCTCACCGGATGGGATGCACTGCGCAACACCCACACGCAAACCAAGGGTATGGATCGATTGGCGAACCTGATCCAAGACGCGCGCAGGACGGCTGCCGGCGGTTTTATTCTAGTCGATAACGGGGACGCACTGCAGGGTACTCCACTGGGCGATATTTGCGTGGATGCGCCAGAAAACCATCCATGGCCAGCCATTCTAAACGCTCTGAACTATGACGCTGTCGGCCTCGGCAACCATGATTTTGATTTTGGGCTGCCGTTCCTGAACCAAGTGATGGGTCAGGCCCATTGTCCTGTGCTGTGCGCCAATGAGACAACCAATGCTGTCATATGTGCTGCCCCCTTCGCCATCGTTGAACGCAATGTCCTCTGTTCAGACGGTGAGGGTCGCCCGCTGCGTGTCGGGCTAACATCGGTCCTGCCGCCGCAAACCGCCGTGTGGAACCGGCGTTGTCTGGACGATGCAGTGCAATTCGAAGGCGGCGTCGAAGCCGCTGGCAAAGCAGTCTCAGCCTTGCGCGACGCAGGTGCGGACGTTGTTGTCTTCTTGTGCCACAGCGGACTGAACGACGGCGTCGATTCGACTGGCGAGAATTTTGGGGCGGCGATCGCTGCAGATGTGCCAGGCGTCGATGCAATGATCCTGGGACACACCCATCTGCGATTTCCTGGACCAGACCACTCAGGGCTCGACGGGGTGGATGCCATCAACGGCACAGTGTTTGGTGTGCCAGGGGTGATGCCGGGACACGCAGGTACAGAACTGGGCGTGATTGATCTGACGCTGGTGCATGGGCGGAACGGATGGCAGGTCGACGGGCATGCCGTGCGGCGTTCTGGTGTCCGCATCGATGATCCCCAGGATCAGACATTGGTGAATATCACCAGCCCTTTGGTTGAAGCCGCGCGGATGCATCTGGACAAGCCAATCGGGACGACACCCGAACACTTGCACACTTGGTTTTCGATGCTGCGCCCGTCCCCGACAGAAGCGTTGGTCGCGCGAGCGTTATCAGGCACGATTGCCAAAGCTGTCGCTGGCACGGACCTCGCCAACTTGCCCGTTCTGGCAAGTGTTGCACCGGCCGCACTGGGTGGCAGGGCAGGCCCGGACAACTATGTCAACATTCCATCAGGCCAATTGTGCGAACGTCACGTCGCCATGTTGTGCCCTTATCCCAATACGGTTTGGGCTGCTGTCCTAACCGGCGCAGACCTGCAGGACTGGATTGAGCGCAGCCTCGCCTTTTTCAATCCGGTCGATGGCGAAGGCGCTGCTTTGGTGAACCCTGACTCTCCGGCTTTCAACTTTGATGTGTTGCATGGAACGGAGGTGGAGGTGGATTTGCGCGCACCCGCAACGTTCGAAACCAATGGTCATCGCGTGCTGCCAGACGCATCTCGCGTGAGACAATTGGCGTATGGAGGCCAATCGGTGCACCGGCAAGATCGCTTCGTGGTCGCCATGACCAGTTATCGTGGTGCCGGTGGAGGTAATTACCCTGGCATCGGTCCGCAGACAGAGATTGTGCAGACGAATGTGGAAGTGCGGCAAGCACTGCGGGCTGCAATGGCCGGGGACATACAGTCGGCCATTGTACCTGGCTCGGACCCTTGGAGATTCACGCCCAACCAAGGCGTTCGCCGCATCATCCAGACATCACCGGTGGCAGAGGACTATCTGTCCTATATCTCGGACTTTGATCCGCGACCCTTGGGTTTGGACGAAAGCGGGTTTCTTCAGGTCCAAGTCTCGATATGACTGATTGTGCACCTCTTGCACCGGATGGGTGCCCGCTTTATATGACCTCTTGAGAGGTTGGCGCGGGCAGGCGCCTCGCCAACCCGGTCAGATCCGGAAGGAAGCAGCCGTAACGAGCCCCGCTTGGGTCGTTGTCAATCTCTCACCAAAGCGCAGCGTGGTGCGCGTCGGCCCGGCAGCGCATCTGAAAGGCGCGGGAGGGCGGTCTACAATAGCAGACTAGTCCTCAAGCAGCACTGGCCAGATCGCTTTGTTCCGGCGCGAGAATGCGCCGAGATGTCCGACGTTTTTAACCCCATGGTCCCGTGGATCGACGACGACCGGTTCAGTTCCATAGACCTTTGCAAGCCTTGCCACCTGCGGCGGTGGGATCAGATCGTCGTCAGTGAATGCGTGCAACCGCACTCTCGCACTGTTTTGCCAATTCGGGGCTGGCAAGCGTGGACCAATATCCGCATCGTAGAACGAGCGCGATGTGCACCATTTGCGCCATTGCCAGAACACACCTGATGGCAAGTCTTCGCCAAAGCGGAGTGATTTGCCGGGCATGTAGCCACAGATCAGCGTTGCCAACGGGCCCATGGCAAACCAAAAATTTAGCGCCAGCGCGCGGTAGGGCCACGGGTGATCGTTGTGATGCACCATACCAGATGCCACACCGATGACGCGTGCGACATCGTCCATTTCCGGCTGGTTCGGCAACAACATCGCCCCAAGGGAATGCCCAATGACCCACAGCTGGGTCTCCGGGACTTCGCGGCGCATGGCACGGCGGGCAGCGACCTGATCGCGGATACCCCAGTCCGTCATGTCAGCCTGCACCCGGCGCATCGGCCCCGCATAGGAGCGCCCAAGGCCGCGGTGGTCATAGGTCAGCACAGCCATCCCCCGTTCCGCAGCCAACCAGCGCGCGAAATGGGTGTAGAAAGTCTGCGGCACACCCGTTGCACTGTTTAGCACCACTGCGGCGAAGGGACGTTGCTTTGGTCGATACATCCGCCCGACCAGTTCTGCGCCGTCCTGCGTCTTGAAAGCCAGCGACCGTTCGGTCACCGCACGTTGAGTTGGAGCCGTATCGAACATGAAGCATCTCCTTGTGGCAGCGCTAGACCATTTGGTCTAATTGCAACGCTGGACCAATCGGTCTAATGCTGTCAAGATCAAAGAATGAACGACCGACCACTTCCAACCAAGGATCGCCTGATCCTGTCAGCCGCCACATTGTTCCGCACACGTGGCTACCATGGCGTAGGGCTGGCCGATTTGCTGGCCGATGCCAAGGCGCCCAAGGGGTCCCTGTATCACCATTTCCCCAATGGAAAATCCGACCTTGCCATGGCTGCGGCCACGTCGGCGTCGGACGAAATGCTACGCCTCATCGCGGCGAGCTTTGACGGCGCCGAAAGCTTCAATGACGGCGCAAAGACACTGTGTTTCAAGCTGGCCAAACTGTTCGACATTACGGGCTGGGACACCTGCCCCATCGCAGCCACTCTGTTCGAAGGCCCAGACAACGAAGATTTCCGGGACCATGCCAGTCACATCTACGAAGGCTGGATCGCCGAGGTTCAGGACCACGCCGCGCGGCTGGGCCTGAGTCCAGAGGAGGCGCAGGCCAAATCGGAACATCTGTTCATGCTGATACAAGGTGGTTGGGCACTGGCACGGGCACGGCGCAGTTCCGACGTTATCCGGAAGATGACGGATCGGCTGTAACAACGCCGATGGCACCGGCATTTTCCAAGCCACTTGAATCGATAGGCAAGCGCAGCGATCCCGCGCCTGATCTGACAGCAATGGTGGACGCCGCCCGCCCTGCCCCGTAGTGTCCACAGGTCACTCCGAATCCGCGCGAAGGCCCATGTCAGAAGAGACCCAGAAATATCAGGTGTTGGCCCGTAAATACCGGCCCGAAACCTTTGCCGACCTTGTCGGTCAGGACGCCATGGTGCGCACACTGAAAAACGCGTTCGAGGCGGACCGGATCGCCCAAGCCTTTGTGATGACGGGCATTCGTGGAACGGGCAAAACGACGACCGCGCGCATCATCGCCAAGGGCATGAACTGCATCGGACCGGACGGCAACGGTGGTCCCACCACAGAGCCCTGCGGAGAATGCGAGCACTGCGTGGCGATCATGGAAGGGCGCCATGTCGACGTGCTTGAGATGGACGCCGCCTCGAACACATCCGTGAATGACATTCGCGAGATCATCGATTCCGTCCATTACCGCGCCGCATCCGCGCGCTACAAGATCTACATCATCGACGAGGTGCACATGCTGTCCAACAGCGCGTTCAACGCGCTGCTGAAGACGCTGGAAGAGCCGCCCGCCCATGTGAAATTCATCTTTGCCACGACAGAGATCCGCAAGGTTCCGGTCACCGTTCTGTCGCGGTGCCAGCGGTTTGACCTGCGTCGGATCGAACCGGAGGTGATGATTGCCTTGCTGCGCAAGATCGCTGGCGCCGAAGGGGCCGAGATTGCAGATGATGCGCTGGCCCTGATCACGCGCGCCGCCGAAGGGTCGGCGCGGGATGCAACCTCACTTCTGGATCAAGCGATTTCCCACGGTGCCGGTGAGACAACCGCCGATCAGGTGCGCGCCATGCTTGGCCTTGCTGACCGGGGTCGCGTGCTGGATCTGTTCGACATGATCCTCAAGGGCGATGCCGCCGGGGCGTTGACAGAACTGGGTGCGCAATACGCTGACGGGGCCGACCCCATGGCGGTCCTGCGCGATCTGGCCGAGATCACGCATTGGACCTCGGTCGTGAAGATCACGCCCGAGGCTGCAGACGATCCGACCATTTCGCCCGATGAGCGCAGCCGCGGCCTGCAGATGGCAGAGACACTGCCCATGCGGGTGCTGACGCGCCTGTGGCAGATGCTGCTGAAGGCGTTGGACGAGGTGGCAGGCGCCCCCAACGCCATGATGGCTGCAGAAATGGCAATCATCCGGTTGACCCATGTGGCCGACCTGCCCAGCCCGGGCGACCTGGTGAAGAAACTGCAGGACAACCCGCAGCCTGTGGCCCCGACGGGCGGTGGCGGCATGGCCAGCGCTGGTGCTGCGTCGTCCGGCGCGCAAGCCGTGCAGCAGGCGCAGACCCGGATGGCGTCGACCCCATCGGCACATGGGCAAGCGACGGCGTTGGCGCAGGACCCGACCGAAGCCCTGGCCCACTATCCGACCTTTGACCACGTGATCGAACTGATCCGGTCGAACAGGGACGTAAAGCTGCTGGTCGAGGTGGAAACGACACTTCGGTTGGCTGCCTATCAACCCGGACGGATCGAATTTGAGCCAACCGAAAACGCGCCGCGTGATCTGGCCCAGCGCCTGGGCGCGCGGTTGCAAGTTTGGACCGGCAACAGGTGGGGAGTGTCGATTGTCAGCGATAGCGGTGGCAAAACGATTGCTGAAGTGCGCGATGCCGCCGATTTGGAACTGAAATCCAAAGCCGAAGCGCATCCGCTTGTGCAAGCCGTCCTGGAACAGTTTCCCAAGGCCAAGATCACCACGATCCGAACACCCGAAGAGATCGCGCAAGAGGCCCACATCGAGGCATTGCCGGAAGTGGATGATGAATGGGACCCCTTCGAAGAGGGTTGATCCTTGCGTTGCTGCCGGGCGCGGCTTTGGCCGAAGTATGTGACAAGGAGCGCCCCCTATGGGACGGCCCATCACATGCATCTATGCTGGACGAGGCCCTGAACCTGTTTTTGTCACCAGCTGGCGTAATCCTTCTTGTTTTGTCGATGGCGGCTTTGCGATTCCGCAACCAGTGGATCGGTCTGGCCACTGTTCTGCTCTGGACCGTGTTCGTCACGATGGTAACGATGACCGATCCGACCGGGGTCAGGCTGCAGGCGATGACCGAAGGTTGTATCGCGTCGCCCACCTTGTTCATCGTGGCTGTCGCTGCGATATGTGTGGGGATTGTTTTGTATACCAAGCCGCGGACCAGCGGCGCAGACGGATCGGAGAGTTAGATGCTCAAGGGACTTGGCGGCCTCGGCGATATGGCCGGGATGATGAAAAAAGCGCAGGAAATGCAGACCAAGATGGCCGAGATGCAGGACGACCTGCACAACGTCATGGTCACCGGCGAAAGCGGTGCGGGGCTGGTCAAGGCGACGGCGACGGCGAAGGGCGAATTGACCGCGCTCGACATCGATCCGTCGATCTTCAACGGTGATGACAAGGAAGTGGTCGAGGATCTGATCCTTGCGGCCATCAAAGACGCACAGGCCAAGGCCCAAGAGCGCGCTCAGGAAGAGATGGGCAAACTGACCGAAGGTCTGGGTCTGCCGCCGGGAATGAAATTGCCGTTCTAGGACGCTTTGACGTCATTCCCCTGCAAAGGCTCTGATGGCGCGGCGTTCTCAGCCGCGCGCAGATGCAATTGCCTGCGAAACCCGAACAAGAACGCCAGAAACACCATATACAAGGTGAATGTCAGGCTCAGCCGAGCGACCCCCTCACGAAATGTGAGGGACCGCCCACCCCGATCCGTTTGGCGGGGTGTGCCATGTTCCGCGCCGTCTGCGTCATCATTGCCGCTGGCCGCGCTATTGCCGCCCGAGCACGTCGCATCAACCGCTTGATCCAGACGAACGACATGGTCGCGCAAGCCTTCGTTCACGGTCATGCCCCGACCGCTGGCAAGCGCCAGCGCCGTATCAATCACAGCATGTGCAGCGCGGGCATCGCGGCGCGGGGTGTCCTGCGACAGGGTCCGTTTCACAACCTCGGGCGACATTTGTGCCATTGCGCGCGCCAAGCGGTCCCTTTGGTGGACAGACACCTGACCGCCACCGTCAAGAATGGATAGCAGCGTTCCATTGGCCACCCGCAAGGGCGTCGGGTAGGCACACGCCATTGCCATGCCGTGCCAAAGCAGCAGCACAATCACTGCATGGGTTGATCGAGAGAGAAGACGCCGCATTTGCCTGCTTCCATTGCCGGTGATCGCACAAGCTATCTTCATTTCCTTGCGAACTGGTGAACTGCAATAGACCCTTTTTGTTCTGCCGAAAGCGCAATAGGATCAAGGGAATGAGCAGCACCCGTGACATAGACAACCTGATCGAGATGATGGCGAAGCTGCCCGGTCTTGGCCCCCGCTCCGCCCGGCGGGCCGTGCTGCACCTGATCCGAAAACAGGCATTGCTGCTGACCCCACTGGCCGACCTGATGCAGACCGTTGCTGCCACCGCGCGCGAGTGCCTGAATTGTGGGAACGTGGGCACAAGCGACATCTGCGATATCTGCCTATCGGAAAAACGTGCGAATTCAGAGCTTTGCGTGGTCGAGGATGTGTCCGACCTGTGGGCGATGGAGCGGGCGGGTGTGTTCAAGGGTCGCTATCATGTGCTGGGCGGAACGCTGTCTGCGCTGGATGCTATTGGCCCCGACGAACTGCGGATTCCACGACTGATCGACCGCGTGCAAACCGAGAACATCACCGAGGTGATCCTGGCCCTGAACGCCACAATCGACGGTCAGACAACGGCTCATTACATCGCCGATCAGCTTGAAGGTCAGGTCAAACTGACCTCGCTGGCCCAGGGGGTGCCGATTGGGGGCGAGCTGGATTATCTGGACGACGGGACGATCACGGCAGCGCTGAATGCGCGCAAGGCGCTGTAGGTCTTAAGCCACCGTTCGGTGCGTCGATTTTGGCGAATTGCGCATTTTGGACCGGAAACTGCATATTTTCCCGGCACGATATTCCAGGCAATTTCCACTATTTTTCAAAAACTGCACATTTGTCGGGGCAAACTGCATACTTTGCAGCACGGCACACCCTTAACTCTTCGTTCAGCTTTGCCGCATCTTAACGTTTCCAAGAGCTTGATAACTCTTGATTAAGTTTTGTGCAGTGCCGCGGGAACCGATTGCCCGCCCCACCCCGTTCTGACACACAGCACATATGACATCGCGCAAAGACTTTCTGCAGGGCGTGGGCCTGCGCCTGCTGGCTGCCTTCCTGATGACCGCGATGTCAGCGGCCGTGCATGGCGCAGCCGAAACCGTGCCCATCGGGCAAATCATGTTCTGGCGGTCAGCCGTCGCGCTGGTGCCGATCTGCCTGTACATGATGTGGCTCGGTGACTTTCCCCATGGCTTGCGCACGACCCGACCGGGCCTGCATGTCACGCGCAGCGTGTTCGGGGCATTTTCAATGGCGATGTCCTTTCTATCGCTGGCCTATCTGCCGGTCGCGAATGCGCAGGCGCTGGCCTACCTCGCGCCCGTGTTGGTTCTGCCGCTGGCCGCCCTGATGCTGAAGGAACGGCTTTCGAACGCCATTTTCATTGCCATCGCCCTAGGCTTTGGCGGGGTCCTGTTGCTCTTGTGGGATGCGTTCGAGCGACCGGGTGATGGAGCGTTGATCGGCGTTGCCGCCGGGCTGGCCTATGCCGTGACCATGGCTTTTGTCCGGGTGCATACGAAGACGATGACGCTGACCGAAAGCTCGTCGACCATCGCGTTTTACTTTGCCGTGGTGTCGGCGGTCATCGGTCTGGCCACCCTGCCCCTTGGCTGGGTGGCGCTGAACATGACGGTGCTGGGTTGGCTGGTGCTGGCAGGCGTGATCGGGGGTGTCGGTCACATCGTGGCAAACGAAGCGGTGGCCCGCGCGCCGGTCAGTGCGCTGGCCCCGTTCGACTTCACCGGATTGATCTGGGCCTTGGGCTTTGACCTGATCCTGTTTTCGGTCTTTCCCGGTGTCACCGGCTTGCTGGGTGTGTTTGCCATCACCTTTGCAGCGCTGGTTGTGACCTTTGCCGGGTCGCGCCGCTAGTGTTCCGAGTCTGACACCTCTTACCTGTTCCCCCGGATTTCATCGAGGGAGTTCAGAGCGCGGCGTTCACGGG
>NZ_CANNGP010000024.1 GCF_947504105.1 uncultured Tateyamaria sp.
TGGGTACAAAAACCCGTTCGCCGGCTTGCGCGTGCTGTTCAGCGACGCCAAGACCCGGCGTTGGCTTGCGCCAACCGGATGGTTGGTTGATGTTAGACATACCTTCACAGTTCTGAGGCATGCCTGTCTCAGGTGCTCCCCACGGAGCCTCGTCGAAGTTTTCCATTGTTTTGTCAGCCGACAAAGAGATCCCTGTCGCTCAAGAGCGTTTTTTCTTGTTCGGTGATTCGGGGACTGCTAGACTCTAGGTGTCAAATCTAAGAGTTGCGTTCTGCGCAGCAGCCCTCAAAGCCTCGGTTTTGGGGGTTTTTCTTTGTTCGCCTTTCTCCTTTCTGCTCATCCTCAGTTTTCATCCGACCGGTTTACAGCTGTAAACTCCGCGTAGGAATTCTTGATTATTTCGGCCAAATTCTCATCCAACCATTCTGCGAACCCGGCATTTGCGCCCGACTTTTTCACCGACATGGACACGGAACTGCGGCCGGTCTTGATCGTTACGCCGTCCACGGGCGAAACCTCGCTGGAACCCCTCCATTGACGGGTCCCACGCTTGGTGGCTTCCTTGATCAACATGTCCAAGCGATCGTCGGAGCTCACCCCGGATCCGAGTTTCTCGAGGAACGTCACTGCCGCTTGCTGAGTCAGCTTTCCTGCAAGGAGAATCTCTGCAAGCGCCGTCCATTTTGGCCGTCCAGACTTGGGTGCAGACCCCACGAGATCCCCAACTTTTGCCGGGACATTTTGGGTAACCTTTGCCAGGTGTGACAGGCCCGACTTGGACAGGTTTAAGACCTGCTTTGCCGTTGCGCTATCATGCCCAGCTTCAAGAATGGCCTCGGCGAACCGAGCCTTTTCGTAAAACGAGAGATTGCGGCGCACGGCATTCTCCAGCCCCTTGGCTAAGAGCGCGGTCGCATCATCGAGGTCCTGGACATTCGCTCGTACCTTGATGCCAAGCTCGCAGCAGGCTTTCAGACGACGGCGGCCGTAAATCGCCTCGAAACGGCCTTCCGTTTTCGAACGCCGCACTAAGATCGGAACCTGTTGGCCGCCTTCCCGGATGCTGTTTTTCAATGCCTCGAAGCTCTCATCATCATCCCCGGGGTTTACAGCTGTAAACTCGTCCAGCCGATCGGATGGCCCCCAGTCATCAACAAGGTCAGGGTCAATTTCGCGTATGGCCGCGAGCGACCCTTGCAGCGCTCCCAACGCGGGCGCGCTTGTTTTCGCGACCTTGTCGGTCGGCTTCGCACCGGAACGGGCAATCGTGCTCGCGATTCCAGACATCTCTTGCAGTGATTTCCTGGCCATTAAGTGCGTCCCCATGCTTGGTGGATCATACGCTCAACCTCGTTGCCAACGGCATCCATTGATCCCTTTGCACGATCATAGGTCGCGCGGGTCATCTCGGACCGAACGACCTCGTAAATCGACTGCTTGAGCATAGTGGCATCGCTGATCGCCGTGCTCTTAAGCGCGGTGGCCGAAATGACCCTTTCTTGAAATAGCGCGCGCATAAAGGAGGTGAGCTGCTGCGAGGGTACGTCCGTGGGTTCGTCCCGCGTAACGAGGAACTTGAAGTGATCATACTGCAAGGACGCACCCGCGTCTTCGATAACGCCCATGTAGGCACCCGCAAGTTCCAGGAACTGCGCGGTGGACGACACGTCCAACATCGATGGCGTGAGCGGCACGACCAGCGAACTCGCCGCCGCCATGCCCGCGATCGTGAGGAACCCGAGCTGGGGAGGGCTGTCCATCAGGACCAGGTCGAAATTTCCTTCAACCTGTGCAAGCGCATTGCAAATACGCGTGAAGAACGGCTGGTCGGGGTTCGAGTGAACGGCTGATTCTGTTTCGAACTCGGAGAGGATCAGCCGCGATGGTGCAATGGACAGACCCGGGAAATAGGTTTCCTCCACGATTTCCGCCATATCCACGGGATCGTCGTAACGGATCGCATCGTAGATCGTGAGCCCATCGAACTCGATCTCCGGGCTGATCCCGCACATCGAAGTAAGTGAACCCTGCGGGTCGAGGTCCACAACAAGTACCCGGTAGCCGCGAAGCGCGAAGTAATGGGCAAGGTGTATGGTCGTGGTGCTCTTGCTCGATCCACCCTTGAAGTTCATGAGCTGCCAGACTTGCAGCTTTTCTCCCGGAGATCGCCGGGGCACGTAGCGGCCCTTCGTACGCGACGATCGCTCGAGAATGTCACGCGCATTCCAGATTTCCTGGGCGGAGTAGTAGCGACGGCCGGCACGGATTTCGATTGGCTCGGGCACCGTGCCCTCGGCGTGTACCTTGCGCATGAATTGGCCGGAGACACCAAGCAACTCGGCCACCTCGGGAGCTGCAAAGCTACGCAGGGACTTGGTATTGTCAGGCGCGAACGCCGCGAGCAAGTGCTCCCTTATCGCGGCGTTCAACCGTTCCGAAATCTCGGTTGCGAGGGTTGATGGCCTTTCGGTATCAAGTGGTGTCACGGGAATCATGTGGTTGCCCCAAATTCTAAAATGTAGCCTTTTTCGCGCCACTTAGGAACAAGTGGTGTGATTCACCCGATTAAGTCAAGATTTTTTGCTTATTTAGTGTCTAGTTAGGCAGGAACAGACTACATTCACGCCCCAACTAACCATGTGGGTTTACAGCTGTAAACCCACCGCCGGGACCAAGCGCCCCGCAGGAGGTCATGGTCAGGTTTCCTTCGGCGCCCACGGAATCATGGCTTGCTGCGAGTCATTGTCCTGATAAGCGAGATTGGGGTTGAAGCGGTAGTCACAGATCGTCATCGTTAACTAGTCGGTGCCGGTGTCACGGTTCTGCTTCTTCCAGATACCGGCGCATTGAACCAGGCGGCCGCGTGGCGAGCGGCCGAGAACGTGGTGCGTGAGGGCTATCGGATTATCGCTTGCAATCGGCTCGACGGTTATGTCGATTTCCGAGGTCAGGATGGAGATCGAACCGACACCATTGGCGGACTCGATACCGGCACCTGCGAATTTAGTACAGTTGGCGGTAATTGCTGCGCTCCTTCATCTGGTGTTGCAATGATGGTCAAAGTGCACGGGCCTAAGACCTAGGTACACCGAAGGCGCATCGAAGCTCAGAAGGGCAGGGGGCCTGAACTATGTTCTGCACGGAATGACGCGACAGGGCAGGGAACAATTCCGGCAACTGACCTTCGTGTTCGGGACAGCCCCTGCGACCAGCATGTCATGCAACGCTATGTGAAGAATAGTGGCCCCATCTAGCGGCAAAGGCGAGGACGGCATATGAAAGCCGGCGAATAACTCTTGCCTGTACGCCCATCTCCGAAAACCGACATTGATAGGGCATAGCTAGATGGCAACAATGCGGACTTTTTTGCCCTATCCCATCAGACGTTGAATGTCTGCTTGCAAACATGGGCGGCCGTTGCACCTGCTAGCTTGTGAGCACAAGATCGTTGATCTGAGCGATATCATCGGCATGAGAGTGCATGCTGAACTTCAGCCACCTCTGGAACGTCTTGATGAACCTTTGATCGCCACTCATGAAGAACTTCTCATCGACCACGGCGCTTTCGAAAGACCTGCGAGCCAAGTAGAAGCTCGTCATGACAGCGACTTCGGTTTCGATGTAGAGGTCGACGTCAAAACCGGGATCACTCGCGCATAGCTCGACGGTCTCGCCGGGCTTGGTGATCAGCCAATATGTCGATGCCGGGGATGTCACATCAGAGAAATTTAACCGCATTACGTTTTGCTTGGCCGGTAGTTCGTCAAGATCGATCTGGCGACGCACGTTCCACATCAGCAAATCTGCATCCCGGTCCGCCAGCGCGATCTCGGCCTTGATGTGATGCTGCGCCCATTTCGCCAGGCCTGCCAAAATTGAATCCAGTTCCGCCGCTTTCTCCGTTCGGAGATAGTCGATGTTGCCGGTCGCCTGATCTTCTACGCGCTGCAGAATTCCGTTCTCTTGCAGCTCTTTCAACCACTTTGTTAGCAGCGTGGGCGAAATCCCCGGAAGCCCGCGCCTTATCTCATTGAAGCGCGTTGAACCGCCCCAAAGCTCGCCCAAGATTTGGATTATCCAGCGCGGCATGAGAATGTCGCATGCCTTCGAGGTGGGGCAAAAGAGGCCATAGGGTTTGGTTGTCATATTCCAAAGCTCCAGCGCAGCGAGCGCGTGATCCCTGTAGCTTACCCGCGCAACGCAATTTCAGGCTGGTACACTTTCTGTATCGGGGTCGGTCCAGTTTCTACACTGCCCGGTGACGGCGGGGGCATGCGAGGTTGATTGCATCAGAACAACGAACACCAACCCAAGGAGAAATCAGATGACCTTCATTTCGCACACCGCACCGCTGAACCAGACCCGGATGACCGAGACGTTTGCAGGGTTGGTTGAGGCCGCCGCAGCAATGGTTCGCAAGTTCATTGATCGCCAGATAATGAAAGCAAGCCTCAAAAAGCTGTCCGACAAGCATCTGCGTGACATCGAGCTGACCCGGAACGATGCATCCTCCATCGCCCACATGCCGCTGCCTTCCAACGGCGCGCTCGCATTGTCGGACATCGGCAAAACCCGGGCTGGCAATTGATAAAACTGTTCCAGCATTCAATGGCGGCCGTGTTGGTCGCGATCTGGCCATCGAGACCCAACACGGTCCTTTTGACTATCAGCTAACTATCGAAGGCATAACCATGGCGACAGGAAAGAAACTCAACGGAACACTTCGGAAATTTATTGAAAAGCAGCCCGTCTTTTTCGTGGCGACAGCGGATACGACCGGGCGTGTGAATGTCTCCCCCAAGGGAATGGACACGCTCAGGATCGAGGACGACAACCGGATTGTCTGGCTCAACCTGTCTGGCAGTGGCAACGAGACCGCTGCCCATGTGCAAGCGACTGGAGGCATGACCCTCATGTTTTGCGCATTCGAGGGCAATCCCATGATCCTGCGCGTCTACGGCCAGGCGAAAACCTATCATCCGCGCGATGCGGAATGGGGTTCACTGGTTTCCAAATTCGCCAAGATGGGCGGAAGCCGCCAAATCTTCGACCTGGATATCGACCTTGTTCAGACGTCCTGCGGCACGGGCGTGCCAGAGATGGACCTGCGCCGATCACGCGGCGAAGAAGATCTTGAACCTTACTATGACAGGTTGAGGCCTGATGGCGTAACAGAATACTGGCAACGCAAGAATGTCGAAACGATTGACGGCCGACCCACCGACATTTTCGAAGACTGACAGTGCCAGCTTTGTAACGGCAACCGGGAGGAACCGAACAACGAGCATTCTGAACACAGGCTTTGACACAAAGCCTATCGAGATGGTGCCGATGTGGCAGGTCGCGTTCCTTGCCCCGGATGAGGACGTAGACCGTGTCTTCGATGCGTCGCCGAAGTTGCACCACTGGTCTATGGAGCGACTGACCGCTGAGCAGCCTAAGTCTTTAGGCAGCCCATAAATAACCCTGTAAATCTTCCATTAGATGGCATAAATGCGAGGTATGATCACGCGAAATCACCTAAATCGGATCAACGAAGCCTTAGCCACCCAAGCGGGGGTCGTGCTTCTGGGACCTCGTCAGGTCGGTAAGACCACACTTGCGCAAGACATCGCAGATGCCCGCGATGCCATTTATCTCGATATGGAGCGTCAGTCGGACCGACAAGTTCTCGAAGAGCCGGATCTTTATCTCGATGAACAAGTCGGCAAGCTCGTGGTCATCGATGAGGTTCAACTGATACCCGGGCTTTTTGGAGCTTTACGCGGTCAGATCGACAGGCGGCGTAGAACGGGATATCGCACAGGGCAATTCTTGCTCTTGGGCTCAGCCTCGAACACGCTCTTGCAGCAAAGCGCGGAATCCCTGGCTGGGCGGGTCAGCTATCATGAACTCACTCCGTTCACATTGGACGAGGTAGGCGAGGAAACCTTACCCGGGCTCTGGCTACGTGGCGGATTTCCAGACAGTTTTTTGGCGACATCAGATAGAACCAGCATGACTTGGCGCGAGGACTTCATCCGTACCTATCTGGAGCGTGACATCCCAAGCTTTGGTTTACGTATTCCAGCAGAAACGCTGCGGCGGTTCTGGACGATGTTGGCACATGAGCAGAGTGGTTTGCTGAACGCTGCGAAGCTGGCTGCAGGACTGGGTGTTTCCGGGCAAAGCGTCGCCCGCTATCTTGATCTGATGGTGGATCTGATGCTGGTCCGACGTTTGCCGTCTTGGCATGCGAATGCCGGCAAACGATTGGTCAAATCACCCAAGGTCTATATCCGTGATGCGGGTCTAACACACGCTCTTTTGGGCATTGAGACCATGGAAGCACTGTTGGGCCACCCTGTAGTCGGCGGTTCATGGGAAGGTTTCTGTATAGAAAACCTGATCGCCGCAGCACCGCGTGGGAGCGAAGCAAGCTTCTACCGTTCCTCCGCCGGAGCAGAGATAGATCTGATCCTGAAGCTCCCCGCAGATGTGATCTGGGCCATTGAGATCAAACGTACGACCAGCCCAAAAGTCACACGCGGTTTCCATATCGCCGCCGAGGAATTGAATGCTGCAGAACGACTTCTGGTCTATGCATCTGACCGCGAAGTGCCGGGGCAGGGGGGTGTCCGTGCGATGCCTTTAGCTGCGGCTATCAAACGCTTGCAGGCTCAAGGAGATGGGAAGTAGGCGCTGATGTGCCCCTGATACCAATAGAGCGTGAGCCCTCTCCATTCCTTGACTGCCGCGTCTGTCATTCTCAGCCCGTCCGTCAGAGGATAAGTGTAGAGCGGGTCGAAAGGTGGAATCCACCGGAAGTCGACCGGGTAGGGCAGGGGTTCCATCCCCATGGTCCGAAAGACACCCATCACCCTGGGCATGCGGTGGGCCGAGCTTATGACCCACCAAGTTTTGTCCTTATCCTCGCCGATCAAGTTGATGGCATTGCGCACACGCTCGACAGTGCTGGTGGAGGAGGGATCGATGGCAATCCGATCCTTGGCAACGCCAAATTCCTGAAGGATGCGTTGAATGCCATGGGCAGGACCCAAAGGCGCAGGCAGTGTGCTGCCCGAACTGACGACAATGCGGGCCTGTGGATAGCGCTGTGCAATTAGTGCCGCGATCGGTACCGCGTCCCCGTTTTCCGTCAACTCCAATATGGCACCGGTGTGTTGGGCGTGTACTTCATTGACGCCACTGCCCACGATTACAATGCCATGGGGCGCTGGGGCCGTGTCGATTGATACTGGCGGAAAGCGGGTCACAAGAGGCGCCATCAGCAACTCGCCGGCGGATGTGTAACCAAAGGTCAAAAGCCCCATCGTGCCGAGCGTGCTACATGACAAGCCCAGCCTTCGCGAGCGCATGAGCATTAGACCCAAACCCAGAACAATCAGGAGGACCAGGAAGTTCGATGGTGTCGTCAAAAAGACAAGACTGGATCTTAACATGGCGTACGCTCCAAATTACTTCGCAGCCGCTAAGCCCTGCAAGAGCGCTGTGGCTGCGGCAATCGATGCCAAGTGCCCCGTCAGAACATTCGCGATACAAAACCTGGCAAATTGCACGGCTTAGAGCCTTTTGAATACTTCCGACCCGCGTGTGCATGCTTCAGTCGATTGGGATGAACCGAGGCAAGGTAGGCATCAGATCGGCGACCATCCCGTTCAATCGTTTAGCGGCATTGGCGTCGCTTTCACCCGCGTCGATCAGAGTTGTTAACCTGACGAGGGCCCCGTCCGTACGACCCGTACGAATACCATCCATCATCAGCCAGTATTTGGCTTCGAAATCCCAAGCGATGCGTCGACCTTTCTGCTCGAACCAATAATAAACCATCATCCGGATTTCACCCTTCTGAATGATCGCCTTATTCAGCTCGAAGGGTGTGGTGCTGTTTAGTTCGGCCGTCATGTCCGTGCGTTCAAGCCAGGCAATTTCCCATCCGCCACCGGGCAGGCAAATCTCTGGGCTGTGTACGCCCCCTTTGGACTGATCATTGTACCAGGCCAAGAAAAGACCGATGTCGGGATCAGAGGTGTCTTTGTGAGCCAGATCGATCTGCAGATAATCATCCGCGCGTAGAACGGTTTCGACATCCGCCGAAAGGTACTGTTGCGGACCTACCTGTTGCCAATCTCCCAAGCTGCGCGGGAACAACGCAAAGCTGTCACGAGGCACCGTGTAGTCGCCGCGTTGGGGGACAGCTTGAAACAGCGCGATTGCTGCCAATATAGCCAGAGTAGCTCCGATCAACGTTGCTGACGGCTGCACCAATCGCAACCGCAACGCCTGTGTCACCAACCCGTCCGTATCCAGATCTAATGCCTGAGGCAGGCTCATTTTTCGCTGATGAAACAGCAGCATGATCTTGGCCAACAAGAACAGTAGGGCAATGCAGATCACAAAAATGACCCAGCCTTCGAAAAAATGGGTGAACCCGTCCAGCCAATCGGGGCCAAAGTAGTCCACGATTACGCCGGCTAGAGCAATCCGCACCGAATTCATGAGCACTGTGATGGGGGCGGCGGAAATCAGAAGAACCGCCTTGTGCCACATGGGGCCGCGGTACAGCACCGCGAAGATGTAGGAAAAGCTGAGGATCGGGAACAGATATCGCAGGCCCGAACAGGCTTCGGCCACGTGCAGTTTCATGACGCCAAGATCGATGATGTTACCGTCAAGGAAGACCGGTATCGACATCAGTTTTAGTAACCACACCCCCAGTTCAGACGAGATGAATTGCAACCAGGTGGTCATCTTGTAGTAAAGTACGCCCGGCAGTGGGAGCATGTAAACCAAGTGCAATACGGGGGGCCAGAAATGCTTGCCCGTTCTCCAGCCAAAGCTGATAAGAAGGATGCCACCGACCCACAGGATCAGCGCATAGGCCACAATGTCATCTATGCTGGCTAGCTTGCCCAAGGTGCCAAGAGCTATTGCCGCAAGGATGACCACTATCCCCGGCCAGCGGGCACGCACCGGCCCAGGATTTTCTGGCACCGATTTCAGCTGGCGCAAGAACAGCAGAGCAGACAGGATTGGGATCAGTGGCCCGTGACTATATTCAGGAAGTTGCCAGGCCGCAAGAAGCGCGCGGGTGCCGTCCCAAAAGAACACCAAAGCCCCAAGAGCCATGATCAGCAGCCAGAATGTGCCCCAGTGCAGGAACGCCGTGCTGCGGTGCCAAAACGAAACGGTTTCCGAAGAATACATGCGCGTTCAAATCCAATAAAACCTTGTACGAATACTAGTCACTTTTGTGGCCTGACTATGGCCAGACTGCAAATACTGGGTCCAGTTTCGGGGCCCATCTGACGGAGTTTTTACTTGCGGCCCACAGTCTTCTACTTATGGGCGAGAGGTGTTTTCAGAACCCGATACGGCTGAGAGGCCCAGCCAGCTTGCGATACATGATGGGCGGCAGAATGTCCTGTATCAGCGCGCGACGCGCGACCAGCCGGTCGGCCTTGTCCTTGGAGCCAGGGCGCGGCTTGAAGAGTGTGGTGTGTTCCTTGCGCGTCGCATCCCACGTGGCGGTGTAGTAATAGAGCGCTATCGATTGGCGTGCTTCGCCCTCGGGATGGTTCACCGGTTCAGGGTTCCCGTGAAACGTATCTGAGCCAGTAGAGAAACAGACCATCCGGTTGAATTTCGGCACGAAGCTGTTCATCTTCTGGGTCATTCCCTTGTCCCAGACCTCGAACGAGCCGCCGTATTCCTCTTTCCAATCCCGGTTGAGGTAGATCAGCACGTTTAGCCGACGCTCGACTTGCATGGGCCCATGCAGGTTGAAATCGGCGTGGATATCCAGATGCCCGCCATTGAGCGTCTTGTGGATGCCGGCGCCCATAAAATAGGGATCAGGGATAAGCCCCTTGATACCGGTCATTTGCTCCAGAAACAGTATGAACGGGCGCGAATTGAACGCATAGAACAGGTTCTTGGTGTATGCGGGCAGGCGTTCGGGAATGAAGGAGAACTTCAGGTTCTCCTGGGCGCGGCTGTAGCCTTCTTCTGGTTCTGGGAGAGTTTTAAGCTCCTCCAGAACCTTTTCGAGCAGGGCTTCGGGCAGGAAGTTATCGATGCATGCGTGGTGATAGGGTTCTGCGACCTGATAGATTTCCGCCTTGGCAGCGCCTGCGGCCTTGGCCGTTTCATTATCGATCAAAAGCGTGTCGGGGTCGATGTTGTAATAAGCGGTCATCGGTCCTGCGTTCCCTGGAAATGCTATACTGTTTCAAAAAAATCGAAGTTTAACCGACACAACAATAGCTCAGTATGGAAACGTTGTTGAGACATTTTACATGTCACCGACGCAAAAAAGAGACCACGTTGCCAGTCGGCAACCCTTGCAGGGACGGCTTCTAACGGGCAAGAACGTTGCCATTGATTAATTCGCATTAGGACCGATGAACCATGGCTGATCCTCTCGGGTATGTCCTGATTTCCCCATGTCGAAACGAGGCCGAATATATGCGCCGCACGTTGGACAGCGTGGTGGCTCAGACTATCACACCGGCTTTATGGGTAATCGTAGATGACGGATCTTCTGACGAGACACCTCTGATCCTTGCAGACTACGCTGCGCGTCACGACTGGATCCGTGTTGTGCCCAAGCCCGACCGTGGCAAACGTGCTGTTGGTCCAGGGGTGATCGAGGCTTTCTATGTCGGTTACGACACGATCAATCCGTCTGACTACAGTTACCTTTGCAAGCTGGATTTGGACCTGGATTTGCCGAACGGCTATTTCGAAGGTCTTATGGAACGGATGGAGGCAGATCCACGCATCGCTTCGTGTTCGGGCAAGGCTTACTTCGAGGATGAAAAGGGCAACATGGTATCCGAGAGTATTTCGGATGACATGTCCCTTGGCATGACCAAGTTCTATCGCGTTACGGCGTTTGAGGCCCTTGGCGGGTTCGTGCGCGAGGTCATGTGGGACGGGATCGACTGCCACAAGGCACGTATGTTGGGTTGGAAGGCGGTCAGCTGGGACGTGCCGGAATTGCGCTTTAACCATCTGCGTCCGATGGGGTCGAGCCAAGCAGGCATTTTTACCGGTCGCCGCAGGCATGGGTTTGGTCAGTATTACATGGGCACGGGCCCTCTGTTTCTGGTTGCCTCTGCTATCAACAAAATGCGTCAAAAGCCCTATGTTTTGGGCGGTCTTGCGATCATGCAGGGCTACTTAGGTGCGATGCTGCGCAGTGCGGACCGCCACGCGGACCAAGAATTACGCGCCTTCATCCGTCGCTATCAGACGCGTGCTTTGATGGTTGGCAAGGCGCGTGCAGTTGCCGAGATCGAAAAGGAGCGGTCGTCGCTTTGGCCGGGATAAGGTCGCGTACCGGCTTGCTCTTAATGCGCCCGTGCTCAGTCTAGGCCTTTGAAGCGCCTGGGGCGTTGTTCGGTCTGGTTGGTGCACTCTTTGGTCTGGGTTTTATCAAAGGGTACGTCTTGCGTAAAAGCTTGTGGCCCCCAGCGCGATGGACAGCCATGTTGATTGTCATCAATGTGATGCTTTGGTGGGCTGTGAGGGCAAATGGCCTAAGAGGCGCATCTGTGTGGTTTTATCGTCGGTGGGGTTCTGGCTAGTGTGCCAAGCTCGCGCCTAGGGGTGGGCGCGAACTGATCCTCATTTGTATTCAATGAGCCCTCGAGGACGTCCGACCAACCGTCTGACATGAAATTCTACTACTCCAAGGGCTTCTGGAAATTTTCCGATGCTCAACAAGAGGGCTCTTTCCCATGCCTCGGCTGTTCCGCCCTCGCGCAGGCCAAAGCGTATGGCGCGTGTGGGATAGACGGCAAGCAACACAAGCGCGATAGGACCTGTGGCAAGGGCGAGAGCGAAGATCATGAACGGAACGGCGATTCCCCAAATCAGAGCCTTTCGCATTTCTGGAACACTGTGCCGTTCCGGGCGAGCGCCATGCAAATAAGCACCTTCGGCCCAGGCATGGCCTGCTCGCCGCGCGCGCGACCAGAACTGGCCAAACCGGGTCATTGCCGCATCATGGAGTGTCATCTCGTGATCGATGCGCTGTATGGCCCAGCCTGCGGCCCGCAGGCGGACACACATTTCCGGCTCTTCCCCCGCTATAAGGCCGGGATTGTAACCGCCTATTGCGTCTAGCGCGTCCATCCGCATCAGAGCATCGCCTCCGCAAGACCGGGCCTCTCCCACGGGCACATCCCACTCCCAGTCGCAAAACCGATTGTATATCGTGGCTTCTGGAAAGCGTTCCCGTCGGCGGCCAAAAACGACGCCAAGGCCCGCATCCGCTTCGAGTACGGCGGCTGCGGCAGCCAGCCAACCTGCCTGCAGCTCGCAATCGCCGTCCATGAATTGCACGAAAGCCGGTCGTGAGCCTGTTGAGCGCAGATGGTCCAACCCTGCATTTCGCGCACGCGCGGCAGTAAATTGGCGCGTCATGTCCAGTGCGACGACTTCGGCTCCAGCGGCGAGTGCCGCGTCTTGTGATCCGTCTGTCGAGCCGCTGTCGACATAGATCACCCGCGCTACGCCCTGCAGAGAGGCCAATCCCCGCGGGAGACGATCTCCCTCGTTGCGGCCGATGATGATTGCGGCGATGGGATCAGTCATGTGCGTCGTTCGATCCGCTTGCGTTGCCGGGTGTAGATGCTGACAGGGTCACCCGTATCATTGGGTTCTGCTTGCGTGGCCGGGTGCCGGGCGCCGAAGCGCAATGGTGGTGCGTCGACAGTTTGCTCCTCGCTTTCACTGATGCGCCCCAATTCCAGCCGTCCCCAAAGGGCCCCAGCGAGCAGCCATTTGTCCGGGGTCATACCTGAGTTGGGAATGAGATCGATCAAGCCGGCGGTCAGTGCTAACGCAATGATTGCGCTTTCCATTCCAATCCCGTCACGGCGAGCCCGCCACCAGATAAGAATGATGGGAAGGCCCAGCAGCCCAAATTTAGAAAAGTAACCGACCCAACCGCTTTCGGCCATGTCGATGATCCACCCGCCATCAGCCACTGTATCTTGATCAGTGAGAAACCAGCGGCCATAACCGCCCCAACCAAATAGCGGGCGTTCTTCGACACGCTGCAGCAATAGTTCCTCGAAGTGGAACCGGAAACCGAGTGATGCAGCACGGTCCGGATCAATGGACATGGCTTTCGCCAACAACCAGTCCACCGGGACAAGGTGGGCACCCCGGGCAACGGGATAGGACAGCGCGATCAACCCTATCAGCGCCGCAGCGAAGATTTGCAGCCGCTTTGGTAAGAACAGTACGAGCGGTATGAGTAGAACGGCGATGACCAGCGCCCCGAGGGATTTGCTGAAAACCAAAATTACAAAGAGCATGCATCCAGTCACCAGAAATTTGGTGCGTGTCGGTCCCGTATTGAGACGGGCGAGTCCGAACGTTGCGATTACGGCGGCTACAAGAAAGATGCTCAGGTAAAGCCCATGGTGCATAAAAACCACCGGGCGATATCCGTCGCCGCGCAAGTGTTGCAGCCAGGAATGCGGAAAGAAACCGTAGATCATGTTGTTGAGCTGTGGCGACATACGGAGTTCGAACAGGATCAGTGGCGTGTAGATCAGGCTCGCAATGCAAAAGCTCATAAGCAGAAGGCGATGCATTTTCGGATGAGCCAAGAATTTTCGCGCCAACAGCAAAGGCAGGATCGTGTAGATGGCTGCCAGAATGATGGCCCCCGCATCGTAGATGCGCAGGCCTGGTCGGAACTGACCGTTGGAAAAGAAAGCGTCTGGATTCGTCAGGACCGTGAGAATGGGGCCGATAATAAGTACGCTGATCAATCCGATGACCAGCATCTGTTTTGGCAGCCACCCCGTCAGAACAGTTATGTCTTTGGTCTGGCGCGCTTGGGCCATTGAGCAAAACAATAAAGCGCATAGAACCGGTATTGTCAGCTTGTCCAACGCACCGGCTGCTGGCAGATCGATACCGCCCTGCTCCGGTAAAAACAGATAGCCACCCAGCACACAGAAAATCAGAATGAACGCTGGTTCACGCCCCCGCGCAGCGACCCAAACGACAAGGGGCCAGCTGAGTAGAGCTGCGACCGGTGGTATCACGATTTTTTATCCATTGGTTTGCAACTTCGCGTTTGCCCCTGCCTGCCGAGGAGCTCAATGACGGCAGTATATGCCACGTTTTTCCTTAAAAATTAAGCACAAACCATGATGATAGCACGGCGCTTCTTATCAGGCCATGGGCCCTGCCCGATGTCTGCGAACGCTTCGTTAACCGCCTCAAAAAGAGTTGGGGCAATGCTTTGGTGCGATGCAGATACCGCTGTGCCTGCGGTCTTTATCAAATTGGCTTTCCAGCCGTTGGCGCAGTATTCCAAACGCATGAAGGGATTTTGCCCATGTCTGATGTTTTTATGTCCCACTGGACCACACCTGAACACTCAGGTGTCCATGTTGTAAGGGTCCTGTTCGGATGAGCGCCGGGACTGGGAGTTCCGGCTTGCGTGCCACGGCTGACAGCCAATTGGTGAGAGATTTGTCGATCAGCTCTGATGTCGACAACATCGTACCGCTGCCAGTCGACCGTGCTGTGATGACAGTGCAGGTGGAGGAGCCGACGCGATACGCTGGCGAGTACAGCGTTGAATACAATCGGCTCGATTACCGCCCCACGTATCTTATGCGCCCGCAAATTGCCTATGATGCGGTGGCTGGCACGCTGTACCTGGTCCAGCCTGGGCTTTGGGCCCATGACGACAGCATTGAGCCTCCGAATCTCACCTATCGGTGGAGACGGGATAAGAAGAACATCAAAGGTGCATGGGGCAGGACCTATGTCCTGCAGCCCGAGGATTACGGTCGTCCCATTCAGCTGCGCGAGCGTGGAATGAATACCCATGGCGGTCGGGCGCAAAACTCCCTCGCAATCATAGTGCCGCCGCCTGGTCAGTTCGAGGTTGTGCTTGAAGCTGATGGCACGTTGCGCATCGACGGCAATGATGGCCGCCGCTTTGCGGTGGACCAGACGAGCGATGCGTATGCAGGCAACTACCGCGTTGACCCAGCGGCACTGGCAGCGGGCCCCGTGGTCCTGGTGCCGCCCGTGCTTGCGGTGTCGACAACCGCCGCGCCGGGCGAGGTGCTGGCCATCTCTCCGGCACTTTTTGCCTATGACCCGGATTTGGGAGAACCAATTATTGACTATTCCGCTGGAGTAGATGCGAGTGATCCCTCCAATCCAGTCTATATCGTGCAGGTCGGCGATCAAGGCGACACTGTCGCGATCACCGCGACGGCAACGCAAGGCGGGCTCGCCACAGATAGCATGTCGAACGCCGTGGACATTGGTGCCGCACCGCCGCCGCCTGACCTGTTCGAGGTTGTGCTTGAAGTTGATGGCACGCTGCGCATTGACGGCAATGATGGGCGTCGCTTTTCGGTGGACCAGTCGAGCGAAGCGTACGCGGGGACCTACCGCGTTGACCCATTGGTATTGGCAGCGGGCCCTGTAGTCCTGGTGCCGCCCGTGCTTGCTGTTTCGACGACCACCGCGCCGGGCGAGGCCCTGGCCATCACGCCTGCTTTGTTTGCCTATGACCCGGATTTGGGAGAGCCGGTGATTGCCTATTCTGCTGCGGTAGATGTGAGCGATCCGGATGCTCCTGTCTACGTGATACAGTCAGGCGATCAGGGCACCACCCTCCGCATTACTGCAACGGCCTCGCAAGGGTTCCTTAACACGGCAAGTAACTCAAACGGAGTGACCGTGCCCTGAATGGGCTGGAACCCGTTGGCTTTCTTGCACAATCCAAACAGATAGGAGTATTCCAATGCCATCCGTGTGCTTTAGTGGTTTTCCGATGGGCAGTGTCGTGTCTATTGACGGCGTGATGACAACATCATGGGGCCAAATGTCAGAAGGCGATTCAATTTGGGACTTGGAGCCAACGCCGGGCGTTTCGGTTGAGATTAAAGCTCGCCGTAGTAATTTGCAGGCAGCGCCCGAGGCGTTCCAGTTCGATCTGACGCTTTCCGGGTTCGATACAAATACGCTCAGCGATGATGCGGCCTATGACCCCAGTTACCATGACAAGTGTGTTTTCTGGGACTATGGCGACAGTTATCAATTCACGGCACCCGAAAAGGTGCAAGACGGCAATCTCGACAGCCGTTGGAGTCGTGGTCCGCTGGGGGCGCACACATATCGCGAGTCTGGTGATTTCGTTGTGCGTGTGGCTGTCGTCGAGCCGTCGTCCGGGAATATTGGGTTCGGTACGTTTCGGATTGGTGGAGCGTCAGCGAACACACCACGCATTCGACCCGCGTCCGAAGCGTTCGAGGGCGCTGCCACGCTGTTCGTTGATACCAATGGCTTGGCTGGCGGCTATCCCAATGCCCCTGCTGGCGCGGTACGCTATGACAATATCCAAGCCGCGATTGAGCAAATGCCCAGCAGCGCTGGCCCGCGCCGTGTAATCCTGGAGCGGGGGCAAACACATGTTGTTACGGCTGCCCGCAATCTAGCCCTTTATAATACACCTCTTGGCCCGACCAGTTTCCGTATTGAGGCCAACTCCGGCACGGGCGCCAAGCCAGTTCTGACGCTGGAAAACGGTCGTTTTGGAAATGGTTCCTTGCTGTTCAATGATGCGCTGCGCGCTGGAACATCGCCCAATGCGGAAGCAGATATCGTTTTTGCCGGCCTTGATTGCCGAGGGCCTTGGGACAGTACAACAGAGTCCGGGGCGGCTGTGACCTTTGCTCTGGCCGCAGAGGCGGGTTCCAACTATACGCTTTATGATGATTGTGAGTTTTCCGGCTGGGCAATTGCCTACCAATCGGCCAACAGCGATCGGGAAACCATCTACACGATCAACAACACGGCGATTTCCGACTGGCAGGCATACGCAGTGTTTGACAGTTCCACACAGGTTTCAAGTGCCTATACCGGCGCGCGGTTGACGCAGCATGTCAATGCCTCGAGCGGCGGGCCAAGAACGTCACCTCCACGGCACAACACCCAAGGTCCCGTCCGTTTTGGTGGCCCAAAACGTGCCCACATTTGGGCAACTGACATTTTCTCGCGGAATGGATGGTTTGGCCAAGGCTCCGTCTACGGCGTACAGCCCTGTATCCGTTTCGCAGATAGTGCATCGCGCGCAGGCGCGCGGCTTAACCTTGGTGCCAGCGTGATGGAAAGTGCTGGGCCCGTTGTGACCATGGCAAATGGTGATGGCAACAATCCGGACACTCATGTGAATGCTTTGATCGATGGAAACATTCTCTTGGGTGGCTTCATGTCTACCGATTTGGCTGTGGTTTCATATGGTGGTAGTACATGGCGCAACAATTTCCTGATCCAACCGGATGTGCAGCGTGACAACAGGTCTATCGGTGGGTTTGGGATCAACGCCAACGTGATGTTCGTGTTCCGTGATTCCGGTTCCGGGATTGCGGCGGGCAACCTGACAACTCCGAGTATCATTTACAATAATACGCTGGTGAACTTGTTGTCTCCTGGGAACCTGTTCGGCAGCACCGGAGAAACCCGGCCGCTTATCAACGAGAATGGTTTTACGATCACTTACGAAAACAATCTCTTGCACGAGCCGAACCGCGATGTGCCGCGGACCCTTTATGGAACCGTCAACGTCTCGCCTCCCGATGGCACGCTGACACCCGTCTTTGCGTTCACGCCGCGCTACAATGGGTATCGGGATTTTGATACTGTCAGGACGTTGAATGCCGCATTTGCGACCCCTTCAGACAGTGGACGCATCTGGTTGCCAGAGGTCGGATCCCCAGCGCTTGGTGCAGCGATGGCCGAGCCCAACTCGATGATTTCCTTTGCCGGGACGCGCCGTCCCGAACTGCCATCAATCGGAGCGGCAGAAATCGAATAGGTCAAAGATACATGCTTAGGTAGAAATTATGAAGGTCCACTGGAAACAGTGGGCCTTTTGACCGTTGATCGCAGCTTGGTCAGACATTTTTCCAACACCTGTCACACTCGTGCCGCATATCCGATAATATTGGCTGGCATGAGCGGCCACCATACTGGTATACCATTATTTATTTATAGCCCTGAGCGTTCTATGCTGGGCGAAGGTTTTTTTATTATTGATAGGCAGGTGGATTTCTATGAGCCGTTCTGCATCGGATATGTCTGAAACAGATATTGCCATCGTAGGGCTGGCAGCGCACTTGCCGGGCGCTGATGGTGTCGAGGCTTATTGGGACAACTTGCGCCAGGGCATTGAGTCCATCCGCCACTATGCGCATCATGAACTCATAAATGCAGGTGAAGCGCCGCATTTGATTGAGCGGCCGGACTATGTGCCTGCCGCGGCTCCACTCGACAATTTCGAAACCTTTGACGCGGATTTCTTCGGCTTGTCGCCCAAGGAGGCGGCGATCATGGATCCTCAGCACCGCCAATTCCTGGAAGTGGCCTGGGAAGCGCTTGAGAATGCTGGTCACCCACCGTCTAAAACCACAGGGCCCATCGGGGTATACGCCGGTTGTGGCATGGGTAGCTATTTCTATTTCAACATCTGTTCCAACCGCGATCTGGTCGATGATGTTGGTATGTTCCTTCTGCGCCATACTGGCAATGACAAGGATTTCCTGGCCACGCGTGTCAGCCACATCTTTGACATGACCGGTCCCAGCGTGAACGTGCAGACCGCTTGTTCCACTTCGTTGGTGGCGACGCATTATGCAACACAGGCCCTGCTGAATGACGACTGCGACATGGCTATCGCAGGTGGAGTCACGATCGAGCTGCCACAGCATCGCGGCTATCTTTACAAGGAGGGTGAGGTTCTGTCTCCGGACGGCCACTGCCACGCCTTTGACCATCGCGCCCAAGGCACAGTGTTTGGCTCGGGTGCCGGGGCCGTGGTGCTGCGGCGCCTCAGCGACGCCGTGCGAGACGGTGATCACATTTACGCCGTGATCAAGGGATCTGCGATCAACAATGACGGTGCGGCCAAGGCAGGTTACCTCGCTCCATCGGTGGACGGACAGGCAGAAGCCATTGCAGAGGCGCACCTCATGTCCGGTGTGACAGCCGATACGATTGACTATGTCGAATGTCACGGCACGGGCACGTATCTGGGCGATCCCATCGAGGTGGCAGCCCTTACCCAGGCCTTTGAAGAGACCGCAGACGAGGCAGGCTTTTGCCGTATCGGTTCAGTTAAGACAAATATCGGTCACCTTGATACGGCGGCTGGGGTAGCCAGCCTGATCAAGACATCGCTCTCGCTGTATCACAAGCAGATCCCGCCATCTCTTGGCTATGAGAAGCCCAATCCGGCCATCGACTTTGAAAACTCTCCGTTCCGGGTCAATGACACGCTGAGCGATTGGATCAGTCACAAGGGCCCACGGCGTGCCGGGGTCAACTCACTTGGGGTCGGTGGCACAAACGCCCATGTGGTTCTAGAGGAAGCGCCCGAGCGTGCTGCGTCCGAGCCGTCGGATTGGCCATTCCAGATGCTGCTTCTGTCGGCCCGCTCCAAAGCGGCACTCGATGGCAATGCCGCCAATTTGGCTGCATATCTGCGCACCAATCCCGATAAGGATATGGCCGATGTGGCATGGACACTGAAAGAAGGGCGCCATGCATTTGAGCGCCGCCGCGTGGTGGTGGCTGAAACCAATGAAGAGGCGGCTGAGACGCTGCTGGAAGGCGATCCCCGTAAGATTTTCACGCACACCGCGCTGGATCGCCCCGATACAGTGTTCATGTTCCCCGGCGGTGGGGCGCAATATGCTGGCATGGCGCGTGATCTGTATGAGACCGAGCCGGTCTTTGCCGAATGGATGGACAAGGGGCTCGCAGTCCTTGCGCCCAAGCTGGACTACGATATTCGCGCGCTCTGGCTGCCTGAACCGGGGCAGGAGGCCGATGCCGATGCCCGGCTGACGCGGCCCTCTGTCCAACTTCCGCTGATCATGATCTGTGAGTACGCGCTGGCCCAACTGTGGATGAGCTGGGGGGTTCAACCTGCCGCCTTGGTTGGTCACTCCATGGGTGAAAACACGGCAGCTTGTGTGGCTGGTGTAATGCGCTTTGAGGATTGCATTGGTCTTGTTCACCTGCGCGGGCGGCTTTTCGACACTGTCCCTGCCGGTGGTATGCTGTCGGTGGCGCTGCCTGCAGATGCGTTGCGCCCTCTGTTGGGAGATGATCTGGATCTGGGCGCGGTCAATGCGCCCAACCTGTCGGTCGCCACTGGACCACAAGCGGCGCTTGATGCACTGCAAGACGCGTTGGCGGTCCGCGACGTGGATTGCCAGCGCATTCCGATCGATATCGCCGCTCACTCGCGCATGTTAGAGCCGATTTTGCAGAAGTTTGGCGACTATCTGCAATCGATCCAGCTCAGCGTCCCGCAGATTCCGTTTACCTCGAACCGTTCGGGCCAGATGATCACTGATGCCGAAGCCACTGACCCCGACTATTGGGTGGGCCACCTGCGCGGCACCGTACATTTTGTTGATTGTGTGGGTACTCTTGCGGACAAAAACCGCATCTTTATCGAGGTGGGCCCGGGCAAGGCATTGTCGTCTCTGGCCGGTCAACACCCGAGTGTCGAGACCAATCAGGTGATTGGCTCGTTGCGCCACTCTGCCGATACTACATCTGATGATGCCTATTTCATGGCCATGTTGGGCCGTGTTTGGGCCCTTGGTGGTGATATCGACTGGGCTCAAGTGTGGGGCGAGGCGCGACGGGTCAAGCTGCCGCTGCCAACCTATGCCTTCCAGAGGGCGCCCTACTTCATCGAACCCGCACAACATCAGATCGAAGCGGCTGATACCTGGTTGATGCGCAATGATGATCCCGACAGCTGGGGTTGGCGCCCATCTTGGCGTCCCGATTACGCCCCTTGCGATGTAGACGTGACGGGTGACCTGTCTGATGTGCCATCCCAGCGCTGGTTGGTCTTTGCGGATGAGGCCGGGCTGTGTGATCAGGTCACCGACCAATTGCGTGCGGCCGGCCATCAGATCGTGACCGTGCGACCAGGCGACACCTTTGCCCGATTGGACGAGGACAGTTACATCTTGTCGCCCGAACGAGGGCGCGACAGTTATGACGCGCTCGTGCGTGATCTGGTTGCCCGCGCTTTTCTGCCTGACCGGGTGCTGCATGGTTGGCTGGCAACCACCCGCGAAAGTTTCCGCCCGGGGTCGAGCTTTTTCCATCGCAATCTCGAACAGGGCTTTTTCAGCCTTCTGTTCCTCGCCCAAGCCATGGGTGACGAAGGGTGGGCACAGCCGATACACATGGATGTGTTGAGCTCGGGCGCCGTGCAGGTGTTGGATGAGGCGCTTAGCCATCCCGAAAAGGCAACGCTGAGCGGGCCGGCCCGGGTCATGCCACGGGAATTCCCGCAGATCACCGTGGCGACGCTTGATTTGGACCTGCCTCGGGCGAAGGGGCGGGCGTCGGCCGATATTCAGCCCTTTGTCGTGCCCGTGCTGGAAGAGATCCTGTCGCCCGCCAACAACCGCAGTGCGGCTGTGCGTGGGGATAAACGCTATGCGATGTCCTGGCGTCCGCAACCTCTGGCCACGCGCGAGGCTGGTTTGGACCGGCTGAAGAAGGGCGGCGTTGTTCTAGTGACAGGCGGGTTCGGTGGGATCGGTTTGACCTTGGCTCGCCAACTGATCGAAAGCGTGGGAGCACGCATTGTACTTGTATCGCGTGGCGGGCTGCCGCCGCGTGATGATTGGGACAAGGTGCTGGCCAACACCGCACCAGGGGATGCACTGCCCCGCCGGATCCGCGCTGTTCAAGAACTTGAGGCTGCTGGGGGTGAAGTGCTGTGCCTGGCGTCAGATGTCTCGAATGTCGAGGATATGACTGCATTGCGGGCCGAGATCGAGACGCGGATGGGACCGGTTTCGGGCATCATCCATGCTGCGGGTGTGATTGAAGACGGGTTGATCCAGACCAAGACTATGACCGAAGTGGAAGATGTTTTTGCCCCCAAATTGCATGGCACACGGGTGATCGAAGAGGTTTTTCCCGATGGCGAAATCGACTGGCTGGTACTGTTTTCCTCCAGCTCTACCGCTACGGCGCCGGCGGGTCAGGTGGACTATGTCGCGGCGAACGAATACCTCAACGCCTATGCCAAGTCGCGCACGGGCGACAAGACGCGTGTGCAGGCCATTGGCTGGGGCATTTGGGCCGATACCGGCATGGCCGCCGATGCAATGGTCGCCCGCATCGGGGCAGGGGCCGGGGCGCCAGTACTGCCAGCTGATGTGCCGCTTCTGGATCTAAAAACCTTTGATCGTGCGGGTCACCGCATTTTTACCGCCGACTACACCGTTGCCGACCGCTGGGTGTTGAACGATCACCGAACCGGGGCAGGGGATGCGCTGATGCCAGGTACGGGCTATCTGGATCTCGCCGCTCAGGCGCTGCGGGCGCAGGGCGAAACGGCAGCATTTGAAATCCGGGACCTGTATTTCTTGCGCCCACTTGCCGTGGGCGACGCGGAAGCACGCGCGATTACATTGCGCTTGCCGCGCAGTGATACCGGTTATGACATGACTGTTGAGAGCGGGCCCGAAGGTGCGTTGGAAATGAATGCGCAGGCGCATCTGTCACTCCTGCCCATGCGGATCCCTGCGCCGCTAGACCTTGCTGCCATTGCTGCCCGCTGCACCACTCCGGTGCGTGCGCCCGAAGGCGGTGCGCTCAAGGGCGCACAAGAGGCACATCTGCAATTTGGCGACCGCTGGCGCGTGCTGCAATCCACGGCACTTGGAACAAGGGAAGGGTTGGCCGAATTGGCGTTGCCACCTGTTGCAACAGATGATCCTGCCGCAGGTTATCGGTTGCATCCGGGTCTTATGGACTTGGCCACGGGCTGGGCCATGGATTTGATCGAGGGATATGACCCGATGGCCTACCTCTGGGTTCCGGTGTCTTATCGGTCGGTCAAGGTCTTTCGCGACCTGCCTGATCGGATATTGTCGTGGGTGCGCAGCTCCGGTGACAATAAAGCCACGGGCGAGATCGCCAATTTTGACGTGACACTTGTCACGCCCGAGGGCGAGGTCTGTGTGGAGATCCGCGGGTTCTCCATCCGGCGGATGGAAACCAGCGTGGGTTTTGCGGCGACCGAAGATGCGCCTGCCGCGACCAGCGGGGCGGACGTGATCCAACCGCTCTCGCCCGCCGAGGAACGGCTGCGCCACAATGTTGGTCAGGGTATTCGGGCCGAGGAAGGGGCGGCGCTGTTCCTGCGAGCCCTCGCGCTTAATTCACCCCAAGTGGTTCTGTCATCGCTCGACATTCCGGGGTTGATCGAGCAGGCTGGCCAGATCCAAGACGGTAGTTCGAGCAGCGGGCAAACCTTTGAACGGCCCCAGCTCGACAGCGAATACGTCGAGCCGGAAGGGGCTATTGAGACCACTCTTGCAGGCTTCTGGGCCGAGCTTCTGGGCGTTGATCAGATTGGGGCCGAAGACAGCTTCTTTGATTTGGGTGGCCACTCGCTGATCGCGGTTCGACTTTTTGCCAAGATCCGAAAAACCTACTCCGTGGACTTCCCGATATCGGTCCTGTTCGAGGCGCCAACTATCCGCAAGGTGGCCGCGCTGATTGCCGAGCGGGGCGGTGTCTCTGAAGAGAACGAGACCGGCAGTGATGCAGCTGTTGACGCCGAGAAACGGCCAGCACGTCGCTTTACCCATCTTGTGCCGATGCATTCCGGCGAAGGGGGGCCGCGCCTGCCGTTCTTCCTTGTGGCGGGCATGTTCGGCAATGTCCTCAACCTGCGCCACCTCGCGCATTTGCTGGGCTCGGACAGACCGTTTTACGGGCTGCAAGCGCGCGGTCTTTACGGTGACGAAGAACCCCACCGTACCATCGAAGAGGCCGCCACCGATTACATCGCTGAAATGCGGCAAGTGCAGGAAAAGGGCCCTTATATGTTGGGTGGTTTCTCGGGGGGTGGAATTACCGCCTTTGAAATCGCCCGGCAGCTTGAGGCGCTAGGCGAAGAGATCATCTCGGTTGTTCTGCTAGACACTCCGCTGCCCGTACGTCCACCTTTGTCGCGGCGCGACCGGGTGATGCTCAACTGGCTCAACCTCAAGGACGACGGGGTGTCCTATGTCTCCACTTGGGCCAAGAACCGCATTGCCTGGGAATTGCAGAAGCGCCGAGGCAGCGGGGATGATGCCGCCGAAGAGGGTCAGCAGTTTCACGACGCAGCGATCGAAGCGGCGTTCCTGGAAAGCGTCGGTAAATATCAGGTGACCCCATGGGACGGGCCGCTGACCTTGTTCCGCCCGCCGCTGATGGCGCGGTGGGAGGTGGCTCCGGGGCGGCTGGTGGACAAGGATCGCCACTACATGTTCCCCGACAATGATTGGACGCGCTTCGTGCCCGGTCTTGTTATTCACGAGGTGCCGGGCGATCACGACTCCATGGTTCTTGAGCCGAACGTGCGGGTTTTGGCCGCGCGTATGAAAAAGGTGCTCGAGGCGGCTGAAACGGCGTGGGCTACCGCGCCAACCCCGCCGAATTTCCGGGAGGCGGCGGAATGAGTGTGCCTGAGCCGACGGTCCTGACAGTCCTGCTGAACTACAAGACCGCTGATATGACGTTAAAGGCTGCCGAAGCCGCGCTGGCGGCCATGACAGGGATCGCCGGCGGACTAGTGATTGTCGACAACGACAGCCAGGATGGCTCGTTCGAGACGCTTTCGGCAAACGTTTCGAACCAGGACTGGGACGCCGAGGGTAGGGTGCGTGTGATCCAGTCGGGCAGCAATGGCGGTTTTGGCGCTGGCAACAACGTAGGCATCCGAGCTCGCCTCGCGGACGGAGCTGCGCCGGACTACGTCTACATCCTCAATTCTGATGCTTTCCCCGCCTCAGATGCCATTCGGGTGCTGTTGGAACATCTGGAAGCCATGCCGAAGGTCGGATTTGCAGGTAGCTACATCCATGGGCCCGAGGGCGACACACACCTGACCAGCTTTCGTTTTCCCTCTATCGCCAGCGAGTTAGAAGGATCGATCCGGTTTGGCCCAGTTTCCAGGCTTCTAAAGAACTACAAAGTCCCCATTGAAACCCCGACGGAAACCCGGACCGTTGACTGGCTGGCAGGGGCGTCGATGATGATGCGTCAATCGGTACTGGATCAGATTGGACTTTTTGACGAAACCTTCTTTCTCTATTTCGAAGAAACCGACCTGTGCTTGCGGGCTGCCCGCGCGGGGCACGCCACCAACTACGTGCCCATCAGCAAAGTTGCGCATATCGGATCAGCTTCCACCGGTATGAAAACCTGGCAGCGCGTGCCTGACTATTGGTATGACAGCCGTTGGTATTACTTCTCCAAAAATCACGGACGGGTTTATGCGGCGTCGTCCACGCTATTGCATTTGGTCGGTGGAGCACTGCATTGGTTGCGCTGCAAGGCGACAGGCAAGGCGTGTTCTATTGCGCCCGGGTTTCTGACCACGATGCTCCGCCATGATCTGCGGGCGCTTTTTGCAGCGTCCGCACCAGCACGCATTCCAACCATGTCACAGTCTCAAGCATAAGGTTCGGTACGGTTATGTCTCAGTTCTCTGCGGTCCTGATTGGTCACGAAAGCCTTGTCATCCAATGCGGAGAGCTTCTGCGCACTGAAGGACACCGCATTGCGGCTATTGTCACACGCAATGCGGATGTGCGGGCCTGGGCGGCCGATGCGGCGGTGCCTGTACTGGAACCCGGCGTTGGTCTGGCCGCCCATCTTGAGGGGCAGGCGTTTGATTGGCTGCTGTCCATTGCCAATCTCGACATCATCCCCGATGCGGTTTTGGCCTTGCCGAAACGCGGCGCGGTCAACTTCCACGACGGCCCGCTGCCGAAGTATGCAGGACTTAATGCCCCGGTCTGGGCGGCCCTTGCCGGAGAAACGACGCATGGCATTTCCTGGCATTTAATCGAAGGTGGCGTGGATGAGGGTGATGTGCTGGCCCGCGCCTCTATCACCATCACACCTGAAGACACCGCGCTGACGTTGAACACGAAATGCTATGGAGCGGCGATCGAGAGCTTTCCGGCGTTGATGGCCGAACTGGCCAAGCCCGCGCCCAATCGGCAGTCGCAGGATCTGAGCCAGCGCAGTTATTTTGCACGAGATGCACGCCCGTTGCCGATGCTGGACTTTACCCAACCCGCCGAAGTGTTGGTGCGCTTTATTCGAGCTCTGGATCATGGCGAGTATTGGAACCCGCTGACCTTGCCCTGCTTTGACGCTGGCGGCCAGCGATGGCTGGCCCGGACCGCACTGGTGTCGAACAGTGCCTCGGGCGCTGCGCCGGGTACGGTTGTGGTCGCGGACAACGATCAGCTGGTCGTGGCCACAGGGCAGGGTGATCTAGGGCTGACCCGGATCACCGACACTCAAGGCCGTACCGTGCGCCCGGATACACTCGCCAGCAAAGGCACCTTGTTGCGTAGCCCTGCGGAGGCGGAAAAGGACGCACTGGAGACAGATTTAGCAGCCTTGGCCAAGACTGATCCTGCATGGCGCAAAATCCTTGAGGACATGGCACCGCCAGACCTGCCCTTGATTTCCGCAGCCACAGAGCCTGCGCAGGTGCTGGCCCGTCCGGTCGCCGTGCCCACCGACATCACTCCTGATCAGATAAGGGCCGGTTTCGCCCTGATGATGGCCCGGATGACTGAAGATGCCTGTGTAGATCTGGCACTTGCCCTTCCGGGTCTCTCCCATGCTGCTGACTGGGTGCCGGTGCAGGCCGTACTGAGCGACAGTATTGCCCAGATGAGCGATGCGCTCGCTGCCGATATTGCCGCTGCAAAAGCTCGAGGGTCATTTGCAGCGGACCTGATCGCGCGCCTTCCTGGCAGTGATCCGGCCTTGCCGGTCGTGGCGCTGTCCGATGATATTGAAGCTGGGTTGGTTGGTCCCACTGCCCTGACCCTTGCAGTCACGCCGGACGGTACAACGCTTTTTGCGGACGCTACCCGCATGCCAGTCGAAGTGATCGATCTCTATGTCGCAAGACTGGCCCATGTGTTGGACAAGCTTGGCAGCAGTGATGACGCCCATGCCCTGCCGATCCTTTCACCTGCGGAACGTGAACTGACGCTCAAGACCTGGAACGAAACGGCCACCGACTACGACCCAGCTCAATGTGTGCATCAGGCGTTTGAAGCGCAGGTGGGACACACGCCTGCAGCCGAAGCGCTTGCCTTTGAGGGGCACAGCCTGACCTACGATGCGCTCAATACCGCAGCCAACCGGCTGGCACACAAATTGATCGCATTGGGTGTCAAACCTGGTGTGATCGTTGGGTTGCATCTGCCCCGTTCGGCCGAGCTGGTGATCGCAGCCCTGGCGATCATGAAAGCGGGCGGCGCTTACCTGCCTATGGATCCCGCCTTTCCCACTGACCGTATCGCGCTTTATGTCGAGGATAGCGAAGCCGGTTTGGTCATAACCAATGCTGAACTGGCAACGGCCCTGCCGGAAAGCGGCACACAGATATTCGACGTCGCCACGAGTGTGGCGGATCAACCTGATACAAACCCGGCAAGTGGGGTCAGCGGGGTGGATCTGGCCTACATGATCTACACCTCCGGCTCGACCGGGCGGCCCAAGGGCGTGATGGTAGAGCATCGCAACGTGGCCAATTTCTTTGTCGGCATGGACGACCGTATCGATCACGAGGCTGGCGGTGTCTGGCTGGCGGTGACCTCACTATCCTTCGACATTTCGGTGCTTGAGCTGTACTGGACATTGGCACGTGGCTTCAAACTTGTACTCTCGGGTGATGAAAACCGGGTGCTTGTGGCCGGAGAAGAGGTTGGTGCAGGCGCGGTGCCCGGGGGTATGGAGTTCAGCCTCTACTACTGGGGCAATGACGACGGAAAGGGGCGTGACAAATACCGTTCCCTCCTGGAAGGCGCGAAATTTGCCGACGAAAACGGCTTTGTCGCAGTCTGGACGCCCGAACGGCATTTCCACGCTTTTGGCGGCCCCTATCCTAATCCGTCTGTGACCGGTGCAGCAGTGGCCGGTATGACCCGCAATATCGGGGTGCGTGCAGGTTCGTGCGTCGCGCCGTTGCACCATACCGCCCGCATCGCCGAGGAGTGGGCGGTGATCGACAACCTGACCAATGGGCGCGCCGGGCTGGCTATTGCCAGCGGCTGGCAGCCTGATGATTTTGTGTTGCGCCCAGAAAACACACCGCCTGAAAATAAGCCCGCCATGTTTCGCCAGATTGAAGACTTGCGCAAACTCTGGGCCGGTACGCCGGTGTCTTTCCCGCGCAAGGACGGGCAGATGCATGAAGTGGTCACACAGCCCCGCCCGATCTCTGACACGCCGGATTTGTGGGTCACGACCGCAGGCAATCCTGAGACTTGGAAAGAGGCTGGGCGCAATGGGTGTCACGTACTGACCCATCTCTTGGGGCAATCGGTGGACGAGGTTGGTAAAAAGATCAAACTCTATCACGGAGCCCTACGCGAGGCGGGCTACGACCCGGCGCAGTTCAAGGTGACGCTAATGCTGCACACCTTCCTTGCCGCTACCCGGGATCAAGCCCGTGAGATCGCGCGCGAACCGATGAAGGACTACCTGCGCTCAGCCGCCGGTTTGATCAAGCAATATGCCTGGGCCTTCCCGGCCTTCAGGAAACCCGAAGGGGTGGACAATGCGTTCCAGCTGGACCTCGGTTCACTGACTGACGACGAGTTGGAGGGCATTCTGGACTTCGCCTTCGAGCGTTATTTCAACGACAGTGGTCTTTTTGGTACCGTCGAAGACGCGCTGGCGCGGGTGGAGCAGGTCAAGGGCATCGGGGTTACCGAAGTGGCTTGTCTGATTGACTACGGGATCAATGTGGACACGTTGTTGGACGGGTTGACCCCGCTCGCGGAGGTTGTGCGCCACGCAAATGCAGATACCGCGCCGGCAGCAGATGACTTCTCGATCGCGGCTCAGATCGCGCGCCACCACGTTACCCATCTGCAATGCACTCCCTCCATGGCGCGCATGCTGGTGATGAACGACGCAGCCAGCGCGGCGCTACGCCCGATCAAGTATATGATGCTGGGGGGTGAGGCGCTGCCTGGTGCATTGGTGCGCGATCTGAATGCGCTCACCGGTGCGCATATTGAAAATATGTACGGTCCCACGGAAACCACGATCTGGTCGACGACCGGTCCCGCGTCCGCGGACGCGGGTGTGGTGGGCATTGGCTCGCCGATTGCCAACACGCAGGTCTATATCCTTGATGGTGCTATGCAGCCACAGCCCATCGGTGTTGCAGGTGAGTTGTATATCGGTGGAGACGGCGTGACCCGCGGGTATTGGCAGCGTCCCGAGCTTACCGTAGAACGCTTTGTCCATGATCCATTCCGTACCGATGTCGAAGCGCGGCTATATCGCACCGGCGATCTGGCGTGCTGGCTGCCAAACGGTGAACTGGATTTCCTCGGTCGGGCCGACTTTCAGGTCAAGCTGCGTGGATACCGGATTGAGTTGGGCGAAATCGAGACAGCCATCGACGCGCTCGACGATGTGCGTCAGTCTGTCGTGCTGGTGCGTGAAGATGTTCCCGGTGTGCAGCAGCTGGTCGCGTATCTGTTGACAGACG
The DNA here is from genome assembly GCF_947504105.1 of uncultured Tateyamaria sp. Lineage (GTDB taxonomy): Bacteria > Pseudomonadota > Alphaproteobacteria > Rhodobacterales > Rhodobacteraceae > Tateyamaria. The sequence continues at coordinate 29,636 of NZ_CANNGP010000024.1, forward strand.
GGGCGGTGACCGAACCGGCGTTCAAGGCAGCATTGGCTGATGTGCTGCCTGCCCACATGATCCCGAACCGCTTTGTGACTCTGGATGCTTTCCCCCTGACGCCCAACAAGAAAGTCGACCGCAAGGCCTTGCCTGCACCGGGCGCACCTGCCCGCGCCGCGGCAGCATCCGTTCCGGCGCCTCAAGGCAATTCGCATGCCGCTACTTCAGACGCAGGAACCGGCTTCGACGGTGATGTCACAGAAGCAATTGCGGGGATCTGGGGTGCGATCCTCGGGTTGGTGGATATCACTGCGCGGGATAATTTCTTTGATCTCGGCGGGCATTCGATCTTGGCGGTCCAGGCGCACCGGGAAATCAAGGTACAGCTGGGGGTGACGAAACTGTCGATTACCGACATCTTCCGCTTCCCCGTTCTTGGGGATTTGGCGCAAGCGGTCGAAGCCAAGTTAGGGCCTACCCAATCTGCGCCTGCTGTAGCCTCGGCACAGGTTACCGTTCCTGCAGCGGAACCTCCGACGGGGCGCGCCGACGCTACGGCGCAAAGGCGTGCAATGCGCGCGCGCCGGCGTCAGGGCAGATGACCCATTTCGAAGTGTTGCGCCAGCAAGTGCAGGTGCATTTGAGCCGCGGCGTGGGTGTTGGTGTGGCGAATCCAAGGGCCTCGGCCACCGGCCTTTATCCCGCCGAAGAAACTGCCACCCTCCGTATGGTCGACAAACGCTTGCGCGAATTTTGCGCCGGGCGCCTTGCCGCGCGGCAGGCGATGGAGGCCATTGACCTGCCGCTGGCACCCGTGCCGATGGGTCCGGACCGTTCGCCATGCTGGCCTGAGGGTGTCTTGGGATCGATCACCCATTGTGAATGCGCTGCTTTGGCTGTGACCGCGAGGGCCGATACCGTTCGCGCCCTCGGAATTGATCTGGAAGAGGCTGAACCGTTGGAGCGGGATCTTTGGGACACGGTTCTGACCACAGCCGAGCGGGAACGGACCAGCGACGGCCTAACCGCTAAGTACATCTTCTGTGCGAAAGAGGCGGTCTACAAAGCACAGTTTCCAATGACCGGGCAACAGCTGGGCTTTGATGATGTGGAGGTCACGTTGCAAGGTGCGCAATTCACAGCCAGCATTCCAGATGCAAAAGGTACTTGGTCTGGTGTGATTTCAAATGCTTCGGTCCTATCTAGGAACTTGATTATCAGCATTGTGACTTTGCACTAAGGATTTTTTCCATGCACAAACGTCTGTTGCGCAAATCTACGGCTTCCTTATTTCTGCTGCTTTCGGCCTGCGGTTTGGTCAGTCGTTGCGGCACACCGGACCCGGTAGACGAGGCGACGTTCAGTGCCCTCTACACCAAACCAGCCGATCTACCGGACGCACCGCTCAAAGTTTATCATCTTGGTCACAGCTTGGTTGGTCCCTACATGCCCGTGATGCTGAAACAGCTTGCTGGTGAGGGCCATGGTTTCAACAGCCAGCTGGGGTGGGGATCTCCTCTTGAGCAGCATTGGGAACCGGATGTGCCGATCAATGGCTTTGACGAATCCAATGGACCACCGGCCTACCGCGACGCAAAGGAAGCGATGGTATCGGGTGAGTATGACGCGGTTGTTCTGACCGAGGCCGTCGAAATTCGCGATACGATCAAATACCATGATCCGCATGACTACCTGCGCAAATGGGCGGCAGCGGCTTGGAACGGAAATCCGGACGCTCGCGTCTATCTTTATGAAACCTGGCATAACCTCGATGATTCCGAAGGCTGGTTAAACCGGCTCGACCTTGATCTAGAGCGCTATTGGGAGCGTGAAATCTTGAAACGCGCTCAAGCCTACGGGGAGATCGATAAACCGATCTACGTCATTCCGGCAGGTCAGGTGATGGCAGCCTTTGTGCGCAAGGTAGAGGCCGCCGGTGGAATCGGCCCGATCCAGGATCGTGCTGACCTTTTTGACGATACGATTCACTTTAGTCACTACGGCGGGTACCTGGTGGCGTTGACCCATTACGCCGTGCTTTATGGACGCTCGCCTGTTGGCCTGCCACACCAGATGCAATTGGCCGACGGCAGCCCAGCGGATGATCCTGGGCCAGATGCGGCGCGGGCGATGCAGGAAACGGTTTGGGAGGTTGTGACGTCCTATCCACCCAGCGGCGTAAAACAGAACTGAGCTATTCGTCTGTTGCGGGTAATTGTTCGATGCGGGTAATTTCAGCACGGGCGGTTTCGAACTGTGGACGCGGATCATTTTCGTCAGCGAGCTCAAGCATCCGGCGATATTGTGCGATGGCTGCATCCCGTCGATCAAGCGCGCCATAGACCTGTCCCAGATGGAACTGCACGATTGCATCCGATGTCAGAGCAGTTGCAGCCGCTTCCAGATAAGACAGGGACTCTTCAACATTACCGCGTCTGAATGTAATCCACCCGTAGGTGTCTTGCAGCGCCGGCACGTCAGTGTCGCGCAGGCGTCGAGCCACGATCCAGGCACGTTCGAAGCTGTCGGCATCAGTCTTGTAGGTGGCCAGCAGGCTGGCCAAATTGTTGGCTGCGATCAGATCGCCGGAGTTTCGTTCGTAAATCCGTTCATAGTTCGCAATTGCGCCGTCAATGTCACCCGCAACCTCAAGCTCGGCCGCTTGCAACCAGAGAAGGTCGCGGTTGTCCGGATCGATCGCAAGCCCATCCTGCAGGGTCCGGCTGGCCACAGTATCTCTGCGTTGAATACGCTGCAGGCGGTAGAGCTCGCTCCAGATCCGCATGCGATTGCGATCTTCTTGCAAGAGCGCGCTTAGCAAGGTTTCAGCGACAGCCAAGTCGCCGTTGGCGGCATGAGACGTTGCAAGGATGAACCGCAGGGACAGGTTTTCGGGGTGCTCGGCTACCAGGGCCGTGGCCTGTTGCAGCGCTTGTGCTGTCTGACCCGAACTTAGCTGTGCCCGCAACAACGCCATTTGAGTGTTGAGGCCGGAGTCTTCGCGAGCTGCCAACTCCTCCAGATAACCAAGTGCCTTTTCAAGACCCTCTCGGCTGCCAAGAAGGCGCGCTTGTAAAGCGTCCACCACGGCCAGAGTCCGGTCCGTACCGATGCTGCGTAGGTGTTTGATCACGTGATCGGCGCGCGAGTAGTCTTCGGAGGCCAAATAAATCTCGCCCAAGAGCACCAAGAGATCGGTATTTGATCTGTCGCGACGCAATGCGGAGAGCAAGACTTCCTCCGCAGCCAGATAACGTTCATCGGCGGCCAGCACGCGAGCATAGCGCAGCGTAGGGGCTGCAGCATTGTTGGACGCGTCCACCGCCAGAGCCATGAAATCCCAGGACAAGTCACGATTGCCTGCACGCGCATTGGCCTCTGACATTGAGGTAAGTGCAGCCACATCGTTGGGGGCTTTGTCCAGAGCTAGACGCAGGCCCGCAATGGCGGCATCCGTGTCATCGGTTGCGATCTGCCAGGCGGCCTGCATCTTGAGAGCATCAACATTGCCGCTATCGGTGCCCAAAACCTCATTAACCAGGCGTTGCGCCTCAACCACATTGTTCGTTTGGGTCTGCATCTGCGCCAGCGTGATCTTGATGTCGCTGGCCTGCGCCGTGGGCGTATCCTGATCAAGAAGGGCTTGTAGATCAGCAATCGCCTTATCTTGTGCTCCGGCTTCAAAATCGAGCACCGCCAAAAGGATCTTGAGTTGATCAGGTTGTGGTGAAACCGTCAAAGCAGTGGTGAGTTCGGCCCGCGCCATCTCGGGGTTCCGCATGTCGCGCAAGAAACGCACCAGCCCGATAAACAGCGTTGGATCTTCGGCGGCGGGATCGGCAATTTCGCGAAAGAACGACTCGGCTTTGTCGATCTGTTTGCGCGCCACATAGAACTGGATCAGGTCCTTCTTGGGACCATCTTCATCGGCAAAGAGGTCCACCATGTTCAGCAGCTGGACTTCCATCGCAGAAAAATCCTGCAATTGGTTCAGTAACCCGAGACGTTGAGTATAAAGCGTTCGGTTTTCTGGTTTGAGGGCGATCATACGGTCCAATTGACCCAATGCGAGTTCCGGTTTTCGGTCGCGCATATAGGCATCAAAGAGGACTTGCTGCAGCACATCGCTGTCAGGCCTGTCCGCAGCGAAATGTTCTGCTGTATCGCGCAGCGCGTCCCGGGCAGGACCATCGCGGGCCTCAATGGCTTCCTGATAGCGTAGTGCGAGGTCGATGATCTGGCTTCGCGGTGCATCGGGGGCTAGCGTGACCGCATGTGTGGCATGGCGCGAGAATTCCTGCCAGTTGCGGGCTTCAAAGGCGATTTCTGCGAGTACGGTGCGTCCTTCGATATGATCGGGCTGCTGTTCGACAAGTCGCAGATAGTGTCCATAAGCTGCGCTCTTGTCGTTCTTGTCCAGCATCAGCCGCGCCATGGTTTCGCGTGCTTCAACATGGTTGCTCATCAGCTCGAACACATTGCGCAGCTCGATGGCGGCCCGATCCAGATCGCCTGCGTCGATCAATTCAAGCGCCGAGGCGAGATACTTTTCTGCCCGCTCCTCAGCAGAATCGCAGGCTACAAGGAAAAGGCACATGCCCAGAGCCATGACAAAGTTGCGCACGAATGATGGCCACATGGTTAGATCCCGTAAAGATGTCCGGCAAAAAAGACCCGCCATGCGGATCATGCCGGAACTCACCATCTTTTTAGCGGGTTGGCTGCGCCCGGGCAATTTATTCCCAAGGCAGACGCCCTTTATGTAGATCAAGTTTGTATCAGTGCCCAGTCGCGTTGATCACCACAGACACAGTCTTGGCCAGAATGTTCACGTCGGTGCCGAATGAAACCGAGCTTGCGTACTGGTCGTCGTATTGAGCTCTGTCAGCAAAGTCGCAGTTGTTGCGGTCAGAAATCTGCCAGAAGCCAGTGATGCCCGGACGAAGCCAGTAGTATGCCACTCCAGGGTACTGTGCTTTCTGGCACACCATCATGGGCCGGGGTCCAATAAGGGACATCGACCCGACGAGCACATTCCAAAGCTGCGGCAACTCATCAAGAGATGTCTTGCGCAGAATGCGCCCAACCTTGGTGATCCGGGGGTCGTTTTTCAGCTTTTGCGTACTATCCCACTCAGCGCGCGCGGCAGGGTTTGCCGCAAGGTAGCTTTCCAGGCGGGCGTCGGCGTCGGCCGTCATAGTGCGAATTTTCCAGATGCGGAACGTGCGCCCATTCCGTCCAACACGCAGTTGCGAATAGAACGGTTTACCACCGTCCAACGCCACAAGCGCCGCCATCGAAAGAACGATGGCGATGATGATGGGTGCTGATGCGATAACCAAGAAAAGGTCCAGGGAGCGCTTCACATAGGAATGGTAGAAGCCGCCTACGCGAAAGTTGCTGCGCCCCCTGAGATAAACTGAAATTTCATTATGAAAATCGTGTGACTGAATAGTCATTACAAAACACCTTCCGGCTAAGCCAAGAAAAGGACCAGCCAATAAAAAAGTTACACTACACTACTTATAAAATTCGATATTCTACGCGACGGGAGCAGATGTGCCGCCACGTCACCTGTTTACCATTTGTTAACCCGGCGCCAAAGGAAATTAAGCGCGAATCCGCCCAAAGGCGTGATAAACTTCAAAAAGATTTTGCTCCCGATCTGGAATTCTCAACCGAAGATAGAGTGAGCACATCTATTTCGGGAAATTTATACAAAATTTTTTCTAACGTCCAGCATATCAAGAGAATCGGTTGAGACTTGGACATCATCCTTTTTGGTACGACGACCTGCACAGTGGTTCGTCTTCGATGTTGGGATCTGCATCACTCAGTGATATTTTGCCGATCAAACCAACATGTCGGTTGTAACGGCGTCATCTTGCCGATAGGCCTATCGATACATTTTTTACACGTATCAAGGTGGGTATGCATCTTGCCTTTCATAAGCCGCGTAATTGACAAGCTGCGCTATGTTTATGCGCAACGAGCGAAAAAAGCTCGGATCAAACGCGCCTCAAAACTCGTTTCAGGTCCGCAATCGATCATCTTGGGCGACGCAGATGTCGCGATGGTTTGTCTGATCCGAAACGGTATGTATTATCTGGACACGCTGTTGTCGCATCATCGGGGCATCGGAGTTCAAAAATTCCTGTTCATCGACAATGGATCGGACGACGGAACGCTGGAACGGTTGGCACATGAACCGGGCGTCACCGTCATTTCTAACTTGCTGCCCGTTGCGACATACGAATGTGACATGCGTGCCGAGATCGCGCGCGAGGTTATTCGCGGCGGTTGGTTTCTGTTCCTTGACAGCGATGAGTTGCTGGACCTGTCCCATGGAGAGGGGCGCGACATTGCCGAATACGCAGCCTATTGCAAAGCGCATGGCGCGACATGTGTCATCGCGCAACGTCTGGACATGTATGCGCCGCACCCGTTGGCGGAAACTGAGTCCTGGAAATACGAAGATTCTGTACGTCTTTTTGACCGTTTCAGCGAACACGGGATCGACGAGTTCGAATATCACGACCAGGACAATGTCGATGTCTGGTGGTTTCTAAGCTCGAATATCGTGACCAACTCGGACATCAAGCTCAAATTCGGTGGCATTCGTGGCGAGATCTTTGGCGAAGATTGCGGTCTGACCATTCACCCCTTGGTCAAGAACCTGCCAGGGATTGACCTGCGTCCACATCCTCATTTTGCCAGCCGTGTGACATGCGCCGACTTTGCTGTTCTTGTGCGGCACTACAAGTTCGCGGGACCTTTCTTAAGTCGGGAACGTCAACAGGTCGCCCGTGGTACATGGCAACATGGCGAAGGTGAAAAGCGTTTGAAGGTCATTCACGACTCCGATTTCTGCATCTCGAGCGTGGAAGATCAACACTTTATCGGCACAACAAACTTGGTTGCGAGTGGGTTTCTGGCCTGTTCCGAGCGCTTCTTGTCGCAATTTCCGGCTCCAAAGCAGGGCGCAGAGCACACACGTTAGGACGACGATTGAAAGTTCTTCTTTTTCTGATTTACGGCGATCAGCGCGTCTATCATCTGGAATTGACGTACAGCATTTTGTCTGCTTGGCAGTATCTGAAGGACGACCCGGCTGGAATCCGTATTGTCCTGGCGTCGGATGAAGCCAATCAAAGGCCGGACCTGCCCGTCGAGCCCTTGCTTTTGTCGCCGCGAATGATGGGGGATTGGAGCATGCAAGGCACCTATCATCATGCGATCAAGCTCCATGTTTTGCGTCATGCGTTGCAACAGTATGACGTCCCCACGGCGTTTATCGATAGCGATACAGTGTTCAAGGCGCACCCAAAGCGCTTGTTTGAACGCTTCGGTCCCGGACAGGCTTTAATGCACGCCTGCGAAGGTCCACTGGAAAACAGTGCCGAGTGGCCGGAGTGGGAGGCCTTGATTCAGAACTGTGGCGCGCGCGTGGCTGGACGCCCCGTAACCTCACGGACGACAATGCACAATGCTGGCGTCTACGGGTTGATGCCTGAACATGGCCCCCTGATGGAAACGGCTGTCTCTATCTTGCAAGATCTCCGCAAACACGGTTCGGTCTTTACTGCGGAACAGCTGGCAGGCTCTATGGCCCTCGGCGAGGTGCTCGAAATTTCGGAGTGCCGGGATCTGATCGAGCATTATTGGCACGGGCCACGTGCCTATTTTCACTATCAGATGGGTCAGATGTTTCCCCATGTGCGGGTAAGCGGTGGCATTGCAGATGTGAATATGTCGCTTCCGTCCTTGCGGCGTCACATCCCCAGCAAACCGGCGCATCAAATTGCCGCGCGCCTCAAGCGATTGTGGCGGCGCGCGCCTTCTGAATACGAATTTGCCTACCGCGCCTATCTTGGCGCATGTTCGACCCGCGTGTCAGACCCTGAACTGGCAAATGTCTGGGCCTTGACCGCGCTGAATATGCTGACTTGGGGAATGTCAGACAGGCAGCCCTCATCGCGTATCATCCAAAAAGACTTTGTTTTGTTTGCAGCATCCACACTGCGCGATCAGGGTTGGATGGAGCCTGGCCTGCAAAAGCGATGGGAGGCCTACTGGTCCACGCGGGCGTAAGCCGTTTAGAAGGTGGTGAGCACCTCAAGTCCACCGCGATGGAACCACAGCATGAAACTGGTCAGACCGGCTGCGATGATGGCGTAGAAAAGATCGTGCCATGGATCCCATGCGCCGTGTTTGTAGGCAAGTCGCGCCACCAAAGGATGCACGAGTATCTGGGATAGCCACAGCCCAATCAACGCTCCGGGCAATCCGTAATACTCCATCCCCAAGATGAACAAGGCGATCTGTGTTGATGCCTTTGCCAAGAGAAGGAAGAAGACCCCGCGGGAATCCCCGCGTCCGAGTGCCGAGAAATCGTATGTCATGCCGATGAGGTAGGGCACGCCCATACAGGCGATGGCGACGACGACACCACCTGCCGCCAAGAACCGATCATCATATAGAAAATCGACGACCCAGATGCCCAAGAATGCGGCCGTGAACTGCATGGAAAACACTGCGGCGGTCATCATGAACCGCATCTTGCGCACCTTGTTGAAGTTCTCGCGGGTTTCGTGCGGCGGGCATTCACGATGGAGCGGGATCATCACCCGGCTCATCACCATCGCAGCGAGCGCCTGCGGGAAGCTGGCAAGAAAATACCCGATATTATAGATGCCAAGGCTTTCCAGCGTCAGGTATTTGCCAAGGATCGCCTTGTCACCTTGGGTTAGTAAGAAACCGCAGAGCGTGCTGAGAAAAATCCACTTTCCGAAATTGATCAGATCCCAACCTGCTTCGGGGTCCCAGCGGAACCGGTTTGGAGCGCCCGGCAGGAAGAGATGCATGATGCACAGACGAATGATCGCACCCGTAGCGCTGCCGATGACCAACGCCCAGATCGAGCGCAGTGTCCATGCCAGTATCAGCATCACCAAGAGACTGAAAACCTGCGAGATGATATCCAGCACAGTCATGCGCCCCACCATCAGATGTCGGCTGGCGCTTTCGATCCGCGTAGGATTGAACCCAGCAATCAACAGGCTCAATCCGGCCACGGGCAACATCATCGTCAGCCGGTCATCTTCATAAAACCAAGCCGCCAGAGGGCCCAGCCCACAACACATCAGCCATAGAATCCCCCCGCGGATTGCTTGCACAGTCCACGCTGTGTTCAGGAAATCGGTATCGTCCCCTTTGGGGCTTTGCTGAATTGACGGCGCAATTCCGATGTCCGACAGCATGGTCAGACCCACCAGGAAAACGGTGATGATCGCCATGAGACCAAAGGCTTCGGGAAACAGTAGGCGCGTCAGAACCAGGTTCGACGCCAGACGCAGCACCTGCGCGGCGCTGAATCCGATAAACGTCCAGCCCGTGCTGCGCAAAAGCCGGGCTTTCAGCCCGTCGCCGCCTAGCATGCGTTGCAACATCGCTCTATGCCCTACCTAGTTGCCCATCGGGCCAAATTCTTCCAGCCAAGCCTGGAACATAAGCACATTCCATAATTGCAGCCCCCAATTGTGGCTGCCCTGCTGGTGCTGATCCCACATCTGACGGATCAGAACGGACTCCAGAAAACCCTCGCGCGCCAGTCGGTCGGGTGCAATCAACGCTTCGGCCCAGTCGCGCAAGCCACCGCGAAGCCAGAGCCCAATGGGCACTTCGAACCCCATCTTGGGCCGTTCGATCAACTCTCGCGGGACATGGCGATAGAGTACCTGACGTAAGAGCCATTTCGACTTCCCGTCGCGGATTTTCATGTTGATCGGTAGAGGCCAGATGAATGCTGCCACCCTATGATTCAGAAGAGGTGCTCGACTTTCCAACGCCACGGCCATCGTTGCTCTATCGACCTTGGCCAGGATGTCGTCCGGCATGTAGGCCAGCATATCAAGCTGCATCATCCGTTCAATATCGGTCAGGCCGCCGCGCAGGGGCAGGTGGTCGGCCAAGATGGAAGGTGGGTTTGTGCCATTGATCACGGCAGCCTCCGGAAAGCGCCAGACCGACACCATCTTGCGGTGCAGTTCATCGACGTTCCGGCTGCGGGCATAATTGGCAATACGGTGCAGGCGCTGACCGTTGGGTTCCTTGCCTTGCGGCGTGGGTCGGATCGGTTCCATCAGGGTATTGAGCACCCGGGCTGGCACGGCGCGGATGGCTCCTGCACCGAGGCTGCGGAGTGGTTGGGGCAGGGCGCGCAGGATCTTAAGAAAGCTCGCTCCCTGGCGATAGCGGTCGTATCCGCCAAACAGCTCATCGCCCCCGTCCCCTGACAGTGCCACGGTCACGTGTTCGCGGGCCAGCCTGGCCACCAAGTGGGTGGGGATTTGCGAGCTGTCGGCAAAGGGTTCGTCATACATCACCGGCAAGGCAGGGATCACGTCGCGCAGATCGTTGTCGCCCACGTAAAGCTCGGTATGATGAGTGCCAAGATGCTTGGCGATGGCCTTTGCAAACTCTGCCTCATTGTAGCGCGCTTCATGAAACCCGATGGAAAATGTATGCACTGGCCGGTCTGACAGGTGTTGCATCAGCCCCACGATGGTCGAGCTGTCGATGCCGCCTGACAGAAATGCGCCCAATGGAACATCCGACATCATCTGATTGCCTACCGCGTCCAGTAACAGCGCTTCGAGTTGATCAATCGCCTCCTGGTCCGAGGGCGCGGGCCCTTTGGGCGCAGTAGCCACAGCCCCTCCGTCCCAATAGAACTGGCGGTGTGGCTCGGGGGTGCTTTGTGACAGGGTCGCCATCTCGCCCGGCCGCAGTTTGTGCACACCTGTGTAGATGGTCAAATCTTCGGGCACATGGCCATGGCGCAGCATCGCCGTGAGTGCATCGCGCCGCACTGTACCCTGAAAGGCGGGATGGGCACGGAGGGCCTTCAGTTCAGAACCAAAGAGGAATGCAGTCCCCTGCCAGCCGTAGTATAGTGGCTTTTCCCCCAGCCGGTCACGGGCCAGAGTTAGGGTGCGATCCTTGCGGTCCCAAAGCGCAATGGCAAACATGCCCTCTGCGCGGGCCAAGGTATCCTCAAGGCCCCAGGCCGTGACGCCTGCCAGTAGAACCTCTGTGTCAGAACTGCCACGCCAAGGTGGTGCATGACCGGCTTCTTCCAAATCTCGCCGCAAAGCGGCGTGGTTGTAAATTTCGCCATTGTAAACAATCTGATAGCGGTCGCAGGCTGACACCATTGGTTGATGGCCTGCTGGTGACAGGTCCACGATGGCCAGCCGCAAATGACCAAGGCCAACCCCGGCTTCGGGGTCAACCCACAGTCCCTGACTGTCCGGGCCACGATGGGCAATGGCATTCATCATTGCCTTCAAATGTGGCTCGGATCGCGCTCTGTATTCAGACTGTCCGGAGAACAAAAATCCGGTAATGCCGCACATATCTAAATTGTAACCCTAAAATAAACTGGAAATATTCGTGGTCCGCGTGGACCGGAGAAGAACTGTTTAATTGATGTCATTGGCGGATAGTGCGCTCCGGCGACACCCGTTTAGTGCAACACCCAAGACATTGGTATTCGCGGCAACTTCGGTTTCGCAGCGGTCCAACAGGCGAAAGCGGGTCTGCTCGGCGCGCGCAACAATCAGCGCGCAATCAACATGCTTCAGAAAAGCCAGGGCCTTGTCCGATGACAGTGCAGAAGGCAGGTCAAAGATCATGATATCAGGGGCAAAATTCTGTTGCATCTCGTTCAGAAAGCCAACTGTTCGGTCCATCATCAGATAGCGTGTGGGGTCCCGTTCAGGGTGAGGCGAGACGGAAACTGCTACGTTGTCGGTCACGCGGACGGCTTGTTTGGCAAACTCAACGTTCCCGATAATTACTTCTGGCAGGCCATAGCGGATCTTGAGATCAAAAAACGTGTGGACTGAGGGTGATCCAAGATCGAAGTCGAAAAGCATCGAGCGCATGCTCGATTGCCGAGCCAAACCCAGCGCGAGATTGCATGCAAGGGTTGTCTTGCCACTGTTGGGTTCGGGCGAGGTGATGGCAAGCCGGGTCCAGCCGTTCTGCTGCATCTGCAGTACGATCTTGGTGCGCAAAATATCAAAAGGCGTGGCGTCGGTGGTCGCCTCACGCGATACGATCCGATGGCGGCGCAGCACGGCCGGTGCCAGATCCACGCGCTGCAATGCATCCCATGCTGGTGTGGGGCCGTCCGGAGCAGGGGTCTTGGGCGTTTGCAGTCGCCGGGGTGTGACCGGGGTAGCAGTTGCCGAAAGACTGGTCTCTTGACGGGTGATGCGAGCCTTGGCGAGGGCTGCCTGAAGCTTTTCCATGTGATGATTACCCCCTACATCCGCTGCTCATGCGAGTCCCAGCTGGGCCAGGACCCGGTTCGCGATGATTTCGAGCGGCATGAACTCAGTATGCACATAATATAGAGCAGCAGGCACGCCCACGATGACGGCGGTCAACGCTGCCATCTGCATGATCCTGCGGCGCCAGCGTTCAGCTCGACTGTCCAGGTAAGGGATGACACCTATGGGCATGATCTGGAACCGCGATTGCAGCTCCGCCGGATGGCGTACCTTCTGGTTGAGAATTTCAAGCAGCACGAAATAGGCGAGAGCGAGCCCCATGCCGATGGCAGCCCCCATTGCCGCAATGCGCTTGCGCGGAGGTCCCGACGGTTCTTGTGGTACGCTTGCCCCCTCGATCAGGCTGATCCGCTGACCCTGGGCGTTGATTTCTATACGCTCCGCCATGCGGGCTTGATTGAGGTTTCCCAGAACCGTGTTGTACCGCACGCGGGCGCTTTGCAGGTCCCTGTCCAACCGCTCCAGCGTGATGGAATTGGTGGCCGTCGCCGCAATCGCGCGGGCCAGTCGCTCGAGCTCATCATTGACGCGTGTGATTTCCAAGTCGATCTGTTCGACCCTCTGATCCATCTCCGCCAGTGTGATATCCAGAAATGAGGGTTCGAATTCTTCTTCGTTATCGCCTTCTCCTGGTTGGGAACCTGCGATGCTGAGCTCGAGCTGTTTGATCTGACCACGAAGCTGAACAACCCGTGGGTTGGCCTCGGAGTATATCGTTAGCGCTTCTGCCAGCTGCACTTCCAACTCTTGCACGCGAAGCTCTTCAGGGGAAAGTGTTCGGCGGGTGTTATTGCCCAGGCGACCGGTCGCCTCGAACACGGCAATCATCTCGCTACGCTGACTGACAATCGAAGCACGGTCTTGTTCAAGGCGCCCCACACGCTCTTGCAGTGTGGATTGGCGATCCTGCCGATAGAGCAGGTCCTCGGGCAGTGCATCTACGTTCTGGTTCTTGAAGGCGATGATGCGATTGGATTGGGTGTCTATCTCGGCTGCAAGCCGCTCCGCCTCCTGTTCAAAGAAGGACAGTGTATTCTCCGCGCGTTCGCGGCGGAATGAGCTGTTGGCTTCCAGAACTAATGTCACATAGTCATTCACGACGTTGGCTGCGGTTTGCCCGCCCGAGGCTTCAAAGGTCAGTGACATCAGTGTGGCTTGACCCCGGCCACCGCTGCGAAAGATACGGGTGCTGTCCCGCATACCTTGCACAACTCTATCCGGTGTCATCGCGCTCATGTTGTCAAACACTTGATATTTTTGCGCGATCTCGATGAGATTGGCGCGGGTCATCAATTGCTCCTGGATCAGTTGCAACTGTTCTGCCGCTTCTGTCTGAACCATCGAGACCACCATTTCGTCCGGTATTTGCGGCGGATCAACTTGCAGGCGGGCGGTAGATTCATAGGTTGGCGGCAACTGGAATGCGATTATGACCGCAAGGCAAGAGCATAGCAGAAACAGGGCCATCATTGCTGGCATGCGGCGTATGAGCAGTGACCAGTAAAAACGCAGCGGAAGGTTCATTCGGCGGCCTCCCCCGGGAAGCCATCAGGTACCACAGTATACCTATTCGACAAAAAAAACTGGTGCGCGGGTGCCGACAAGATGACCCCATCGGCCAGAAGCTCGTCAACCAAGCGCTTTTCTACGACCGTTGTATCCGCACTGACCGCATAAACCAAAGAAAGATCACATATCTTATTGATCTCTCTAGGTATTCCCCCGCTGACCCGATGTATTTCCATCATTGCAGCTTCGGTAAATTCCTCGCCTGTTCCACCTGCATGTTGCAACCGCGAACGGATGTAGTCGCAACTGGTAGTGTGATCCATCGGGTCCAGGTGATAGCTGACCGACACACGCTGTGCGAATTGGCGCAGTTCCGGTCGTGCAATGACCTCCCGCAACTCGGGTTGGCCCAAAAGTACCAGTTGTAAAAGCTCGTCTTTACCCGAGTTGATATTGGTGAGCATCCGTAACTCTTCGAGCGTCTCCGGCGACAAGTTCTGAGCTTCATCTATAATGAGCAGGACCGACAATCCGGCTGCGTATTGCTCTAGTACGAAATCAACGAATTGTTGGAACAACGAGACATAGTCCGCCTGCGGCTCAGCAGGTTGATCAAAGGCGTTCAGCACCCAACGCAGCAGTTCGCCTCGCCCCCCTTGTGCATTGGAGATAAGCCCAACCACCACGTCATTTGGAATCTGGGAAATGAGCTCTTGCAACAGTGTGGTTTTACCTGCGCCTACTTCCCCGGTAAGCACGGTGATAGGCGCTTGCGTCATCAGGCCATACTCTAAGACAGAAAAGGCACGGGTATGGCCCCGGGACCAGAAAATAAAATCAGGATCGGGCAGCAGCGCGAAAGGACGCTCCCGGAACTGGAAGTGCTTGAGGTACAAATCCGCTTTCAAGGGTCTACCCAAATAAATTAGCCTAGCGCAGCTACAAAATTAACTCACATAAGAGTGCGCGGTTATATCACTTGATCCGCCAGAATTATAGAGCTGCGCGGTACATTTACGGTAAGTGTGGCATAGAACTACGGCAAAATCGCGGCTTTGTCATGCAAGCATTACGCGCTTTCCCGCGTCGCGAGAGGGTCGGGTTTGCCTTGGCTATGACCAAGCACCCAGTCATAGATTTCGATGATCTGTCTTGCCTTGGCCGACCAAGTGAAATGCTTCAGAGCCAGGGACTGTGCAGCTTGCCCAAGTTTTGGCAATACAGTTGGATCAGCCGCAATGTCCTCAAGTTGTTTTTGAAGCGCTGCGATCACCGCAGATCGATCGTCAATAGCCACCTTGAACCCTGTTCCCGGCACAACCAGTTCACCTGGTCCACCATAGTCCACGACGAGAGGCACGACACCCAGTGCCATTGCTTCCAACACCACACCACCGCCAAATTCACGAATACTGGGGAACGTTAGAAGATGGGTTTTGGCAGCAATCCCCTGTACCGTTTTGTGATCGACCCAACCATGAAACGTGATCGCGTCGGCAACGCCCAATCGATCCGCCAGCGCGCGCACCTCTGGCATCATTGGACCATCCCCGATCATGTCGAGCATCATGCGACCGTCCTTCAAAAGCGGTGCTGCGGCTTCAACAAGCATGTCAGTCCCTTTGCAAGGGTCCATGCGGGCAATGAAACAGGCGCGCAACGGCAACGTCCCTGGTTGCTCTGCCGTCTGATTGAAACGTGCAGGGTCGATGGCATTCTCGGGCAAGTGCACGCATTTGTGGTGATGGGCCGAGGGGATCTCTCGGAAAGTCGATTGAGAGCCTGTGATTATTGCGGACGCAGCGCTCAGCATGGCTCTGCGGCCCGGAACAAGCCGATATGTCCAGCGAATATAAGACAGCCAGTCCCGTTCACGCCGTCTTTCGCGTTGAAAACCCTTTGGCCAGGGCACACCGCCATTAAGGGGGCCCACGACAAAAGGCACACCCGCCTTCGCGCATTTCGGCGCGAGCGAACTGTTGGCTGATTGGGACAGCGGCGTGACACGGTGTACTACATCATACTTACCGGCCATTATGTCTGCACCGAATTTTCGCCAGACCAGACGCTCGAAGTAGGGATAGGTCACGGCCGCAATTGCCGTTGTTCCGGACCAGCCCAATTTTATTTTCTGGGAAAGCGCGTACATCGGGCCAGCCAACGCTTCTGTATCGATGGCGGTGAAATCGACACCTTCCACCCACCCCGCGCGCACGATCGCATCGCGGTTGCGTACCTGGGTTACGAGATGCGCATCGGTCGCATCATGCAATGCCGAGGCAAGAGACCAGCCAACCAACGGCACGCTTGTCCATTCCGGATTGGCCGCTTCTGCAATCACGAGAACCCGGTGTTTGCGCTCCATCTCGTTCCCACCTTTTGAATGTTTGTGGAACGCACAGCCCGTGCGAGTGTCAAAGGTCTAAAGTCAAATACTTGGATTTGGTGACATAAATCGTTCTATTCGACAAGAGGTGTGACCTGCAGACAGTCGCGAAGTTAAGGCCGGATAACTCACTTGATGCGCCGCCTGTCAAAAGATGGGACTCGCGTCACCCTCATCGGAACACTGCGCAGATGTTCCGAACGCCGCCAACTGCCTTCCGTTGTATATGTCATACCATCAATGAGGCAGCTCATTTGGAACGGGCACGCACCGCGCCTCTGGCGGAACACTCTGATTCTTTTGATGAACAATGATCAATGCACTGATTCGTTCACAATCCAGCGTAGCGGATCGGCAACCTGAGGTAGGAGATACGGGGGTGCGCCCCACCCACCCCCGTCAATTATTCAACTGATGCGTGAAAAAACTGTCTTTATCAGGTGTTTGCCGGATTCCGGACTTGGATCAACGCATGACACCCATTAGAGTATGGAACTGTATAGATGGCGTTATAGATCGTCTGGCATTGTATGAAGTGGTACGAAAAATGAGTTTGAATTTATTCAATAGTATTAAGGCGGGTGCGGTCGCCGTAGCGATCACATGCGTCGGATCTGCAGCAAGCGCTGTCACAATTAACTTCGACGTTGATCGGTCTTACACGTCACTGACAAACACGTACACCAGCACAGATGACTCAGTGAGCGTTGAAGTGGACGGCGTACGCGTTAATGGTGGCGGGACACTTGGCAGCAACACGAATAATTTCTGGACTGCAAGTTGGAGCGACAACGGCTCGGGCGGCGGTTTGGGTGTTTACACTTGCAGCTGGTCCAACTTGTGCGTGGACAACGGCCAGATCGATGGCGGGGGTCCAAACGAAATGGCAATGATCGACTTTGGCGATCTGATAGTTGAGATCACTTCGATCACGTTCTCATTCTGGGACAGCAATGATACGTTCGCTTACGGCGTTTACGACGACGCAGGACCCGGTGCGACGCCCGTCGTGTATGATGACAATGTTGGCGGCAGTGCCAGCAATCCTTATACGTTCGGATTTGGTAGTGGTGATCTGCAGGGTTCCATAATTGGTTTCGGTGTCGACAACTGGCGTGATAACTTCCTTCTGCAAAGTATCAGTTTTGATGTGATCGCAGCAGTACCTCTTCCGGCTGGTGGTCTTCTGATCTTGACTGGCCTGGGCGGGCTGGCGCTGATGCGCAGACGTCGGAGCGTTGCAGTCGCCTAAATCGGAAAAAGAACTCAAGAATTGGGGCCAGCCTTTGAGCTGGCCTTTTTTTATGCCTTGTTCATTGTCCCGCTTGCAGCGGCACCTTCTGCTCTAAGTGGGAGGGTTCAACTTAAGGGATGGCCTCACGGTATATCCCATCCCTGTCTTCGGGTTTTGTGTCGGCTCGGTGAACGTGCAGCTGTGATTGCGCGTTAGATCTGTGTCTGTGGCATGGCGATTTGCATCAAATGTGCGATCCGCCGTTCCTCTGTCCTTTCAAAACAGTGTTGCAGCGCGAAATCGCGGGACAGCTGTGCCATCTGTGCAATTTCGTCTCGTGCCGTGTGTAGTCGGGCTATTTCTTTGGCCAACGCTGAGCTGTTCTGTAAAGGAACACTCCAACCCGCATCCGACTTGCGTAGAACGCCTGCCCAAGCTTCATTGGCATAGCCAACAATCGGTGTCCCGCATGACATGACCTCGGGATAAGTGCTGGATGGGTCGCCTTGCGGGTGGCAGCAAACAAATAGGTCCGCCTTTTCGCGGAGAAAAGGCACCCAGCCCGTTTTGAAATCCATCGATGGGCGCAACCGTATGTTAGGGTCACCCAAGGACGAAACCTCGCTCTGCAAAGCCTGCTCCAAGGGACCACTGCCCACGATATCCAGCGTGAAGGGTACATCAAGATCGCGCAAAGCACGGGCCACTTTCGGCAGATCCAGAACACCTTTCATCGCCACGAGGCGCCCACCAAATACAAGTCGCAAGGGCTCGCCTTCCTTAACTCGTCTTGCTTTGGCGGCGAGATCAGCCTCGGAAATGACGTGCGCATCACGCACCCGATTATCAAAGAAGAGATGGGCGTCGGGAACCAAAGTCCTGTAATGATCATAAGTAGGCGTTCCGCTGCACTGCAGCCCGGCAGCATAATTGCGCAGTATATATGTGCGTGTTTTTTCAGCCCATCGGATCCATAGCTTGCGCCTCAATCTCAACACCGGATTCGCTGTTGTGGCATCCACAATCTGCGCCTCTGTCTTGGGTGTATATTCACTGGTGAAAACAATCGGCACCTGGATCTGGTGGCATATCTCGGCCGTTTCAGCCTCCTGAGGCGCGAGATGGGCCAATACGGCCGCCGCGTTGCGTAGTCTTTGACACAAACCATCTCGCGTCTTTGGGCGACGTTCGAGCGTCGGCGATGACGCCTTCAAATCGATTTCGACCAAATCCATTTCCGAGTTCGGCTCTTTATCCACGGCGATCAAGGATGTCACATTGCCGGGCCACAGCTTTTCAAACTCGGCAACGCCGTCCAGGTACTTTTGCGTCAGAAAAAGTGAACCACTTCCGTCCTGATGCGCCGCAAGGCTTGGCAGCAGGATTAATTCCGACTGCTGTGTCATGCGCATGCCACCAAATCCAGAATATGTTTGAGATCGTCAGGGTCGACGGTAAACCCATCTTGCGCCGGGTGACCAACGATGAAAGCAAACCCAAGATCCAGTCGGTCGGTAAACTCCTTGTATGGCAGGGCAAATCGATCCGGTGGCTGAATGACGACAAGCGTGCCCATATCGGCCAGCGTATACATCGTATGGGCCAGATGGCTGCCCTCAACGCCAACAATGATCGGTGCATCAAGCAAGCGTTTTACAATCTCATCGGCGGTCAGTTTTGCCGGCTCGACAATATCAAAACCCATCCCTGAAAGAAGTTGTTCAATGACTGCCTCGTTTGCAACCACGCGTCGCTCTCCCGTCGCCCCACGCTTGAGGTAGACCCCAGTTGGCGCGCTGGTGCTCAAATCTTTAAAGTAGTCCCTTAGCCGCTGTCGTAGTTGCCTATAGCGGGCCGCTTTTGAACTGTTTTGGGCGTAATCCGAATATACAGTCAGCTCATCGATCCGCGCAGCCGCCATACGGGGTGGACGGGGCAGGGACAAGATCTTGCGGTAACCTGCCTCGTGTTCGTACGTGTTGGTGGACACCGTGATGCATGGAGCCCCTTCAGGCGGCAAGAGGCCCAAGGGCAACTCATCACGCATGTAACTTCCAAAGTAGTGACTGCCCGCCCATTGAGACATCATATGAACCGCCTCGAACCTCTGCACAGGTCCTGCTTCGTTCGCTGGATGTCGCTGCGTCCTGAATCCGGGCTGTGCCTTGGCTGCGCCGCAGTAGAGAAAGGCGCCGCGCAGGTCTACGTTCCTGATTAAATATGCCCGCGAGGCCGCATGGTCTGCCCACCCACCCTTTACAAGAAATTGCTGCCGTCCCCAATCACACCAGGGCGAGATACCCGTAACCCGTTCCATTGACCCATCCAAATGGATGGCGGGTGGAACTTCCACTGTTTCTGCCGGGCAGATCTCCCAACTGTGATCCGCTTGCGATAACAAATCCCTTCCGCTGCCCGCCAGTAATCGCCTGATGCCCCACTTCAGATAGGGCGTATTCAGGCGCATGGGTCGCAAATGCAAGCAATGACCCTGTCCTGATCCTCGGGGGCTAGGTCAGGATAGAGCGGCAGGCACAACACTTGTTCTGCCGCCGTCCGCGCGGCCTCTAAACCGTCGGACGACGCGTCGCGATACATCGGAAGGTCTGTCAAAAGGGGATAGAAATAGCGCCGCGCCTGAATGCCCGCATCCTGCAGTTTCTGATATAAAATATCCCGTGACATCGGATAGTTCGCACCCACCAAGATCGGAAAGGAGTAGTAGTTCTGTCCTTCCCGGTTGGGTGGACAAACACATCGAATGCCCGGTATCTTTGAAAGTCGATCCCAATACCGCCGCACAACCTTGGCTCTGTTCTCGATATCTCTAGCCACGTAAGGCAATTGCGCGAGGCCAAGCGCTGCATGAATTTCACTCATCTTGGCATTGAGTCCCAACGCTTCAATGTGCGTTTGATCCACGATGCCGTAGTTGCACAGTCGGTCGAGTGCCTGTTTGGTCTCAATATCGTGCGATATGATCGCCCCACCCTCAAAGGTGCTGAAAACCTTGGTGGCATGAAAACTGACTACGGACAGATCGCCATGTCGCAACAAACTGCCATCTTGGTCAGAGGCGCCAAAGCAGTGTGCCCCGTCATAGACCACAGGGATTTTGTAGCGGGCACCGATCTCGGCTAAAGCCGCGACATCGCAAGGATTGGCATAGCAATGGACCGGTAAAATCGCACGGGTGCGCGATGTAATGCGCCTTTCGACATCACTAGGGTCCAGATTCAACGTTTTGGGATTAATATCAGCAAAGACAATGTCATGCCCAAGCCAGCGGGCTGCATGTGCGGTGGCTACGAAGGAAAAGGCAGGCGTTATAATTTCGCCCTGATCAGCGCCCAGACTCCGCAACGCGACCATGCAACCCAATGTAGCGTTGGCCACAAGCGAGACATGCGGCACATTCAAGTAACGCTCAAGATCAGCTTCAAAACGTTGCAGGATGGGGCCGCGATTGGTCAAGAAGCGGCTATCCCAGACTTCTCTCAGAAGATCCTCGATATCATCGCGCGGCGGCAAGGTAGGACGCGTGACATATAATGGATCTTGAGACACCAGCATTCCTAGAAACAGCACAATTTATTTTTAATATTCCCCGGTTATACAACGTTCCTAATTCTTGAGCGAGATAAAATGTCGTGCCACACTGCTTCTGACGCTTGGGAAGAGGATAGTGGTTTGCCACCGTCTTTTCATAGCGGATTGTGTCAGAGATATTTGTTGAGGCGCATGCTTTCAGTGTTCGACGCTGCAATGTTCTTCAGTCCCCGGGCGCGCCCAAACAATGCATGTGAGATTTTCAAAAGGATTAACTATATGTTTTTAATATAACTTTTTGACAGAGGGTTTGACGTTCAACCGTCAATCTTGCCGGTAATGATGGTTATGTTATTTTTATTGAGGCAAGCTTAACATGCGCTGAGTTCTGCACTGGATGCTCGAAATGCTTACCCTCGCGCGTAGACGTCTTCGTAGCGAATGATATCGTCTTCTCCGAGGTAGCTGCCTGTTTGTACCTCGATCAGCACCATGGGTACTTTGCCAGGGTTTTCCATGCGATGCTTGGCACCAAGAGGGATGTAAACGGACTCGTTTTCGCTTACAAGTTTGACCTCCTCATCGATCGTCACTTGGGCTGTACCTTCGACAACAATCCAGTGTTCAGAGCGGTGATGATGGCTTTGCAGGCTCAAGGCGGCTCCGGGATGCACATGGATGCGTTTGACCTGAAAGCGCTGGCCGATCACAAGGCTTTCAAACCAGCCCCAAGGACGATGATCTTTGGGGAATGTCGTCGCCTGAAGCGCTTGTTTTTCCTTAAGGGCGACGACGGCATTCTTCACATCCTGAGCGCGAGATTTGTCGGCAACAAGCACTGCATCGGGCATGGCTACCGCAACGATATTGTCCAGGCCGATACCCACAAGTTCAAGTGTTTCGACCTCGGATCGCAACAGCGTATCGTGGCAATCAATGGCCGTGGCCCCGGTTGAGGTGGCCACACCGTTCGCATCGGGACCCGTTTCACGCCACACAGCGTCCCAGCCACCCAAATCGGACCAGCCAGCGTCGAAGGGCACAACGCTTAAATTGCTGGCGCGCTCCATGACGGCATAGTCGATCGAGATTTCTTCGGTCTTGGCCCAAGGCTCCGGCGCGAGCCGCAAAAAGCCCAAATCCGGTTCAGCCATTTCAAAGGCTGCGCGCACAGGCGCCATGAGAGCGGGCGCATGCGCTTCGAACGCGGCAATGATATCGCAAGCACGAAATAGGAAGATCCCACCATTCCACAAATGCCGCCCATCGGCCACCATGGCCGTGGCGCGTTCCATATCAGGCTTTTCAACAAACCGGGTAAGCGGAACCGGCGCACACCCCTGCGGAATATCGGCCAACTCCAGGTAACCATAGCCCGTTTCGGGATGGGTTGGCGCGATTCCAAATGTCACCAATTGACCGTTCTGTGCAGGTTCAGCCCCCGTATCCACGGCTGCGCGGAAGGCATCCGCATCAGGGACAACATGATCCGAAGGGGCGACCAGCATCAGTCCATCCGGATCACTTGACGCGACCTGCAAGGCTGCTGCCAGAATGGCCGGTGCGGTATTGCGACCTTCTGGCTCGATCAAGATCGCACCCGGATCAATGCCGATGTCGTGCAACTGCTCTGTCACGATAAAGCGGAAGTCAGAAGCGGTGACAACGACAGGCGCGGCATATTCCGGACCTGCAAGACGCCGCGCCGAGGCCTGAAACAATGTCTCTTCACCGAGGATCGCAGCAAATTGCTTAGGATAGGACTTACGGCTCAACGGCCAAAGACGCGTGCCAGACCCCCCGCAGAGTAAAATGGGGGTAATCATGGTTTGTCCTTAGAGGTTGAATGCATCTGAAAAGACATCATGCACTTCCTTTCGCCAAAGCGCCCTTTCCTCAACGCGCTGCCTTCAGCTTGAGCAGGTCCTGAAGGTGTTCTTGACGCTCACCGCCCACGTATGTGTTGTATGCAGGGTGCTCAAACAGGTGCGCATAGTAAATCTGGAATCGATAGGCCAAGTGATCAAAACTTAGCAGGTTCTGGTTCCGGTGAATCTTGACCGCGTCCTGTTTCGCATTGAATTCGTTGATCGCCAGAATTTGACCGTTATGAGGCCCGTACATCTCGGTTTCCGAGCCAAGTACGTCGTCAAAATACATGAACTGGCGTGGCAGGAAGGCATCGGGATGCGACTTGATCTTGTCATAGAGCCGGAAGCTTTCCCGGGTCGACGACCAGTAGTCGGTATCGTTGAAGATCGCACCGATCGGTGCCGGGTTATATTCTTCGATGAACCCGTCGATGCTGTCGCGGATATTGCCCAACACCAGCTTGGCTTGCGGGACACGTGCCTTGAGTGCAGGCACATCCATCCGGTACTGCGCCGCTGCGAACCAATAGGGCAGATCGGCCTCACCTTCGGGGTCCGGCATGCCTTCACCGGTATCAAAGCCATAGCAGTCGACCGTGACACCGGTCATTTTCTTCACCTCTTCGGCGAATGCGCACATGTAGACAAGACCATTGCCACCCGCGACGCCAAATTCGATGGCGGAAATCCGGTCATGCCCCAATCGAACGGCCAGTTCGGCTGCCTTTAGCATGCAGTAGGAGTAGTGCGGCCGCTCAACGACCTGCATGTCCATCTTGAACGCCGATGAATACTTCATGAAACCGTCTGTTGCGCGCACCATGGCGCGGACCGGCAACGCCAGCAGGGAACGCTGGAATTCCGGAGATACCAAAAAGCTGCCAATAAACTTCTTCATTACACTGTCCCAATGTTTTTCTTTAGTATGATGTGACCGGGTCTGTCGCTTCTATGTGTCCTTGAACGGATCCCTGTAGCGTCCCAGCTTTTGTTTCAGAACCGCCCACAAGAACGGCGGCTCGTGCACCACGTAGCGGTGAAAGCGCGCGCGGGGCTCCTTCAGCAAACGATAAAGCCATTCGAACCCCCATTCGGTGATCCAGGCCGGCGGGCGAGCAAAAGTACCGCTTTCGTAATCGATCGTGCCCCCAAGGGGCAGCCACAGCTTCACGCCGGGCATGCGAGCGCGGTACTTCATGATGAACTTTTCCTGCCGTGCCCCTGCCAGCCCGACAAGGCAAACCGTTGCGCCGCTGTCATTGATGGCCGCGATCATCCGGTCGATCTCGGCTGGGTCTTTGTCAAAGGCAAAGGATGGACTGTCCGTGCCCACGATCATCTCGCGCCCAACCTTGGCATTGATATTCTTTGCAGCAAGCTCGGCGATGCCGGGCTTCCCGCCACACAAGAACACGGTCATCGATGGGTCGTCCGCATAGCGGGTGTAGAATTTCGGGAAATAATCCGAACCGGAAACACGCTCGCGCACCGGAGTACCGAGCCACTTGGTGGCGAAATACATGATCTGGCTGTCACAGGTGATGACATCGAACTGATCCAGCAGATCGTAGAATTCGCTGTCCTGCTGCAGTTTCATGATCATGTCCACGTGCAGTGTCAGCATCACGCCCTCGCGGAATTGCTCCACAAGGTCATCCATGGAGATGTCATGCACCCAAGCGTTCAGCATCGGCACGCGTTTCATTTGTCCCAGACCCTGGTCCGTGTCCATGTTGCTCCCATCAGCCATCACACTGCCTCGCCCATATACCGATCAACCAATTCCTTTGTGCCCCGGATGTTACCTGCAGACGACGCGCCAAAGACAATACTTTCCACTCCGGGCAATTCAGAAATCCAGTGGATCGCCTCGTCTGCGGGGATCGCGCCAGACGCATAGACCGACATGGCTACCGCACGCACCCGTCCCGATTTGAGCGCATCAAGATACGCATCGAAACCGCCCGACATACGAAACCCGATCTTGTTTATGTTGGAACAGATGATCGGTCGCTTGATCCCTTCCTTTTCCAACGCATCCAGAAGGACAGGCATGTTCATGGTGATGTAGGCTGGCTCTGCACCCCAGCTTTCCCGCACATGATCATCAAAGATCTTGAAGGCCCGGGTGAACCCCATGCCAAGCAGCAGATCAGTAAAAACATTCTGGATGAACACAACAGGGGCCTTGGCGCCTTCGAACATCTTCATTTCCATGTCGATCAGCACCTTGGAGATGCCATCCACCTCTTTTGTGGCCAGTGCCTTGCCTCCTGCCAGCGCCGTCGACAAAAGGCCATCCTTGGGCATGAACTCTCGCAGGGCACCCACCATGCCGTGCTCGGTCACCGCGTTGGCATATTTGTGGGCATAAGGCATGCACGGATAGAATTGGAACTGACCGTACTTCACCGGATCCGCTTTCACCCGCTCGACCACCTCGGCGATGCGGTCGTGGGTGGTACACATGAATGTATGGATGCCCGCCTCATAGGCGGTGTCGAGCACGTCCATGATCGCATCGGTTTTCTGAAACCGCATGGCTTGGGCACGGGCCTTTTCCTCGGACATGTGGTTGATGCCGAAAAACTGGTTGTCGCCAAATAAAAGCTTGTCCATCGCCCTACCTCCCGAACCAACCGCGTTTCTTCACCGCCTCCGGCATCGCTGCACGCGCCTCGCCCACGGGCATACCGGTCTCGGAGTTTTCGATGATCATCGCCATGGTCTTGTCGGTCTGCGTGGCCGATGCAAAATCATTTTGTCGTGCTGTTGGCTCACCCGCTTGAATGGCGCTGACGAACTCGTCGAGTTGAGCGGAGTACTCCTCGCCTCGCAGATAGAACCAGCAGTCCTTGGTAAGTTCCGTTGTGTATTTCACCGTCCAACCGGCGTCATAGCCGTCCACGGGTTTGCGCAGATAGGCCTGACACTCCTGTCGATCCGCATAAAGCCGCCCGTTGGTACCGATCAGGCTGATCTTGGTCGACATCTTGCGGTGGCTTTCATCGGACCAGTTGACCGACAACTGAGCGGTCGGCCCGTCGCTCCAGCGCAGGGTCGAAAAGACCTCGTCATCAGTCCCTTCGGAAAACACCTTCCCCAGATGGGACCCAATTACCTGATCCGGTGTGCCGAAAAACCAGTTCAAAAGGTTCAGCGGGTGTGCGGCATAGTCATAGAGACATCCCCCGCCTTCGGCTTTCTCTGTCCGCCAGGTTGCCTTTTTCGAGCGCAGCACCACGGGACCGTAGGCCTCGGCCAGCACGTGGGTGATGCGCCCGATGGCGCCCGCTTCGATCAAGCGCTTCATCTCGCCAAAGGCACCCACATAACGATAGTGATAGCCTACCTGCGCCACGCGGCCCTTTTCCTTAGCCAGATCGGTCAAGCGCTGGCTGTCAGTCCAATTCAAGCAGAACGGCTTTTCGCAAAAAACGTTTAGACCTTTGTCCAAGGCGGCCGTAACCATCGGCGCGTGCAGACGCGACGGTGTTGCAATCACAACCGCGTCCAACGGCTCTTGCGTCAGCATGGTGTCAAAATCCTTGTAGATGGGCGTGTCTAGGTTCTTACCCAGCACATCGACCATAAAGCCCGCGCCATCGCAGGCGACTGTGTCCACGCCAGGATGCGCGTTGACCATAGAAAAATGGCTTAGGCCCATCTTGCCCAGTCCAACGACGGCAACTTTGAGTTTTTGCAAAACCTTGCCTTATCTCTTTGTTCAAAAATCTAATAAAATGCACGCTTCGAATATAGCGCTATTAACGTGAAGAAATGTATCTGTCATGCACATCGCCATGCAACTGTTATTGGTCAGTTTTATGACCACAAGATGAGCATTGCGGGGCGGCCGCTCGTGAATCGATTACCTTCTACACTACATCACGGGCAAATGGGCGTCCGTTACAACAGGCAGATACAGCCGTACAAGACACCCCAAATACCAGCCAGCATGGAAATCCCTGCCCTGTTATCGCAGTCCTGAAGGTCCTGCTCAGGTCACTTTGGGCCCGGATCACGCGCCAGTCTGAGCCCTATCCAGCGTGTCAAATAGAGAACATATGCCCAATAAACCCCGTTGGTAGGCGGAAACATGCTTTCCAGAAGGCGAAACTGCCCCTAGGACAAAGAAGAACGAGCATGGTCCGAACCGGGAACCAACCTGTGACGCGCATCATTTTTATTATTTCGCTGGCGTTTGCCATCGTATTTAGCACTTTGACCGGAGCCGACGCGCAAAGCAACTACCGCGTGCGCACGGGCGACACACTGGAAATTCAGGTGCTTGAGGATCCGAGCCTCGATAGGTCGGTGCGGGTGCTGCCTGACGGTCGCTTCAGCTTTCCGTTTGCGGGAACGTTGCGCGCCGCTGGGCTGACCACACCCCAGATCGAACGTAACATCCGTATTGCGATCGCCAGTAACTTTGCTTCTGACCCAAATGTATTCGTTTTTGTCGTACCGGAAGAGCGCGAGCCGCTCGAACCGCAAACGATCAACGTCTATTTGCTGGGCGAATTCAACACGCCGGGTCTTGCCGAAATGCCGCCCGGTACAACTATCTTACAGGCGCTTTCCATGGGGGGCGGTATGACACGGTTCGCTGCTGTCAAACGGCTGCAACTGCGTCGCACAGATCATAAAACGGGCGTCCAAACGGTCCGCAAAATTAATTACAAAGCCCTGGCTGAAGGGGCTGCATTGAGCAACGATATCGTGCTGAAGGACGGGGATGTCATTCTTGTACCAGAAAGACGCCTGTTCGAATAAGTCCCGCGAACAGGGTATTGGAGGCGCAGCGCTATATTGGGTGCGCCTGGTGGGAACAGGTTCGATTTGTAGTTTTGTACTGGCGTTCAACAGCCAGGCCCAAGACGTGCCAGAGGGCGCTCAACGCATTATCCTCGATCTCCGCAATGGCCTGGAGTGGTCGGACAACCCCGATTTGCTTGTCGATGGAGAAAGTCGTCTGATCAATCGGACGCGCTTGGATTTCTCACTGGAACGACGGGCATCCATCGACACGCTGACCGTGGGGCTGGGTGGGGATCTGTTGCTGGGCGAAGACAGTGACGACACCGTGGAAAATGCCGACGCGCGGCTGCGGTGGGACCGGGATGTCGGGCGGTCACGCCTCGGCCTTGGCCTCACCTTCGAAAGCACAGCGCTGGACAGCACTAGCTTTGCCACGGGCGAGAGCGTTGACAGTGTGGATTTTGACACCTTCGATGGCGGCACGCGTCGCAGCTCGGGGATCGTACTGGACGGCGCGTTCGGTATTGAGAGCCCTCTGGGCGCCAGCTACAGCCTGTCACAAACCCGCATCAGATATAGGGACACGGCCGACCCCTCGCTGTTGGATGCAGATCAGAGTGATCTGAGCTTTTCCATTACGGCTGCTGTGGATCGGACGACAACCGTGGGCCTCATCGGCAGCCTGTTCCGCTTTGACGAGAAAGGCGCCGGTGCCCTTGATACTCAATCGGTGCGGCTGGGCGGTGAGCTGCGCACGGAAATAACGCCCGCCCTTTCCGGTCGATTTGCCGTGGGTCAGCAAGAGACCGAGCAGTCCGGCGCCGAGACAAGTAGTACCGATGGTATTTTCGTCGATGGAGAACTCACCTGGATACGCCCCAACGGTACGGCCGGATTGGTGTTTGACAGCCCCATCGAAGCCAACGGGCGGCGCACCACGGTGCAAATCCAGAGGGAGCTGGAGTTGCCGCGCGGCGGGTTTGGCTACTCAGTGGGTCTATCCCGCGCCGAGGGGCTTAGCACCCGTCCACTCTTTGGCCTGAACTGGGAATATGAAATGCCGCGCGCCACGTTCACTGCGGACCTTTCCCAGACACCCACGACCACACGTGACAATGTCGAAACGATCAACTCGGTGCTCAGCCTGAATTTCAATCAACAGCTCAACACTAGAAGCTCTCTGGATGTGTTACTGTCGCTACGCGATGCTGATGAAGAGGGTATTGGGGCCAGCGACACGCGCCGCGTCGGGCTTGATCTAACCTATCGTCAGGACTTGGCCCAGGATTGGAACCTGGTTGGACAATTTTCGACAGTGCGCATTATCGAAACGGGAAGTGCCGATCGCAACGCCAACACAGTTTTCCTTGGGCTGGAGAAGCGGTTTGGCTGGAACTAGGCAAAGCGCGCCATGCCGCTGAAGGATCACGCCATGCCATCCGACTCCCCTGCCCTGCCCCGCATTGCCTATCTGACCGGGCTTTACCCTCTCGTTTCACTGACTTTCATCGAACGGGAAATCGCCGCTTTGCGGGCGTTAGGCGCCGAAATCCATACCGTGTCGGTGCGCGAAACCACGGAAAGCCAGCACAGCGGTCCAGAGGGTCGCGCAGCTGCCGCCTCTACCCATTATCTGCTGCGTGAGGCCAAGAACCCCCTGAAGCTGCTCACAGCGCAGCTGCGGCTCTTCAAAAACCCGTCGCGCTACTTCCAAGCCTTGCGAATGGCGTGGCGCCTGCGCAACCCCGGGCTGAAGTCGGTGATCTACCAGATAATCTATTTTCTGGAGGCCACCTTGATGGCCGACTTCGTTGATCTGCAGAACATCGGGCATATCCACAGTCACTTCGCCACCAACGGCACGATGGTGGCACTGTTGACCAAAGAACTGACCGGCGTACCCTACTCGTTCACCTTGCATGGGCCGGTTGACCTGTTCGAACCCGAAGGTTTGAAACTGGGTCCCAAGGCCGAGAACGCAGCGTTCGTCGCTGTGATCAGCCACTTTGCACGTTCGCAACTGATGCTCTTTGCGGACCGCGCGCACTGGAAACGCTTCCGTATCATCCATTGCGGTGTGGATCCCGCCCGCTATGCCGACGCCCCTGCCCTGCCAGAGGACGCGACTGGGTGCCGTCTGCTCTTTGTCGGGCGCTTTGATCCGGAAAAGGGGGTGCACGTGCTGTTCGAGGCGCTTGATACGTTGATGCCCACCCATGCGGGCCTGACTTTGACAATGGTGGGAGATGGCCAGGACAGGCCTGAATTAGAAGCCGCGGCCGCACGGTTCGGCGACCGTATCCACTTTACCGGCTACTTGGATCAGGCTGGCGTGGCTCAAGCGCTTGCCGAGCACGATGTGCTGGTCCTGCCCAGTTTTTCCGAAGGTCTTCCGGTGATTTTGATGGAAGCCCTCGCCAGCGCACGTCCTGTAGTGACAACCCAAGTTGCAGGGGTAGGAGAACTGGTCCAGCACGGGGAAACTGGTTTGATCGCACCGCCAGGAGATGTTCATACATTACGCCGCCACCTGGAAACACTCATCAAGGACAGCAGTCTGCGCGCGCGTATGGGCGCCGCCGGCCCGGCTGTGGTCATTTCAGATTTCAATGTCGCACAAGAAGCCGCAGAGCTCGCAAAACTGATCGCCGGGAAGTTGGGCGAAAATCCGCACCATACGGATACGGATTCGACCTGAATTACGGCAAATTTCGGCCTTGAGACCCCTTAACTAGCAAAACCTCGCCGAAACGACGCAAGTTCGTCCGCCCTCAAGCAACGCTGCCTTGCTCGGACCATTCATTGCCGTATTACAGCCATAATCTCGCGCTAAAAACAGCACGTTTGAGTAGTATCAGTTAACGCAGGGTCAGAGCAGTATCTGACAAAAAATAGCGCACCGTCGGCGCAGGCCGGTGCTGTGCGCAGGGAATCGGGGTTTGCCTTGGCAAGCCTCCAGGACACTTCTGCCGGTCGTTTGACGTCTGGCCTTGATACGAAAAGAGGCATCCATGCCGCTGACAGTTACAACGCAAACGACCGCCGAAATCTCTGGCGGACGCACCACAACACTGCAACCGGAAAACTTCGATACGGCGCAGTCGATCACTGTAATCGACAGCCCAGACCACGGACGGCTGACCGTTAATCCCGACAACTCCTTGGCGTTGGTGATGACAGAGACGGACTATACCGGATCGCTTGATTTCACGATCGAGGTGACGGATGCCAATGGTGCGACCTCACAGCAAACAATTTCAATGAACGTCGTCCCCGGCAGCCAGGCCGCCGGTTGGGCAACAGGCGCTGACCACTACATGCTGGAAACCGACGATGACGGCGAGTTGGTTATCGAAACAGGCGACAACCATCGTGAAGTCTTCGTCTCCGGCTCAGCAGACGCCTTAAGTGTTGCCGACATCGCTGCAGCTGAAGGGCTACAGGAATGGCAGATCACCGCACAATGGCTGACGGACAACCCGCAATATGGGTCCAGCGCCGATACCGCGCTGGACATGGATGCTGGCATGATGCTGTGGGGCGAACTGGTCGGCACAGGGTCCGAACCATCATCCCACTGGCTGCGCTTTGAGGCCGGCTATACCTACCAGTCGCGTGGAGAAGATATCTCGACCCGCGGCATTCAAGGCGAAAGCCCGCTGCACCCGGTTGTCATCACCTCTTACGGCGACGGTGAGCAGCCAGTCATCGAAGGCGATATTTACTTTATTGCCAATGATTTCAGTAATTTAGTTGTACACGACCTGCACTTTGTGAATACCGTTCTGGTAGCGGGTCCCGGTGACAACAGCAACAATGTGATCTTCGACTCCATAACAGGCACCCAAGAGGGCCGCCTTGTCGTGCAGAACGTCGACAGCTTCACCCTGCACGATTCCAACTTCTATAACTTGAGCCGGGACGAGCCCGTGCACGGTGGCACCTGGCACGCATTTGATGACCGGATTCAAGGCATCTACGCACAAGGTGGCGTCGGCCTTTTGATCGAGGGAACGCGCTTTACCGAGATTGGTTGGGAAGACGGCTATGCCTACGACCGCAGCGCAGACTCTCCGCAGGCACCCGGCATGTTCAGCCACGCGGTGTATGTGCAGAACGACAACCTTGATGTGACGTTCCGTGACAATATCATGGGACAGGCTTCGTCTTTTGGCGCACAAATCCGCACCGGTGGTTTCGTCGAAGACAACCTGTTTTTCGACAACAACGCCATGCTCAACGTACTGGGTGGTGGCGACGGTGGGCCGATCGGGCACTATTCCCTCGTGCAGGGCAATGTGGTGACGGATGCCGGATATCGTGACGCCGTAACGGCAGGCGCCTTATCTTTAGGAATCGACAATGACGGATATCAAACGGCCCTGATCGGCAATATCGTGGCACACTTGACCGATCCTGAAGCACCTTGGGAGTTGGACAGCCACTTTTACAACAACGGCGGGCTGAACAACCAGCAAACTGCATTCTACGACGACACGATCGTCTACAACTGGTTCAGCGGCGAAGACGTTCTGTATGACCGCGAAGAGTCCCATGACCGAAACGTGGGTGGGCTTGATCGAGATCTGCTGGATCAAACGACCATGAACAATCTGGCGCGCGTGCTCCTCAATGACCCCAATGCGACCACCGATGACCTGGTGCAATGGATTCAAGTCAACGAGGTCACGGCTGATGAACTCAACGCCTTCTTCCAAACCGCCTTTGGTATTCTTCCGACAGAGCGCACCGACGCCCTCGATGTTCGATTTGTCCCCGATGAGCGGGGCGACGGTGTCCGTTGGGACAACCGTCTGAACTGGGACAGCGGCGATATCGCTGGCAGTGTCGACGGTGACAGCGTCGATCTTGGTGGCAACCTCGTGATCTATGGCGGCACGCAAACCATCTCTGCGCTGGATATGGGCGAAAGCGGACGGCTCGAGATCTCGCATGGGCGGCTTGATGTCACCGGTTTGACCACAGCGGGCGCAACGGGGGGTGAAATTGCCATCACCTCGGCGGGCCAGGTCTGGTTGGGCGGTTACAACGGTCCAGGTGTTCTGAGCATTGCACAGGACGGTGGGCGCTTTGCGAATACCGGCTCAATCAACGGCAACGTCGACCTGGTTATCGAGAGCGGTCAAGCGATCCTGAGCGCCAATGGCGGAACCTACGTCGTTGGCCGGGACGAGGAACTGGTGATCGACGGGGCCGATGCTCTTGCCGGATTTGATGGCAGCGGTGCAGATCGCGGCACTATCCGGTTCGAAGCCGGGGCCGACCTAATCATCGCCAGCGACGGCGGTGGTCTGGGAAGCATTGCGGAATTCCGGTCTGGCGCTTTCGGCGATAATCCAAATGTGACATCTCGTCTTGAACTGGGTGGTCTCGACTTGACGGTGGACCTGACCCAAGCGTCCATGAACAATGGCAACTACTTGTTGATGACCGCGGACGAAGTTTCCGGTACCTTGGGCAGCTTCGACGTATTAGGTCTGGGTGGCCGCAGCGCGACGGTTACTGTGAACTACAACACCGATCAGGTCTGGCTTAACCTTGGCTCGGGCTCCGGGACTTCCATCAACACAATCGGGAGCGATCAGGATCTTGGAGACATCAATGGTCTCGACAGCGATGGCGCTGATCAGAGCAACGGCCTGAGGGGTTCCGACGCTCAAGGCAGCGATGACAGCGCTGACATGTTCGTTTTCTCGCAAGATCGCCGTGATGCGCCCACAGCAGTCGAAATGGACGCAGACGGTGCCAAGATGAATGAGGTGGACAGCGACTTTAGCCCCGCCGGCAATGCGATCACCCGTGACGACAAGGTCGAGGCCGAGGTACCGGCGCTTTACATGCACAAAAGTTTTGAGGACTTTTTGGCCGCGGAAGTGCTGGAGCATGCTGGCAGCGCCTTTGGCTGCTATCCTGATTTTATCTAAATCAGAAACTATCTTTGTACACTCAAGGAAACATCGGGGGCTGCAGCAAAAAATGCGCGGCCCCTGCCCTGTTTCCGGCACCATGTCGCTCGGCATTTATCGGGTTAGTTTAACGACACGCCGAGTACTCAAGAGACAGGTCCTTTTTGCAATCTGACTAGTAGGTAAGGCCACGGGGAGCACCAATCCTTGCCGTGTCGCCAACTCTGCGACAGCCAATCGTTCGGCAGCAAGCATACGTTTGTTCGTGTCTATTCCGCTCTATGAGTTGTCGCTACGGCTATTGTGGACGAGCCAAGCGCACCTTGCGCCGTCAGGCTCCGGGCTGCAGCTGTACTTGGCACCCTCGCAAGTGCTCGCAATATATGCTCGCGGCTTGAGTTTGCTCGGCCGCACGGGTCATGTATTCGGGCGTTGAGAAATACATATCCATCGTCAAACGCCGTGCGTCTTTTTGCGACGGTAGGTCGACCTACTCCGCTGTTAACAGCTGTTAACACCGCGCGGATGTTGTGGTTGCTGTCGAACACACCACGACCTTTGGACATTTTTCTTAACTCGGCATCTGGAATCGCGTGTTAAATCCGGTAGTTGCGCAAATAAGAATAAAAGAGCAACCAATGTTTCAGACCGCACCGATCTCGGCGGCGACGCAGAGCGATGTAACCAAGGAAATGGCTGAGCGGCTGGACACTGCTTTGTCGACCCATCTTGCGCAGGCGTACACTCCTAACCAACGCAAAAAACTGAGGCTCTTTAGCGTGACTGAGGCTGAGGAACTCTTGGTGGTATCGAGTCAGTTCCTGCGCAAGTGCCATAGCGAGGGGTCGCTTGCGGAAGCAATCATTCTGCTCTGCGATTTTGGCCGCGATTACCCTTTCATCTTGGCGCTCGTCTGAAGTGCCATTTGCTCGTGTCATCCGGTCTCTCCTTTGTGGTTGGGGTCCTTGCCCCTTTGGTTTCTGGTTTTGAGAGAAGCCCCTTGCGCCCGACACATCCCAACCATGTCTGGGCGATCAATTTTGTTCATGATAAGCTGGGCAACGGACGCAGCTACAAATTGCTGACGGTGCTGGATGAATACACCCGTGAGGCGCTTTGTGTAATGGTCCGCCTAAAGATGAACGCAAGCGATGTTCTGGACGTTATGCACCGGTTGCTGATGAAGCATGGGAAGCCTGAGTTCATCCGCTCCGATAATGGCCCCGAATTCATTGCCCCGCAGCCTCAGGATTGGCTCAGACGGGTCGACATTCAACCAATGCAAATCTATCCAGGCAGCCCATGGGGAAACGAATACAACGAGCGCTTCAACGGAACACTCCGTCGGGAAGTGCTGAATGCAGATTGGTTCCACAGCACCAAACAAGCCCAGATCGCCATCAACATCTGGCTCAGGCAATACAATCAAATCCGGCCGCATCATGCACTTGGAATGCATCCACCAGCCCCTAAAATCTTACTAGACAAACCTCAAATCAGTGGTACTGGAATAGGCGGCTAGACACTGCGACCCTACGCCGTTCAAAATGGGCGATGGAGGCGAAGACGCGGAAAATCAGCTCTCCGGCGGGCATCGTCATGTCGATATCCTCGGCCAAAGATCGGAAACCCGCACCACGTTCTTTGATGGCTTCCACAATATCCAACAGATCGCGCAATGAACGGGCGAGACGATCATATTTGGTCACCACCACCACGTCACCGTCACGGCGCTGATCAAGCATCTTATCCAGCTCTGGAAGTTCTGCTTTAGCTTCGCTTACTCTCTCAGAAAACAAACGCTCCGCACCTGCTGCCGTCAAAGCGTCAAGGTTCTGGTCTGTGGTTGAAACGCGAGCATATTCGATGATCATGCCCCATGATGACAAAAACCTTCCAAAACTCCAAACGTTTTGTCATAGGTTTTTGGAACAGCTAACAGCTTGATCACTCGTGCGGAGATTAAGCGTGACAAAAGCGACCGTTTCTGCATGAATGCGAATCAATTTGGTCAGTTGTATATTATTGAAAGCTGTTGAATATGTGTGCCAAACAAACATCAAAACCGCATAATCTACGCGGTGGTGCACGGCTTTTAGCAGCCTTTCGAAATTCCAAGGCAGGTTTACGCGATATCTGGATCAGCGAAGAAGCCTTTCGTTTAGAAGTTGTGATTTTTATTTTGGCCTGCCCAATCGCCTTTTGTATCGGATCTGGTCCTGGACAGGTAGCGCTCTTGATCGGCTCGCTTATGGCGGTTCTCATCATTGAGATTCTCAACTCCGCACTGGAGGCGATTGTAGATCGGATTGGTCCAGAGCAGCACGAATTGTCGCGCATAGCCAAGGACCTAGGATCAGCCGCTGTTTTACTGACCGCTCTGTTCCCAGCAACAGCTTGGGGACTTATATTTTTGAATTTTCTGGGCTTCATCGAAGTATAGCCCTTTGGGAAAAAAGGACTTATCAAAAAAATTACAGTTTCTGCCAGCTCAAGGGTGAATACTTCAATGTTCCGCACACTTTTTTGGTCTCTTTTTCTACTTGGTTTTTTCGCGATCCCGCTGATGATCGTCGCTGGCGATGTGCGACGGGAGCCAGGAATTTTTTGGATTCTGTCAACAGCATTTATGGTTGTGGCACTATGTCTGGCTGTTGAGCGTAATATCGGCTGGCGCGTCATCTTGACGATAGCAGGAACAGCGTTCGTCTTTCTTAATGTTGCTTTGACTATCTCTTTTGCGTCGCAGGGCACGGCGTTTAATTCAGCTTTTTTCGCGCATCTCGATCCTTCCACACTCAAGATCGCAATCAAAACTGATTTAGTGCGCATGTCTGTTCTGGGCATATACTTGCTTGCAACGCCCATCGTTATTTTTCTCGCCATCAAAAATATGCGGCCCGTTCCCCATACGGTTCTTCGAATGGGGATCGCACTGACATCAGCAATATTCAGTCTTTGGGCAAACTATCCGATCAACGCCTATGCTGATTTTCGTGAAAGTACATTTCGCACCTCTGCCCGACTGAATAATGAGATTACACGGCTGCAGCAAGGCACCAAAAGTAGCGGAATCATTCAGGCACCAAATGCGCTTAATTTGGTTCTGATTTACTTAGAGAGTCTGGAAGAAACCTATTTTAACGAGGCCCTGTTTCCGGGCCTTCTTCCGCAAATCAAAAGTCTAGCGTCCGAGGGTCTTTGGTTCCGTGACTTCCAACAGTATCCGGGAACTGGCTGGACAATTGGAGGGATTGTCAGCAGCCAATGTGGCGTCCCGTTACTCTCTGAGATGGGGGGCAATAGTGTATTGAATGAAGTTAACAACCCATTTTCGGAAATCACATGCCTGGCCGAGTACCTTAAACAAGCCGGGTACAGAAACGCCTATGTAGGTGGCGCATCTCTTTCCTTTGCTGGCAAAGGACAATTTTTGCAAGACAACGGGTATGATGCGGTTCTGGGCATTGATGAGTTGCCAAGCGCGACAGCACATAGCTGGGGCATGTATGACGCCAACCTCTTTGATAATGCACGGACAATCTTCGATGGGCTGGCAGAAAGTGCAGAGCCATTTCATCTGGCTGTACTGACACTGGATACGCACCATCCCTTCGGGACACCATCGCCCGGCTGCGCCAGCTACACCGCGAAAAGATCAATGATGCTGGATGCCGTGCATTGCGCGGACAAACTGATCACAGAATTCATTGAGTATATAAGACGCTCTCCAGTTGGATCAAATACCGTTATCGCAATCGTATCGGATCACTTATTGATCCAAGGAGACATGATACCGACACTGGAACAGCAGGAACGAACTTTGTTCTTCCTTCTATTGCACCCTGATCTTCCATCCACTCAACATGAGGGTCCCTCTTCTCATTTTGATATTGCACCGACCTTATTGGATGCAGCGGGATTGCGCGGGTTTAGCTTTGCATTTGGACATTCCCTGCTTGCGCACGATATTGGTCGAGCACAGCAACTGAATCTAACCGAAAGAGATATGCAAACGTTCAAAGTGGAGAACCTTCTTCAAGCGGAAAGCAACTAAAAGCATTGATCTAACTGTTTCCCGCTCACCAAAAGCAATCCTTTTGCTTGCCCGATCTCACCACCGCCTGATTTAACCCTTGAGCCACGGTAGAACCTCGTTCAACGCAACCTGCGGGGCAGGGGCGTCGCCACTTTGAGCAAGAACCTGTCCGCGTCCCAGCATCTTGTAGGTCCTAACCTGCTCCCCTGAAAAGTCCGGTGTTTTGAGTTAGCCTGTTCTCCAACTGAGGAGACAGTTGATGAAGAGAAGCCGTTTTAGCAAAGAACAGATCATTGGGATTTTGAAAAAGCATCAGGCGGGGCTTGGCGCGAAGGAGTTGTGTCGCAAGCACGGTGTTAGCGATGCGACGTTCTACAAATGGCGATCTAAGTATGGCGGCATGGAAGTGTCGGATGCCAAGAAGCTGAAGGCGCTTGAGGCTGAAAATGCCAAGTTGAAGAAGTTGCTTGCCGAGCAGATGATAGATGTGTCTACGCTCAAGGAAATGTTGGGAAAAAACTTTTGAGGCCTGGTTCACGCAGGAAAGCCGTGACTTGGGCCATGAAAGAGAAACGATATAATCAGAAGCCGGCGTGCGCCTTGGCTGGGATCGATCCACGTGTTTATCGGCGTGCGTCGAAGCGGCCCGAGGACACCGAGTTGCTTGGGCGGCTGAAGGAACTGTCGTCCGAGCGACGACGCTTTGGCTATCGTCGCCTGCACATCCTGC
Organism: uncultured Tateyamaria sp.; assembly: GCF_947504105.1. Taxonomy (GTDB): domain Bacteria; phylum Pseudomonadota; class Alphaproteobacteria; order Rhodobacterales; family Rhodobacteraceae; genus Tateyamaria. The sequence continues at coordinate 67,983 of NZ_CANNGP010000024.1, forward strand.
TAAAGCGGGAAGGCTGGTGTGTGAACTGGAAGAAGCTGTATCGGATCTACCGCGAAGAAGGGTTAACCGTTCGTAAACGGGGTGGTCGCAAGCGTGCAGTGGGCACCAGAGCGCCACTAGCAATCCCCCAAGGTCCAAACCAGCGCTGGAGCTTGGACTTCGTGTCTGACAGCCTGTCGTGCGGTCGCAGGTTCCGCATTCTGAACGTGATTGATGACTTCAGCCGCGAATGTCTCGCCGCTGTTGTCGACACATCGCTGTCAGGCGAACGCGTTGCCCGTGAACTAGATCACATTGCAGCGATACGCGGATATCTCTGCATGGTGGTCAGCGATAACGGAACCGAACTGACATCAAACGCCATCCTGAAATGGCAGGAAGACCGCAAGGTCGATTGGCACTACATCGCGCCGGGCAAGCCGATGCAAAATGGCTTCGTCGAGAGCTTCAATGGACTTATGCGCGATGAGTGCCTCAATGAGCATCTATTTGTTAGCCTGCGCCATGCCCGCGATCTGATAAACGCATGGCGCATCGACTTCAACCAGCACCGTCCGCATTCCAGCCTCGCCTGCCATGACACCGGCAGAATATGTTAACCGGTCAATGAAGGACCAAAACCTAAACAGAGCTAACCCAAATTAGCGGACTCAATGGGGAGCAGGTCAACTACAACGTATGAACGCAACACGAACATCTCAAGCGTGCCGAAGCTACTCTAAAAATTGACTAACTCGGCGAGCTTGGCGGCCACGTCCGCCATCGCACCTTCCGCAGTGCTCAGGCCGCTTCTCGAAGCAAGCATAGGGCTGACATCGCGAAGCGCTTCATAAGTGGTGTTGTGCACCACCAGTCCACGAGCTCACGGTCAAACAAGCTTTCGCCTGACGAGACGTCCTGTCCCTTTGCAGGCTTTTGTTTGGCCGCAACATTCATGGCGCTGCGGGTCATCGCACAATCCCATACAGCCGGAAGGTCGATCGCCCTGTGAGTTCCTGCGCCACATCAAGCTCCACCAGTCGGTCACAAAACCGCCGCGCCGCCCGGTCGGTCATCGGTTTGGTGGTGCCCTGGATCATCGGCGAGAGCATGGTCGCGGGGGCGACAGCATCCTCAACCAGAAACAAGGCCACCGCTAACTCCGAGCCTTTCGCCCGCAGCTTTGGCGCCACGGTGCAAAGTGCTTCCGCACGCCGGGCCAGATCCCGCGCCAACCGGATCGTCTCTTCGATGGACTCGAGAATTCGCGTCTGGATCGCCAGGTCGGCCCCCTGCCCTTCTGCGGCCAGGCCCCGCAGCGCCGCCTTTGTCAGCCGCTGCGCAGAGACTGGCAACACCTGCGTCCAGTTCAGCGTCCGCGCCAGGACAATGTCCGACAGCAAACAGGCGACCCGTTCCGCCCGGTCATCTGCCTCGAGCACGCACCGCAGAACGACCACACAGCCCGCCATGGGTCCCAGCGCGCTCCACACCCGCATCGACCTAGACGCCCACGTCGCCCGCGAACTCCGCTCCGACCAAATCGGCGATTTCGCCAATCCTGTTTGGACGAACCCGAACCGACGCGCGCCAGAAGGCCAGAAGATCACCGTCCGGGCCTCGTGCCTCACCGGGCGGCGTCAGATGGTAGGCGCCGCGGATATCAGCCTCCCGCGCCAGACGTCCTTCCAGCTTTGACGTAACTGTTGCGGCTTTCAGCGCCAGCCGCGCACGCAACAAGGATTGGTGGACGTCTTCCCGGCTCAACACAAGATGAAGGTGGCTCAGCGCCGCTCCGGACCGAAACGCCACATCTTCAAGGGTTTCCGTATGCCCAGAGGTGACCCAGAACGGCAGTTGCGGTAGG